>CACYZF010000009.1 GCA_902778895.1 uncultured bacterium
GAAAGGATAAGCGCTGAAAGCATCTAAGCGCCAAGCCCCCTTGAAGATGAGATGTCCCTGGATCTTTGATCCCTGAAGACCACTTGAAGACCACAAGTTTGATAGGATGCGCGTGTAAGGGCAGCAATGCCTTCAGCTTAGCATTACTAACCGGTCGTGAGGCTTGACCACCTTTTTTTCCTTCCAATGTCTGCCAGGACATTAGAACGAAAAAAAACACCAAGCTGCGTTTTCAATACAAAATCGCAATTTCCCAATTTACTACTATTGCTTGTCGTTCCGATTAACTCATCCCACATAAACCTAGCATCTTTAATCCTTTTTTTCCGGTGTCCATGGCGGGCTTGTAACTCACGTTCCCATCCCGAACACGATCGATAAGGGGCCCAGCGACGATGGTACTGCATATTTGACTGTGGGAGAGTAGTTCGATGCCGGATTTCTTTTCTTGATTCTTGCGAATCAGGCTCCTTTTTTTTGCCCGGATTCCTAGAAAGACTGATTATAGGACGTATAAGACACATACGTCCTATGAGAGCTGTGACTAATTAAATACTTCGCCTGTCGCGCCTCGCGGTAAAAACAAGCTGTCGAGCGTAGCGAGCTTACCGAGGCGCACGAATGTGCGCCCCCAGCGAAGCGGCAAATTCAAATTTAGCAAAAGACGCAGTTTTTTCTGCCGGTCTATTTATCTCTGTTGCTGAACCATAGGAAATGGTCCATTTTTCGTCGAATCTGAGGGATAGATTGCAAACCATGAACAGCGATTAACGTGTCGATGACTCTTTTGTATTCCAAATATTCCTTTTTCACCCTGCACTGGGAGATGTAAAACCGCCTGATATCCAAATAACTTGGAATCACATCGGCGACAATGTTGTCATAGATGGAATAGTCGTCTCTTCCATAGCATAGTGTATTGTGGTAACAGCAATATTTAGTCGCAAAAGAAAAAAGATTAACTGTTCCAAATCCGGCGATCAACCGAACTGCTTCAGGAGCACCAGACTGAATCATTTGATCTAATTCCTGACTATGTGCAACGATTTGATCAGCCAGGGAGAAGGCGGAAGTCCCCTTTTTTCTATAAAGCCTGAGATTTGTTGAGTTCGTATAATCAATTAGCAGGATTTTATGGATTACTGTGTCGTAATTATTGTTCGCCGGAAACAACTCCAAGTAATGCTTCAGTTCATCACCATTTCTCCCATAAATGTGGTCGTTCTGAACAGCATCCTCCACTTTTTCGATGTTTTCCACTGTTGCGGACAAATACCCACTATCCTCTGGATATCTCCGTTTCCATTCTTTGTTAACGAGAAAGTTTCCATTTATTGTAGTTTCATCTTTCATGCTTAGTTACTCCATGCTTATTGTTTGTTGTTTTTTTGTTTTTGTTTACTCAAATAATAATTGAATGCGGCTCGTATTACAAACAAACCAATGACGATGACAACACCGCCCAAAAGAATTTGCTCTTTTATTGCACAGGCAATTCCAACAATGACTAGAACGATTCCAAGACACGCAACACAATCTGAGGTAAATACTATTCTTTTATCTTTCTGATCTGTTTTGTTCTCTTGGGCTGCTAATTGTTTAACCGTTTTTTTATATTGTTTCTCTTCTTTTTTTCGGATCCGTTCTTCATCTATTCTATTTTGTTGTTCCCCCTTGATTCTTTCAACCGTCTGCTCCGCTACCGGATTATCTATACTTTCCATGATTTCAAGAACGGTATTCGCAAATGATGAATCTCTGTGTATATATTCGAAAGCATAATCACAAAAAGGTCCGATGTCTTCAGAGGACAATTCAACAGGTCTGATACGTTCCCATTCTTCGCTCATTATGATTTGTTCATTTATACCATAATAAGAAAATAGCAAAGTGCGTCTTTGCTCTGTTGGGGCAATCTTATTGCTGTCCAAAAGTTCCAAAAACCATTTCAGTTTTGCAGTGCCGACAACAAAATACGCAATGCTGCCTTGTAGCGGTTGTATATCTATTGTTAATTCAGGAGTTTCGTCTACCAACTTTGTGATTTCAGCAAGCGTCGTTTCAGCTTCATGCAGTTTTTCAAAAGTTGATATAATACAACCGTCATTAAACTGCTCTGCATTTATTCTGAGTTCATTGAACTTACGGTAGAAGGACAATTCGTTCTGTTATTTTTGAATAATGACATTTTCTTCTTTCTTCAGTGATGCTTCGACCTGAGTATAAAGTTTTCGATATTTTAAATCTTCGATGGCATCATGAACAATCTCTTCAAAATCCGCTTGAATTTCATAGAACAGGCGGATTCTTGATAATACGGTGTCCTGTTTGCTCAGTTCTTTTACTTGGCACGAAATATCGTACAGCTTAAATTGTTGCTGCTTCGTAAACTCTTTTGCTTCTTTTTCCGCCTTTGCCATTTCTTTCATTTCAGCTCTGTGGCGGTCATTAGCTTCCTTCTCTTTTCTAGCCAATTCTTTCATTTCGGCTCTGTGGCGGTCATTGGCTTCCTTCTCTTTTCTAGTCATTTCTTCCATTTCCGCCCTATGGCGGTCGTTGGCTTCTCGGTCAAGTTTCGCCTGCCTCGCCTGTTCTTTTTTTGCACGGGCGGCTTCTTCCGCGGCTTTAGCGCTACGGTCCAGAGCGACATTCCGGTTGTGTTTCTGCCAGAAATCCATGAGATCGAAATCGTTTTTCTTTGAACTCATCTTTTACCTCGCTATATTCTTTGTGTGGGGGATGCGATCTTATGCGCGAGGAAACGGCCGGTTTAGGTTGCAAACGTCAAGTTCAATTGTCTTGACGTTTGAGCACAAAAAAAGCCGGACGCTTCCCCATACGCGAGCGCAAAGGTCCGACCAAGAACCTGACTCCAAGACGACAGAGAAACGCCCAGCAGAAACGGAGACACAATGCTCCTGCTGGTATTTCGTACTTGGAATCAAAAGAATCTTTAGAAACTTGGTCGGTTTTTGCGCTCTTTTGATGAAATAACCGATGTAATGAGCTTAGAACCGGATTCCCGAAGGTCAGGAAAGCGATTCCAAAACATAATTTACATGCGATTCAAGAAAAAACAAATAGTTTTTCTGCTTTTTTTAATCTTTTTCAGGGGGGGTAGGGGAAAGGAGAAGGACGCGATGCGTCACGCTTCGCTGGGGGCGGCTGCGCCGCCTCGGTGAGCTCGCTTACGCTCGACAACGTTTCTTTTACCGCTGAGGCGCGAATGGCGGGGGGGGAATAAAGATTGCGGCAGCCTTCGCCGGGGGCTCGCATTCGCGAGCCTCGGTGAACTTGCCTGTGCAAGTTCGACTGATTATGTGAACGCGAGCCACGATGGCAGAACGATTGGCTGAAACTGGATTGAAACTATTTGCAAAAGACTTTGTTGTGCACGTTCCGCGGTAAAGAAACCCTGTCGAACTCGTGAAGACGAGTTCACCGAGGAGCGAAGCGACCCCCGAAGGGACACCCTCCTGACATAATAGATGAAACTAATTGCAATAAAGTTTCGGCTAAGACTGCTTCGCTGGGGGCACCGCAAGCGGTGTTGAAGCTGTGTCCGGCTGCGCTCGGACACGATTGTGCGCCTCGGTGAACTTGCTGATGCAAGTTCGATATGTTTATCTGACCGCGAGACGCGAATGGCGGAACAACCAAATGAAATAAAAATGAAACTAGTTGCAGAAAAGTTGCTGAGGTTATCTTTTGGCGAGCGACGAGTTTTTTCCTGTTTTCATCCATATTTACCTTGTTTTTTCTCAAAAATCACCTTGTTTTTTCTCGAAAAATGTGGTATAATAAAGTTGTGATACTTCAAACCCTCCATCAGAAACATCATGAAAGAGCTGAAATGATGTCGAACACGAAAATGAAACGAAATATCTTTCTCGCGGTTGTCGCGGTCTTCCTGGCCGGGACCGCCGTCTACGGCGGCGGGCTCCCGGCCAAGACGGACAAGCAGGCGGAGGAAACAAAGACCGAAGCATCGGAAAATGCGGACCGGAAAAATGCTGAGGAGCTGTATCTTCAGTACGAGGAATACGAATCGAATGACGAATCGGAAAAGGCCGTGGAGTGTTTGCGTCAGGCCGCCGAATTGGGGCATGACAAAGCGCAGGCGCTTTACGCCTACACGTGCATGACGGAAGACAGGATTGACGAGGCGATCAAGTGGTACCGTGCGGCCGCCGCGCAGGGAAACACCATGGCGCCGACCCTTCTTGGCCGGCTCTATTTCGAAGAAGAACAGAAGATGAACATGAAAGAGGCCGCGCGATGGTTCCGTAAAGGTGCCGAACAGGGGAAGACTTTTGCACAGCGGATGTACGGCATTTGTTGTTTCGAGGGATACGGCGTCACGCAGGACCGTGCGGAGGCCGTGAAATGGTTCCGCAAGGCCGCCGAACAGTTTATTCCCGACTCGGAGGCGCTGTACATGCTGGGCGTCTGTTACCGGGACGGTCTGGGCGTCGAACAGGACCGGGCGGAAGCCGCGAAATGGTTCCGCAAGGGCGCCGGTCATACCGATGACTACAATGCGTACGGGCTCGGCGTCTGCTACATGGAAGGCTACGGCGTCGAACAGGATATGAAGGAGGCCGTGAAATGGTTCCTCAAGGCCGCCGAACAGGATCTCCCGTATGCCCAATGCGCGCTGGGCATCTGCTACGCGCACGGGCTCGGCGTGACGGAAGATCCCGCCAAGGCGAAGGAGTATTTCAAGAAGGCTGTGGCCGGCAGCGTGAAGTATTCGTCCAAGGGGCTGCCGGAACGCGCGAAGAACGGCGATCATGAGGCGCAATATTGGCTGGGCGTCTGTTGTGAGGAGGGGCGGGGCGTCCGGCAGGACGACACCATGGCGGTCGCCTGGCTTCAGGCCGCCGAACAGGAAAACGACCGGGCGCAGGTCGCATTGGCGCGGCTTGCTTTGAAAGCCGGAGACGGGGATTCGGCGGAACGCTGGCTCCGCAAAGCAGCGAAACGGGACAATCCGTCCGCGAAAAAGCTCCTCGCCGAGCTTTTCCCGGAGAAGGAAGCCGGGGAAAAAGAAGACGCGTCCGCTCAGCCCCGGACGGCGGAAATCGGCGCCACGGTCAAACGACTTGTTTCCGCTTTAAGGCCGGTCGATCAGAAAACGCCCGACACGGAATCGATCGAGTGGCTCCGCAAGGCCGCCGAACAGGGCGATCCGAAAGCGCAGTGCGCCCTCGGCGTTGTCTGCCTGAAACACTATGGCGGGGCAGAGGGGAAAGCGGAAGCGGATAAATGGTTCGCCAAGGCGATCGACGGCCTGCGCAAGGCGGCGGAAAATGGCGATCCCGAGGCGCAGACACTGCTTTCGGAATGCTACGGAGACGGAAACGGCGTGAAACAGGACCGGACGCTGTCCCGCATCTGGCTTCGCAAGGCGGCGGAACAGGATTTCGCCAGTGCGCAGCTCGAGCTCGCGATCCTGTTATTTGTGGAGGATAAGGACATGAAGGAAGCGGACAAATGGTTCCGGAAAGCCGTCGAAAACGGAGAAAGCGCCGCCGAAAGGTTCATGAAACGGCATTTCCCGGATCCCGAGGGGGAATGAAGTCTCGCGTTTTATAAGGAAAATGCTGAACTATCACGAAAACGCGTTCATCCCGTTTCTGCCGTTCTTCAACTGCTCCGGAGAAAAAACATCCGAGGTGAAAGACCATGAACCATACCAGAGCAATCAATGCGATTTGCGCCTTCGGGCTGGTCCTCGCGACCGTCGTGACGTTCGATTATATGAATCCCCATTCTCTCTATCACCAATCGTGGCCGCACCTGGTTGCCACCGCGGTCGGAGGCATCGCCGTCATCGCTTGCTGGGGGATGTTTGCCGGATGCGGGGACCCGGAAACACGTCGTCGGCTGGCGCCGTTCTGCATCCTGCTGACCGTGCAGACCCTTCTGCTGCCTTTGTGCGACATCAGTGTGTTGCTTCGGCTCGGTCCCCTGGCAGCACTTTTCATGTTGTTTTATGTTCTGTGCGTTCCTCTTTTCTTCCTGTTCGTCCTGGTCTATCCTTTCTGCATCCGCATGAACCGCGTTTTGTGGATCACCACGGCGGTTTTCGCCGCGAATCTCCTGGTGCAGGCGAGCCGGGCTCGCAGAGTTCGTCCGCCGCTCAGACATCGCCTGCCGCGCCGAAACAGGTTGTGGTGAACAACGGCTTCGACAAACTTTTCTTTGCCCTCAGTATCCCGTTCATCGCGGTCAGCTTGTTTGCTGTGGCCCTATTTGTTTTCTTTGCATTGATTCCCGAGCGCCGCGGGTCTGTACCCGATTTCGTCAAATATGTGACGGGGAATCAATATGAACTGATCGTGCATAAACTCGGTCCCATCGACGATAATCTCTTCCGGACCAGCACGGCGTATGTGCTCGTGCGGACGGATGCAGACCTCGTTTCCAACATCGAGCACATGGGCGCGCTGAACTTTAAGTTCGTCCCTTTTGACTCGCCCGAACTGGAAACCGACAAAAGGTGGAACCAGGTGTACGATTCCAAGGCGGAGATCGACAAGGTCTATCGGGAACTCGCGGGAACGCCGCCGGGCGCGGACTGCCGGTATTTCGTCACCTGGGACGATCCGGAATTTTCCATTACCTACCTGTGCTTTTCGCCGGAATCCAAACTGCTCCTGATTTTCCGGGACATGAAAAGATGGTCGGATCAGAAAATCGACTGACCGCGGAAAAAAAAAGCCCTCCGGCGGACGGGCAGGCGGAGCCTGCACTTCGGAAGTGCTCTGCTGCGCGAGAGCACACCCCAAGGGGTGCTGATATAGTGTTCGGCTACGGAAACGGGGGGGATTTACGGGCACAAAAAAGGAGCCTGATTCTTGAAAAATCAAGCTCCGGAAAAAAACGGAACGGTTGCCGACTGTCCCCGAAACACCGTACG
Source organism: uncultured bacterium (assembly GCA_902778895.1). GTDB lineage: Bacteria > Verrucomicrobiota > Lentisphaeria > Victivallales > UBA1829 > UBA1732. The sequence goes on from CACYZF010000009.1 coordinate 6,926, forward strand.
GAACAGAAAAAAAATCTGTTCACCCGGACGGAAACGCTCGGAACGATGTCGATGGGAGATCGGAGAATTCGACCGTAAAAAGGTCTGCTTACTCGGCCTTCGCAGCGACCAGCGCGGCAAGACGGGATTTCTTGCGGTTGGCCTTGTTCTCGTGGATCACGCCGACCTTGACGGCCTTGTCGAGGGCGGAGCATTCCTTGCGGTAGAGCTCGGCGACGGCGGCCTTGTCATCGGAAGCGGCGGCCGCGCGGAAGGTCTTTTCGAGCGTGGCGAGAGCGTTTCTGTGGGATTTGTTTTTGATGCGCGCTTTTTCGCTGTTGCGCTGGGTCTTCACAGCGGACTTGCGGACGTACGTTTTGGGCATGGTGTCACCTTTCGGTTTTCGATATGTTTTTCAGAAAAAATGTGTATACAGTTATTTTTGGAAGAATTAATATAGCATGCCGTTGCGCATATTTCAAGAAGAAAAGCGGAAAAAGCGTCCGTTTTTTCGATTTTTCCGCGGAAAACGGAAGTTTTTCCCGCTTTTTATTAAGAAATAACTTGAACTATCTTATTTTCGCTGTATTGTATTAATGCTGTGATCTGCTTTCGCAAATCCCGGTACAAAGACGACGGACGCGCCTCAAAACGCATCCGGTCATGCAGGAAGCCGCCAGACCCTTTGAAGCGGATGACTGCGGAACCGCGGCCAATGCGGTTCGCGCAATCGGACGGTCAGGGGCCTGTGGGGTTCTTTTGCATTTGTAGGCGGGAGAGCGGCGCGGCGCACGGCGCGGAACGAACAGGAACACCGCGGACGGCGGAAGCCGCCCCCGGCATCACGATAACAACAACGAACCCGGCACCTGGAGGCACACAATGAACAACGAATTACTCGCAATGCTCGAATACATCGAGCAGGAACGCGGCATCAGCAAAGAGCAGGTGGTCAAGGCACTGGAACAGGCGATCCTTTCCGCATACAAGAAAAGCGCCCATCCCGCAACCGATCTGAACGTGGAAGTCAATCTCCGCACCGGCGAACTGAAAGCCTGGGCGCGTCTGAAGGTCGTCGAGGAATTCCCCTCCGACGACGAAATCCTCCTGGCCGAGGCCGTGCGCCGCATCCCGAGCGCGAAGGCCGGCGACATCGTGGAATGGGAAGTGAAGTCGACCGACTTCGGCCGCATCGCCGCGCAGACCGCGCGCCAGACCATCTGGCAGCTGCTCCGCAAGGCGGAAAAGGACCTCATCCATGACGAGTTCAAGGACAAGGTCGGCGAGATCGTGACTGGCACGGTGCATCACGCAGACGCCGCCGGCATCGTGGTCGACATCAAGAAATCCCAGGGCATCATTGCCGGACGCGACCGCATCCCCGGCGAACAGTTCTCCGCGGGCGACCGCATCAGCGCCCTGCTCGTGAAGGTCGACATGGAAGGTTCCGGCCCGAGCCTCATCCTCACCCGTACGTCCAACAATTTCGTCCGCCGTCTCTTCGAACGCGAAGTTTCCGAGATCCACGACGGCGTGGTCGAGATCGTCGGCATCGCGCGTGCTCCGGGATCCCGTACGAAGGTCGCCGTGAAGTCCAACGATCCGCGCGTCGACCCGGTCGGCGCCTGCGTCGGTATGCGCGGCCTCCGTGTCCGCAACATCACGAACGAGCTCGGCAGCGAGCGCATCGACGTGATCCCGTACAGCAGCGACCTGAAGACGTTCATCGCGAACGCCATGCACCCCGCGAAACTCCTCGACATCGAGCTGAATCCCGAAACGAAGACCATCACGCTCCACGTCGACCACGAGAATTCGCGCCTCGCATTCGGCCGCAAAGCGCAGAACATCCGCCTCACGCAGCGCCTCGTCCAGTGGAACATCAACATCGTCATCGAGGAAAGCGAGGAAGAGGAATTCGCCCGCAAGAAACAGGAAGCTGCCGCCGAACTGGCATCGCTGGCCGGTGTCTCGAACGAGGCCGCGGCCGCGCTCGTCGAACACGGCTACCTGACTGTCGACGGGCTTGGCAACGCTTCCGCCGAGGACCTCGCGTCCATCGCCGAACTCACGGACGAGGACCGCGCGGGCATCGCCGCGGCCGTCGCCGCGAAGAAGGCCGCCCCCGCCGAAGACGCGGAGAAGCCCGCGGACGCCGCCACGGAAGGACAGCCGGAATAACGGCGGAACCGCGTGATTTGAGGAGTACCCATCATGGCAAGCAAAAATATCAGAATCAGAGACTGGGCCACGCAGTACGGCCTTCAGAACAAAGACGTGATCGCCGCGCTCGACGAATTCGGATTCCCCGGCAAGACCGCGTCCTCCAACCTCCCCCCGGAGGCGATGGACCGCCTCGTCGCGAAATTCAAGCTCAAACCGGCCGGAAAACCCGCGTCCGAAAGTAAGCCCGTGCAGGCGGAAAAGGCCGTGAAGCCCGCCGCTCCGAAGAAAGCCGAAGAGCCGAAGAAGGAAACGCCGAAGGAACAGCCCAAGGCGCAGGCACCGGTCCAGCCGAAACCTCAGGTTCAGCAGCCGAAGCCGCAGGCGCAGGCACCTGTCCAGCCGAAGCCCCAGCCTCAGGCACAGCCCAAACCTCAGGCGCAGGCTCCGGTCCAGCCGAAGCCGCAGCCCCAGATTCAGCCGAAACCCCAGCATGTCCTCGGCGGAAACGCCGCGAAGTTCACGTCCGATCTCGACGATGGAGACGATGATGCCATGCAGGGGCATCGCGAACGCTTCAACCATCCCGGCGGAGGCAAGAACTTCCGTCATGAGACGCGCGGCCCCGCCGGCCATGACAACCGTGACAACCGTGACAACCGCAATCGCGACAACCGTGACAACCGCAACCGCGACAACAGAGGCCGCGACAACCGCGACAATCGGAATCGCGACAACCGGGACAACCGGAATCGCGACAACCGCGACAACCGTCCGGGCAGCGAACCGCAGGCCGCGAACAACGTTCCCGGCCGCGAGGTGCATATCAAGACCCCGATCGTGGTGAAGGCGCTTGCCGACGCCATCGGGCGCAAGCCGAACGAAGTCATCATGAGCCTCATGATGATGAACGTGTTGGCGAACATCAACCAGACCGTGGAATCCGATGTCGCCCAGAAGCTCGCCGACAAGTTCGGCTGCAAGCTCATCGTGGACCATCGCGACAAGGACCTCCACATGCTCAAGAACGAGGTCGAAGAGACCGTCGCGCCGGAAGACCGCGTGTACGTCAGCGCCGAATCCGAGCTCAAGGAACGGCCCCCGATCGTGACGTTCATGGGCCACGTCGACCACGGCAAGACCTCGCTGCAGGACTGCATCCGCAAGACCCATGTGACCGCGTCCGAAGCAGGCGGCATCACGCAGAGCATCGGCGCGTCCGTCGTCAACCTCGACGGCAAGAACATCACGTTCGTCGACACCCCCGGCCACGAGGCGTTCACGCAGATGCGCGCCCGCGGCGCGAACGTGACCGACATCGTGGTGCTGGTCGTGGCCGCCGACGACGGCTTCATGCCGCAGACGATCGAGGCGCTGAACCACGCCAAGGCCGCCAAAGTGCCGATCATCGTGGCCGTCAACAAAATGGACCTCCCCGAGGCGAATTTCGACCGCGTGCTCCGCAACATGCAGGAACACGACCTGATGCCCGAGGACTGGGGCGGACAGACCGCCGCGATCAAGGTTTCCGCCCGTTCCGGCGCAGGCATCGACGACCTCCTGGAACGCATCCTGCTCGAAGCCGAAATGCTGGAGCTGAAGGCGAACCCGAAGAACCCGGCGCAGGCGTTCGTGCTCGAATCCGAGCTGGAACAGGGCCTCGGTGCGACCGCGAACGTCGTCGTGAAGAACGGCACGCTCCGCGTCGGCGACGCCATCATCTGCGGCCAGTACTACGGCAAGGTCAAATCCCTGATCGACAGCCGCGGACACCGCGTCCCGCTCGCCGGCCCCAGCACCCCGGTCAAGGTCGTTGGTCTCTCCGGCGTCCCGCCCGCGGGCACCAAGCTGGCTGTCTGCGAATCGCTCAACGTCGCGAAGTCCCTCGGCGAAGCCCGCGAGGCGCAGAACCGCGTGGAAACCCTCTCCGCGAAGCCCGTCGCCGCCGGTCTCGAAGCTCTTTTCTCCCAGATGGAGGAAGGCAAGCGCAACGATCTGAAGGTCGTCGTGAAGGCCGACGTCCGCGGCTCGACCGAAGCGATCGTGGAGTCCCTGAAGAAGAAATCGAATCCGAAGATCAGCATCGAGGTCATCCATTCGGACGTCGGCGCCATCACCGAAAACGACGTGATGCTCGCCAGCAGCGCCAACGCCATCATCCTCGGCTTCCACGTGCGCGTCAACCCCGGCGTGAACGACCTCGCCAAGAAGGAACGTGTCGAAATCCGCCTGTACAGCATCATCTACGAGCTGCTGGAGGATATCGAGGACGCCATGGCGGGCCGCCTGGAACCCGAAAAGCGCGAAAAGGAGCTCGCCACCGTCCGCATCCTCAAGATATTCCACCTCTCCAACGGCTCCGATATCTGCGGCTGTATCGTGGAGAAGGGCACCGCGAAGGTCGGTTCCAAGGCCAGGGTCTACCGTGGCAAGGAACTCCTGTTCAACGGTGAAGTCCGCTCCCTCCGCCACCTCAAGGACGACGTCCGTGAGGTCCGCGCCGGCATGGAGTGCGGCATCCGTCTGGACAACTTCGCCGATTTCGACGAGGGCGACACGATCCAGCTCTACGAGATCGAACTGAAGAAACAAACACTGTAAGCTCAGGAGGCGCATCATGCCTCGAAACAACAGAAAACACCCGGTCGCCTCGGTCGACCGTCTCGTCCGCGTCAACGAGCTGCTCAAACGCGTGCTCGCCGACCTGCTGGAGACGCTCGGATACAACGAGGAACAGGGCAAGATCATATCCATCACCCGCGTGGACTGTGCTTCCAACCTCAAAACCGCCTCCGTGTACGTCAGCATCCTCGGGGCGAAGAACGAGGAGGAGGAAGCGCGCATCGTCCGCCGTCTGATCGAACGCAAAGCCGAGATCCAGTCGCTCATGTCGAAGGAGGTTATCCTCAAATATACGCCGGTCCTGCACTTCGTTCTCGACCATTCCGTCGCGGACGGGGACCGCGTCCTCGACCTGCTGCGGCACATGGAGGACGAAAATGCCGGAGACTGATTTCGCCGGCATGGCGGCCGCGCTGGAAGCCGTCCGCGACAATCCCGCTCCGATCCTCGTGGTCACCCACGAGTGGCCGGACGGCGATGCGGTCGGCTCCGCGTGCGGGCTTTGCACTCTGCTGCGGGACAACGGGTTCCGCGCAGAGTTTTTTCTTGCGGCGCAGATGCCGGACTGCTACCGTCCGTTCCTGCCGTTCCCTCCCGTCGAGTTCACGGCGGAGGAGATCAATACGAAGTTCTCGCTGGTGCTGAACGCGGACGCGTCCACCGTGAAGCGCATGCAGCTCGGCCCGGCGGAGTTCGCGTCCATCACGATCCCGGTCGTCACGTTCGACCATCACCCGGACGACGAGATGTTCGGCACGCTGACCTGCCTGGATCCGGAAGCCAGCTCCACGGCGGAGCTGATCTATTATTTCGCGGTTTCGCAGGGCTGGAAGATATCCCCGCTTTCCGCCACGTTCCTGATGCTCGGAGTCGTGACCGACACCGGCTGCTTCAAGTTCACGAACACCAGCGCGAAATCGCACCGGGCGGCCGCCGCCCTCCTGGAACTCGGCGCCGACCATGACCGGATCATCAACGAAGTGTACCTTTCGAAGCCGCTGAACATGGTCCGGTTCGAAAGCGAACTTTTCTCCGGCATCCAGACCGCGTATGACGGGAAGTTCGCCTGGATTTCCGTCCCGCGCGAACTGCTCGACAAATACGACGTGAACCTGAGGAACACCGAACAGCTCATCGAACTTGTGCGAGGGATTCAGGGCGTGGTCGTCGCCGCGCTCATCAAGCCGACCTCCAACCCCGGCATCTTCCGCGTCTCCATGCGCTCGAAGGACGCGGAGATATCCGTCGGACGCATCGCGCGCGCCCTGAAGGGCGGTGGACACGAAATGGCCGCCGGATGCTCGATATTCGCGAAAACCCAGGCGGAGGCTTCCGAGGTGCTGCTCCGCTATGTCAGAAAAGAGATGAACCATGAAATATGACCCCAAACGCCACAGGCTTCCGCCTTTTACCCAGAACGGCATCCTCCTCGTCAACAAGCCGAAAGGATGGACCAGCCACGACGTCGTCGGGTTCTTCCGCGCGCGTTTCAACGCCGTGAAGGTGGGCCATTGCGGCACGCTCGATCCCGCCGCTACCGGACTGCTCGTCGTTGTGTTCGGCAAGTTCACGAAGTTCAGCCAGAAATTCTCCGGCGAGGACAAGGTCTACGAGGGGACCGCGCTTCTCGGCACGCGTACCGATTCACAGGATATGGACGGCACCGTCCTCAGCACGACCGACACCTCGCACCTCACGGTCGAACAGGTCCGCGAGGCTTTCCTGAAATTCCAGGGCGACATCATGCAGACGCCTCCGATGGTGTCTGCCGTGAAGCACAACGGCGAACGCCTGTACGACCTCGCGCGCAAGGGCGTCGAAGTCCAGCGCGAGCCGAAGCCCATCACGATCCACTCCATCACGTTCAAAAAGTTCGATCTCCCGTACGTCGATTTCGAGGTCGCGTGCTCCAAGGGAACGTACATCCGCACGCTCTGCGCAGATGTCGGCGACGTGCTCGGATGCGGTGCGGCGCTCTACCGTCTGAACCGCCTCAGGAGCGGCGATTTCGAGCTGAAGGACGCAGTGGATATCGAAACGGTCAAGACCTGGGAACAGGAAGAGCTGAAGGCCGCCATCAACGATTTCCTCTTCAACAAACTCTCCAAGATGCCCAAGTTCGCATTCTGACCGGGCCGCAATTCATTTTCAGGGGGACACGACTATGCTTTATCTGAACAACGTCCAGCATGAAAAGTTCGACAAGGCGCTGACCGATTACGCGGAAGGAAAACCGCGCGGATGTTTCGAGCTCGACGAAGCCGCGCAGGCCATCGCCGACGGCATTCCGTGCGACGCGGGGCAGGAGAAAGACCTGCTCGAACGCGTCCGCACCATGCTGAAGGACGACCATCGCGTTTTCGAGCAGGACGGGAAATGCGCCCTCCGCACGAAATTCTTCAACGGCGCGCGTATCAAGATCGTCCCGTCCGATTTCGAACTGGCGAACGGCATCCTTCTGCCGGGCGACCGCTTCGAGGCGTTCAACCCGTGCGAACTCTCCAACGACGATTTCGAGCTGTACGCGCCCGGCGCGAAAGATCCCGCCGAACTCACCGTGATCCGCTGCGATTTCGCCAAGCTTGCGCCTTACTACATCCTGCTCGGACACGGCGGCATGATCGACGCCTTCGCGGCGGAATCCCACGACAACTACCTGCGGATGCGTTCCGCGAAGAACATCCGGAACGCCATGCTCGACGTTCCGGCGTTCGACCTGAGCGATTTCTACATGCAGACCAATTTCCGGTTCGGCGACTACCTCATCGTTACGGTCGAGGACGCCGAGAACGGCAAATTCTCCCTCGAATACCGGCCCGCCGAGCTCGATGCGTCCAGCGCCGACAAGATCGAGTGGATCGAACAGTTCGAGGCGGCGCTGATCGAAGTCTGGCACCGCAGCTACAACTACATCACGATCACCGAACAGCTCTCCGCCGGATTCTTCTGCGCGTACTGTGCCGGAAACGACCTCCTCATGCACCCGCGCGTGTCGTTCGATGAATTCCACCGGAACATGATCGAAGTCACGCTCAGCAATCAGGACGGCGAGACCATGATCGTGCCCATCGACGAGACCAACGAACCGGGTGCGGACGCCCATTCCACGCACGATGAACACGAGCACGGGCATGAACACGACCATGAGCACGGCGGTTCCTGTTCCTGCGGACATCATCACGGCGGGAAACATGACCCCATGCACGGGGAACACCGCGACGGCGTGCCGCAGGACGGCGATCCGGTCCCCGGACTCTCCGCAAGCGATTTCTCCGCCTCGTCCGGGCACCTCGACTCGCTGGACGCGATCCTGTCCGACGTGAACGCGCCCATCGGCTACATCGAACTTTACGCGTTCACGCTCGACGCCATCGCGAACGGCGTGGACTTCAATTCCTACCGCGCGTCCATCCTCGGCCTTATCGAACACGATTTCGCCGACGACACGCAGGAAGTGGCGTTTCTGAACTTCCTCGATGAGAACTGGGAAGCCTGCAACGAGATCTACCACCCCGGCGAGGACGAGGCGAAAGCCCCCGTCCGCTCCCGCCTGATCGAGCTCGACAATGCCCGCATCGCCATGACGAAGGCCATCCTCTCCGGCACGGACGAGGACCGGATCAAACGTTTCGTCATGCGCGTGAAGCATTTCCATCACGCCATCATTGATACGCTCGCGCTGCTGAACAATCAGGCGGACCTGCCGGAAGGCCCCGAACTCGAGGCCTTCGAACAGCGCATCGAGGACATCGAGGACGAGTGGGACGCGATCGAGGCGGATTTCGAGAACTGAGCGGAACATGGCCGGCACCGTACTCTGGACAGGCGAGGGGATCAGCCTCGCGATCGGGACGCAGGTCCTGCTTGACGACGCGAAGATATCCATCCACGCGGGCGAACGCGTCGCGCTCGTCGGCAGAAATGGCAGCGGCAAATCCACGTTCATGCGCATCGTGGCGGGCACGGAACAGCCCGTGACCGGCGAGATCACCTGTGCGCGCGGCCTCCGCATCGCCTGCATGGAACAGGACTGCACACGCTACCACGACGTCTCCGTCCGCGACGCCGTCGCCGAGGGACTGGCGTACTTCAACGACATTCACCGGCAGCTCGACGCCATGCGGCCGGGTTCCGCCGAACAGGAGAAGCTCGAACGCATCCTCACGCTTCACGACGCATGGGATCCCGCGCACAAGATCGAGGTCGTCGCGCAGAAACTGAACCTGCCGCCGCTCGATTCCCTCTGCGGCGCGCTGTCCGGCGGCGAACTCCGCAAGGTCATGCTCGCGCGCGCCATCGCCGCCGATCCCGACCTGCTCCTGCTCGACGAGCCGACCAACCACCTCGATATCGGCGCGATCACATGGATCGAGGAGTTCCTCGCGGACTATCGCGGCACCTGCCTCTTCGTCACGCACGACCGGTGTTTCCTGGACCGTATCGCCACGCGCATCGTGGAGCTGGACCACGGCAAGTTCTATTCCTGCGAGGGGTCCTATGCCGATTTCCTCGCCGCAAAGGCCGCGCGCGAATACCGCGAGGACCAGGCGGAATACAAGCGCCAGAGCTTCCTGCGGCGCGAGATCGAATGGGTGAGGCGTTCCCCGAAGGCGCGCCTCCGCCGCAACCTCGGCCGCATCAAACGCTATGAGGAGACCGCCGCACAATCCGCGCCCGACCGGATTGGCAGCATGGAGCTTATCATCCCGAAGGCGGGCCGCCTTGGCAACCAGGTCGTGCAGATCGAAAACGTGAGCCACGCCATGGGCGGAAAACCGCTCATCCGCGATTTCTCGTTCGAGTTCGAGGCGGGACAGCGCGTCGGCATCGTGGGGCCGAACGGCGCGGGTAAGACTACGCTGCTGAAGCTCATCACGCAGCAGCTCACGCCCGACAGCGGGAAGATCGAGGTCGCGCCAACCGTGATCTTCAATTACATCGGGCAGGCTCACCTGGAGCTGAACCCGAATCACACCGTGCTGGAGGAGATCGGCGAAGGACACGAGTTCATCAACCTCGGCGACGAACGCGTTTCCATCCGCGGCTATCTCCGGCGGTTCCTCTTCGAGGACGACCGCGTGAACACCCGCATCGACCGTCTGTCCGGCGGCGAACGCGCCCGCATTTCGCTCGCGAAGATCCTGAAATCCGGCGGCAGTTTCCTGATCCTCGACGAACCGACCAACGATCTGGATCTGCCGTCGATGCGCGTGCTGGAGGAAGCCCTCGTCGGGTATTCCGGCTGCCTCGCCGTCGTGAGCCACGACCGCTATTTCCTGAACCGCGTCTGCACGCACATCATCGCCTTCGAGCCGGACGGGCATCTCTTCGCCGGGCCGGGCGACTACGATTACTACCTCGAACACCGCGCCTCGGTCAAGCAGGCCGCGCCCGCACCCGCCCTGAAAAAGGACATCCCGCCGCCGAAGCCGAAATCTCCGCCGAAAAAGCTTTCCTACAAGGAGGAGCGCGAACTCGCGGAGCTGGAACCGGAGATCGAACGCCTTGAGGCGCGCGTTTCCGAGATCGAGGCTGTTTTCTCCGAGCCGGATTTCTTCGCGAACCACGGCTCGGAATCCGCCGCGCTTCAGAATGAACTGAACACGCTCCGCGCGAAGATCGACGGCCTGTACGCACGCTGGGACGAGCTCGAACAGAAGAAGCAGGCGCTTCAGTCCTGAGCTGAACAAGCACGGGGGCAGACATGGGCAGAAGTTTCGCAGACAAGCTCGCACGCCGTCAGCTCTACAGCCATGTCCCCGAGGCGGAGGACGGTGCCGCTTTGCCCGATTACCTCGCCGCGCATTTCAGCCGGTTCGACCGTGCGGGCTGGGGCCGGGCGATCGAAGAAGGGCTTGTGACCGTGAACGGCCTCCCCGCGCTTCCCGATATGAACGTAAAACGTCATGACCGCGTGGGGTATTATCCGCCGGAGACTCCCGAACCGGACGCCGAGCTGCACTACCGGACGGTCTACGAGGACGGCGACTTTCTGGTCCTCGACAAGCCCGGGAACCTGTGCATGCACCCGACCGGACCGTTCTTCCGTCACACGCTCTGGCATCTCGCCGGAAGCCGGTACGGCGAGATCCGTTTCGTACATCGGCTTGACCGCGAGACCTCCGGACTGGTCATCGCCGCGCGCACACGCCGGGCGGCCGCCGCCATGGACAACGGCAATACGCCCGTCCACAAGGAATACCTCGCGCTCGTGACCGGGGATTTCCGCGGACGCGTCCATGCGGCGGGATATCTCGTTCACGACCGGGCCAGCGCGGTCCGCAAGAAAAAACGGTTTGTATTCGCGGATTCGCGGGAAGCCGACGCCGCGCGCCTCAACCCGACCGCCGAAACAGCCGTGACCGACCTCATCGAAGAATCGCATGTGCCGCCGGACTTGACGCTGGTCCGCGCCATCCTCGGAACAGGCCGGCAGCATCAGGTGCGCGCCACGCTTTTTTCGCTCGGATTCCCGCTTGCCGGGGACAAACTCTACGGGCCGGACGAACGCCTTTTTCTGAAGATCAAAACTCAAGACCTGAGCGCAGACGAATTCGCGAAACTGAGATTCGACCGCCAGGCGCTCCATGCCGCCGTGCTGGAGTTCCGCCATCCGTTCACAGGGGAACTCCTTCGCTTCGAATCGCCGTTTCCCCGCGCCGAATTCAGATTCTGACAATCACGCTCAAAACACGGGAAAGGCATATCCTCCGCCTTGAAAAACCGGAAAAGATATGCTACATTGAATCAATAATCATCTCACAACAAGTTCGAAACCCGGAAAGGAATCCCCCGCCATGACACATATTCTGAAATATCTCGGCATCGCTGCATTCCTGCTGATTGCCGCCTCGATTTCGGCTCAGACGTTCACCCGTTACACCAGCAAGGACGGCGATTACTGGAAGGAAAGCACCATTTCCGCCTCGGAAAATGCCGAGGGCCGGCCGCTCGTTACCGTGAAGGGCGATGAAGCTATCATGTCATTCAAGGGCTGGGGCACATGCTTCAATGAACTCGGCTGGGATGCGCTGCAGGTCCTGCCGGAAGAGAAGCAGAACGAATTGCTGAAACGCATCTTCTCGCCCGACGGCGACCTGAAGTATACGCACGGGCGGTTCTCTCTCGGTGCGAACGACTATGCGCGCGACTGGTACAGCGCCAGCATGGTGGCGGGCGATTTCGAGCTCCGGTATTTCGATATGACGCGCGACCTTTCCACGATCATCCCGTACATGCACGCCGCACAGAAGCATAACCCGGACCTCTGGTTCTGGTGTTCGCCGTGGTCCCCGCCCGCCTGGATGAAGATCAACCAGGACTATCCCGTCCTGAGCAGCCGCTACAACAAGATGGACCGCCGCCTGGACTATCTGCTTCACCGGAATTCCGACCCCAAAGCGCGCCGCCATGACAGATTTCCGGACTGGCTCGCCGGGGAGGACTACTTCATCCAGGATCCGCGCTACCTGAAAACCTACGCGGATTATTTCTGCCGCTACATCGAGGAATACGGCAAAAACGGCATTCCGGTCAAACGCGTGATGTACCAGAACGAGGCCTACAGCTACACGGCATATCCCGGATGCCCGTGGACTCCGCACGGCGCGGCGGTCTTCAACGCCGAATACCTCGCCCCCGCGCTGAAGGCGAGATTCCCGAACGTGGAACTCTACCTCGGCACGTTCAACACGAACCGTTTCGAGGAGGTCGACGGCATTCTTTCCGATAGCGTGATGAACGGGAAGGACATCTTCACCGGGCTCGGATTCCAGTGGGAAGGCTCGCAGATCATTCCCCAGGTCCGAAACAAATATCCGCACCTCAAAGTCGTGCAGACCGAGAGCGAATGCGGCAGCGGCACGTTCGACTGGCGCGCGGCGGAACACACCTTCGGTACCATCAACGACTACCTCAGCAAAGGCTGCGAGGAATACACGTTCTGGAACGTGATCCTGTGCGACCGCGGGGAGAGCGCCTGGGGTTGGAAGCAGAACGCCCTGATCCGCGTGGATTCGCAGGCGAAGACCGCGACGCTTACGCCCGAATACTATGCCGTGAAGCATTACAGCCATTTCGTGACCGCCGGAAGCAAACTGCTCGGGGCGTTCGGCGGACGCACGGAAGAGACGCCTGCGATGGTCTTCAAGAATCCCGCCGGAAAATATGTGATCGTGGCGGGCAACCGCGCGAATGCGGAACGCCGTCTGACGCTCAAGCTCGGCGGGAACTATCTGGAAACGACGCTTGCGCCGCATTCCTTCCAGACGTTTGTTGAGGACTGAAAACGGCTCAAAGTCCCTGCATGAACCTTGACGGCCTGCGCGGTATCCTCGAACGGTAGAGTTCGACGTCCTCGTTGCGCACGACGGCGAACACCAGAAACTCCTCGATGTACGGCCCCCAAACGGGACGCTCGTTTTTGCGCGAATCGTACAGCAGGATCATGTTCGGCGGGAAAAGGTTCGGTTTCTCGTTCATCGCGACCACAAAAAGCCCGTACTGCTGCGTCGGTTCGAGCCGTTCGGCGGCCTCGTCCGCCATGTCCTTCATGGACTGACCGAACGCGCGGCCCCATTTCGAGAACGTGCCGTATTCCCTCCGGTCGAAGATGAAGAACTTCCGGCCCGGGAGCCACGGCAGGACCGAGACGTTCGACCGTGCCGTGAAGCAGAACATCGGGACGTCCTCCGGGATGTTGTCGCGGATGAAGTTCGCGGCGGCGTGTCCGTGCGAGAAGGGATACAGGGTCTCGAACATGACGAAAAAAGGCGTAACAAGCGCCTGCAGGAACAGGACCAGTGCGGCCGTGCATCCCGCGGAATCATTTAAAACGGTCACTGCGTGCGCCGGGAGCCGGCCCAAAACATGAAGTCCGGGCGTATCGTCCAGCGCGGCAATCCAGCATGCGGCGACCGTCCCGATCAGCATGAATCCGATGTGGCGGATGGAGTGGAATCCGCCGACGAGCTGAAGCGAGATCATCAGCCCGACGGACGTCAGGAAACAGATGAACGCCGGAAGGGATTTCCGGACGAAATACAGCGCGCCGATCACGATGCAGACGACGCACAGCCAGACAGGCAGATAGACCATGTTCGAAATCGCCTCGAACGCCTTCCCGAGCCGCTCGAATACCGCCTTTTCCGCCAGATCCCCGCCGCGTTTTCCCACATAGGGCGACCCGAACCCGGATCCGTTGAAGATGCTCCCCAGCGCCAGTATGAATCCGAAGACGCAGATCAGCATGGAACCGAACACCCGGCACGACCACAGACGGCGCACGATCACCTCATAGCCGATCGCACAGCACAGCCCCCCCAGACACGCCCAGACCGGCAGATTTGTCGAGGCGCAGAGCGCGATCCCGCACGCATACAGGAGCGGATGCCGGAAGCGTTCGCGCCAGTTCATCAGCAGAACCGTGAGCAGGAAGACTCCGATTGCATAATGGCGCGCGACCACGGTGAACTCGAACGCGAACAGCACGCTGAAGATCAGCGCGGCCCGCGTGAAGAACCGGAACGACGCGCGGCGCACGATCAGGTATGCAGTGGAACACGACAGCGCCCAGTGCAGCAGGTTGATCCCGAAGATCGGCATGCCGAACAGGCGGACGAACGGCCAGGTGAGAAGATACCAGACGAGGAACTGGCTCTCGAACTTCATGTGCAGGATGAGCCCGGCGAGCGAGTTGTCGCGGACTACCAGATACGCCTGCGCTTCATCGCGCCACGGTTCGTGATAGCAGACCGCCACCAGCGTGACGGCGGCGAAGACGAGCCAGAGAATGAGTTCGGCGGGCGAGGGGCGGAACAGCGGCCGGCCGGAATCCGGGAACGGATCGAGCCGCCGGAACGTATTGCGAAGTTTCGCCGGAAAGCCCGCCGGGGAGGTCATATTCCGAGCCCTTTGAGCCAGTCGGCAAGCGCGTCATGGAATTCCGGGCGGGCGAGCGCGAATTCGAGCGTGGCCTTCACGAAATCGATCTTGCTGCCGATGTCGTGGCGGCGTCCGCGGAACTCCAGGCCGAACATCGTCTGGACTTCGCACAGCGCGCGCATGGCGTCCGTGAGCTGGATCTCACCGCCTTTGCCGGGCTTGCCGCTGTGCAGGAATCCGAAGATTTCCGGCGTCATTACGTAGCGGCTGGCGATGGCGAGGTTGGACGGCGCTTCCTCCGGCGCGGGCTTCTCCACGAACGTCTTCACGCGGAACAGGCCGTCTCCCTCGTCCGTGCCGTCGATCACGCCGTAGCGTTTCGTCAGAGACTTCGGAACGCGTTCGAGCGCGGTCACGGAGCCGCCCGCCCGCATTGCCGCATCGATCAGCTGGCGCGTCACCGGGACGCCGCAGGACGACGTGGTCACGGTGTCGCCGAGCAGGATCGCGAACGGTTCGTCGCCGACGAATTCCTCCGCGCGGAGGACGGCGTCGCCGAGGCCCTTCAGTTCGGTCTGGGTGATGTAGGTGAGATGCATCAGGCCGTCAATGGCCTCGAGCGATTCAAGCAGGTCGTTCTTGCCGTCGTGCCGCAGGCGGTCGTACAGAGCCGGGACCGGGGCGAAATGATGCCGGATCGCGTCCTTGCCGTCGCTCACGATCACGGCGGCCTCCGTGATGCCGGATGCCGCGGCTTCTTCAAGCACGTACTGAATGACGGGTTTGTCGACTACGGGCACGAGTTCCTTCGGGACCGCCTTGGTGAACGGCAGGAACCGGGTGCCGAAGCCGGCCGCGGGGATCACGGCTTTTCGGATGGGTTTCATAGATAATCTCCTGTTGAACGCGATTGTCAGGCCGGCTAAGCGGCATGTATTCAAAAAATATACACTGAAAAACTGTGAAATGCAACCCGCGGGCGCGTTTTTCCTAACTATAAGAGGAGAACCTCAAGTCAGCCCGTCCGCAGGTCAGACGGACAAATCCTTCACTGCCTCAAGCTCGAACTGTTTCGTGTACAGCGACCAGTAATATCCGCGGGCGTGCATCAGCTCCCCGTGCGTGCCGTGTTCCACCACGCGTCCGTCCTTCATGACCAGGATCATGTCCGCGCTGCGGATGGTGGAGAGACGGTGCGCGATGACGAACGACGTGCGGCCGCGCGTAACCTCGCCGATGGCGTCCTGGATCATCTTTTCGGTCACGGTGTCGACCGAGGAGGTCGCCTCGTCCAGCACCAGGATCCGCGGGTCGGCGAGAATGGCGCGCGCAAACGAGATCAGCTGTTTTTCGCCGGTGGAGAGCAGGTCGCCGCATTCGCCGACCTGACTGTCCAGGCCGTTGCCCATGCGTGCGATGACCCGGTCGGCGGAGACCCGTTTGATCGCGAGCGCGATCTGTTCCTCCGTGGCGTTCGGGTTGCCGTACAGGAGGTTTTCGCGGACGGTGCCGGAGAAGAGATACGGGGTCTGCAGGACATATCCGATATGACTGTGCAGCCAGAGCTGGGAACGTTCGCGCACGTCGCGTCTGTCGATCAGGATCTGTCCGGCGGTCGGTTCAAAGAACCGGCACACGAGGTTCACGAGCGTGGATTTCCCCGCGCCCGTCTCGCCGACCAGCGCCACGCTGGATCCCCGCGGGACTTTCAGGTTGAAATGCTCGAGGATCATCTCGTCGCCGTCGGGGTAGCGGAACGACACGTCGCGGAACTCGACGTCGCCGTGCAGCGGTTCCCAGTTTTCGTGTTTCGGATGGAACGCGTCGCCGTACTTCGCCGTGACTTCCGGCGCGTCCGCCACGTCCGACGCGGTGTTCACGAGGCGCGAGAAGCGTTCGATATTGACCTGTGCCGCGATCAGTTCGGACACCGCGGACGAAATCCAGAAGAACGGTTCCATCATGCTGATGGCGTAGGACATGAACATGGACAGCGTACCGATCTCCATCACGCCTTCGCGCGTCAGCAGGCCGCCGCGCCACAGTACGATCGCGAGCGCGAGCGAGGACGCGAACGACACCGAGGCGGTGAAGAGCGAACGGAAATGCATCCCGAGGATCGAGGTGCGCTTCATCTCGCGCGTATCCTTCATGAAATCGTCGCAGATGCGGTCCGTTGCCACGAGCGTCTTGATCGTGCGCGCCCCGGTGATGCCCTCGTTGAAATCCCCCGTGATGCGCGAATTGAGCTCGCGGATTATCCTGTTGACCCGGAAAAGCGCCCGCTGGAAGATCACGATCACGAACGCCGCGACCGGCAGGACCAGGCTCACGCCCAGGGCAAGTTTCCAGTGGATCGAGAACATGATCGCCAGCGCGCCGAACATGAAGATCAGGGTCCAGACCGCCTCCATCACGTGCCAGGACACCAGCGACGAGATGCGCTCCGTGTCGCTCATGACGCGCGAATGGATGTACCCGACGCTGTTCCGGTTGAAGAACGAGAACGACAGCGTCTGGAGGTGGTTGAACGCGGCCCGGCGGAGTTCCAGAGACACGTTCATCTCCATGAAGAACGCGCGGTAGAACGCGCCGTAGTTCAGCACGAACGACCCGGTGACGAAGATCAGGTACAGCGCGATGAACGCCGGCAGCGTGTCGAGCGTCTTCTCCGTGATGAAATGATCGATGGCGTAGCGCTGGAAGAGCGGCAGGCAGATGTCCAGACAGCCGCCCGCGAGACACAGCGTCACCATGAGGGTCATGGGCCGCCGGAACGGCTTCAGGAACGGCACGAGCGCGGGGATGCCGAACCACGGCAGACGGGCGCGGACTTTCTTGTCGTTTTCATGGAGCGGAGTGTTACTCATGGCGCACCTCCGCGGTCCGCGGCGTGGATTCGGACGATGTACCGTCTTCGTCCTCCGGCGATTTCATCTGCAGCTCGTAGTTTATGCGGTAGATGCCGTTGTGGCGCATCAGTTCGTCATGCGTCCCGGTTTCGGCGATGCGCCCGTTGGACAGCACGAGGATGCGGTCGGCCTCCATGAGCGTGGCGATGCGGTGCGAGATCAGGATCACGGTGCGTCCCTCGAAATCGTGCTTCAGGGCACGGCGGATCTTCACGTCGGTCTCGGCGTCGACCGCGGACAACGAATCATCGAAGATCATGACAGGGGAACAGCCGACCAGCAGACGCGCGATGGCCGTGCGCTGTTTCTGTCCGCCGGAAAGCGTCACGCCGCGTTCGCCGACGGTCGTGTCGAATCCGTCCTTGAAGCGGTCGACCGACTCTTCGACGCAGGCGGTACGGGCGGCGGCGCGGACGGCGTCGATGCTGATGCCGGGAACGGTGATTCCGATGTTTTCCGTGATGGTGCGCGAGAAGAGAAAGGGTTCCTGCAGCACGATCCCGACGCCTTTGCGGAGATGGTCGCGGCGCATTTTCGAGATGTCGACGCCGCCGACGGTGATGGATCCGCAGCCGGGCTTCAGGTCGTACAGGCGGCACAGCAGGTGCATCAGCGTGGATTTGCCGCTGCCCGTGCCTCCGAGGATGCCGAACACTGTGCCGGACTGGACCGTGAACGATACGTCGTGCAGAAGTTCCGGGCAGCCGTCGTAGCCGAAGCTCACATGGTCGAACACGATGTCGCCGTCGAGCGGCGGCGTGAGCGCGTCAGGCGGATCGGTCTCCTCCGGCGACGCCATGATCTCGCGGATGCGGTTCAGGGAAATGCCCGCCTTGCTCAGTTCGGAGATCATGCGTCCGAGATGGCGGATCGGAAACATCAGCATGCCGTTGTAGGAAAGGAACGCGATGAATTCGCCGGCGGTCAGCTCGCCGCGGATGGCGAAGACGGAGCCGCAGACGAGCAGGAGAAGCACCTGAAGCGCGCCGATGAGGTCGCCTGTCATCCAGAACAGGCTCAGCACCCGTCCCAGTTTCATCCAAAGCGACACGTAATACCGATTCTGCGCGTCGAACTTCGCGACCTCGTACTGTTCGCGCCCGAACGCCCGGATCACACGCACCCCGGTCAGGTTTTCCTGCACGATGGTCGAGAGCTTGCCCTCGTTTTCATCGCACTCTCTGAACTTCGAGGCGATCATCCGGTGGAAGATGACCGACGATCCCACGACCAGCGGGATCACGATCGACGCGAGCGCCGCCAGACGCGCGTTCATGCCGAACATGAAGCACAGCGACAGCACGATCAGGATCATGATGCGGAAGATGCCCGTGAGCTGTTCAGAGAGGAACCGCTTCACCATGTCGACGTCCGAGGTGCAGCGCTGGATGATGTCGCCCGTCTGGTGCGACATGTGCCACGCGAACGGCAGACGCTGGATGTGGACGAAAAGGCTGTTCCTCATCGTCTCGACCAGTGTTTCCGCGCCAGCCGCCTCCGTGAGTTGGAAGAGATAGCGGCACAGAAGCGAGGCCGCCGATACGGCAAGTACGGCGCACGCCGCCACCCCGAGATGCCCCCGGATGAACTCCGTCCCGCCCATGAGCTCCGGCAGGACCGCGAGCAGTCCGCCGGAATCCGGTTCCTTCCCGCCCAGCACGGAGTCCACGGTGAAGCGGATGATTTGGGGATTGAGGAGTTCCAGCAGGGAGACGAGCGAGGTGAACAATGCGGCGAGCGCGAACCAGCGTTTGCTGCCGCGCAGGAAGAGCAGGACCAGTCCGGTCCGCGTAAGTTCTTTCTGTGGTGTTTTGCCTGTTTTCATCATGATATAATATATCTCATGCTTCAGTTTGTTTCCAGTCCGCCGGACCGTTTTCCCATGTTTTTGTGAAAAGTTTCCATGCAGTGATTCAGGCCGGAGTTGCCTGGATGCGGATTTCCGGCAAAAAAAGCGGAAAAAAAGAGGGTTCGCGGCTTGATATTCCTCCGATTTCCATTATATTCTGTTATGAAATAACAGCCCCTCAAAACCGGGGCGGGAAAGCGAAGACGACGGCCTCAATATGACAGATCAAACAGAAATGGTTTTTGACAGAAAGCCCGTCGTCTGCCGCAGGACCCGCATGGACGATCTGGCGGATCTCCTGATCGACGAGATCCACGCGGAAATCCGGGACGGACGGGATCTTTTCCGCAGGATCCCGGTCATCGTGCCGAACCGGAGCATCGAACGGTATCTCTCCCTCCGGTTTGCGCACAGGCACGACGTGACCTCGCAAATCGAGTTCCTCCCGCTGATGTCGGTCTTCCGCCGGTTTACTCCCCGGAATTCCGCCCGGAGCCGCCTGCGCATCGACGAAAAGACGATCGGCTGGCGCGTGTATCGGATCCTGCTGGAACGCGACTCCGAAAAGGCGTTTCCCGAACTGATCCGGTGGGTCAACGGCGACGCGAAGAAACTGTATGAATTGTCCCGCCAGCTCGGAAGCCTGTACGACAAATACATCCTCTACCGCCCGGAGTGGATCAATGAGTGGGAAGCCGGGCGGGTGCCGTCCAGCCTGGAACGGGAACCGGCCGCGGCCTGGCAGGGCGAGCTCTGGCGGCGTGTCGCGGGCGAAGACTGGAAAGGCGATCATTTCGCCGCAGTGTACGGGAAGATCATGCGCGGCGAGCTGGATGTGTCTTCCGGTGCGGACAAGACCGGAACGATCCGGATATTCGGTTTTTCGCAACTGCCTCCGGCCGTGCTGCGGTGTCTGGAGCGGTTCAGCGCCGGAGGAATGCCTGTCACGCTGTACCATCTGGTGCCGGGCAAAACTTTTTTCATGGAGGATGTCCGCCGGGAGAAGGACGAGCTGAAAGAGTTCCTGACGCGTTATTTCCACGAGGGGCAGGACCCGGAGCGGCTCCGGGAAGACATGGAGACGCTGTATTTCCAGCATAATCCGCTGGTGGCGTCGTTCGCGATGCAGAGCCGCGTCCTGCTGAGCGGGACGGACGACTGGGACGGCGATACGGATTACGACTATGAGGCAGAAGACAAACCGGTGCCTGAGGACGACACGGTTCTGCACAAACTTCAGGACCGCATCCGGCGGGACATCAGGGCGCGCGGCGTACAGGCGGCCCCGAAGGAAGCCGGAAACGGCTGCCGTTCGGTTCAGATCAGAAGCTGTTATTCGGCGTTCCGCGAAGTCGAGGCGGCCCATAATTTCATCCTGCACTGCCTGGACGAGGACCCGGATCTTTCGGTCAAGGACATTTTCATCATGACGCCGTCCCCGTCGGAATACGCCCCGCTGGTGGATGCCGTGTTCAACCATTCGCACGATACGGTGAAACTCGGGGTGTCCGTCGCGGACCGTCCTCAGACGGAACGCCTGCCGTCGTACGGTACGCTGATGAAAGTTCTGGCCCTGTTCAAAGGCGATTTCGCCGCGTCCGACGTGTTCGGGATCATGCAGGACCGGGAGCTTCAGTCGCAGTGGGGGATCACGGCGGACGACTGCCAGTACTGCCTGACCTCGGCGATGCGGGCGGGCATCCGCTGGGGCTGGGATGCGGACGAACACAGGCTTTCGGGCGGCGCGGCATTTGCCGAAAACAGCTGGCGGACGGGATTCGACCGGATGCTGCTGGACTACGCCATGGACGCCGATCCCGCGGTCCCGTACCGGGTCGGCGATGAATATGAGGTCTTTCCCGTGCCGGGATTCGACGGCAGCAGGGCCGATCTGCTTGGCAGATTCATTGCCCTGACCTCGAAACTGCACGAGATCGCCCGGTTTATGCGGAGACGCGAACGGAACGGCATCCCGTTCGGGGAATGGGAATCCATGCTGACCGATGCCGCGGGGTATCTCTTCGGAAAAGAATCCGAGCTGAAAATCCTGTTGCAAAGCGTGCTGAGCGCCTGGTTCCGCATCCTGACGGACGCGGATGCCGCGGACGTGCCGCTGACCAGCGGGATCGTCCTGGCGTATCTTCAGGACAAACACGTCCGGCCGGAAGACAACACCATGGGGTTCATGCGCGGCAAAATCACATTCTGCGGTCTGCGTCCCATGCGCAGCATCCCGGCCGACGCGATCCTGCTGCTCGGCATGGACCACGGGACATTCCCAGAGGAAGACGACAACCGCGAATTCGACCTCATGCAGCAGTACCGGGACGCGGGGAAAGATGGTCCCGCCGCCGGACGCGAACCGGGCGATCCGCTCCGGCGCGACGAATCGCGCCAGCTTTTCCTGGATACGATCATGGCGGCGCGGAAGTATTTGTATATCAGTTATATCGGACGGGACAACCATGACCGCAAGGAGAAACCTCCGTCCGCATGCGTGGACGAACTCAAGACCTATCTGACGCAGGAATTCGGCAAAAACAGTTTTGTCGAGATTCAGGAGCCGATCCATTCCTTCTCGACGGAGCTTTTCCGGTCCGGCGCGGTGAATCAGTCGTATTCGACGACGCTGCTGTCTGCCGCGAAGCAGATCGCGGATCCGGCGCGGGACCGGGAGCAATTGCCCCTGTTCCATATTCAATCCGGGATCCGTCCCCCCGGGGCCGGCGGCGAGGGAAATGCCCAGATCGTGAAGTACGTTCAAAGAGTCGATCTCAACGAACTGGCGGCTTTCTTTCGCAACCCTGCCGGGACATTCGTCCGGAACGGGCTTGACGCGTCCGTGACCGTGTACGGGAATGCGTCTCCGGAGGATTCGGAACTGTTTGAAGGCAAATTGGACTGGGACTGGAAGAAAGAGCTGCTCCGGCTGTGTCTGGAGACGGACGAAGCGGACCGGACGGAGTTGAAACGTGTGAGCCTGCAGCGGATGAAACTGAACGGGGCCGTCCCGCTGACACAGACGGAGGACGACTGGCAGGACTGGACGGAAATCGCCGAACTTGTCCGCGGCATCGAAGCCGTTGCGGCGTCCGGGACGGAATCGATCCCCGCGGAGGAAAGAGAGTTCGAGTATTCGGCGGCGGACGCGGGAGAATCCGGCATGGCGCTGCAAGATGTCCTCTCCGGCACGTTCCGCACCACGCTGATCCTGCCGGAAACGAAAGTATCACCGTCCGGCGATCCGGACGGGACCTGCGTTCAGGCGATCCCGTGTCTGACGGACAAGATTTCCGGCGCACTGCTGATCGAACCGGTCATCATGCATCTCCGGGCGAATCTCAGCCGGAGGACCCGGACAAAGATCGTGTATTGCGAGGAGAAGAAAGGGGCCGTCTTCCTGGAGGCTGATGCGATGGAGCAGGCCGATGCGGAACAGGCTGTGAAACGTCTCCTGTATCTTTATCAGGCCGGCATGCTCGTCCCGCTGCCGTTCTTCCCGAAAGCATCCTGTCATCTGTTCCAGACGGGGAGTACGGACGATGCGGAAAAAGCCTGGGAAGGCGACTGGGGGTCTTCGGGGGATGCCGGGAAATTCGGCATGTTTTTCGGCGGGAAAATGCCGGATGGCGCTCTGGTCGAATCCCTTGCGAAAGCGTTCTTCGGCGCGGCGGTCTTCACCGGCGGGAAAGGCGGGAAAGCATGAATCTTTCCGAATATCCGATCGACCGCGGCCGGTATCTGATCGAAGCGAGCGCCGGGACAGGCAAGACCTATACGATCACGCATCTCATCCTGCGCCTGATCCTGCAGGGCGTTCCCGTGCGGAAGATCCTCGTCACGACATTTTCCAACGCCGCCGCGGACGAACTGAAAGCCCGCATTCTGGCGCTTCTGAACGAGGAGCTGAACAATCTGATCCCGGCGCCGGAGGCCGCGGATGCAGCCGGTGCGTTCCATCCGGACCTTTTCACTCCGTCCGAAGACCTGAAATCCCGGATTCTGCTCCAGCTTGCCGTCAGCTCGATCGACGAAATGACCGTGAGCACGATCCACGGGTTCTGCCAGAAGATGCTCCGGGAGTTCGCGCTCAAATCCGGCAAGGGGTTCGAGGTCGAGCTCGTCCCGGACGAATCCACGTACAGGGATCGCCTGGTCCGGGCGTTCTGCCGGGGACGTTTCTACGAAGGCGGCGTCCGGAATGCCGGATCGTTCGGCGACCTTTCCCGTGCGGCGGCTTTCGCTTCGGAACCGGTCGACCGGGATTTCTTCGAAGGCGAGAAGCTGGATGAAAGGCAGACGCTCCGCAGGGACGTCTACCGCTATGTCCGGGACAGGCTTCCGGCGGAAATGGAGAAGGACGGTGCGATGTCGTTCAACGACATGATCCGGGATCTGGACGCCGCGCTTCAGTCGGACGACGGTCTGGCGAAGCTGATCCGGGCGCGGTACCAGGCCGTCTTCGTGGACGAATTTCAGGATACCGACCGCGTCCAGTATCGCATTTTCGACAAATGCTTCCCGAAAGGCTCCCCCAATCTTTTCTACATGATCGGCGACCCCAAGCAGGCCATCTACGGATTCCGCGGCGCGGACATCTACACCTATCTGCAGGCGAAGAAAACCGCGGACGGCCATTTCACTTTGACGAAGAATTTCAGGAGTTCGCCCGCCATGATCGAGGCCGTCAACCGGATGTTCGGCGACGGCGGGCTGGAAGAGGGCCACACGACCGACGGCGTTTTCCTTCAGGAGGATATCCCGTTCGTTTCGATCTCGTCGGGGAAGGGCGATGGCGATTTCCCGGGCATCCCCGGCGGGAGTCTGCGTCTCAGGCATTACGCCGGCCAAAAGGACGAATGCGCGCGCAGGATCGCGGAAGATGTCGTGCGCGAAATCCGGTATCTGCTCTCCGAAGGCTGCCCGGTGCGGGCGTTCGGGGATGACGGCCGCACGCCGAGACCGCTCCGCGCGTCCGACATCGCGATCCTGGTGCAGAGGCACGAAGAGGCCGCCGGTTTCGTGGCTATGCTGAACCGGGAGGGGATCGCCGCGTCCGCGTGCAAGTCCGGCAAAGTCTACGATACGGATGAGGCGAAGCTCATGCGTCTGCTGCTCCGGTGTTTCCTGCATCCCGACATGCGGTCCGTCCGCGGCCTGATGCTTTCCCCGTTCTTCCGCATTTCCGCCGCGGACGCCGCCGCCAATCCGACCTGGTGCGAGTCGCTCATGAAACAGCTCGCGGACTGCGGCAGGATCTGGGCGCAGTCGGGATTCCCCGCCGCATTCCTGCAATTCCTGGATACGCCGTTCCTGGGCGATTCCCCGCGCGGACATATCCTGTCCGAGTTCAACGGCGAACGTGTCATCACGAATCTTATCCAGCTGATGGAGCTGCTTTTCCGGAAGGAATCGGAGGAACACCTCCTGCCGGAAGATGTGTTCAACAGCCTGAATGCGATCATCGAGGGGCACGCGGACAGCGGCGACGCGGGCGGTTCCGAAGACAATCCCGACCAGCTGCGTCTCGACCGGGATTCCGCCTCGGTGCAGATCCTGACCATGTTCGCGGCGAAGGGGCTGGAATTTCCTGTCGTGTTCATCCCGTATCCCGCCATGAAGGACTGGAAACGCATGCAGTATGCCGTGATCGCCACCCGGATCAATACGGCGGCCCGGACGGGCAGGACGACTTCGCCGGAAGATGGTGAAATGATCCTGGATTTCGGCATGAGCGACGTCAACAGGGCGACTGCCAGAGACGAGGAATTCCGGAGTTCGCTGCGGCTTCTTTATGTGGCGCTTACACGCGCCTCCCTCGTAACATATCTCTATACGCGTCAGCTCGCAACGCCGAGCGGCAAGGCCATGAACTTCACGAACTCCGCGCAGGGCGTCCTCCTGATGTCGCACGAACACGGTCCTGCGGAATCCGGCGCGGAGCCGGCCGGAGAGACCATTGTGGAACAGCGGTGGAAATCCGGTTATTTCACCGGATCGAAGGACCTGCTGCCCCAGCCGACCGCCGCCTGGTGGACGGATCTGGACGAACCGGAAAACGGCGCGGACAAAGCGTTCCATATCAGACAAAACGGCGTCTTTGAGCGACATTTCGGCACCCGCGATGACATCGGGCCACTCCGCCCGGACGATGCGCCGGAAAGTCTGGCGGCGGCGGAGTTTACCCGGGAGGTCCGCGACGACTGGAGCATCATGAGCTTCTCCGCGTTCCATAACATCCTGAACGACAGAATGGAAGCGGAAACGGAGACTCCGGCGGACCTGGACGAACGCAACGATGTGCTTTTCGAGGAAGTCGGGGCCGAACCGGACGGCGAAGCGCCGAAGACAGAGTCCGCCGATCTGAATCTGTTCCGGGATTTCCCGCGCGGTGCGACCGTCGGCAGCATGACGCACAAACTGCTGGAAAACTGCGCGGGACACTTCGACCTTTTCGCCTCGGCGGGGCAGGGGGGACAGGTGGATTCCGACGCGGTTCAAGGCCGGGTCGCCGGCGTCCTCCGGGAATTCGGCTACGACGCCGAAAACGAGACCTTGAAACGTCAGCTCACCGACGGCGTGTCCCGTACGCTTCAGATTACCCTGCCGGAAATGGGGATCGCCCTCTCCGAACTCAACCAGGACCGGATGGTCCCGGAGATGGAATTCTTCCTGGATGCTCCGGCCAGTCTCGACATCGGACGCATCATGGATATCCTGTCCGCGTCCGCCTCTGTTCAGGCGCAGCCCCTGATCGACCGGGCGGACGTCGCCCTCGACAGGAAAGGCATCCTCAACGGCATCATCGACCTGGTCTTCGAGCACGACGGCAAATATTACATCGTGGACTGGAAGACGAACTGGCTTGGCGGTTCCGATGCGGATTACACGCCCGGCCGCGTCCGCGCCGCGATGGGGAACGCCGGATACGTCCTGCAATCCTATCTCTACGCGGCCGCCCTCCTGCAGATGCTCCGTCAGCGCGGCATGGATTACAGTTCGTTCGGCGGCGTCTATTATTTCTTCCTGCGCGGGCTGAAACGGGGGACACGGAACGGCATCTGGTATGACGTGCCGCCGCAGGATTGCCTCGAAAACCTCCTGACGCTGTTCCGGAAAGGAAACGGGAAATGACGACCATCTTCGAATTCTTGAATCAGCTTCGCGGACGCGGCCTGCTTGCCGACATCGACGTCGCGTTCGCGCGGTTCATCGGCGGAAACGCGGGCGACGATCCCGCCCTGACGCTGCTTGCCGCGCTCGTCTCCAATGCCGCGTCCATGCACGGGGAGATCGCTTTGCCCGCGGATAAGATCAATACACGCGGAAAGCTCCGGTACTGTTTGGATAATCTTTCCGCCGGGGACGATGACGACACGGTGCAGGATTCCGGTGAAACGGTCGATTTCGGTTTTGCCGACCGTTTGTCCTCATGGCCGCCGGATCCGGATGATTTCCCGTGTCTGTTCCGGGAGTACCGCCCCGGATCGGGCGAACCGTTCCGGCCTGCTCCGCTGATCCTGTCGGACGGGCTGTATTATCTCGGCCGTGCGTTCCAGAACGAACTGTTCCTGCGGGATTATCTGCGGTCGCGCACGAACGATGCGCATCCGGCTGAATCCATTCCGTTTGAAACGGTTACGAAACTTGAGCTTGGCGCGGAACAGAAATCCGCCGTGGCCGCCGCGGTCAACTCGAGATTCCTTGTCATCAGCGGCGGCCCCGGGACCGGCAAGACGACCATCGTGTCCATCATTCTCGCGCTCCGCAACGAAAGACCGTCCGACGTCATCCTGTGCGCGCCGACCGGAAAGGCGCAGATGCGCATGAAACAGGCGCTGGACCAGCAGCTGGAAAACCTGCGCGACGAATCGCGCCGCGCGGAGATCGCGCAGATCCAGTCGTCCACCATCCACCGTCTGCTCTCCTGGAGCCCGCAGGACGGGACGTTCCGCCACAACCGGAAAAATCCGCTCCGCTACAAGCTCTTCATCGTCGATGAATGTTCCATGATCGCGCAGTCGCTCATGGTCAGCCTCCTGAAAGCCGTTCCCGACGATGCATCGGTCATCCTGCTGGGCGACCGCTACCAGCTGTCCTCCGTGGAACCCGGCTCCGTTTTCGGCGATTTCTGTTCCATCCTGCGCGCCTCCGCGCCGGGCTGCCTCGCGGAGCTGACCGAGAGCCGCCGGTTCAAGCAGGGCGGCGAAATCTGCAAAATGAAGGACTGGATCAACGACGGGCAGGCGGAGGAGGCCTGGGACTTCATGACGCAGAAGGACCGGGAGGCGGTCGTGTCCCGTGATGTCCCGCCGAAACATGCGCTCCGTCAATTCCTTATGGATGAAATCGAAGCGGCGGACGCGTGGTTTCACAAGAAAGGCTCCGTCGCGGTCCGGTACTGCGACGAAGACACTGTCGATGCCGCCTGGATGCGTTTCGAGCAGTTCCGCATCCTCACGCCGTTCAATGTCGGCCCGTACGGCGCAAACGCGCTCAACAGGCTGGCACGTTCCATCCTCGGATTTCCGGACAAGGGCGGTCCCGTGCCCGGCGAGGTGTTTCTGGTCCTCCGGAACGACTACGGCACAAACGTGTTCAACGGCGACACCGGGATCCTGTGGTTTGCCGGAGAAGACGGCCGTCCGCTCGGGCGTTCGGAGCCCGGCTGCCGCGCAAACCGCCTTCTGGTCTTCTTTCCCGATCCCGCCTCCGAGTTCAAATGGCGCGGGATCCCGCCCGAATCCCTGCCGCAGTACGCGCCCGCTTATACGTTCACCATTCACAAATCCCAGGGCAGCGACTATGATAACATCCTGCTGTTCCTGCCGCCGTCCGGCGCGGACCGCGGCATCGTGACGCGCGAATCCGTTTACACCGGCCTGACCCGCGCGAAGAAAAAGGCTGTGATCGCCGCCGGGCGCGATGCGTTCTGCGGGGCGGTCGAACGGCACATC
Organism: uncultured bacterium; assembly: GCA_902778895.1. GTDB lineage: Bacteria > Verrucomicrobiota > Lentisphaeria > Victivallales > UBA1829 > UBA1732. Next base: position 35,290 of record CACYZF010000009.1, read on the forward strand.
GACCGCGTTTCCGGCCTGCCGCGTCTCTGCATGCAGGATCAATGAGCGATTCGGGATCGGGAGCCCGGTTCCCCGTGCCGGGGAAACGTTAAAGAACGCCCCGCGGAAAGGCAAAACGGAATATCGGTTCATCCGCGGCCTTTTTTTCCCGTTTTTTTACTTGACTTTATTACCTGTTCCGAATATATTAACCGCGAAATGCGGCAGGGCGGTTTCATCTTTCCTCAAATCCGCCCGCTTTCCGATTCAGACAACCTCAAACCAGGAGTTTTCCATGAAAGCAACCCTCAAAACTCTTATGCTCGCATGCGCCATGATCGCGGGCGCGGCTCTCTCCGCCGCCGATTTCCACGACTGGGCGCCGACCCCGCCGATGGGCTGGAACAGCTTCGACTGCTTCGGCCTCAGCCTCACCGAAGCGCAGGCGAAGGAACAGGCCGAAGCCATGGTCAAGCATCTGAAGCCGTTCGGCTGGAACGTCTTTGTGATCGACCACCAGTGGTACAACGACAACCAGAAGGGATTCCAGAGCGACGCCCGCCACCAGTTCTCCATGGACGAATACGGCCGGTTCATCCCCGGGCCGGAGCGCTTCCCCTCCTCGAAGGACGGCAAGGGCCTGAAGCCGCTCGCCGACTATATGCACGAACGCGGCCTGAAGTTCGGCGTGCACCTGATGCGCGGCATCCCGCGTCAGGCCGTCCGCGAGAATACCAAGGTGAAGGGCACGAACTACCGTGCACAGGATATCGCCAACACCCGCAGCACCTGCCCGTGGAACCAGGATATGTACGGCGTGGACATGAGCAAGCCCGGTGCGCAGGAATACTACGACTCCCTCTTCGAACAGTTCGCCGAATGGGGACTTGACTTCATCAAGATCGACGACCTCTCCCGTCCGTACGCCACCGCCGAGATCGAAGGCATCCGCAAGGCCATCGACAAGTGCGGCCGCCCGATCATCCTCAGCCTTTCCCCCGGCGATACCCCGATCCAGAACGGCAAGCACGGATGTTCGGCCGTCTGCACCGCTGGGAACCCTACCGCATCAAGGGCTCCTGGCCGGACGCCGACATGCTTCCGTTCGGCATCATCCAGTTCAACCGCAAGACCAACTTCACGCAGGACGAACAGCGCCTGTGCTTCACGCTCTGGTCCATCGCGCGTTCCCCGCTCATCCTCGGCGCTGACATGGCCAAGCTTGACGACTGGACGCTGAAACTTCTCACGAACAAGGAAGTCATCGAGATCAACCAGAACAGCGAAAACAACCGCCAGCTCTCGCAGAAGGGCGACCTCTTCGTGTGGGCCGCCGACGTCCCCGGCAGCAAGGACAAATACGTCGCGCTGTTCAACGCCTCCACGCCCGGCACGCACAACATCGATTACCAGAAGGCCAAATATCACAGCATCAAGGTCGGCGGCTCCGGCGTCCGCGAAGCGGAGATCAAGGCCGACATCAGCGGCTCGAAGTCGTTCGCGCTGGCCGTGACCGACGGCGGCGACGGCATCAACTTCGACCACGCGGCCTGGCTGGAACCCGTCCTCTCCGGTCCTGCGGGCACGAAGAAGCTCACCGAACTCCGCTGGAAGAGCGCTTCGGCCGGCTGGGGCAATCCCCGCGTCGGTCAGTCCTCCGACGGCCGCCGGATCGACGGCATCGGCACGCACGCCGCCTCGGTCATCATCTATGACCGCCCGGAAGGCTACGATACCCTCACCGCGCGCGGCGTCCTGGCCGACAATATGGAACGCCAGGGCGGCACGATCGAATTCCTCGTCCTGACCGACGAGGCTTTCGATGTGGAAGTCAAGGACACGGCGGAAGTCTCCGTGGACTTTGCCGAACTCGGCATCGGCAAGAAGGCCAAAGTCCGCGACCTGTGGGAAGGCAAGGACCTCGGCACGTTCGAGGGTTCCTTCTCCCGGACCCTCAAGTGCCATGCCGCGGGCGTCTACCGCATTTCTCCGGCCGACTGAGAGAAAAGACAGTCTGAACAACTGAATGAAACAAAAGCCTCCGGGAATCCAAGCGGTTCCCGGAGGCTGATCTTTTAATGTGATTTTGAGCAGAAGGAAGGAGAGTGCTCAGCGTTTCGTCGTCGTGGCCGATGGGGTCGGGTCCGGTTCGGTCAGCGCGTTGTCGACGACGCGGACGGAACAACCGGAATCGTTCCACACGAGGTACGCGTAATTGCTGTCCACGGAGAAACTCTTTTTGCCGCCTTCCTTGATGTTCTTGTCTCCTGCGGCGGATTCGGCGTCCAGCACGACGGTGTACGTGACCGGGACGTCGCCTTTCGCGCCGTTTTCCGCAGTCGTTTCCACGGTGTCGAACATCGTGAGGATGACGTAGCGGCCGTCGGTGATGATGCCGGTGATGGTCCCGGAGAACGAAAGGTTGGTATTGGACGGGATGGCCTTCGCACGGATGCAGTCGTCGATCCTGCTGCTTGTCTTCCAGCGGCGCGCCGTGGAGCGCGTACGGGGCGAGGCGGTGCCGAACGGTGTGGTCGTGGCGGTCGTCCTGCCTGTGGCGGGCGCGGCGGAACCGGATTTTTTCCCGGCGTCGGACGAGGTCGCGATGTCGAAAATGCCTCTGCCGCCGGACTGCTTCGTTTTCGTTTTGCCGGAGGATGAGGAAGACGGAGCCGCCAGCCCGGACCGGGTCTGGGCGACGACGGCGCAACTTGCCGCCAGGCAGAAGAAAGCAGTAAGTGCGATGCGAATCCTCATGTGTCCGGTCCTTTCCGGTTGAATGCAGCCAGTGGATGTTTGTCTTTGACTATAAAAGTATCATGCCAAACGCGGAAAAGCAAGCCGTTTTTCCGAAAAAACTTGAATTCCCGGAAAAAACGTGTAGATTAAGAGGTCGAAGTTTTCCGCGGCGTCTCCGACGATTTGAAGCGGGAATCCGTTTTTGCAATTCATTTTCAGGGAGTTCGAATTTACCATGCCGATGCTTGATCTCTTCCGCAATCTCGGGCTTGCCGTCCTCGGGGTGGCGCTGCTGTACTACGGGGCGGAATTTCTGGTCAGGGGCGGCGTTTCGCTGGCGCTGAAGGCGCGCATCTCCCGTCTCGTGATCGGCCTCACGCTCGCTGCGTTCGCCACCAGTGCGCCGGAACTGGTCGTGAGCATCGACTCGGCGCTGCGCGGTTCGGCGGACATCAGCCTCGGCAACGTGGTCGGGTCGAACATCTGCAACGTGGCGCTGATCCTCGGATTGTGCGCCGTGCTGCGCCCGATGCCGTTCCACGCGAACCTGAAGAAATTCGACCTGCCCGTGATGCTGTTCGCCGTGCTCGCGCTCACCGGGTTTTATTTCCTGAGCCACGGCATCAACCGCTGGGAAGGCGCGTTCTTCTTCCTGTGCATCCTCACCTACACCACGCTGAACGTGATCCTGTCGAAGAAACAGGGGGCGAAGAAGGCGGCGGACGGCGCGGCGGGAACGGAGGCGGATTCCGGCATCGATCCCGAGGTCGAGGAGAGCATGAAAAAGCCGCTCGGCGTGCCGCTGGCACTGCTCGCCGTCGCGGGCGGCGTCGCTATGCTGGTGTTCGGCGCGAAGTCGTTCCTGATCGCCGCCGTGGCATTCGCGCATGCGGCCGGCATCAGCGACGCCGTGACCGGTTTGACGATCGTGGCGGTCGGGACCAGCCTGCCGGAACTTGCCACGTCGTTCGTGGCGGCGCTGAAGGGCGAGAACGACATCGCCATCGGCAATATCGTGGGCTCGAACATCTTCAATGTCTTCTGCATCCTCGGCATCGTGCCGATGATCTCGCCGCTGGCGGGACAGAGCATCCGCGGGCTGGATTTCGCGGTCATGCTCGGCACGTCCGGCGCGCTGTTCCTCTTCGGCATGTTCGGCAAGCGCCTCAACCGCGTTCAGGGCGCGCTGCTGCTTTCGGCGTACATCGTGTACACCGTCTACCTGGTGATGCACCACGCCTGACGGCGGAAAAACGCAAGAACTACTTCGCCGGGTTCGCCTCTTTTTCCGGCGCGGGGAGCGGCTTCACGGTCCGTGTCTCCCACATCTCAAGCAGTTCAGCCCTGTGCGCGGACAGCCACTTGTCGAGCGTGTCCTGCTTTTCCTGAGGCAATGACCATTTCCACACGAAAACGGCTTTTCCCGTCTGAACGTCGATGTTTTTTTGGCTTTCTCCGCATGTCACCTCGATCTTTGCGTTTCCGCGCTCCTTGCCGTAGGGATGCATTTTTACGGTCATCCCGTGGAACTGCGCGATCAGATCGGTGCGGATCTTTTCCGAAGACGCGTTCGGCGGATAGATAAGTTTGCCCTTGCTGAACTGGTTGTAGTAATATTCGATCGGTTTGAATTCCCCGGGCGTCAGCAGGCAAGCCTGTTTCAATTCCGCTTCGGTCGGCAGCAAGGTCGTTTTGCCGGTCGCGTATTCCAGATAGCCGAATGTCCCGTCCTCTTTCCGGAAAACCGCGAAGTCTTCCAGCAGATGAAGATGCGTAATCCTCCCCCCGACATCGATATCTTTCATGGATTTCGAGCCCGCCGCGATATCGCCGCCGGTATGCTCTTCCAGATATCCTTCTCTCAGTTGGTCGATCGTCGAGATCTGGTACGGATATTTCAGCGGGAGACGGTACCAGTCCGCAAAACCCGTGTAGGTGTAGAACGGATGCATGGGCGGCGGCTTCGGCGAACGGCTTCCGCTTGACTTCTTCAGCCGTCCGCAACCTGTGAGAAGCACGACCAGACACAGAAGAACAAAGAGCAGTGTCTTTTTCATGGTTTCACCTCCGGGATCAGTTCAGGCGGCAGTTTCATTTTCTTGCGTTTCGAGTCGATGTTTTTGAGCGGATCGCCGGAATGTTCGATGATTAATCTGTCGCCCTGAATATACCATTTGATCCGACCCGATCCATAATCAGACTTGTACCGTTCCTCAAGAAAATTATTCTCGAATTTCACGTCGTCCAGATTTTTCGGCAATTCTCCGGTTTCCTGCAGTTTTTCCGCAACAATCCCGAGCATTTGTTCCAACTGATAGTTGAGGGTTTGTTCCCTGGGTACAACGTCACCGAGAAGATACGCGCCGAAATAATCCGCAACGAAACTCAGAAAAATGATGCCGATGAGGATAAAAAACACTAGAAACACCGGGCTGATCCTGCGTTGTTTCTTCATCGGGAAACTCCTCCGGAAAAGTGTTTCAAAAGTCCTTACTCAAAAGCTCACGGCGTCGGTCGCCGGACCTGTGCGACAGAGTCGGAATCCGGCGCAAGCTCAATCGAAGATTTGAGCTCATTCCCGTGTTTCCACAATTCCTCCGCTTCCAGGTCAAGATCGTCGTTCCAGCTGATCCCGTATCCGCCCGGATCAATGCGGACCTGAACGAAAAGATCCGGATTCCGTACAAGGTCGCCGAAAACGGGATTGACCGCCGTCAGACTGGAAACATCATAGATGACTTCCCTGCCGCCCTTGAACTCTGCCCAGAGCATACAGCCGGGCAGAGCCTTGATCCTGTTCAATTTGTGAAACATGTCCGCCTCCTTGTCCTTATTCCAGCGGGGGAAGCTGCCGGAATGACTGGGTTTCCCACATCTGAAGCAATTCGTCGCGATGAGCGAGCGTCCATTCCTCGATCATGGAACGTGCTTTCTGTGGTAAATCCCCCTCAAGCATCTTTCCCGTCTGAACATCTACGACGCCTGCGCATTCTCCATAGATCACGTGAATATGGGGGATTCCGTGTTCCTTGCCCTGCAGATACATTTTGACAATCATTCCATAAAAACGTGCAATGACAGGCATTTTTTATACTCCTTTTCCTTGATGTTTTGAGTTAATATAACTCTATGTCTAACAGATTGCAAGGAAGAAAAAGCATTTATCAAAAAAAAATAACGTTTGAATACAATGGCTCAGAAGATCACGTCGTCGGCGAGGATCAGGAAGACGATCATCGCGCCGAGCTCGGCGGTCTCGCAGACGGCTCCGGCGAATTCGGGCGGCGGGGTGACGCGCAGCTTCTTCGACGCCTCGGTGTTCCAGTACAGCACGGACAGGAATCCGCTCGCCAGGAACGTGACGGCGTCCTGAATGCCGAGGCTGACGACCGTGAGGAACGGGGAGAAACCAGTGACGTCGCCAGTACGGCTGCGGAACCCGGACATCGTGAGCTTCATCGAGCGGAACGAGAAGAAATCGCCGCCGTAGGTGCGGATCAAGCCCAGCGCGAACGCCAGAAGCAGCATCGCGACGACGACCCAGCCCAGGCGGATCACGTCGTGGACCTCGGGGCGTTCCCTGCCGGAGCCCGACGGATAGGCGAACAGCATCGCGATGCGCCCGAAGAACGGCACGGAGACGAGCGTCAGGGCGAGCATCAGGTTGTCGCCGAAGAGCGCGGTCCGCATGAAGATCAGGTACATCACGAGCAGTTTCAGCCCGATCAGAACGGACGTGCACGGGGAGGAACCCGGCTGCGCGGCGCGTCCGAGGCGTTCCTCGGGGGAGACGCCGGCGCCCGCGAGCATCCGGCAGGCGGCGTCGAACGCGTGGAGATTGTCGAACCGCGTGAGCCATTCCAGCAGGAAGACGTAGATGCCCGAAGCGAGCAGAACGAATCCCTGCAGGCCGCGGAAACTCGCGCTGATGAATAGCGTCGGGACCGCGGCGATCACCCCGATCAGGAGTCCGGCGAACGGCTGAAGCGTCAGGGCACGGGAGTACAGAGCGGGCTCGGCGGGCTTCACGGGACCGCGGAACCGCGTGCCGAAACTGAGCGCGGCGAGGAGGACTTGCAGGAAACGGGGCATGATTGTCGTGTGTTTGAGGTAAAAGTGTACCGCCGGACGTATGGATGGAGCTGCGCCCGGCGGATGGGATTACGTTTGTGAGAAGATCACTTCATCAGGTCGAGCTGGACCACGTCGCCGGGACGGGTCTGGACGTCGGCCCAGATCTTGCGGCCGGGGTAGATGGCCGTGTGGATGCCGGTGTGGACGTTCTCGCCGATGATGGAGCCGAATTTGCGGCGGCCGGTGTCGATGAGGCAGCCCTGGACCATGGAACGGTGGTTCTTGCCGTCGTGGCGGAAATTCGAGGTGATGGTGCCCGCGCCGAAGTTGACGTTCTGGCAGACGATGGAGTCGCCGATGTAGGAGAGGTGTCCGGCGGCGACATGCGTCATGAGGATGGAGTTCTTGATCTCGACGGCCTGCCCGATGTGGCATTTGTCGGAGATGAAGTTGTAGCCGCGCAGATAGCAGTTCGGGCCGATCTTGCAGTTCTTGCCGATCACAGCGACGCCCTCGATGTAGACGCCGGGGAGCAGCACGGAGCCTTCGCCCAGGATCACCACGCCGTCGAGCGTGACGCGTTCGCGCACTGTTCCCTTGATATCGTTCTCGGTGTAGCCTGCGAGGTACTCCTCGTTGATCTTCAGCAGGTCCCACGGGTAGCGGATGCGGAAGGACGCCTCGTCGGCGGAGATGGCAACGGTGTTCGCGCCGCAGCCTGTGCATTCGGCGGCCACGCCGTCGGCGTCGGTCACGGAGAAGGATTTGCCGTCCGCGATCGCGGCGGACGCCTTTTCGAGCAGGGCCTTGGACGGCCAGAAGTCGGACGCGAGGCGGAGATGTGCGCCGGGCGCGGCGTTCTGAATTGAGGACCAGCGGGCCAGCAGGGTGGATTCCAGCGTGCCGGCGGCGAGTTCAAGTTCAAGAGCAGGCTTTTTGCAGGTCAGGGGTTCCAGCAGGGCGGGATTGCCGTGCTCGACGATTTCGAATGCGAACGTAGCCATTATGGGATTACCTCCAGTTCGCGGGCCGCGACGCCCGCTATTTTGTCATGCCAGAGCCGCGCGGCGGATTCCGTTCGGGCTTCGGCGAGAATACGAAGTTTGTTTTCGGTGCCGGAGTAGCGCACGATCACGCGTCCGGCGTCCCCGAGGTCCTGTTTGGCCTCGCGGATGCATTTGGAAAGCTCCGGCAGGTCGTCGAACGGGACGCGTTCGGCGATGCGGAGCGAACTCTGGATCTGCGGATACTCGCGCATGAACGCGGCAAGCTCGGCGATGGATTTTCCGGTCTCCTTCATGATGCGCATCACGTGCAGGGCGGAGATGAGGCCGTCGCCAGTCGGGGAATGCTCCAGAAAGATCAGGTGTCCGGTCTGTTCGCCGCCCAGGTTCAGCCCCTTCTCGCGCATGCGCTCGATGACGTAGCGGTCGCCGACGTTGGTGACCTCGACCTTGATGCCCGCCTGACGCATGGCGTCGTGCAGCCCGAGGTTGCTGATGGATGTGACGGCGACCGTGTCGTTGCAGAGCTGGCCGCGCGACTTGTAGTCCAGAGCGCACAGTCCAATGATTCGGTCGCAGTTGATGATGGCGCCGGTGTGGTCGCAGAACTGTACGCGGTCGGCGTCGCCGTCGAACGACACGCCGATGTCCGCGCCGTGCTCCTTCACCAGACGGCACATGTTCTCCGGATGAAGCGCACCGCAGCCGTCATTGATGTTGAGTCCGTCCGGTTTCACGCCCGCCGTGATGACCTCGGCTCCAAGTTCGCGGAGTACGATCGGCGCCACGTAGTAGGACGCTCCGTTCGCGCAGTCCAGCACCACTTTCATGCCTTTCAGCGAGGTGTAGCCGATGGAGCGTTTCGCCTGGTGGATGTAGCGGCCACGGGCGTCGTCCACGCGGAACGCCTTCCCGATGTCGGGCGTACCGTCGGCGGGGTGTTCCATCATCGCGAAAATGGCGCGTTCGATGTCGTCCTCGACCTCGTCCGGGAGCTTGAATCCCTCGGAATTGAACAGCTTGATGCCGTTGTCCGAGGCGGGATTGTGGGAAGCTGTGATCATGACGCCGCAGTCGGCGCACATGGATTTCGTGAGGCTTGCGACGGCGGGGGTAGGCATCGGGCCGATCTCGTAGGCGTCCATGCCCATGCTCACCATGCCGCTGATCAGCGCGGTTTCGAGCATATAGCCGGAGATGCGTGTGTCTTTGCCGATGATGGCGCGCGGGTTGCCGCGCTGCCCGAAGGCGTCGTTCCGGGGCGTATTCCGGCAGAAATGCCGTGCGACGGCTTTGCCTGCCAGCAGGGCGAGCTCCGGCGTGATAGGATATTCATTTGCCTTGCCGCGAATGCCGTCGGTCCCGAATAAACGCCCCATGCACTGCTCCTTCCGGTCCGGACGCCCTCATTCCGGCGTGCCCGGACGATTGTTTTCGTCTTTTTGAACGTCGATTTGACTATGGTTCCGCTCGTGATTTCCTTCCGTGCACAGAACCATACTGTTAATATACGATTTTCCAAGCTATTTTTCAACAGCCCTGAAACATTTTTTCAAAAAAAACTTGCAAGGCGCGGAACAGGAAGATATCCAAGGCATCGGATCGGGCTTGGTCTATAACCCGATTCTAAACAATTCCGCGTTCTGGCTTCCAATCATTCGCGAAACGGAACCGAAGCGGGCAACTGACTTGACGATTCCTTGACGATCGGGCCATTTTCCCCCTCAAAAACAATACAGAATGATGGGAAAAAACGGAAACAGGGAATAAAGAACCCATAAATCCAAATCTTTGATAATCAAGGCATAAAAATGGTGGATCCTGCCGGGTTCGAACCAGCGACCAAAGGTTTATGAGACCTCCGCTCTAACCACTGAGCTAAGGATCCACGAAAAGGAACGCGCGATTCCGGGAGCTATACTGCCGTACGCGGCCTGATAAAATAATATACCCTTTTCTTTTCAAAAATCAAGCCTCGGACTCCGTGCCGAACTGGATTTGCCGGAGATTGCCAAAGAAAGGGCAGACAGGCGAGGGAGGCGGCGGATTCGGTCAGGATTTCGTCACGGAGCGGACGAAGGCGTCGATTTCCATGCGGAAGCGTTCCGGATTGAACTTGGCGGCATGTTCTGTGCAGACAGCGGAATCCCACGCCGGGACAGCCTCGAATTCTTCGATCGTGTTTGCAAGCGCTTCCGGGGTCTGCTCGGGGAAGAACTGCCCGGTCCGGCCGGGCAGGACGGTTTCCAGCGCGCCGCCTTTTCCGAACGCGATCACCGGGGTTCCGGCGGCCTGCGCCTCCAGGGGGATGATGCCGAAGTCCTCGATGCCGGGGAAGATCAGGGCGCGGGCGTTTGTGAAGAGTTCGCGGAAGCGTTCGTTGGAACAGAGATTTTCGAACGTGATCAGCGGGGAGCCCGCGGCGGTCTGTTTGATTTCCGCGAGTTCGGGGCCGTCTCCGGCAACGATCAGGCGGCGTCCGAGCTTCATGCAGGCGCGAACCGCGATGCCGACACGTTTGTAATGCGTGATCTGTCCGGCGCACAGGTAATAATCCCGTTTCGGAGCGTCTGCGCCGGGGCGTCCCGGATCGCTGAAGAAGGCGGTGTTGACCGGAGGATGGATCACGGCGGATTCCCTGCCGTAGATGCGGCGGATACGCTCGGCCACGAACGCGCTGTTTGCAATGAAATGGTCCACGGCATCGGCGGAACGCCGGTCGTAGTTCCGCAGGCGGCGGAGGAAGAGTTTCATGGCGAGTTTGCCGCCGGGGCCCGCGGCCTGATAATACATGTCGCTCATGTCCCACAGGTAGCGCATGGGGGTGTGGCAGTAGCAGACATGGAGCGCGCCGGAGGGCTTGCGGATGCCTTTTGCCGGGCCGGACTCGCTGGAGATGATGAGGTCGTAGGGCGAGAAGTCGAGGCGGCGGAGAGCCGCGGGCATAAGCGGCAGATACCTCTGGCAGGCGTTGCGTGCACCGGGCAGACGCGCGATGAAGGTCTCGGTGACCTTGTGGGAGGAAAACGGCTCACGGAGCCTGTCGCAGTTCCAGGCGTGCGTGAAGATGTCGGCGTCCGGGTACAGGCGGCAGAGTTCGGCCAGGACATTTTCCCCGCCGCGCATGGCGGTCATCCAGTAATGGATCAGCGCGGTTTTCATCGTGCCCCCCTGCATTTGATGACCTCGGCGATGGTGGCGAAGAAAATGTGGATGTCCAGCCAGACGGACCAGTTGCGGATGTACCACATGTCGAGCAGGATGCGTTTGTCGTAGCTGGTGTCGTTGCGGCCGGATACCTGCCAGAGTCCGGTGATGCCGGGCTTGATGCGCGAGAAGACCTCGTAATTGTCGCCGTAATAGTCGATCTCGGCCTTCACGATGGGGCGCGGGCCGATCATGGCGAGTTCTCCTGTGATGACGTTGAAGAACTGCGGAAGCTCGTCGAGGCTGGTCTTGCGGAGAATGCGCCCGATGGGCGTGATGCGCGGGTCGTGTTCGAGCTTGAAGTTCGCACGCCATTCGGCCGCGAGCTTCGGATCGTTGGCCAGGATCTGTTCGAGCTGGTCGTCGGCGTCCGTATACATCGTGCGGAACTTCCAGACGTGGATGGGGCGTCCGTTCCTGCCGAGCCGGTCGGCGCGGTACAGGACCGGTCCCTTGCTGGAGAGCTTCACGACGAGCGCCAGGACCAGGAATACGGGGATCAGCATCACCACGCTGATGCACGCGAGGATGAACTCCAGAATGGTTTTGGTGAGGCGGGGAATCGGTCGAAGAAGCTGGTTGCGGATTTCCAGTCCGGCAAGTTCGCGCATGCAGACCGGCGTGCCCCACGCGACCGGGATGCCGATGTCGTCGGTCATGAGCAGGATCTGCCGGAAGTGTTTGACGTAATCGCGCAGATACTTCGTAATCGCCTGCGGCGGGAGACAGCAGATGAGGAATTCCGCGCCGGTCCGGGCGGCGGCCGACGGAGCGTCGGAAAGCGCGCCGAGGCGGTCCTGAATGGCGGGATTGTCGTCGACGAAACCGGTGACACGGAGCCCGAAATGCGCGCTGTCCCGTATTTCCTCCTCAAGTTTGCGGCCGCATTTTCCCGCGCCGGCGATGAGGACGGGGATCTGGCCGATGTTCAGTCCCTTGAGAGTCTTCCGGACCAGATTGCGCGCGAATCCGACGAGGAAAAGGTTCAGGCATGCGCTGACCGCGATGACCACGCGCGAATAGTGCTCCGTTTTTCGGGTGAAGGTGAGGTAGCAGAAGAGCAGCAGATACGTGACCAGGACGGTGTAAACGCGCCGGCGCATCTCCTCCACGGGATCGAGCGCCATGCCCGGAGAGAACGGATTGCCGTGGTAGAGACGCATGACCGCCGCCAGCAGGATAAAGACGAACAGGAACGGCCACATGGCCGTGTAAGTGGACATCTGGTAGTCGCCGCCCATGGCGTGATAGACCGCGGCCGTGCCGAGCCAGCAGAAGGAAAGCGCCACGGCATCCGCCAGCATCAGAAACAGAATTCGGATCCGTCCGGCAGTCATAAGGCGGCCTCCTTCCTGCGGAACACCATGCAGAACGTTTCATGCTCCATCGGAACGGGTTCGCCTGCGGGAATCCAGCTGCCGTCCGGCGGCGCGGTCGGAGCTTTTCCCGCCTCGGACACGTAGAAATCGGCGTTTCGGGGATCGCGGACGCGGCGTCCTCCGGCAAGGTAGGCGGAAACGATGTATTTGTTGTTGTCTTCGAAGTACATGCCGGGCGCGGCGCAGCTTTCGTAATCAATCAGATCGAATTCCGGCGGGGCGGTCTGCGAGTGAGCCGGGGAATTGGCGCGGAAGAGCGCTGCCAGCTGAAGCGTGCCGTTGCGGACGGCCTTGTGGCGCGGCTCGAAATAGTCCTTCAGGATCGGGCCGAGGCAGTGGAACAGCGCACCCAGGACATACGCGATGAGCAGGACATTCAACGCGGCGCGCATGGAGACGTGCGGCAGATAACGCGCAAGCAGTCCGGCGATGACCGTGACGCCGCAGGAGGTCCAGCCGAATCCGAGCGGGGACACGGGGAGCAGGTAGCGCACGGAAAACGTGAGCGTCCGGTCGTAGAACAGGAGCTGGGCCGCGATCACGCCGGTATGAACGGCGATGAACGCGAGCAGGAGTTTTTCGCCGGAGGAAAAAACGTGATCGCGGAGCCGGAATGCCAGTCCGATGAGCGCGGGCGCCGTCCACAGCGGATCGAACGCGCGTTCGAACGTGAGGAAGAACTCCTTCATGACCTCGGAATCCGCCCGGAGCATTTGCCGGATGAACAGAAATGCGAGCCCGGCTGCAAACATGCCGCCGCAGACGGTCAGGACCGGTTTCAGGCTCTTCCCGGCGAGAACGCGGGCGAGAAGCTTTGCCGCCACGGCCATCGCGAACGGCGTCAGACCGGCGATCATTGCCGCATCGATCAACGTCGGCGCACGTCCGAACATTTTTTCGAACATGTGGAGATATCGGATTTCCGGTGTGGCCAGCCCGAACACAGCATGATTGACGATCGCGGGAAGGAAGACGAGCCCGGCGGCAAGCAATGTGCCTGCGAGGCTCCGGTATGGTACCGGAACGAATTTTTTCCGTGCGGGAAAAAATTCAAGATTGCTTTGGGCCGCATCCAGACTCCAGCGTGCTTCCCGGAACATCACGCCGAACAGGACGAGTCCGCAGAAAAGGATCATCTCCGAGCGTGTGATCATGACGATGCCCGCGGCGAGTCCCAAATAGAGATACCGCGCGAACGAATCCGGATCCTCCCGGATCAGGAAGATTGCATGGACGATCAGGATCAGCAGCAGACATTTCATGTTTTCGCGGAGCCCGGTCCCGGCGAGCCGCAACATGAACGGATTGACGATGTAGACCAGAACCGCGCCGGCCGCGGTCTTTTCTCCGAAGACGCGCTTCATGACACTGAACAACGGAAATACCGATGCCGCGAAACACGCCACGCTGAGGATTTTTGCCGCCGTGAATCCCGTGATTCCGCCAAGCCACACGAGCACGCCGCAGAGCGCCGGGTACAGCATCGGGATGCGTGGATGGAACGCATAAACCCATTTTCCCGTCGCGAATGCCTCCGCCATCGGCGCATACCGGGTCGCGATGTCGCGTTCCGGGATGTCGGCGAAATACGCCAGCGGCACGGCGAGCAGGAGCGCGGCAAGAAAAAACAGCCGCGGCGTACGGAATGCTCCAGCGGGGATCCCGGGCTGCTGATTCAGAGTGGTGCTGGACAATGCCGGATCCTTTCAGCGATGGACGCAGACCACGGTCAGGATCAGCAGCACGGTCTCGATCAGATATGCCGCCGTGTCGAATGCCCTGCGGTCAAAAGAGAGCGTCCCGTTTTCGGTCCGTTTGATCAGATACCAGGATGTCAGCCACGTCAGCAGGAACATCCCGGCGGCGCCCCAGATGCGGCGGCTGACCAGGATGAACAGCAGGATCAGGACGCAGCCCGCGACCGCGCCTTTCCGGCGTTCCGCGGCGTTCGACCGAATCAGTTCCGTGCCGGACGGAGTCGTCGCGGCGCTGAGTTCTTCGCGCGCGAAATACGCACACAGCAGGACGGCGATCAGCCAGCATGTCCCGCCTGCGTTCGCGACCGCCGCGAGCATGATGGCGCGGACGGCGAAGAAGACCGCGCCGAAGAACATCGGCTGGGCGGTGAACCTGTCCGGGGCGGCATCGGCGGCTTTCGGGAAGAACCGCATGACGAAGAGCGCCGAGCCGTTGAACCCGCGCCATCCGGTGAGGATTTCCAGCAGAAGCGCGATCAGGACGCCGGAGAACATGGCGCCCGCGAACGAACCGAAGAGCCAGACGACGGCCCAGGCGATCAGGGCGCAGGCAAGTCCGATGACAAGTCCGGCCAGCGGGAACCAGACCGGAAAATCCTCCGGGATCTCCTTCGGTTCCGGCAGGAACGGCAGGGGACGCCCGGTCGCGAGCGTCCACACGGCGGAGAGCTTTTCAAGCGTGCTGTTGTTCACGGACGGTCTCCTGTATTTTTGTTTCCGGCGCTGCGGGCGATTCAGTCAAAGCGGGGGGAACCCAGCCGGTATGTTCGCAGTAGGCCTCCAGCATGGCGTCGCGAACGGCCTTCGCAAGCTGTTTGCGGTTGCGGCCTTCCGGATAGATGAGCGGAAGGATGTAGACGTCGGCAGTGGACCTGCGGTTGCCGAGGATCGCCCACAGATGGGGCATGAACGTGGCGTCGCCGTACCAGGCCGGATGCATGTCGCCTTCCCGGACGCGGTAGATGGAGATCATGGGCTGGATCGGGATGTCCGTGCCGCAGACGGTCTCGAACGGCGTGGTTTTGAAGTCCTTCAAACCGTGCTGTCCGTCGGACGTGGTTCCCTCGGGATAGACAATCAGCGGGATCTTCTTCCGCAGGGTGTCGCGGAACTGTTCCATGAGGTTCGCGGCGCTCTGTTTGGAATCGCGGTCGACCCAGATCGGACGGATCATGTCGGTGTACCAGCCGAGGACCGGCCAGGATTTGATCTCTTTTTTGGGCGTGAACCGCAGCCCGAAAATGGACGCATGCAGGAAGATGTCGACGTAGCTCTGATGGTTTGCCACGACCAGTCCGCCGGTCTTCTTGTATGCTTCGGGATCGCCGTGGACGACCGTGCGGATGCCGAGGATCTTGACGATGCCGCCGCCCCAGTATTTCGTCTGGAGCGCCATGCGGCGGATACTGTGCTCTTCCTCGTAGAGATAGCGGATCGGAAGGCAGTAGATGCCGTGCCAGCTTCCCCACAGGAAAAGTGCGATCACACGGTAAATCCTGCGCAGAATCCGCATCGGTCAGTCTCCCGGGAACGTGATATTCGGGAAGAAATGCTTGTGGTAGCGGTCCGGCAGACGCCACATGTCGACCATGACGGGCAGGTCGATCGAACCGAATTCATAGTCGAACGCCGGTTCGCCGAGGAGTTTCGCGCCGATCGTGATGTAGCCCTTCAGAAGCGGCGGCATGGCGGCGCGGAGACGCGCATGGTCGTTGAGGATGCTTTCGACCTCCGCCCGGTCCGGACGGGGGAAGCTGAACTGCGGACGCGGTTTGAAGTCGACGTCCGGGAAATACAGGCCTTTGGCGCGCAGAGATTCGTAGACGGCCCACGCGACCGCGGGCTGAGCGTCTTCCAGGCTCACGCAGCCGCACAGATAACGGCAGCCCGAGCGCAGCGTGATCGCGGCCATTCCGCTCCAGAGTAATGTCACCACGGCGCCATCGCGATAGTCCCTGTCCACGCAGGAACGCCCCACTTCGATGATCTGCGGCACATAACGCGCAATGCCGTTGACCTCGTATTCACGGGCGGAGTACATCTTTTCCGGGTCGTTGCCCGGCTGCCCGATCGCACGGTAGGTGCCGATCGGCATCCCGTTTGCCTTGTCGAAGACGATCAGGTGTGCCGCGCCCTCGTCGAACTCGTCGCGGTCGAACTCGGCGTCCTTGGCGGAGTCGAGCCCGCGGTTCTGTTCGCAGTTGAACACCCGGTAGCGGAGTTTCTGCGCGGCGAAGATCTCGTCCTCGTTTTCCGCGAACTTGAGCAGATAGGCATCGTTTTCCGTCACGAGGGGCGGAGTTATGATTTTCTGAAGCAGATTGTCGGTATTGAAGTCCACGGTCGGTTCCTGGGGCGGGTCAAGGTGTGTAATATTCTATATAACTTAACGCCGATTTCCTGTTTTTCAATCGCGATTCGCGGTTTTTCGGTCTTTTTCTTTGAAAAAGCCCCTGCCACCCGTATCGGAGAGCAGGGGGAGTCGAACTTCGTAGCGGAGCGCCAGTACCGCGCCGGGCACAAAGCTGTGCTCAATTACGCGATGACGTTCCAGTCCATGCTGACGCCGTAGCCGAGGGTATTCCACTGGTCCATGTCGCCGGAGGTGTAGTAGCCGAGCATGCCGGTCGAAATCTGGCGGACCAGCAGGTCGTCCTTCTGGTCGCCGTTGTAATCGCCCGCGCCGACGATGAACCAGTCGCTGTTGTCGAGCATGCCGAGCAGCGACCAGTTGTTCATGGCGTCGCCGTCGCCCCACATCGCGACCAGGCTGGCCGCGGCGTTGTATGCGATGACGTCGTCCTTACCGTCGCCGGAGAAATCGCCGATGGTGCTGACGACCCAGTTGGCGTCGGAGTTGGTGAGCGGATTCGCCACGCCGGCGGTTCCGGTTTCATCGATGTCGACGGTGTAATACGCTGCGCCCAGGAAGGACATCAGAACGCTGTCCCTGCCGTCGCCGTCGAAGTCGCTGCAGCCGACCATCTTCCAGTTGGAATCGTAACCGATGCCGAGGCTGACCCAGGCGTCGGTCCCGTCGGTCCAGGCTCCGAGGACGCCCAGTTCGGTGGAATGCCACACGATGGAGTTCGTGCCGGTGTTTCCAGTCAGGTTGCCGACCTCGTTCTCCCAGACATTGAGGCTCGGGTTGCCGAGATAGCTGATGTTCTGCCAGTTGGCATCCTGATCGACGGAGTCGGTGTAGTAGCCGATCACGTACATCGGGAGATCAATATCGCCGACCGGCATGACGATATTGCCGACGAGTACGGTATCCGCTTTGCCGCTGGCGTCCATGTCGTATGCGCCGAGGACTTTCCATGCATCGGTCGGGTGCGTCGACATCGTGCTCTGCCACTCGTTCGTGCCGTCCAGCCAGAACCCGATCTGACCGAATGCATAGTCGCCTTTGACGAGCTGGAACATCACGTCGGAAATGCCGTTGCCGTTGATGTCGCCCTTCGCGGGCACGGTCGGCGTCGGCGGGACGTAAGCGGCGATCGTGAGAGAGAGCTCGTTGCTGTCCGTAATGGCGAGCGTGTAGTCCAGTGTTTCGTCAACGGTGACCGTTTCCCCGACTTTCAGCGTATATTTGCCGTAGATGACATCGCTGCCGAACGCGGCGGCGTCGGAGGCGAGCAGGTAGGTGCCTTCGAGCACTTCAGGAACGTTCAGAATGTAGGTCGCGCCGCCGGAGACATTGGAGAAGCCGCCGAACTGGGCACTCGTCTCCGTCGCGATGGAGGTATCGAACACAACCGTGCCGTTGATCGTGATCGGCGTGTCGAACACGGCCGTGCCAACGACGGAGGCTTCGGCGTCGACCACGATGGTCTTGCTGTAGCCGTCGGCGAAGGAGATCGTGCCGCCGCAAACTTCGACCGTGCCGTCGACGGTGACGCCGGCGATCGCATCGGCGAGAAGCGCGAACGCATCATACCCGATCTCGGCCGTACCGACCTTGACTTCGACGACAGTGCCGTCCGCAAGACCGGTCCATTCGCTGTTTGCGTAAGCCAGCGCCGGGATGTCCGGCTTGTCGGCGATCACGAGGGCGAGATCGTTGTTTTCGGTGATGCTGAGCGTGTAGGAGAGGAGGTCGTCGACGATGACCGGCAGATTGACCCGGAGGGTGTAATCGCCGAACGTGACGTCGCCGTTGAACGTGGCCGCGTCGGTGGCGAGCAGGTAGGTGCCCTTGATCGCGGCGTCATCTTTCAGCGTGTAGGCCGTATTTTCTCCGGTCGTGACGACGGAGAGTCCGTTGATCTGGGCAGTTTCCGCGGTCGTGAGCGCCGTGTCGAAGGCGATCGTGCCGTCGATCGTGATGATTGCGCCGGTGATGAAATCCGCGAAGCCGCCGAGCGTGGATTCGCTGTCCATCGTGAATGTTCCGGTGGCTCCGATCTCGATGTTGGTGAGGGCCACTCCGGTGAAACTTGCGGTCCCTCCCAGGACCGTCGTGTCCGCGATCGTGCCCCGGTCCATGGTGAACCGGCCGGCATTGACCGTCGTGCCGAAGAGCGTGCCGCCGGAAACGACATTCATGACGCCGCCGTTCATGACGGTCATGTTCGCCGCGGCCGCGCTCACGAACAGCTCGCCGTCGTTCAGCGTGGTGTCCGTGATCGTGTTTTCATCGCTTACGCGCATGATGCCGCCGGAAATGACCGTCCCGTCCGCCGTACCGGAGAAGAGCTCGATCAGTCCGTCGCTCATCGTCGTGCCGGATATGCCGCCCGAGGAGAACACGAGCACGGTGCCGCCGGTGATGACGGTCGCATTGGCCGTCGCCTCGTTGAGTTCCAGTTTGCCGCCGAGCAGCTTCACGCCGTCGACGGTGTTGGCCTTGTTCACGCGCATGGAGCCGGCGGAGACGACCGTATCGGCGGCAATGCCCGCCTCGATCTCAAGGAAGCCGCCGTTTACCGTCGTTCCGGTCGCGTTGCCGGCGGAGACGATACGCATCGTGGCTCCCTCGAGGACATTGGTATTGGTTGTGTTCGCGGTTTCGCCCTGGACCGTAAAGGAGCCGCCGCCCGAAACGACCGTATTCTGTACGGTTCCGCCGTAATTCAGGAACTTCCCGCCGTCCAGAACGGTGACTTTATCCACAGTCGCGCCGGGGTAAATGGCGCCCATTCCGCCGCTTTTGACCAGGCCGGTATTCAGTGTGGCGCCCGTGTCGATATCGAACATGCCCCCGTCTTCTGACACGAGTTCCGAGGCGGCTCCGTCGACGAAGATGTCGCCTCCCGCGGTCGCGGAAACCCGCTGAACCGTGCCGCCGACATCGACAATGATCCAGCCCTGGTCCGTGGCGAGGGAGTCGGTAAGCGTTCCCCCGTTCGAAACGTCAATTTCTCCGTTGAGGCCGGCGGTCAGCCCCGAGCTGACCACTCCGCTGGGGATAACAATAATATCGTTCGTGACAACAGTTGACATGATAAAAGCTCCTTATGCTGAATCGGGAAGATGGCGGGCGGTTTTTAGTTCGGTTCGGAAGTCCGCCTGCGCACTGCCTGTTTTGAAGAACGTTTTTTCTTACCTCAATACAATAGCACCGCTTTACTGGATTTCAAGTCGTAAAAACGCCATTTACATAGAAAAATGCCGACAAAGAAAACAAACGCAGTCATGGGATTGTGCCGTCCGTTAAGGAACGGATTCCTCCCTGCGTTTCGAGCTCATCCGAAGGCGGACTGTTACTGGAACAGATACATCCCGATATTGCGCCAGAGCCCGGACTTTCTGATGCCGTATTTCCACAGGATCCTCCTGCGGCCCCAGAATCCCCGCGACTGAAACGTTTTCAGCGCTCCCAGCATCTCCGAATCACGTTTCCCCAGCGACCCGGCATAGCGGACGCCGAACTCGACCGCCTGGTCGATGTTCTGCTGAAACCGTGCCCGGATCTTTTCCCGTCCCAGCTTCAGTTTCCGTAAGAAGGCCGGGAGAGTGTAACGGAATGCGCCGTAGACGTTGTCCGTGTGCTGACGGTAGGACACAGTCGGGACGTCAAGGAATCCGATTTTTCCCATCGTCGCGGCGACGAGGGTCAGCCAGTGGTCGTGCATGACCGCGGCGGACGGAACCGGAAGGGCGAGGTCGAGGAGCGCCTTGTTTACGAGGATGGTATTGCCGGACGGGACATTCTGGACGATCAGACGGTTCAAAGTCAGTTCGTGCATGTTGATGTTCTGGTAACGGAGCATGGAGGGGGAGATCGGGTTCAGCTCGTCGTCGACCACCTCGGAATCGGTGAAGACCAGGATCGGCGTGGCGGCTCCATATTCGGCTTCCAGTTCGCGATACTTTTCCAGAGTGATCCGGACTTTGTCCGGTTTCCAGACATCGTCATGGTCGCTGAACATGATCAGCGGAGCCGTGGAAGCCGCCAGCAGCGCGGAGAAATTCTCCAAAGCCGAGGCGGGGCCGCTGCCCAGGAACTGGATGATGTCAGGGTGTTTCCGCTGATACTCGCCGATGATTCCGAGCGTATCGTCCGTGGAGCCGCCGTCCCGGATCAGGATTTCGAAGTTGCGGCAGTCCTGCGTCAGGATGGAATCCATCTGTTCGCGCAGAAACCGCGAGGAATTGTATGTTGCAAGCAGGATTTGCAGCTGAGCTGCGTCGCCGCCGGCAGATGGCTGTTTTTCACGCATGGCGCTCGTCCCGATAGCATGCCCGGTGCAGGTCCGAAATGGTCGTCCAGGCGGATTCCGGCGTCATTTCGGGGATGATCCGGCCCTTTTCCCATTTCCCGATCCGGTCGCGCGGCGCCCCGATGTCGAAACACACCAGCGGCAGATCCAGCATCATGAGTTCCTGCGTGACATAGCTGAATGTCTCCGGCCAGATAGAGGAAACGAACCCGATGTTGACCCCATAGCGCTCGAGCAGGCTGGGCAGTTCGGACAGCTCGTATCCTCCGTGAACGACGACGTTGTCCGGCAGGTGTTTCGCATCGATGATCCCGATGACGACGATCCTGGCGTCCGGGGCATGCGCTTTCAGGTGATTTGCCAGTTCTGCGATGAATCCGGCTCCCTTCACTTCGCCGATCGCGCCGATGCAGCCGATCCTGACCGGACCGCCGCCGAACCGCATCGGTTTGAACTCGATGACCGGTTTGTGAGGGATCAGTCTGATCTGCCGTTCCTCCGGTTCGTACACCTGCCGGAAGACGTCGATGGAGTTCTGCGAGAAAAACCGTATTTCGTCCAGATTTGCGATCAGCTGGCGCATGGCGTCGCGCCAGAGCTCGCCGGTGATCGTCCCGAGATAACGCTCCGTTTTTTCGTAATGCCGCCTGACGGTGATGCATCCGGCGCAGGGGGCCGCGGATGGGCCGGGGTTGCAATACTTCCGGTCCATCCCGACCAGGTTCAGATGCGGACAGATCAGGAAAAAGTCGTGGAACATGTATTCGAGCCGGGCTCCGAAGTGATCCTTGAGCGTGAGGATATCTCCGATCAGGCTGTGGTACAGGTCGATGGAGAAAGCCCGTTTCCCGTAGATGTACGGCCATGAAATGAGCTCGTTGACGATGATCCTCCTGATGCCGGAGAAACACGGAAGATGCAGCGCGGCGAAATCCGGCACGCGATAGATATAATGCAAATCGCGGCAGGATGCAGTGAGCTTGATGCAACCGACCTCGGGTTGCGCCAGCAGTACGGCCTTCCCGTCCGCCAGCAGTTCGCGGATCCTCTTTTCCCGGTACAGATTTGCACCGCCGCCCCAGTCGTGGTCCAGAATCAGAACCGGATCGTGTTCCGGCTTCAGCATCAGCCCGAGCGTCGCGGCGCAGCGGATGATGTCCCATGCCGGCGCAGTCTCCAGATCGTGAGCCGCAAGCAAGGTGTGATAATCCGGGTGCTTCTTCGTCAGCAGTTTTTCATGTTCCTCAAGCAGGGCCGCACGTTCGGCGGAGTCGAAACTCCCGCCGTGGAAATGCGAAACGAAAAGGTTCGGTGCGATGACGTTTCTGTATCCGTGCCCGGCCGCGCGGCGGCACCAGTCCACCTCCTCGCCGAAGCCCTTGCCGAAACTCTCCTCGTCGAATCCTCCGAATTGCCGGATCAGTTCATTCTTCATGGCCATGCAGAACCCGACGCCGCAGGGCGCGGTCCGCATCTCGGGCGGGAGCGAATACTTCCGGATCTCCCGGTCGATCTCGTCCAGCGTGAATGTTTGGATGAACTCCCGGTTGTTCCGGTCGTCCGTCAGGGGCAGGCTGAAGATGGTCGCGCCGTTGGAAAAGGGCGTGACGGAAGCGATGTCGGGATCCTGCGCAAACGGGGCGAGCATGCGTTCCACCCACTGCGGCGGCACCTCTGTGTCGGTGTTCAGCAGGATCACGTAATCCCGGTCTTTGCATTCGCCGAAGGCGCGGTTCACGGTCCTCACGAATCCGATATTCTGAGGATTGTTCAGCAGTTTGATCCGCGGGTCGCGCTCCGCATGAGCCCGCAGGAACGGCGCGATCTCCCCGTCCGGGCTGCAATCGTCGATCATCAGGATGGAAACATCTGCCGGGGTGTTGGCCAGAAGCGACGGCATCAGACGTTTCAGATGGTCCAGACCGTTGTAGACCGGGACGACGACCGTGGTCTTGCCGGGGAGGGCGGCTCCGGATGGGACAGATTCCGACGTGGCGACCAGTGCGTATTTCCGCCGGTCGAACATCCAGCCGTGGCCGTGTTCCGCGCGGAAAAATGATGCGATTTTCTTCAGCGTGAACCGCAGTCCGTTTTCCCGGATGCTTTTGAGTGTTTTCGGGACCATGACGATCATTTTCCACAGGACCAGCAGGGGAAACAGAAGAATCCGCAGAAACCGGCGCGACGACAGGAAGTCAATGAAACGGCGCGAACAAATGCCGGCTTTCACGGGGATCCTGCCGCAGGCATAGGCAAAGCCGTTTTCGCGCCAGCAGCGCAGGCCGTCGCGGACCATGCGCAGAGGCCATGTGATCACGCGGCCGATGAAAAACGAAACGGACTGCTGTATGGCCAGGAGCTCATCATGGCTCCGCTGCAATTGTCCGCACCGGATTCCCACGTCCTCAAGCCGGCGCTGTGTTCTCTGCAGCTGTTCCTGCAGTTCGACGAGGCGCTTTTCCATTTCCGGGACCGTCATTCTGACTGCGGGATGGTATTTCCCGGCCATTTCCACGGCATGCGGCAGATACACCTCATCGAAGACGTCGCAGGGGAAACGTTCCCATTGTTTCAGCACGTCCTGAACCGGAAGCCGGTGGAGTGCCGGGACCTTTTTGATGTGGCCGGGCGCTAGACGGGGAAACAGTGCTGCCGGGATCGTGTAATGTGTGAGGTTCCAGACGAAAAAGTTGTCCCTGTTTTTGACTTCACGCCTGAGCATGTCCTGAATGCCGCCCGGCGTACAGCAGTCCGCCAGTCCGGAGAAATACGAGCCGACGGAGACGAAATACTTGTTCAGGAACGCGGCCTGAAGTCCTACCGTGGAGCTCTGCGTGATCACGCCGTCCACATACGCCAGCGCGATCTGGGAGAAGCCTTCGATCCTTGATGTCATTTCGTCAGAGATCAGATTCGGGTGCAGACGCTTCAGGTCGTTGAGGGAATCGTCGCTGACCGACTTGCACACCGGATGCTGGGTGACCAGCACGCCGATATCGTTGCCGACGGAATCCAGAATATGCTCCACGAACTCGAACTGCGTGGAGTAAGTCGAAAAGGCGTCGGTTTCATAAAAATTGCTGTATCCGAGCGGGACCAGGAAAATGGTCCTGTATTCCTGCCGCAGCGCCCCGAAGAAAGACGCCGCTTCGGGAACGGATGTCAGGCAGTTGATGATCCGCGTCCGGTATTCGCGGAGTTTGCAGATATCATCATGGGAGGCCGGGATGTCGTTGATCTGTGCGGAAAAACGCGAATTGAACGCACGAAGCCCCTTGCCCCACGGGTCCAGATAGAACGTCTCCGGGTACGGCGCTCTGGAGAAGCACCCGTACTCGTAATACAGGACCGGGACCCCGCTGAAGACCGATTCGAAGAATGGCGCGGGACTGAACGACACGATCAGATCGGGCCGGTAATCCGCGGGGAGACGGTCCTTGAGCAGCCCAGCCATGTACCGTCCATATTCGGTGTCCTCGCTTCCCTCCTGCCATTTCCGGAGTTCCAGATTGCCGTCGAACCGGTAGCCGTCAAGCATGTCGCACTGCGACAGAATACAGAAATCGTCGACGGCTGTGTCGGCGGGATTGTCCAGAAACGCATAGACATCCGAGCTCACGACCGCGGTGATCCGGCATGGCTCCCCGGCGGTTCGGAACGCCTCGTTCAGCCTCGGGATCCAGTCCGTGACCCATACGGTCTTCTGGCGCGGCTTCTGTATCTCGGTCAGCGGGTTGACATAAAACAGGATGTTCATCTGCGCCTACAATATGGTTTCATGGTTGAGCACGAGCCTGCGGAAAAGCTGTTCGGCGATGAAGAAATCCAGCTCGGTGTCGATGTCGATCGCCTCGATTTCGGGAAGCGCGAAGATCTCCGGTTTTCTGCCCACGACGTTCCGGCATTCGATCATGGTCTCGCGTTTCAGGATGCTGATGGCGAAATTGAGCGCATAGATCTCGGGCAGTTCCTGACTCCGCGGCTGATGCTGCAGGTCATAGTTGATCGGGCGGTTGTCGCGGAAAAGGAACTCGTGGACCAGCGTGCCGGAGTTCAGCGAATCGAACGAACCGGCGCTGACGCCGTCGAAAAAACGGCGGATCGCGTTTTCGTAGCTGGCGGTCGAGGTGAGCGGATTGGTCACGTTCGCATACATGATATAATCGCAGCGGCAGTTCTCCGCCATGTTGCGGTACACGTCGCTCATGGAAACGCTGTTCGAGGCGTAATGCGGATCCCGCAGGACCGTTTCCGCGCCGAGCGATTTCGCGATGTCAAGCATTTCGGCTGAGTTCGAGTTGACGACGACGCCGTCCAGGCCCTTCACGGTCTTCAGCTGTTCGATCTTGTATTCCAGCAGGGTCTTTCCGGCGAAGGGGCGGATGTTCTTGTTTTGTACGCGGACGGATCCCGAACGGACCGCGACGAGTGCTTTTATCATGATTGCTCCTTTCCGTCCCGGATCATCGTCATCGGCGATGCGATATATCCGGGCTGTTCCCGGCCGGATGTGACCTCGATGGCCCGGATCGGCCAGCGCTGGTCCAGCTCGACCCGCGGGATCGTCGAGATGTCCGCGATCCCCACCGTGATCCCGTATGTCCCGGCATTGATGTGGAAGCAGGTCCTGAACGAAAAAACGTTGTCTCCGGGCGTCAGGCGGAACCCGACGGGGAATTCGGTCATTGTATTGTCTCCCCATATCTCCAGGCCGTCCCTGGTCTTGAGCCCGATTCCCATCACCACGTGCGGAAGATCGCGTTTCGACCGGATCGTGACCTCAATGATCGCGTTCATATCCGGGCTGATCGCCTGAAGGTCCGGTCCCGGGTTGTCGGCATCGAAGATGCGGCAGGATTCCACGGTCGCATCAAACGAACCGAAACGGTATTCGGAGCTGTTGGCGCTGTTTTGTCCGGTCCCGTGGACGTTTTTGACGATGCGCATGCTTTCCTTGAACGCGTTGACCGTTTCCGGCACGTTCGACGAGAACCGGACCAGCCTGCCGTTGTTCAGGAAGAGCACTTTCTGGCAGAACGTCGATACGGAGACCAGGTCATGTGTCACCAGAAGCAGCGTCGTGCCTTTGGCGATGATGTCGTGCAACTTCTGGAAACATTTCATCTGGAACCCGATGTCGCCGACCGCCAGCGCTTCGTCCACGATCAAAATGTCCGGGTCCACGAACGCGTTCACGGCGAACGCCAGGCGCACCATCATGCCGGAGGAATACGTCTTGACCGGCTGGTCGATGAACTCGCCGATGTCCGCGAACGCCACGATATCGTCATATTTTGCATCGGTCTCCGCTTTCGTCAGCCCGAGGATCGCCGCGTTCATGTACACATTCTCACGTCCCGTGAATTCGGGATTGAATCCGCTTCCGAGTTCCAGCAGGGCCGCGATCCGGCCGTGGCGCTCCACGCTTCCTTCCGTCGGCTGGAGTGTTCCCGTGATGATCTGAAGCAATGTCGATTTCCCGGCGCCGTTCCTGCCGATGATGCCGACGCATTCCCCTTTCTTCACCTCGAAATCAATGTCGCGCAGAGCCCAGAATTCGCGGAAATACGTCTTCCATCGCCCGAACAGCATCTGCTGCAGGCGGTATCGCGGCTTGTCGTAGATCTCGAACCGTTTCGAGATGTGCTGAATGCGCAGGATCACTTCGTCAGAGGACATCGGCGAATCCTTTCTTCGTCTTGTGGAACCACAGGAATCCCAGATGAAGCACCAGCAGCGAGATCAGGAGCGCCGCGCCGAGGAACCGCCAGTCCGGAAGCTCTCCGTACAGAAACACCTTCCGGGCCTCCTCGATCAGAATCGTCAGCGGATTCAGTCGGAGCGGCCAGCGGAAACGTTCCGGGATCGCCGCGATCGGGTAGAAGATCGGCGTCATGAAAAACAGGATCTGAAGCAGGACTCCCACCAGGTACGGCGTGTCCCGGACATATACGCTGAGCGAGGACACAAAGAAGGAAACGCCCAGCGTGAACAGGAACAGCGGAAGCAGGATCAGCGGCAGGAGCAGCATCGTGAAGCTCAGTTTCCCGAAGACGAACACCGTGCCGAGAAACAGCAGGAAGAACCAGACCATGCCCACGGCGAACGACGCGATCGTCTGCGACAGAGGCAGGATCTCCAGCGGGAAGATCACTTTCTTCACCAGGTTGGTATTTCCCACCACGACCCCGCAGTTCAGATTCACTGCCTCGGAGAAGATGTTGAATAGGGCGAGGCCGCAGAACATGATGATCGCGAATGCGCCGCGTCCGCCGCCCGTGTCGACGCCCCAGCGGGACTTGAACACCACGCTGAAGACGAACGTATAGACGCAGAGCATCATCATCGGATGGACGAAGCTCCAGAAAAGTCCCAGGACCGACCCTTTGTACCGGGCCGACACGCTGCGTTTCACGAACTGCCACAGCAGGGACCGGTTGGCGAACGCGATCCCCGGCAGCCGCCGGAAATCCAGGATGTCGCGCAGGGTGTTCAGCATTGTTTCTCCATCATGCTTTTATGTGGGGGACGGGCGCATCCTCAAGATAATGGCATGCGCCGGACTATTCCAAATAATCTATCATGCTTTCACCCTTTTTTCAAGATTTTTCAGGGGGAAGTTCAGCTTTTTTCGCTGTTTGCGCCGTCATGCAGTCTGCGCAGGTCCGAATAATCCGGCGGGGTGTAGGTGTCCTGCGGAAACACGCCGCCGATCTTTCGCGGCCGGCCGCCTGCCACCTGATAGATGTCGCTGCACTCCTGAAACACCCTTAATCCGAATACCGGCAGGATCGCCAGCAGATGATCGAAGATGTCCGACTGGATCCGTTCGTATTCGAGCCAGTCGGTCGTGTTCGTGAAGCAGTAGACCTCGATCGGAAGTCCTGTGGATTCCGGCTGAAGCTGCCGCACGAGCACGGTCATGTTCTGGTTGACCGTCTTCAGCGAACGCAGGTATTTGTCGACATAGATGCGGAACGTGCCGATGTTGGTGATGCGGCGGCTGTTGATCGGCTTCGCGCCCTTCTCCGCCAGCGCACGGTTCCACTCCTCGATCTCCTGCTGCTTCCCGTTCAGATAGTCGTCCAGAAGCACGAATTCGTCCAGTCGCTCGATTTCGTCGTCGTCGAGAAACCGGACGCTCCGCATGTCGATGTTCAGTGCGCGCTTGATGCGGCGGCCGCCGGATTCGTAGACGCCTCGCCAGTTGATGAACGTCTCCACGGTCAGTTTACGCGTCGGCACGGTCACGATGGTCATGTCCCAGTTCTGCACCTTCACCATGTGCAGGGCGATGTCCACGATCACGCCGTCCACGTTCTCTGACGGCAGTACGATCCAGTCGCCGATCTGGATCATGTGGTTTGTGCTCAGCTGGATCCCGGAGACCAGCGCCAGGATCGTGTCCTGAAAGATCAGGATCAGCACGGCCGCCACCGCGCCGAGCCCGGAGAGCAGCATCACGGGACTTTTGTTCACCAGCATGGAAACCACCATGATGAATGCCCCGAGTACGATGAAGATCTGGATCAGCTGGACCACGCCCTTGATCGAACGGTTCTGCGAATCCGGCTGTTTCCGGTACCACAGCGCCAGCAGGTTCAGAAAACTCAGCAGTGCCCCCACGATGCAGATGACTGAGAGCGCGATGCAGACCTTCCGCATCCGCAGCAGGTAGTCAAGCTCGATATCCATGATGACAAGCAGGATATATACCACCGCGATCGGCGTGACGCATGCCAGACGCGTCGCGATCTGGACCAGCAGGTTTTTTCCCTCGGGGATGTCGATCGGGAGTTTCTGGAATATCACCTTCATCACGTACAGCACGACATGCCGCGTGATCAGGTTCACCAGCAGTCCGCCCAGGATCGCCACGCCCAGGATGCACAGATTGACCAGAATGGGATGGATCGACATCGTTTCTCTGATAAAAGCGGTCAGTTCGGGAAACATGATTTTTTTCCTTTTTTGATGGGCGGTCGGGCCGCCGGGACTGGTGAATGAAGACGTCTTCTAATATATCAGCAGGGGGCGCGTTTTCAAGCTGTCCGTCCGTTTTCAGGGACCCGAAGCCGTTGTTCCTGTTTGCCGAACCATTTTCTTCCGCCTCAAAGCATGCTCCCCCCTTTGTTTTTTTGCGATTCCGGTTTGATTTTTAGCGACGATGCTGTATATTATATAATCTTTTTTCGTTTTGTGCGGCCGGCCCCCGGTTTACTGGAGCTTGACGCCAGCCGTGCAGTAGAATCAACCCTTTTTACGAAAGGACACATGGGATGAAACAAGGTCAAGCGAAACACAAAATCTGCCGCCGCATCGGCTACTGCATCTGGAACATGCCGAACTGCCCCACCGTCAAGGGCCGCGCCCGTACCTACGCCGCCGGTCTCCAGGGCAAGAACGCGCACCGCAAAAAACTCACGGCCTACGGCGAAATGATGCTCGAAAAGCAGAAACTCAGAGCCCACTACGCTCTCACCGAAAGCCAGCTCCGCGCCGCGTACCTCTACGCCAAGCGCATTGAAGGCAAGACCAACGAAATCATGATGCAGCGCATCGAAACCCGCCTCGACAGCATCGTCTACCACGCCGGTTTCGCGCCAACCATCTTCGCGGCCAAGCAGTTTGTTAGCCACCGCCACATCCTCGTTGACGGCAAGATCGTCGACCGCGCCTCCTACATCGTGAAGCCCGGCCAGGTCATCTCCATCAACGCCGAGAAGTCCCCGAAGATCGCTGAGATCGCCAAGGCCGTTACCGCCGAAGCTCCGGCCTATTTCGAGGTCGACAAGGAACAGCTCAAGGTCAAGCTCGTCAGCCTTCCCACCATCGACGCGATCCCGTTCTCCGTCGAATCCATGCGCGTGGTCGAATACTACGCCCGCTAAGCCTGACAGGCTTCTGTTCAGCTCCTGTTCAACAGGCTGTTCATACAAAAACCGCCCGGCCCCAAATCCGAGCGGTTTTTTCGCGTTCGTTCGAGCCCCCCTCCCGGCCCGGACGGTTTTTTTATGTCCGTTCGAACTCCCTTTTATATCATAGGTGTATGGCCGGGGAACGGAGTGCCGGAGTGTGTTTTCGGGGAAAAAAGGCGGAACATTCTTGAATTTGTGCGAAAACGTGGTATAGTAGGAGGATGATTCAACCCCGAACGGAGCCAGTCATGGGAAAACACAAAGTCCTGAACACCCCCGCCATCCGGCGCATCCCGACCTATCTGCACAAGCTCATGCTCATGCACGCGGCCGGGGAGGAGTTCGTGTCGACGTCCAAGCTGGCGGACTACATGGGGCTGGACCCGATTATCGTCCGGAAGGACTTCGAACTGACCGGCATCCAGGGGACGCCCGGCGTCGGGTTCAAGACGGTGGAACTGATCGCTTCGCTGCGGCGGTTCATCGGCTGGGACGCCCACACCACGGCGTGCCTCGTCGGCGCGGGCTCGCTCGGCAGCGCCCTGCTCGGCTACGAGGAATTCGCGGAATACGGCCTGCGGTTCACGTTCGTGTTCGACGCGGACTCCCGCAAGCACGGGATGCTGATCCACGCGCACGAGGTGCTGGACGTGCGGAAGATGCGCGAGTATCTTGCGCCCGCGCCGCCGGATATCGGGATCATCTGCGTGCCGTCCTCCACAGCCCAGATGGTCGCCGACGAGCTCGTGCAATGCGGCGTGAAGGCGATCTGGAATTTCGCGAATGTGTGCTTGCGGGTCCCGCACGACGTGATCGTGCAGAGGGAAGTCATCGCGGGCGGATTCGCCCTGCTTTCCATGAAGCGCCGCAGCCACGGCGCGGAGACCGGTCAGGACGACTGACCGTCCGTCCTTTCTCCTCAAATTGAGCCGAGCCGCACCGTTTGCGGCGGTCCATTCCTCCCTCAATCGAACAGGTCGAGGAACCAATTCTTTTTCTTCGCCTTCACCCTGGATTTCCGGATCATGGCGACGTCGCTCTGGACGGTCGTCACGCAGTCCATCACGGAGCCGGAGAATCCGGGCACGCCTTCGGGAATCGCGCGGTTCACGACCTCGGTGGCGGAACGCTCGACGCGGAACGGCGGATCATCCCCGCCGTCGGGGAACTGGAAGTGGACTTCGAGCTTGAAATCGTACCCGGGGATGTTGGCGGATTCGGCCAGGAAGAAAACGTTCTGGGCGAGAATGTCGGCCTCGTAGAACTTCGAGGGATTGTTGTAGGTCGCGGTCGCCGTGACCTTGTCCTCGGCGAGTTCCAGCCCGTTGGCCTTGATCGCCTCCAGCATCGGCTTCGCGGAGGCCGTCCATTTTTCGCCCGGCTTGACCTTGCGCGACTTGCCGAGGTATTCCTCCGGGTGGTCCAGCGGCGCGGAGAACATAGACGCGATGAGGCGGCGCGCGCCGGGGAGCATTTCGCGGATCTCCTTTGTCGTCTTTTTCTTCGTGTCGGAGGAAGCGCCCGATGCGGAGCCGCCGCCGAGCACGGATTCTGCCGCATCCTCCTCCGTGCCGAGGGGAATGTCCCTCAGATTCACGCCGGACGAGCGGACGATGGCGGTCATGCCCGCGAGCGGGGCGTAGTCGGTCTTCACGCCGTCGACGGTCTGGTTCATGGCTTCGACTTTGAACTGGATCACGAGCGGGTCGAGCGACTGGTAGACGAGCTCGCCGACCGCGTGGATTTCGTGCGTCTCGCGGCGGCGCGGCGGGTTGTCGATCCCGACCAGCTTCATCCGGTAGGTCCGCACCTGCCGCGTGTTCACGGAGATCACGTACGGCTCGCCGACCTTCGGACGGCCGTCGAAACGTAGCTCGGCGTCCTTGGCGGCGGCGTGCGCGGGGAGCAGGAAGAGCCCCGCCGTCAGGAGCGCGGCGCAGCAGAACACGATTGTGATACGGAGTTTCATCATACGAACTCGAAATCGTCCATGGTCTGAAGTTCGCGGTGTACGAAATCGGCGGCCAGCGCAAAAGCGCGGGCGCGATGGCTGAGCTTGCTCTTGACCTCTTCACCGAGCTCGCCGAACGTCTTGTCGTAGCCGTCCGGGATGAAGATCGGGTCATAGCCGAACCCCTCCGTGCCACGCGGTTCGGGCGCGATCGTACCCGTTACCTCGCCGCGGAACGTCTCCACGATGTCGCCGCGGTAGGCGAGCGCGATGACGCAGACGAAGCGGGCGCGGCGGTCGTCAAAGTTCTTCAGTTCGGCCAGGAGTTTCGCCATCTTTTCGGGGTAGGTGGCGTTCTCCCCGGCGTAGCGCGCGGAGTAGATGCCCGGCGCGCCGCCCAGCGCCTTCACTTCCAGCCCGGAATCGTCGGCGAACGCGGCCATGTCGGCGTAGCGCGCCGCCTGACCGGCCTTGATGCGGGCGTTCTCCTCGAAGGAATTGCCGTTCTCGATGATTTCGGGGAATCCCCTGATCGTGTCGGGGGAGATGATGCAGACGCGTCCGGAATCGGCCGAGGCATCGAGCATGGCCTGAAATTCTTTAATCTTGTGCTTATTGGTGGTGGCTGCGAGGATCTGAAGCATGGGAGCGTATCTCCTGTCTTAATTGCCTGTCAGTTCATTGTAGATTTTTTCGTATTCGTCGACCATGTCTGCGACGGAACACAGCACGAAAGGCCTGGAGCGACCCGCGTTGGCCGCTTCGTACAGCGCTTTCGCAAGCCGGATCCCGTCCGGGTCTTTGCTGAAATCAATGCATTGCGCGAATCCGTCCTTGTACTGTTCGCAGAGCTCGGGGAGGGAATCGGCGGTGGATGTGACCACGGGGAGTCCGAGCGTCATGGCTTCGGCGAGTGTGAGGCCGTAGCCTTCGTAACGGGATGGAACGACCATGACGTCGAACGCGGCCATCAGGCTGCGTGCGTCCGAACGGTATCCCGGCAACGCGAAGGCGAGGTTCGGGAAGTTCATTTCCCGCACGCGGCGTTCCAGGTCGTCGCGTTCCGGGCCGTCGCCGATGATGACGACGCCCCAGCGTTCCCCCGCGGGCACGCGGTCGGACAGCGCCTTCATGCGGTCGAACAGCAGGTCGTAGCCTTTCTGTTTGTCGAGCCGCCCCACAGAACCGATCACCTTCGTGCAGTCCTCCATCAGGCACCATTTGCGGAAATTGCGGCATTCCTCCGGCGTGGCGGGCTCCACGGCATCGCAGCCGTTGTACACCACGCGGAATCTCTTCCGCGGGATCCGGCAGACGGCGGAATGGAACCGTACGGCGGCTTTGGACACCGCGGTCAGCGCGGTCGCGTGCCGGACCGACATGCGGTCCAGCATGAAATAGAACCCCTGCGTGCGGCGGCGGTCGGCGATATGAATCGTATTCACGAGCGGGATCCCGCTCCCGGCGAGCGCGAAACGCGCCAGCAGGTTGGCGTGCATCATGTGCGAGTGGACGATCTCCGGCTCCAGGCGCTGGAGCGCATACCGCACCAGGAACGGCAGTACGAAGAAGTCGAGCTTGGTCGCGTTCAGGAACGCCACGCGGGCGCCGGCCGTCTGAAGCGCGTCCACCAGGCTGTCGTCCTGCGGCGGAGCCATCAGGGACAGCACGTCGCACGTGTGTCCCCGGGCGATCAGGTTGCACACGAGATCGGTCAGGACGCGTTCCGCCCCGGCCGGATCCAAATCTGTTATGAGTGATACGATTTTCATAGCGTTTCGGTCCGAAAAAGCGAACTGCAACATAAGCCGGATTCTGTCTCCGCGTTTCCGCGGGGGCGACCATCTGTCTAAGCGGCCAGAACCCGGAACTGATAGCGCCGCGGGCAACGGCATCGTTCCCTATTTGGCCTTGCTCCGGAAGGGGCTTGCCATGCGGCCCGGATCGCTCCGGGGCCCGGTGGTCTCTTACACCGCCGTTTCACCCTTGCCGTCCGTCCGAAAACGTCCGGCGGTCTGTTCTCTGTTGCGCTTTCCTTCCCGCGGGGTTGCCCCCGCGACATCCTTCTTGAAGAAGGACTTCCTGCCCTGTGGAGTCCGGACTTTCCTCTTTGCAAAGCAAAGCGGCCGCCGTTGCAGTTCACGCATCTACTATATCACGCGCCCGCGCAAAATGCAAATCATTTTCGTGTTTTTCGGTGCGGAATCGCGCCGTTGCCGGACGACGGAAGAAACCGGCATCATGAAGCCCGGCGGGGATATGGCTTGCGGCGGAAGGACGGAGGCTTTTTCGGACTTTTTTTGTTCCGCAGTTTGCAATCCGCCCTCCCGCGTGATACATTGTTTTCGACTCCATGAGTAATTGAACGGAAAGAACACGGAGCAGACTATGATGTTATGTCAGATATGCAAGGCCAATCCGGCCACCATTCATATACAGGAAATCGTCAACGGCGAGACCAACACCCTCCACATCTGCGCCGAATGCGCGAAAAAACGCAACCTGGCCGAGGGGAACGCCGCCAACTCGCATTTTCACGAAATGCTCGAACGCCTCACGCAGGCGATCGCGAACAGCGCCGACCTGAAACTCGCCGAACTTTTCGACCAGAAGAAGCCGCAGGAGGAGGAAGCGCAGGATCTCCAGTGCGACGTCTGCGGCGCGAGCTGGCATACATACAAGAAAAATGGCAAAGTCGGGTGCGCCGCCTGCTACGAACAGTTCAGCCAGGTCCTGCTGGAGGATATTGAGCTGAATCAGCACGGCAGCGTGCATTGCGGCAAGACGCCGCCGGAAACGGTCGAACAGTGGCACGATCCGGCAGTCTCCGAACGCATCAATCTCCGGCGCGAGCTCGAACGTCTCCGCAAGAGCCTCGATGAATCCATCCGCCGCGAGGAATTCGAGCTGGCCGCCGAGATTCGCGACAAGATCGCCGCGATTGAGACCGAACTCAAGTCCGCCGAGCTCATCCCGGACGAATCCGCGCCTGAAACGCCTCCGAAAAAGACGCGTGCCCGCGGAAGGAGAAAAAGCTCATGATCTTCCATCCGCGCATACGTCATCTCGCAAGCAAGGGGCCCGTTTTCATCGGGCAGGGGCCCATCCTCTCCACGTTCCTTTCGCTCTCGCGCAACATCGAGGGATTCCAATTCCCCGCGATGGCCTCCGCGAACATCCTGGAGTCGGTCGCCGAGCTCACGCTCGCCGCCATGCATCATGAAGACGTGCACGGCCTGCTCCCGAGCATGTTCCAGATCAAGCACGAACTCCTGACCACGTCCGACCGGGATCTGCTCGTGGAACGCGAGCTGATGGACCGTTCGCAGACGGACATCGCCGCCTGCCGCGTTTTTGTCTGCGCCGAGGACGGTTCCACCTCGGTCCTCCTGAACGGCGACGATCACATCTGGCTTCACATGACCGCGCCCGGATCGGCGTTCCGCGAGACCTGGGACCGCATGTCCGAACTCGAATCCGCGCTCGCTCGCCATCTCCGGTTTGCGTTCCATCCGCGCTACGGCTACCTGACCAGCGCGCCCGCGCTTGTCGGGACCGGCCTCAGGATCACGTTCCTGATCCATCTGCCCGCGCTCGGTCTCTCCGGCCGCCGCAAACATGTCCTCGAACGCCTCGAGGACGCTGGCCTGACTTCCGTGCCGTATTTCCCGGTCGACGGGAAGCCCGCCGGAAACCTTTTCCTCATTTCCAACCGGACCACGCTCGGCGAACGCGAGGAAGACCTGGGGCTCCGCATGACGGAAGTCGTCACGGCCATCTCCCGCGAGGAGGAACGCACCCGCGCCGAGCTCATAAGCCGTCAGAAACTGCTGTTCCTGAACGCCTGCGGACGCGCCTACGGCCTGCTCCGCAACAATTACCTCATCCCGACCTCGGAAGCGCTCGACGCCCTTTCCATCATGAAGCTCGGCGCGGATTCCGGCGTCTTCCGGCATTTCACGCGGCAGGACTGGGCGGAACTCCTGCTCGAATGCCAGCCCGCGCACCTCTGCTGCCGCATGAACATGGCACTTTCGCCCATGGAACGCGGCAAATACCGCGCCGAACGTTTCCGCGAACGCCTCCATGGTCCCGAGGCCGCCGAAGAGACCGAGCCGGAGAGCTGAGACCATAAGACGAACCGGACTCGCCGCACCGCATAACCCCTCCTCAGTCTGAGCAGATATGGACACCACGTTTTTCAGCATCGCACTGGCCGTTCTCGAGATGACCTTCCTGTTCGTGACGCTCCTCCTGCTTCACGGCCTGAAAAAACAGCTCGGCGCACCGGCGTCCTACGTTGCGATGGGCCTGCTCTTCGGGTTCACGCAGTTCGCGGGCGCGGGCGGCATCACGATCGTCACGGGGTACTCGGGATTCGACATCCCGCTCTCGTCCGGCGTGCTCATGCTGCCGTTCCTGGGCATCCTCGCGGTCATTTACATCGCCGACGGTACGCTGTCGGCACAGCGCGTGATCATCGGGCTGATGATCTCCCTGGCGCTGTATCTCTACCTGGCGCACCTCACCGTGACGCAGGCTGAAATGATCCCGCCGCAGGACACCGCCTCCGACCAGCTCCCCGTGGCCTTCGCCGCCATGATGCGCAGCAGCCTGCGCGTGATGGCAGCCAACGTGATTTCCTTCACAGTCGACATCTTCCTGATTCCGATCTTCTACCAGGGACTGCGCAACCGCCGCATCAACCTCTTCCTCTGCGTGGCCGCATCGCTCATTGCGGTGCAGCTGAGCGATGCGCTGGTCTTTTCCGCCGTATACCGCTGGGGACGCCCGGACTGGTGGCTCGACCTGGAGGCGTCCTACCTCTACAAGACACTCATGGTGCTGTGGCTCAGCGTCATCATCACGTTCTACCTCTCCCGCATCCGCTACGAGCTGCCCGGCGAAGGACGCGGCGCGCTCGATATCGTGATTGCGTTCTTCGGCAACTACGGCAAGCGTGTCGAGCTGGAGAAGACGCTGCGCGACACCGAGGAACGTTACCGCGTGCTGTTCCGCAACGCCGTTGCAAGCATTTTCCTGACCGATTCCGACGGCGTTATCTCGGAGGTGAACGATGCCGCCGCCGCCATGTTCCGCATCTCTGCCGATGAGCTCAAGGACAAGTCCTTTCCCGGGCTTGCCGGGATCGATCGTGAGAAATGGGACGCGCTGCTGACGGAATCCGAGGCGCGCTATACCGCTACGCCGCCCGGTACCGACCGCATCCTTGAACTCGCCATCAACCGCGTCGTGATCGACGAGACCCCGATGGTGCTGGTCCACGGCCGCGACGTGACCGAACGGACTCGCCTCGAGCGCGAGCGCGAAGTCTGGCGCGAACAGACGTTCCACCGGCAGCGCCTCGAATCCATCGGCGAACTCGCGGGCGGCATTGCGCACGACTTCAACAACTTCCTCCAGGCGATCCAGGGGCACCTTGACCTCATCAAGTACATGTACCCCGTCCGTGAGGAGAACGCCCGCCGCCACATCGAGGTCATCGACACCATCACGGAGCGCGCCGCCACGCTCACGCGCGACCTGCTCGGATTCGCCCGGCGCGGCAACTTCACCGCGTCCGAGATTGATCTTGCCGTGTTTCTGAACACTTCCGCGGCCATGTTCCTGCCGTCCGCCGCCGGCATCGACTTCAACCTCGACCTGCCGAAAAAAGGCATGTCCGGCGGCGTCGAAGTCCCGCTGATCGTCCGCGGCGACTCCGTCCAGCTCCAGCAGGTCATCCTGAACCTGCTCATGAACGCCCGCGACGCCGTACGGAAGATACCGGAACACGACCGCCGCATCACGATTTCCCTCGGTACGCCCGCCGCACTCGGCGTTGACCCGCTCCCGCCTCCCGATGCCGACGTCTCTCCGGACGCACGCTACTGCGTGATCCGCATCAAGGACTCCGGTCCGGGCGTGCCGGACGACCTTCGCGCGCGCATCTTCGAGCCGTTCTTCACCACGAAACCGGTCGGGCAGGGGACCGGCATGGGCCTCTCCATGGCGTACGGCATCCTGATCTCGCACAAGGGCTGGCTCCAGCTCGATCCCGCCGATCCGGAATCGCCCGGCGCGGCCTTCTCGCTCTTCCTGCCGCTTCAGGACCAGACGGCGAAGGCGTAATCACCCGGTCGCCTCTTTCCCTCTTTTCGGGCGTTTCCAGCGCGTGCGGTCTTGACTTTTCCCGTTTCCGCGTGTAGATTAACGTGTTTCTTTTTATAAAAACATGACGGCGGCGTTCCGTCGTCCATATTACGCAAGGAGACCCCCCGATTATGAATATCCTCGTGCTCGGAAGCGGCGGCCGCGAACACGCGATCTGCCGCAGTTTGAAGCTTAGCCCGGAAACGAAACGCCTGGTGTGCATCCCCGGCAGTCCCGGCATCGCCCAGATCGCCGAATGCCCGGCGGACGTCCCCGGCTCCGACTGGCCCGCCATCGCCGACTATGCCGCCTCGAACGGCATCGACTTCGTGGTCATCGGCCCGGAAGCGCCCCTGTGCGACGGCGCGGCCGACCTCATCCGCGCGAAAGGCATCCCGGTCTTCGGTCCCTCGAAGGCCGCCGCCCAGCTCGAAGGCAGCAAGGATTTCTCCAAGAAGTTCATGGATAAGTATGGCATCCCGACCGCCGCGTTCGCCACGTTCGACAACGCCGCGGACGCCCGCGCCTATGTGAACGCCCAGTATGACGCCGGACGCGAGCTCGTCGTGAAGGCGGACGGCCTTGCCGCGGGCAAAGGCGTGATCGTGTCGAAGGACCGCGCCGACGCGCTCGCCGCCGTGGATGCGTGTTTCAGCGGGGCGTTCGGCACCGCCGGTGCGCGCGTCGTGCTGGAGGAACTGCTCGTCGGCGAAGAGGCGTCCATCTTCGCGCTCGTCGACGGAAAGACGATCACCGCGCTCGCCAGCTCGCAGGACCACAAGCGTCAGCTCGACGGTGACAAGGGGCCGAACACCGGCGGCATGGGCGCGTATTCGCCCGCCCCGGTCGTGACCGACGCCCTGATGGCGGAAGTGCAGAAGAAAGTGCTCGAACCCTTCCTCGCCGGGATCCAGGCGGAAAAACTCGATTACCGCGGCCTCATCTACGCGGGCATCATGGTCACGAAGGACGGCCCGAAGGTGCTCGAGTTCAACGTGCGTTTCGGCGACCCAGAGACCGAGGCCGTGCTCCCGCGCCTGCGTTCCAGCCTCGCCGACGCCCTCTACAAGACCGCGACCGGGCGACTCGCCGAGGTCAAGCTCGACTGGAATCCCGATCCGTGCGTCTGCGTGGTGCTCGCCTCCGGCGAATATCCCGCGGGTCCCATCGTGAAGGGGCATGTCATCAGCGGCATCGAAGAGGCCGAGGCGAAGGGCGCGGTCGTGTTCCACGCCGGGACCGCCATGCAGGACGGCAAGTTCGTGAACAAAGGCGGCCGCGTGCTGGTCGTGTCGAAGAGCGCGCCGACGATCCGGGCGGCGATCGACGCCGTCTACGAGGCGCTCGCCCCGATCTCCTGGGAGAACATGCAGTACCGCCGCGATATCGCGAAGAAAGCCCTGAAACATCTTCAGTCCTGAACTCAAATCTTCATTCTCAATTCATATCCCCGAAAGGAATCTCCGATCATGAGCCTGCAAAAAATCGAATACCGCGGCTGGAAAGACTGCCTTCTCCTCGAAAACGGCGACATCGAGCTTGTCGTCTCCGTTGGCCTCGGCCCGCGCGTCCTGTCCTTCAAGCGCAAGGGCGGCGCGAACTTCTTCAAGAACTTCGACGACCAGATGGCGAACGTCTCGCAGGATACCTGGCAGAGCTACGGCGGACACCGCCTGTGGCACGCGCCGGAAGTCTGGACGCGCACCTATTACCCGGATGTCCAGCCGGTGAAATACGAGTGGGACGGCTCCCGCCTCACGCTCACCTGCGAGACCGAGACCGTTTCCCGTCTCCAGAAGGAGATTGTGATCGACTTCCCGGCATCCGGCAGCCTCGTCAAAGTCACGCACCGCATTTATAACCGCGGCCCGTGGGCGGCCAAGTTCGCCACGTGGGCGCTCTCCGTCATGGCCCCCGGCGGCACGGTCATCGTCCCGCAGGAACCCTTCGTGCCGCACGGACCGGGCGCGGGCCAGTCGTTCGCCGCGGGCCGTCCGATCGTGCTGTGGCAGTTCACGAACATGGCCGATCCGCGATTCGTCTGGGGCAAACGCTTCATCCGCATGAGCCAGGACGACGCCTATCCGACCAAGCAGAAATTCGGCGCGCTCGTCAAGCCCGGCTGGGCGGCCTACGCGTTCGGCTCCGAACTCTTCATCAAGCACTTCCCGTTCATCGACGGCGCGCCGTACACCGATTACGGCTGCAATGCCGAATTCTACACCGAGCCCGGCATGCTTGAGGTCGAATCCATCGGACCCGAAGCTCCGGTCGAACCCGGCGACTTCTCCGAACACGTCGAAACCTGGCAGATCGAACAGGTCGAGGCGTCCAAGGACGACGACACCCTCGCCGAACAGCTCAAGCCCTTCGGCCTCTGAGCATAGCTCCGTTTATTCTTTCGCTCTTCATCCCGCCCCGGGACCTCACTCCGGCGGCGGGATATTTTTTCCCTCAAACTTTCCTGCAGACGATGTTTTTTCGTTTTTTCTTAAAAAAACATGGTTTTCCACTAAGATTTCCCAGGGGTCAAGCATCTAATAGTCAGAGAATCGTTTTCGATGATGCTTTGGTCTCACCTGCAACACAAGGAGTTGCCTATGGAATAAAACACGCTCGAACTGCCGGACATTTATCTCATTCTTTCAAAAAAAACTGTCGGGAAAGGCTTGTTCTTTTCCTTGACTTTTATGCTCGTCATGATATTTTAACCCCTATCAAAAGAAGTTCTCTGGCTTTGTTTTTCGGATCCAAGGCAAAGAAACTCATTCCCCTGTTTAACTGGGGAGAAAGCGAGAAACAATATGAAAACGAACCGATTCAAACGTCTTTGGGGTATGGCGCTCGGCCTTGTCCTGCTCGCCTCCGCTATCCCGTTCACTGCATTCGGATTTGGCAGCGCCGCACGCGCAGGTACCCCTCCAAAACCGGATGAAGTCGTCATTGAACTGTATGGAATAGTTCAAGGAAAGAGGACGGTCTCCTTTGTTTTCGAAGAAAAAACCATCCAGTACAAAGGGGGTGGCTCAATGAATCCGAATCCGCCGGTCCGGGTCAACGGCGTTCTTTGGGAAGATATGAATACTCCGTTTCAGCTGAACTTTACGCCGGATTTTGAAAACGTATCCATTCTGGAACAAAGCGGACATAATTTTGAGCTGTTCAAGGGAAAGAACAGCTTCACGGTCTCTATCAAAAACAGAGACCCAAGCAATGATATGAGGTACAGAGTCAGGATTGCCGCCAAGTATCAGAAAAAACGGGAGAATGCTCAGCCGAAAACCATACCCGCGCGGGAAATCAAGAATCCCCCTCCGCTTACTACCGACGGAGGAACGGTCATGTACGGCCCGATGATGATTTCCGGCATCAATGGTTCGATGGATGGATACCCGGATGAACCTACTGACGGAAAAGACCAATCGACGAGCCGGCCCGTTTCTGCTCCTATCCAAGAAAACTATCAGCCTCAATTGACAAAAATCGATCTTGTTGCTACAGTAGATAAGCTGGCGGGTTTTCGAGTGCAGGCCAATTATGTTTTATACCAGAACTATAAAACAAGAGTCGCTGAGGCATCTGGCCCCGGAGTCATTTATAAAGGTGGAAAATATGCGTCCAACGTTACGGTCAACGGAAAACAATGGACAAATCTTAATCGTCCGTTTAACATGCAAATAACCCCCGATCCAGCCAGGTTAAAAAAGTTTTCTTCGAAATCGGATCGGTGCAATATCAGTTATTCATTGCATCATGGGATTCTTGAAATCATAATTGAGAATCCTGATGAAGCCCCTGCCCAAGTTCACATTCAGTTGACATTCGATTGATATTTTAATGCTTTTTGCAATCCCACGGGTTTTTACCTCGAGAATTGCTGAAATACAACCCGACACAGCCCACAATCATCCTATTTATCAAAACAAACGGAGAAAAACAATGACTAAAAACACAACAGAGCAGGCAGTCCTCTCAATGTTCTATGGTGACAGTGAGATGGCAGATAATCGTGAGTCTTTTTGGGGAGAACAAGATATCGAGGTAAACCTTTCTGATATTAATCCCCAGGATATATGCACCCCGTACTCTTTGTTTTCTTTTAGCACTGAAAGCCAATTGGGGTCAGGGTATGTTTGCGGAATTACTAATTTAAGTGGTTCTGATTTTTCTTTCGATTCTTATCTTCCTCAGTGGGAGGCGAATTACTGTGGGTTCTATTGTGTGAATGATAATTTCCAATCAGTTGTAATTGACGCGGAAAAGGGTGATAGTAATGATGATTCGACTTTGTGTTGGGCTGCGGCTGATTCCAATATTTTATACCGGACAGGGTGGATTACCTTGAACACAAACAAAGAAGATGATATACTTGAGCTTTATCGACACGCTTTTTTGTCAGGCTCAACAAATGGTGGCATCCCGTATTGCGGACTTGATTGGTATTTAACGGGGCATTATGATACACCAGATGACGGTGATTATGATCAACTCAAACCCAACACAGGTGCAGCATTCTCTAGTTGCGTTTCAAATGTATCGAATTATGTTAGGACGTACTCTGCACAACAATGGTCTATTAACATTCTTACAAGTGCGATAAATGAATTGAGAAAAGGAAACGGTGTGGCTCTAACTGTTACTCAATATGACTTTTCCAACAATTCTTTTGGACATGTAATAACTCTTCATGGTTTTTCTTATGATGACATAGAGAATTCAAACAGCATCAAAGTGACAGGCCTTATTGTCTCGGATTCTGACGATGATTGGAATTATGCCGATGGACAGCATGAATCAGAAGATGCCCCAAACAAACTTGTCGTTATCCCCCTTCATTATGTTATGGGAGATCTTTATTTGGATTATAATTACAATCTGAAACTAGGTTTATCTCCCGCAAAAATGACTTGGGTGACAGCTCTAAGCCCAGCAAAGTTTGATACGTTGTATAATAACGGTGTTTTGGTTAGTAGCGCAGCTGTGTTTAACGACAAATCTGTATTACCTTTGATGGAAATGAATGTATCTTCCGGCGGGCTTGCAAACAGAACCGTTTTGGCAGGCGGTTCCGCGCATGTATTCGGTGGTGGAAAGATGATTCTCGACAATCAGGCAGCCGCGGCCGGAAATGTTACGCTTGGAGGAAAACTTGTTGCAAATAACAACATGACCTGCAACAATTTGAATGTCGTTTTCCAGCTGGATGCAAATACACCGGCAAACAGTCCTTCGCCAGATGTAGACACGTCGTTAATCACGAATCTTTCCAGCATGGGAGGAATATCCTCGCTTGGACTGAACATTGACGGGCGGGAAAAATACGGCACCTACACGCTCGCCTCCAATGGCAGCGCCGATTTCCTTTCTACCAGAACCGTGACCGTGACCAATATCTCGAACAACACAACAAGCGGTTCTCTCAACAGTCAAACATCAACCTTGCCCTTCAACGCCGGGCCAAATAGAGACTATACGCTCAGTTATGCAGGCGGGGTCATGACGCTGAACATTAGCGGCACGAATGCAAACAAGACAACGCGCTGCGATTTCCATTACAACGGGATTTCGGACGTGATCTACATCAGCGGCGGAACGGAAGGGCAAACGATCCAATACGGCCTTGACGGCACTTCGGAATTGCAGAACTTAGGTCCTCAAAGCCCCGGCATGAAATTCGTCGGAGGCTATGATATGACTTCCGACCATAAAGCCGATCTTATCACCTTCTACAGATATGAGTCGAATTCTACTTACTACATCGAAGCCGGTTATGCGGAATCAGGAGATTTATTAAGATGGCATAGATTCGATGAACGTGATTTTGGCAATCCGAACAACGTGGATTGGGTTGTCAAATGCGGAAACCTCACCGGGAATCCTGGAAAGAACTCCATCCTGTGGCATGCTCCCGAACTGGGGACTTTGGGCTACTGGGCCGATGCAGGGGGAAATGATTCCTGGGTCACGATCGGCAATGGATACGATTCCGACTGGGAGGTCCTTGGCATGGGTGATTTCATCAATGACTCGGTCCACAAGGACGCGGTTCTGTTCCAATACAACGGCAGCGCGGTCGTGGAGATTACGGCAAGCGGAGGTTACAGGGCGCTCGGGACTCTCGGAAGCGGCTGGGAGGTCGTGGCGGTCGGAGATTTCAGCAGCGACGGTGTTGATGATCTCATCTTGTATAACGGAGTTCTTTCTCTGGTCGGCAAGTGGGAGAACGGCGTGGATACGAGCTGGTCTTCGCTCGGTACGGTCGGGACCGGCACCTCTATCGAAGGCGCCGGAGACTACAATGGCGACGGCAGCATGGACCTGCTCGCGCGCCAATCGGACGGCACGATGGGATATTATGCGTCCGCCAATCTGAGCCAGTTCACATCGTTCGGGTATAGCATGGGCTCAAGCTGGACCGTGA
The DNA here is from genome assembly GCA_902778895.1 of uncultured bacterium. Taxonomy (GTDB): domain Bacteria; phylum Verrucomicrobiota; class Lentisphaeria; order Victivallales; family UBA1829; genus UBA1732. The sequence continues at coordinate 79,537 of CACYZF010000009.1, forward strand.
TCGCCTGACCGCAAGCGGTCCCGCAGCAGTGCCCGGCTCCGCTCGGGCACGGGAGGCAAGTCTTTCTTCGGCATCCGTCTCCGTCCGGGGGCGGATGTTTTTTTGCAAAAAAACAGGCGGAAAGAATGCTTTAAAGTTGAAAAGATAAAAAAACGCTGTATATTATAATGGCAAATGGTATTGATACAACAAAGCCGTTGCCAAGTGCTGACGCGGCCCGGCGCAAACGATCGGAGCAGCTTATGAGCAATCAAAACATCGACGCCTTCATGGCGAACTTCAAGTTCGAAAGCCTCACTTTCGACGACATCTCCCTCCTGACCCAGTATGCCGATTTCCTGCCCTCGGATACCGACATCTCCACGAAGTTCTCCCGCAACATCAAGCTGAACATCCCGTTCGTCAGCGCCGCCATGGACACTGTGACCGAGGCGGAAATGGCGATCGCCATGGCGAAGCAGGGCGGCATCGGCGTGATTCACAAGAACCTCGACGTGCAGACGCAGGCCGAGGAAGTCCGCAAGGTCAAATTCTACCTCAACGGCTTCATCAAGACCCCGATCACGTTCCGCGAGGACCAGACCGTGCAAGAGATGCTGAACTACAAGGCCGCGCACAACTTCTCGTTCTCCGGGTTCCCCATCGTGGACGGCGGCGGCAAGCTCGTCGGCATCATCACCGCCCGCGACATCAAGTTCCTCTCCAGTTTCGACATCCCGATTCGCGACGTGATGACCAAGCCGGTCGTCTATGCCAACGGCGCGCCCTCGCTGGAGGACGCCTTCCAGCTCATGATGAAGAACAAGGTCGGCAAGCTCCCGACCATCGACAAGGACGGCAGGCTTACCGGCCTCTTCAGCTTCACCGACGTCCGCACGCTCATCGAGAACATGGAGCCCGCGTACAACCGCGACGCCGAGCACCGTCTGCGCGTGGCGGCGGCGGTCGGCCCGTACAACGAGGACCGCATCGAGGCCCTGGCGCAGGCCGGGGTCGACGCGTTCGTGATCGACACGGCGCACGGCCACAGCAAGGGCGTGATCGACACCGTGAAGTACATCAAGGACAAATACGCCGGGATCGACGTCGTGGCGGGCAACATCGCCACGTACGAAGCCGCGAAAGCCCTGCTCGACGCGGGCGTCGACGCGGTGAAGGTCGGCATCGGGCCCGGCTCCATCTGCACCACGCGCGTCGTGGCGGGCGTCGGCACGCCGCAGGTCTCCGCCATCTACGAGGCGTACAAGGCCATCGGCGAGGAAGTCCCGATCATCGCGGACGGCGGCATCAAGCAGTCCGGCGACGTGCCGAAGGCGATCGCGGTCGGCGCATCCTGCGTCATGATGGGCTCCGTGCTCGCCGGTACGCTCGAAGGACCCGGCGAAAAGACGTTCCGCAACGGCCGCCGCTACGTGCTCTACCGCGGCATGGGCAGCCTCGTGGCGATGCAGAAGTCCAAGGGCAGCCGTGAACGCTACGGCCAGAAGGACACCGACGACGTGAAGCAGATCGTCCCGCAGGGCGTCGAAGGCATGGTCCCCTACCGCGGCTCCCTCAGTGAAGTGCTCTGCCAGTTCATCGGCGGCCTCCGCTACTCCCTCGGCTACTGCGGCACCAAGACCATCCCCGAACTCCGCGCCCGCGCCAAAGTCACGCGCGTCAGCCCCTCCGCCCTGAAGGAAGCGCATCCGCACGACATCATCATGACGCGCGACGCGCCGAACTACATGCAGGAAAACTGAGCCGGCATTTCCTCCGGCTTTTAACCACGGGAAAGATCGCGGATCATGTTCAAGTTTCTGATCTCTCTGCTGATCTCTCCCGTGCTTTTTCTGCTCGCGCTGGACGGCATCGCCGCCGGCGTCTGCTGCTGGCTGATCTCGCGCGGGTTCTCCGGCGTGGAGTCCGCCATGCACTCGGCGAAGGCGACCGCCTATTTCATGATCGCAAGCGGGCTCACGCTCAGCGTGGTCTGCGTTGCCGCGGGCATCCCGCTGACGGTTCTGTCGTTTGTCTTCAAGAGCTGGCGGCGCGCGCTCCTCTGCATCGGCATCACGCTTGCCGCCGCCGCACTCTGGCGGTACTTCATGCTCCTGCCGTATTTCCTCTGAGGCGGACCGGACCATGCTCATCGTCGCCGACTCCAAAATCCCGTTCCTGAACGGCGTCTTCGAGCCGTTCGCCGAGGTCCGCTATCTCCCGCCGGACAGGATCGACGCGGCCGCCGTCCGCGCCGCCGATGCCCTCATCATCCGCACGCGTACCCGTTGCTCGGCGCCCCTGCTTGACGGTTCGCGCGTCTCCATGATCGCCACGGCCACCATCGGGACCGACCACATCGACCCGGCCTACTGTGCCGCGCACGGGATCGAATGGACGGGCGCGCCGGGCTGCAACGCCGCGTCCGTGGCGCAGTACATGACCTCGGCGCTGCTCCGCATCGCGCTTCGGCACAAGCTCGACCTGCGCGGAAAGACGCTCGGTGTCATCGGATGCGGAAACGTCGGCACGAAGGTCGCCGCCGCGGCCGCCGCGCTCGGCATGAACGTGCTTGTCAACGACCCGCCGCGCGCCGAACGCGAGGGAAACACCGGATTCGTCCCGCTCGAACGCATCCGGCAGGAGGCAGACTTCATCACGCTTCACGTGCCGCTGACGCATTCCGGCCCGCACCGGACGTTCCGTCTGGCGGACGAGGAGTTCTTCCGCAAGCTCCGCAGACAGCCGTTTTTCTTCAACACCTCGCGCGGCGACGTGACCGATGGAAACGCCCTCAAGGGGGCGATCATCACGCACCGTATCGCCGGGGCCGTGCTGGACGTCTGGCCGGACGAACCCGATATTGACGCCGAACTCCTGTCGCTCGCCGAACTCGCCACGCCCCACGTTGCCGGGTATTCCACGGACGGAAAGGCGAACGGCACATCCATGGCGGTACGCGCTGTCGCGAAACATTTCGGCATCGAACCTCTCCTGAATTTCTTCCCGGCGGAGATTTCCGCGCCGTCCAGTCCGGTCGTCACGCTCGATCCCGCCTCGCCGCATCCGCTCGCGGACGCCGTGTTCGCGTCCTACGACGTCGCGGCCGACGATGCCGCGCTCCGGGCCGCGCCGGAGGACTTCGAGGCGCTGCGCGGCTCCTACCGCGTCCGCCGCGAATTTCCCGCTTACACCGTTCATTCGGACAGGCAAATATCGTCCGGGCTCTGCGACACGCTCCTGAAGCTCGGATTCCGTCGTGGGTGAGTCCACGAGCGCGTATTTCGTCATAAAAAAAGCGTGTTTTCCGGAAAAAGATGTCAAACCGGCTTGAAAAACGGGGCAAGCCGGAGTAGAGTATGTTCAGGTAACTTTCAGGTGTCGTGACATACAGCAGCGGCATCGCGAATTGATATGCATCACACAACACGGGAGACATGACCATGAGCATCAATATCCTTTCCGAGAGCAATTTCGACAGCATCGTCGGCACGAAACCCGCGCTGGTCGATTTCGGCGCCGAGTGGTGCGTCTACTGCAAGAAGATCGCCCCGATCATTGAGGAGATCGCCGCCGAAAAAACGGACCTGGTCTTCGGCTACGTCGACGTCGACCTCCAGCCCATGCTCGCCGCGAAATTCCGCGTCCACAGCCTGCCGACCGTGCTGCTCCTGAAGGACGGCCAGGTCGTGAAACAGTTCCTCGGCGCGCAGTCCAAAGAGACGTATCTGAACGCCATCAACGAACTCTGATCCGCCTCACTTGAACCCGGCGCGGCTTCCCCGCCGTCCACATAGAGTCTGTTCATTATGTCCGGCTCCCTCTTCTCCGGATCCTGCATCCCGTCCGGCATCCGCACTGTCTACGCTTCGTTCAGCGGCGGCGCGGACAGTCTGGCGCTGCTCGTGAGCCTTTCCGAGCTCAGGAAGGATGCGCCGTGGGAACTCCGCGCGGTGCATTTCGAGCACGGCATCCGGGGCGCGGAAAGCCTGGCCGACGCGGAATTCTGCCGGGATATTTGCGAAAAAATCGGCGTTCCGCTCCAAATCGTCCCGCTGAATGTCCCGGACCATGTTCAATCCAGCGAAGGTACGGAGGCCGCCGCCCGGCGACTCAGGCAGGAAGCGTGGCAGAAGATCGTCCGCAGGACCGGGGAACAGTCCGCGGCGGTCGCGCTGGGACACAACGCCGACGACCGGATCGAATCGCTGTTCCTACGCCTGATGCGCGGCTCGAACATGTCCGGGCTCCACGCGCTCCGCACCGTCCGGAAGTTCGACGGTATCACCTGGATCCGGCCGCTGCTGGAGTTTTCCCGCGCCGAAATCGAGGCGTATCTCGCCGAACGCGGCTTCAAAAGCTTCCGTACCGATTCCACCAATTTGCAGAACGACTACGACCGCAACAAGTTGCGTAACGTGATCCTGCCGGCGCTGTACCGCGAGTTTCCGCGCGCCCGTGCCGGGATCCTGACTGCGCTGCATGCCATCGCGGACGATGCCGCGGCGCTCGACGATGCCGCGGAGGAGGCGTTCCGGCAGGCGGTCCGGCCCGGCGGACTGGATCTGGATTCTTTGAAAAAACTCCCGCCCGCGCTTCTGCCGCGCGTCCTGCGGCTGTGGCTCGACGATATCCCCGACCGCCATTTCATCGAACGCCTCCGCGATCTGCTTGATACCGAGGACAGTCACACGTCTGTCGGACGGATCACGGTCGAGGGAGGCGGCGTTTTCCTGTGGAAAAGGGGGCTGCTGCGAAAGATCGAGGACGAATCGCCCGAACCGGAAGAGCCGGTCCTCTGGGATTACCGGACGAACCCGGCGGTCCGTTTCGGCAGGACTGTTCTGCGGTTCCGCGGGGAGGTCCGTGACGGTGAAATGCCGTCCGGGGCGGATTCCGTTCTCTTTGATGCTGAGATGTTTCCGTGCGAACTCATCCTTGTTCCGCGCCTCCGGAATGATGAGATGAAGCCTTTCGGAGCGGAGTATTACGTTTCGCTCAAAAAGCTTTTTACCGATGCCCATGTGTCTGCTGGGGAACAGCCCCAATGGCCCGTGGTGCGGAACGCCGACGAACCGACGGAAATTCTGTGGATCCCCGGCGTCCGGCGGTCCGCGCTGTACCCGGTCGATCCGTCGAAACCGTTCCGGGGACTTCTGTTTTCTGCGGAACCCCTTGTGGATGTGACGGCCGCGGTGATCGGCGGTCCGGACGGACGGATCCTGGTGTGTTCTCGTCCGGCTGGCAAACACATGGCGGGGAAATGGGAATTTCCGGGCGGCAAGATCGAACCCGGCGAGACGGCGGAGGCCTGCATCCGGCGTGAAATCCGCGAGGAACTCGGCATGGAGATCGCCGTCGGCCCGGTCCTGACGGTCCTGGAACACGACTACGGCGTCAAATATGTGCGTGTAACTTTTTTCCTGGCGGTTTCGGACGATCCCCCGTCTGCAAAGGACCGTCAGGGGTTCCGGTGGGTCACGCCGGACACGATTGATTCCGTGGATTTTCTGGACGCCGACCGTCCGGTGTCCGCGGAAATCCAAAAAAAATCGAAAAAAATTTCCGGTATATACAATAAGATGCGGCGCGAAAGCGTTATTTGGATATCGAAGCAACCATAATGGAATTTCGAGACATGGAAACAGATAAAACAGATCTGGAGCTTATTCAGGAATTCCAGAGTGGATCAAGTCCCGCTTTTGATGCTCTTTACGAACGATACAGGCGTCCGCTTTACGGGTATGTGAACCGGCAAATGCAGGGCCACACCAGCCAGGCGGACGACGTATTCCAGCAGACATGGATGCGTGCGATCGACAATCTGTCGACCTACCGCGATCAGGAGAAATTCTCCGCATGGCTCATGAGGATTGCCCACAACCTCATCATCGATTATTACCGCTCCCTGAAACGGAGAGCCGAGGACGAACTGGACGAGACTTACGGAGACACCGCGGAGGACACCTCCGGCGATATGCCGGGCCGCGAGATGGACGAACGCGAACGCACCAGGCAGCTCACCGCGGCGCTGAACTCGCTGACGCCAGAACTGCGCGAGGTCTTCCTGCTGCGCCGGGAGAACATCCCGTTCCAGGAGATCGCGAAGATCCAGAACTGCTCCGTGAATACGAGCCTCGCCCGTATGAGATATGCGATAAAACAACTTTCGAACAAACTGAAAGACTGGGAATCTGACAATTCCTGAGGTGAAACCATGAACATTTGTGAATTTATTCAAGAGAAGGTCGCGATCGGCGAGATCAATGACGACGTCTTGGCACATCTTCGCATTTGTCACGAGTGCAAAGCATTTGCCGACGATCTCGAATGTTTCCTCTCCTGCGATTTGCCGGAGGCCGAGCCCCCGAAGCATGTCGACGACGCAATTCGCGCCGTCGCGGCCGAGGCCGCGGATGTAAACCGTTTCCTCAGTGCCCTGCCGGATATCGAGCCTCCGAAGCATGTCGACGACGCCGTCCGCGCCGTCGCGCAGGATGTCGCAGCCGCAAACCGTCTCCATCGCGTTCTGCCGGATATCGAGCCTCCGAAGCATGTTGACGACGCCGTCCGCGCCGCCGGCGCCTTCACGGCTTCCGCTTATGCCCGCAAGAACCGCATGAAGAAGGCGTTCCGCGTCCTGATCCCGGTCGCGGCGGCCCTCGCAGTCTGCTTCCTCTTCTATTTCGAACCGGTGAACAATCCGCAGCAGCTGGCGGTCCCGACGCAGGCGACCGCGGCGGCCGACTGGACCGGTGCCGTCATGGACGGCGAACTGACGAAGGTCTCCATGGAGCTTACGAACTCGATGTCCGATCTTTCGCTCTCCGACACCGATCTTCTGATCGCCCAGCTCGAAGCCGACTTCGCGGCCTACGCGGAAAACTGAGTTAGTCTGTTTTAATCTCAAGCCCCGGAGATACAGCCATGACCGCTACCCGGAAAATCCTGCTTCTTCTGTTCTGCACCACCGCTTCTGTCGCGCTCGCCGCGCAGGAAGCGAAGGACGACGCGTCCAAATCCGAGGATAAACCGAAAACAGAGCAGAAGAATCCCGCGCAGCCCGGCCAGATCCCGATGATTACGTTCCCGGGACAGCAGTGGGGACAGAATCCCTGGACATTCGGCGGACAGCCCGGCGGCAGGGATGAGAAAAAGGACGACGGGAAAAAAGACGACAAGAAGAACGATAATCCGTGGCAGAATTCGCCGTGGGGACAGCCCGGCGGCGGCTTTGGCGGCGGTTTCGGCGGCGGTCCGGGTTCGGGCAACCCCTGGGAACAGGGGCTCGGCGGCGGCTTCGGCGGCGCTTTCGGTGGTCCCGGATTCAATCCGTGGGATGACGGCCCGATGTTCTTCGGCGGATCCGGCAGTTTCTTCGGCATGGACAGACCGTGGGAAAACCGCGACAACGATAATAAAAAAGAAGAGAAAGAGAAAAAAGACGATCCGTCTCCGTTCGGCGGCAGAGGCTGGTCCGGCGGCGGCTTGTTCGGTTCCGGCAATCCGTGGACCGATATTCCGGTTTCCCCGTTCACCTTCGGGTTCGGCGGTCCCGGCATGGGCGGCGGCTTCGGCGGTGGCCCGGGCTCCGGCAATCCGTGGGAACAGCGTTTTGGCGGCTTTGGCGGCGGTCCGGGTATGGGCGGCGGCTTTGGCGGCGGTCCCGGCATGGGCGGCGGCTTTGGCGGCGGTCCGGGTATGGGCGGCGGCTTTGGCGGCGGTCCGGGTATGGGCGGCGGTTTCGGCGGTGTGCCCGGCATGGGCGGCGGTCGAGGGAATGCGCCCGGCATGGGCGGCGGCTTCGGCGGCGCACCCGGTATGGGCATGGGCGGCGGCTTCGGCGGCGGTCCCGGTTTCGGCGGCGGTCCCGGTATGGGCGATAATTCGCGCCGCAACATGTCCATGATCGATTCGATTCCGGCAGAGGAACGCGAACGCCTCATGCAGCTGATGCGGACTGATTACGAGGCGTTCCGCAAGGAACTCCGCAACCTTGTTTCCGGCCAGCAGGAAAACGAATACAAGGCGGCGATGGAACTTCGCGAAAAATACCTCAAGGCTACGAGCAGTGCCGAAAAGGACAAGATCAAGAAGGAACTCCACGAACTCATCGGCGAGCGGTTCAAGACCTACAATAAATCCGCGGAACGCCAGATCGCGGAGACCGAAGATGTCATTGCGTCCGCGCAGGAACGTCTCGCCATCCTCAAAAAACAGCACGAGGAACGCGTGAAAAACGCCGACCTCTTCATCAATTCCACGATAGACGACTACCTGAATCCCGACAAAGCGCCCACCTATGAAGACGCTCTGCGCAAGCAGAACGAACAGAGCGCCCGAAGCAGACTTCCTGAATTCGACAACAACCGTCAGGGCGGCAGAGGCGGCAACGGCGGCAGAGGTGGCAACGGCGGCCAGCGCGGCAATCAGCCCCGAGGTGGTCAGGGCGGCTTCGGCGGCGGTGCACCCGGTATGGGCGGCGGCTTCGGCGGCGGTCCCGGTATGGGCGGCGGCTTCGGCGGCGGCGCATCCGGCGGCATGGGCGGCGGCTTCGGTGGCGGCTTCGGTGGCGGTCCCGGTATGGGCGGCGGTCAGGGCGGCTTCGGCGGCGGTCCCGGTATGGGCGGCGGCCAGCGTCCCGGCGGCGGCTTCGGCGCCCCTCCTCAGTCGACGCCCCGGAATTGACCGTTACGACAGATTTCGTTCACTTATCCCCGTTGGATTTCCCGGTCCGACGGGGTTTTTTATGCCGGTGATCCTTCTGGTGCGACGGCACGAAAAAAGCGGATTCCCGACGCAAGTTCGCGAGGTCGGAAACCCGCCTGAAAACGGAGGAAAAACCTCCGGGAATATCCGTCAGGAACGGATCACGGCGAGGATCTCGTCGCGTTTGGCCTCCATGGTGGCCTTGTCCTTGGCTTCGACGATGAGGCGGAGGAGCGGCTCGGTGTTGGAGGAACGGATGTTGAACCACCAGTCGGAATACTCCACGCTGATTCCGTCGAGCTCGAACATGCGGCCGTCGGCGTACTTGGCGCGGATCTTGTCGAGGATGGGCTTCACGTCGGCGACCTTGGAATTGATCTCGCCGCTCTGGTAGTATTTCTTGAGGGGCTTCACAAGTTCACTGACCTGCTTTTTCGATTTGCAGATCAGGTTCGCGAGCTTGATGATGGCGAGCCCCTGGGATTCCGCCACATAGTTCTCGCGGAAGTAGTAGTGACCGGAGAGTTCGCCCGCCATGACCGCGTTTTCCTTGCGCATCTGGTTCTTGATGAAAGCGTGTCCGACGCGGGACATGCTGGGTTTGCCGCCGTTGTCGCGGATGGCCTCGCGGACGGCCCAGCTGCTGCGCAGGTCGTAGAGGATGGTGGCGCTGCCGCAGCCCGGCTCGCCGAGGATGTCCATGGCGATCAGGGCGGTGAAGAGGTCCATCGGGATGATCTCGCCCTTGTCGTCGATGAAGCCGCAGCGGTCCGCGTCGCCGTCGAACGCCGCGCCGAAGTCCGCGCCGACCTCGACGACTTTCTTGCGGATGGCGTCGAGCGTGCTGGTCTGAAGCGGATTGGCGAGGTGGTTCGGGAACGTGCCGTCGAGCGTGTCGTACATGGGGATGACCTCGAAGAAGTCCTTGATTCCGGCGAATTCATAGAGGCCCATGGCGTTCGCGTAGTCGACCACGACTTTGAGCTTGCGGTCCATCTTCGCGTAGGAGCGCAGGAATTTCGTGTATTCGGGGGCGATGTCGTACTGCGTGACCGTGCCCTTCTTTTCCGCGGCGGGGAAGTTGTTCGCCTCGACGAGCATCTGGATGTCCGCGATGCCGGTGTCGCCGCTGATGGGAACGGCCTGCGCCTTGCAGAGCTTGAAGCCGTTCCATTCGCCCGGATTGTGCGATGCCGTGATCATCACGCTGCCGTCCGCGCCGAGGAAGCCGTTGGCGTGGTAGGACATCGGGGTGGAGCAGAGGCCGATGTCGATCACGTCAGCGCCCTGTTTCGTGATGCCGCGTGTGAGGCCCTCGAACAGCGGGGCGGAGTGCGGACGCATGTCGCGTCCCACGACGATTTTCTTCGCGCCGGTGAAGACGACGAAAGCGCGCCCGATCTTTTCGGCGAGGTCCGCGTCGATTTGCTCCGGGTAGATACCGCGGATGTCGTAGGCTTTGAAAATTCCAGACATGGTTATACTCCTCAAAAATGGTTGAATGTGTGTGCGGAAAACGGCCGTTCCGTGTTTTCTTTCGCGCACGTACCGGGCATTCAAACAATAAACATATCACGCGAAGGGCGGAAAGTCAATCTGAAAAATGAAAAAAGACTTGAGAAAAAGGAGGCACGGCCTTCGCTGCGGCAGTGGCGGACTTCGCTCCTGCACGGAACAGGGCAAAACTTGATCCACTCTGACTGCACGACGACTTTTTCAGTCAATTCCGCGGAAAAGAGTTTTTACGCGAGGATTGGGCCGTTTTTTTCCGAAACAATAACGAATTTGTCTTGATTTCAGCGGGTTTCCGGTGTATATTATATAGATTTACCAAAACGATTCAACCAACCGTTCCTAACAACCCCAAACCTACAGGGAAACTCAACTATGAAAGAACTCAATGCCGCTCCCAATGCGCCGAAGCTGGTCGCATGGGTGAAAGAATGGGCTACCCTCTGCGAACCCGATGCCATCTACTGGTGCGACGGTTCCCGCGAAGAGTATGACCGCCTCTGCAACGAAATGGTCGAATCCGGTCTCGCGATCCGCCTCAACCCGGTGAAGCGCCCGAACTGCCTTCTGTTCCGCTCCGATCCGTCCGACGTCGCCCGCGTCGAAGCCCGCACCTTCATCGCCTCGAAGACGAAAGAAGAAGCCGGCCCGACCAACAACTGGATCGATCCGGTCGAACTGAAGAAGACCCTCCGCGGCCTCTACAAGGGCTGCATGCACGGCCGCACCATGTATGTGATCCCGTTCTCCATGGGGCCCGTCGGCTCCCCGATCGCGAAGATCGGCGTCGAGATCACCGACTCCCCGTACGTCGTTGCGAACATGGAGATCATGACCCGCGTCGGCACGAAAGTTCTCGATGTCCTCAAGGACGGCGAGTTCGTCCCCTGCATCCACTCCGTCGGCAAGCCGCTTGAAAACGGCGCGAAGGACAACGGCGTCTGGCCGTGCGCCCCGCTCGACAAGAAGTACATCGCGCAGTTCCCCGAGACCCGCGAGATCTGGTCCTACGGCAGCGGTTACGGCGGAAACGCCCTGCTCGGCAAGAAGTGCCTCGCGCTCCGCATCGCCTCCGTCCAGGCCCGCGACGAAGGCTGGATGGCCGAACACATGCTCATCCTGAAGCTCACGCGTGAATCCGACGGCAAAGTCAAATACATCACCGGCGCGTTCCCGTCCGCCTGCGGCAAGACCAACCTTGCCATGCTCATCCCGACCATCAAGGGCTGGAAGGTCGAGACCGTCGGCGACGATATCTCCTGGATGAAGTTCGGCGCGGACGGCCAGCTCTACGCCATCAACCCGGAAGCCGGTTTCTTCGGCGTCGCCCCCGGCACCAGCATGCAGTCCAACCCGAACGCCATGCTCTCCTGCGCCAAGGATACCATCTTCACGAACGTCGCCCTCACCGATGACGGCGATGTGTGGTGGGAAGGCATCGGCTACGATGCTCCCGCACACCTCATCGACTGGAAGGGCCAGGACTGGAAGCCCGGTCAGGTCGACGCCGACGGCAAGCCCGTCAAGGCCGCTCACCCGAACGCCCGCTTCACCGCCCGCGCCTGCAACTGCCCGGCCATCGCTTCCAACTGGGAAGATCCTGCCGGCGTTCCGATCGCCGCGTTCCTCTTCGGCGGTCGCCGTCCCAGCACGCTTCCGCTCGTTTACCAGTCCAAGAACTGGGAACACGGCGTGTTCATCGGCTCCACGGTCGGTTCTGAAGTGACCGCCGCCGCCCTCGACGTCAAGGCCGGTACCGTCCGCCGCGACCCGTTCGCCATGCTGCCGTTCTGCGGCTACAACATGGGCGACTACTTCAAGCACTGGCTTGAGATCGGCAAGAAGGAAGGCGCCAAGCTCCCGAAGATCTTCTGCGTGAACTGGTTCCGCAAGACCGCCGACGGCAAGTGGCTCTGGCCCGGCTACGGCGACAACAGCCGCGTCCTCAAATGGATCTTCGAACGTTGCGACGGCGAAGGCAAGGCCGATGAGACCCCGATCGGGTACGTCCCCGCTCTGGACGCCATCGACCGCACCGGCACCGATGTGACCGAAGACGACATGAAGCAGCTTCTCGCCATCGACAAGGAAGGCTGGAAGAAGGAACTCGAGACCATCTCCGAGCACTATGCCAAGTTCGACCGTCTTCCGGCCGAGCTCGAGGCGCAGCGCAAGGCCCTCGAAGAACGCTTCAGCAAGTAATCTGAACGATCGCTTCAAGTCCGCGGTGCATCAAAAACACCGCGGGCTTTTTTGTTCTGTTTGAACTCGGACCAAGTGAATTGACGCGAAAGGAACCGGTATCCATGTCAGAGACGAACGCCCCGAAACTCCGCAGTGAACTCGCCCCGGAAACCTGCTGGGACCTCACCCAAATTTACAAAACCGACGCGGACTGGGAGGAAGCGTTCCGTACGCTTGACGACCTGCTCGCCGCCCATCAGGCGTGCCGGGGCCACCTGGCCGACTCCGCCGAAGCGCTGAAACGCGGGCTGGAGACCGGCGACGCGCTCGGGCTCCGCCTCGAAACGCTGTATTCCTACGCGCATCTGAAGTCCGACGAAGACCTCGCCAACGGCAAGAACGCCGGCCGCCGCGACCGCATCGCCGCGCGTTATGCCGAGATCGAGGGCGAAACCTCCTGGTTCGATCCCGAACTTCTCGCCATGCCCGAGGCGCGTTTCAAGGAGCTTATGGACGCCCCCGTGCTGGCGTTCTACCGCCGCACTCTCGAAGACACCGTGCGCCAGCGTCCGCATACGCTCTCCGAGCCGGAGGAACGCATCCTCGGCCTTGCCTCCGATGTCTTTTCCACCGGCAACCATGCGTTTTGCAAGCTCAACGACGCCGACCTGCGCTTCCCTCACATCAAGGATGAGAAGGGCAACGACGTCGAGCTCACGCACGGCAACTACATCAAGTTCCTGGAGAACGCCGACCGCCGCGTCCGCAAGGATGCCTTCGACGCCTGCTACAAGACCTATTCGTCCTTCGCGAACACGATCGCCGCGCTGCTCGACGGCACGGTGAAGGCTGGCGTGCTTGAGGCGAAACTCCGTCATTTCCCGTCCGCGCGCGCCGCCTCGCTGTTCCCAGACCACGTGCCGGAATCCATGTACGACGGCCTGATCGACGCCGTTCGCGCGAAACTTCCGCTCCTGCACCGGTATTTCGAGCTGCGCCGCCGCGTCCTGAAGCTCGACAAACTCGAACTTTTCGACCTCGTGACGCCGCTCGTCCGCCCGGCGAAAGTGCTGTACTCCTGGGAAGAGGGCTGCGACCTCGTGCGTCAGGCCGTGAAGCTCTACGGGACCGAATACTGCGAAGCGCTGGAGCATGCTTTCAAGGACCGCTGGATCGACGTCTACGAGTGCCGAGGCAAGACTTCCGGCGCGTATTCCGGTGGCTGCTACCGCAAGCCCCCGTACGTCCTGCTGAACTACACCGGCACGCTGGACAGCGTCTCCACGCTCGCCCACGAGCTCGGCCACTCCATGCACTCCTACCTCTCCGACCGTGCGCAGGATTATCACTACGCGGGCTACTGCCTTTTCGCCGCCGAGGTCGCGTCCACCACGAACGAACTCCTGCTGAACCACTATCTGCTGGAGCACGCGCAGGACGACAATCTCCGCGCCTACCTCCTGACCCACCTGCTCGACCTCATCCGCGGGACCGTGTTCCGCCAGACCCAGTTCGCCGAATACGAACGCGACATCTACGCGATGAGCGAGGAAGGCGAACCGCTGACCGCCGAAGCCCTCAGCGACCATTATTACAAGCTGAACGGCGAGTATTTCGGATCCGGCGTCGTGAACAACGAGCCGATCCGCTTCGAGTGGGCGCGCATCCCGCATTTCCACTACAGTTTCTACGTCTACAAGTATGCCACCGGACTTTCCGCCGCCGCCAAGCTCTCCGCCGACATCATCGCGGGGAACCCGGCGCCCGCGCTCCGGTTCCTCAAGTCCGGCGATACGCGCGACGTGCTGGATCTGCTCCGCGACGCCGGGGCGGATTTCGCCACGCCGGAACCCGTCAACGCCGCGATGCGCCTCTTCGAGACCTCGCTGGACCAGCTGGAATCAATCCTGCTCAAGTAAACGGAAATTTCTGTTCAAAAAAAGTGGCAGACTCTCAATCCGCGAGTCTGCCTTTTTTTTGTGTTTATGTGAAAATGCACTTGAAAAGCACATGATTTGTGATATATTATCCGCAGACTTTTAACAGAATGAGGTAAATGATGGCTACTGTTCCGACAACAAACTTTACGGTTCGCCTGGACTCGAAATTGAAACAGGATGCGGAAACGCTCTTCAACGATCTCGGAATGACCTTGTCCGGCGCGGTCAATGTGTTTCTGCGCCAGGCGGTACGTGTTCAGGGGATTCCTTTCGAAATCCGCAAGGAACAGCCGAACAGGACGACCCTCGCCGCCATGAAAGAGGCAATTGAGCTTGCCAATGACCCGAAGGCCAAAACCTTTGCTTCCGTGGCTGAGATGATGCGGGACATTGAAAAGTGATGTATCAACTTCAGCTGACCTCGCAGTTCAAAAAAGACTGCAAACGCATGAAGCGGCGGGGGCTGAATATGAAAGACCTCACGGCCGTGATTGAACAGCTTCAAGCCGGGAAAGAGCTTCCGCCCGCGAATCGCGATCATAACCTGAGCGGGGCTTATGCCGGATTCCGGGAGTGTCATATCAATCCGGACTGGCTTCTGGTGTATTACGTTCAGGCCGACCGTCTCATCCTGGTCTGCGCCCGTACGGGATCGCACAGCGACATTTTCGGATGAGCGAGGGGGAGGTCAGTCGAGTCGGATGAGGTTGTAGCTTCGCGTGCCGAGGCCGATCTTTTCGGCGTAGGCGAGCTGTTCCGCGCCATTGAATCTCTTTCCCGCCTTCGCAGCGGCGTCCCAGCAGGCGGCGTCGATCGCGACCGGATCGAACGAGGCGAACACGCCGATGTCGTGGACGCAGGTCATCATGGGGCGCGGTTCGCAGTCGCAGCCTCGCGTGATGTTCACGGCGAACGTGATATAGAGGTGGTGTTTGCCGTGGTGGGAGGCGTAGGCGTACTCGACAAGCTTTTCGCGGAAGAGACGGCCTCCGAAGAGGGCGTGCTTGAGCCCGGCGAACGACAGGATGGAGACGGCGTGATGGGGGCAGATGGAGAAGCACGCGCCGCAGCCGATGCATTTGTCGTGGTCGATGAAGGAGCGTTCGCCGATGGTGATCGCCCCCTCGTTGCAGCGCGTGAGGCACAGCTTGCAGCGTTTGCATTTCCAGTTGCGGATGCGCGGTTTCACGTTCAGGTGCATTGCCATCTTCCCGCCTTTTGCCGCGAAGCCCATGGAAAGCTGTTTGATCGCGCCGCCGAATCCGGCAAGTCCGTGCCCCTTGAAGTGCGACAGAACGACCACCTGATCCGCTTCGGCCAGCGCCTTCGCGATGCTCGCGCTTTGGAAATGTTTCAGATTGACCGGGACGGATATCGAATCCTCGCCGTGCGCGCCGTCCGCGATGACGGCCGGGATGCGCGTGAAGCCATGCTTCTTCGCCAGCGCGAGGTGTTTTTCGCGGGAGAAGCGCTCGCCGCCGTACAGCACGCTGGTCTCCACGAAATGGCACGTGCGGCCCTGCGCCAGGATGAAGTCGATGATGCCGTCGTACACTTCGGGTTTGAGGTACGTGCGGTTGCCCTTTTCGCCGAAATGCACCTTCAGCGGCACGTCGGCGGGCAGCCCGGAGCCGGATTTATCCAGCAGGGTTCGAAGAAGACGGACCGCGGCCTGCGAAAGACCGACTGTTCCCGAGGCGGGATCGAACGGAATGAAATAGACATCTGACATGGAGAATCGTAGCCGTAAAACGGAAAAATATGTTGTTGAGAAAGAATCTTTTACACTAAAATATACACGAATTATCAAAAAAAACCAAAGAAATATGAAAGAAAAACGGAAAAAAGCTTGTATTTTTTAAAAAGCACATTAGATTAAGGAAAGACATTTAGTAACTTAAAGCGCGCACAAGATATATTTTTATGCGGACTCAAAGTTTTTTTGTGCCGTTGAAAAGCATATCAGGCGTGTTCCGCACCTCCCACGGAAAAACACGATTTTGAGGACAGGCTGCACATGAGACAAATGCGAAACCTGCTGGCACGATATCTGACCGTATTTTTGTTTTTCTTTTCGATCTTTGCTTTTTCGCAGACACCGGACGATCCGGACGCGCCGCGGCCGTTCCAGAACAACGTCAAGACGATCCTGCTGCTGACATCCTATCCCGTCGCGGATGTCGTGACGAGTAATTTCTTCGATTCGTTCCGTAAGAGCATCCGCGAGATGAACCTGCCGATCGACTGCCACGTGGTCGAGCTGAATGCCACCCATAAGGGCAATGAGGACCGGGTGGAATCCACGTTTGCCCGTCTGGAAAAATCGCTCAACGCCGGCCTGTACTCCATTGTGGTGACGCTGAACCACGAGGCCGCGGACGTGATCATGCGGAATTACGACAGATTCCCGCGCACCCTGCCGGTCCTGTTCGCCGGACTTGGCCGCATGCCGGTCGACCTGAAACGCCAGTATCCGAACTCGACCGGCATCGGAATCGCCGACGACACGCTCGGGACGGTGGAGCTGGCCATGAAGCTCTTCCCGGAAGCGCAGAATCTCGCACTTGTCACGGACGAGACGACGATCTCTGAGGAGACGCGCAACGAGATCCTTTCCAACTGCAAACTGCACTTCCCCCAGCTGGACTACAAGTGGATCAATTCGCTGGAGCCAAAACCGGACATTCAGAGCCACCTCGCCACTCTTTCGCCGGAAAGCCTGATCCTCTTCTTCCCGACGCACGACTATGCCAACGGACACAATGAGACCGTGACGGCTTTCGTGCGGAACATCGGATTCGACGAACGGTTTCCGTGCCTGGTGCTTGACGACACGCTCTTCGGCAACGGCGCCGTTGCCGGCTGCGTGATCGAGACGGACAAGCTCGGACGCGAAGCGGCCCGCATGACCGCGCAGATCCTGAATGCCGGAAGCGCACAACGCGTGCCGGTGAAGGATATTACACCCGTCAAAATGGTCGACTATGCCAAGTTCAACAGCTACCGGGGGTTCTCCGGCAGGATTCCGCTCGGGTCCACGGTGATCAACAAGCCCGACACGATATGGACGCGTCACTGGCAGACCTTCCTGACGATTTTCATTGTCGGCCTGATCGTGGCCGGACTTCAGGTATTCTATCTTACCTGGATGCGCCGCCGTCTCCAGACAAGCCGCAACATGCTGTATTCGCTTCCCGGACGCGTGCTGGTGCTGAACCGCTCGGAGACCATCCTTTTCGCCTCCTGGATCAAGGAAAACCACCGGGAAAAGGCTCCGAAAAAACTGGACCAGCTGATCGGGATCGACTATCCGAAACTGGCACATGCGATTCACGAGGTCTTCCAGTCCGGCAAACAGATGACGATCGAGTACAACTACGAGGACTCCCACCGCGCCATTTCGTTCGCCCTGCTGGATCACGACATCTTCGGGCAGGACGCGGTCATCTGCTTCTCGCTGGACAACACGGAACTGCAGCAGGCGCGCCGCCAGGCCGAGAAGTATTCCGCCCAGCTCAAGAAAAACACCCGGATGTGGGACATCCTCATCAACTTCCTGCCCATCCACATCTTCGCCAAGGACATCGACAACGAGTTCCGGTACGTCTTCAACAACCGCACCCGCTGCAAGTTCTACGGCGCAGGCGAGAACGAACTGAACGACAAGACCGACTTCGATTTCCTGCCGCGCGAGGTCGCCGAGGCGCGTCGCAAGGAAGACGTGGATTTCATCGCGAATCCCGAATCGGGCCAGATGGAAAGCAACGTGGACGTGAAGAGCTGGGACGGCCGCGTCCAGCACCTGCGCACCATCCAGCGCATCTTCACAGACGAAGACGGCACGCGTCTGCTGCTCGGTACGTCCATCAACATCACGGAGCTGGAAGAGGCGCGCCGCCAGATGCAGGAGCTGAACTCGAAACTTCAGGAACTCCTGCAGCAGCACTCCATCCTGCTCGACAACATGCCGTCCTTCGTGATGACGAAAGACGTCGACGACGATTTCCGCATCATCACCTGCAACGACGCCTGCCTCAAATTTCTCAACCAGCCGCTTCAGTCCGTCGCCGGGAAAACCGATTTCGACGTCCTTTTCAACAGGGAGGATGCCGCGGCGGTCCATACAGACGACCTGCACGCCGTCGAGGTCCTGGAACGCCGTCCCGAGTACCACTCCACGGGACGTCTTCGCGACCGCAACGGACGCATCCGCATCGGCAATTTCTACCGCAAGCTCATCCGCACCTCGGACAACCGCCGGATCCTCTTTACGCTGTTCCACGACGTCACGGAAATCGAAAACGCGAAGCGCGAGGCTGAGGAAACCGCCGACCGCTTCCTCCTCACGCTCCGTTCCATCGGAGACGGCATCATCACGACGGATGCTCACGGCATCGTTACGCTGGTCAACCCGAACGCCGAAGAAATGCTCGGCTGCAAACAGGCCGATGTGCTCGGCAGACCTCACGCGGATTTCTTCCGCATCGTCCACGAGCAGACGGGAAAACCTGTCACTTCTCCGCTTGCGGAGGCTTTGCGTTCCGGCAAAATCACCACGGGTGCGGAGCAGACCGACCTGGTTTCCGCCTCGGGACAGCGGTATCACATCGCGGCGAATGCCTCCCCCATCCACTCGCGTTCAGGCGATGTCACGGGCGCGATCCTGGTGTTCCGCGACATCACGGAGGAACGGAACACCATGCAGGACCTCGAAAGCGCGTCCGAACTGGCCCGTCTCGCGTCGTTCCATTACAATTTCAACACGTGCGTCCGTACCGGGTCCAACCTGGTCTGCGAACTGTGGCCCGCGGACGAGAACGGCAATGCGCTCCTCGAGGAACAGTGGGTCTATCCGGAAGACATTCCGTTTTTCAAGGAGAACATGCGCGCCCTGCTCGAAAAGACGAGCGAGACGGTGCAGTTCTCGTTCCGAATCGGCAAGGACGCGTCCGACCTGCGCTATTACCGTATGAAACTCACGCTCGACCAGGGCGATCCGACGGGGAACTCGGTGACCGGCATCGTGCAGGACGTGACCGAGATCACGCTGAACATGCTGAAGCTGAAAGACACGCAGGCGCTGTGGGACGCCGCGATCAACGCCATGCCGATCATGTTCACGGTGAAGGACCTAGACAATGACTGCCGCTATCTGCTCTGCAACAACGCGTTTTCGGACATCTTCAACTGTACTCCAGACGAGATCACGGGCAAGACCGATCCGGAGCTGTTCGACAAAGACGGGAATCTGGATTTCTCGAACCGGCTGAACAAGCTTGCTCAGACTCTGCCTGTGAACGAAACGAGAGAGTTCGAGGAAGAGCTTCCTGTCTCGGACGGAAGTCTCCGCTCGATCAGGACCGTGATTCGCGTGATCCAGGACACCGGCGGACGCAGGATCCTGCTCGCCGCGTCCAGCGATATTACCGAAATGGTCAACGCGAAACGCGCGGCGGAGGAAAACGCCGACCGCTTCCTCCTCACACTCCGGTCCATCGGCGACGGCATCATCACGACGGATGCCCAGGGCGTCGTTACGATGCTCAACCCGAACGCCGAGACCCTGCTCGCCTGCAAACAGTCCGACGTGCTCGGCAAACCCCATACCGACTTCTTCCGCATCGTCCACGAACAGACCGGGAAGACGGTTCCTTCGCCGCTTACGGAAGCCCTGCGGTCCGGCGAGGTCGCCGCGGGCGCGGATATGACCGACCTGATCTCCGCCTCCGGGCAGCGGTATCACATCGCCTCCAACGCCGCTCCGATCCATGCGCGGTCCGGCGAGATCACGGGCGCCATCCTGGTATTCCGCGACGTCACGGACGAACGGAACAAGCGCGAAGAACTCCGCCGGGCCATGGCCAGTCTGGAAAATGCGTCCGGAATGGCGCGTCTGGCATCGTTCCGCTACGATATCAAAACCCGCAGGCGTTCCGGCTCCAGCCTTCTCTATTCGCTCTGGCCGAACGACGAAAACGGAGACCCGATCCGCTTCGAGGACTGGGTGTATCCCGACGATATTCCGATTTTCGCCCGCGAGCTGGAGAGAATGGAAAAGGCGAACAAAACGGGCGAGACCGCCACGTTCTCGTTCCGTATCGGCCAGACGTCCAGCCTGCGCTACATCCGCGCGCTGGTTTCGCTCGACCTGAGCAATCCGGACGAACCGGCGGTGGCCGGCATCCTGCAGGATGTCACCGAGCTGACGCTGAGTATGCTGAAACTGAAGGAAACGCAGTCGCTGTGGGACGCCGCGATCAACGCCATTCCGATCATGTTCACGGTGAAGGAAGTCGACAACGACTACCGCTATCTGCTCTGCAACAACGCGTTCGCGAACATCTTCAACCGCACGCCGAGCGAGATCATCGGCAGGACCGATCCGGAACTGTTCGAGAGCAAGGAGATTCTGGATTTCGCCAGACGCATGAACAACCCGAATCAGGCGGTGAACGTCACGGTGGACTTCGAGGAAGAGCTTCCGGTCGGAGGCGGACATCTCCGCTTCATCAAGACCGTCACGCGCGTGATTCAGGATGCCAGCGGACGCAAACTCCTGCTTGCCGCGTCCAGCGACGTCACCGACATGCAGAAGCTGCTCACCATCGAGCGTATCAACACGGAAATGCTGTCCCGCTTCAACCGCGAACAGGTCTTCGACAGCGTTCTGGACGGCATTGCCGAAGTCCTCCGCAAGGAACTCGGCTGTGCCCGTATCGCGGTCGTGCATAAGGAAAAGACAGGCTTCTCCGTTTACCGCCAGTGGCAGTATGACGGATTGACCGCGGTCAAAGCCGAACGGGCCAGAACCATCCTCAAAAAGTTCGATTGGGAAAAGCGCGTCAGGAAGTCGCCTCTCGGTTCCGTCATCCGTATCGACGGCCTTCCGGATGATGCGGATGCCAGCGTCATGCCGCTGGACGCGGGTGCACATGCGCCCGCATACTCCATGATTTCCGTTCCGCTCTACGAAAAGAACCAGCTGAACGGCGGCGTTTTCCTGACGTTCCTCCAGGACCGCACGGATTTCACCGACCTCGACGAAGCCATCCTGATCAGCTGCGGCAACATCATGTCGCTCGCCAGACAGCGCGAGCGCAGCCAGCAGGCCATCCGCCAGGCGATGCTCGAAAACCAGCTGATCCTCGACAACATCGACATCCCGGTCTGGCTGTTCAACACCGAAAACGTACTCATCCGTACGAACACCGCCGTCTCCAGAGTCGCCGGCCGTCCGGACGTTCTCCTCGACCCCGCCGAAAACGACCGCATTTTCCGCGAATTCTCCGCCAATATGTCGGAGCCGGACGTCAGCCTCGACGCCTTGGTCCGCCGTTCCTCGCACATCAAGAGCACCACGTATCTCGGCCAGGATTACATCGTCGCGAACGACGGCGTTCGCGACAGTCAGGGCAATCTGCTGTACAACATGGTGTACGCCGTGGACGTGACCACCATGAACCAGCTCATCAAGAACCAGCGGTTCGGCAACGAACTGCTCGAAGAAGTCATCAGCGAGGAGGATTTCGACGCCTGTATCCAGCACACGCTCGAAAACACCTGCAGGCTCCTCGGCGCAAGCCGCGGCTGTCTGTTCGAACATGTCGAGGAAGGCACGAAAACGCACTGCATCGCCGAATTCGTCGAGCCGACGCATCCGCACGCCGACTTCAAGCTGTTCGACCTCACGCTCAACCGTGTCCGCGGCATCCTGGAGAACACGGAAGACAAACGCGTGTTCGTATGCAGCGACGTCCAGTCGACCATCGACTGGTCGCATCTTGCGCCGGAGTGGGGACGGGCGGCCAGCGCGATCGACCTCCGTTCGATCTTTCTCTCGAACATCCTTCTGGACGGCGAGACGATCTGGGGTACTTTCGGGTTCACTTTCGAGGGCGTCAATCATAAGTTCACCGACAACGACGTCTCGATCCTGCGCTCCATGGCGCACATGATCGAACTGGTGCTCTCCAGAAAACGCGCCAAGGCGCTTATCATGGACGCGCTCTCCCGCGCCCAGGCGGCGGACAAGGCGAAGAGCTTCTTCATCGCCAGCGTGAGCCACGAGATCCGCACGCCGCTGAACTCCGTCATCGGGTTCGCCGAACTCCTCCGCGAGGGCGGCGTCTCCCAGAAGCAGGAGAGGGAATACCTCGACGCCATTTCCTCCTCGGCGAACGCCCTGCTCATGCTCATCAACGACGTGCTCGACCTCTCCAAGCTCGAGGCGAACCAGATGCAGATCATCACCGCGTTCACCGACTTCAACGCCCTCTGCCGCGAGGTCCTGCTCATCTTCACGTTCCGCGCGCAGGAGAACGGCAACAAGCTCGTTTCCGACGTGCCGGAAGACCTGCCGGAGTTCGACGTCGACAACATCCGCATCCGCCAGATTCTCATCAACCTGCTCGGCAACGCCGTCAAGTTCACGAAGAAGGGCTCCATCACGCTCGGCGTCACCTTCACGCCCGATGTGGATTCCGGCGACACCGGCACGCTCAAATGCTCCGTCACGGACACCGGCATCGGCATCTCCGAGGACGACCAGAAGAAGCTCATGGAGCCGTTCGTTCAGCTCTCCAAGCTGCGCGGTACCAACGCCGTGAACAACGGCACCGGCCTTGGCCTCTCCATCTCCAAGCGCCTCGCCACCTGCATGAACGGCGAACTGACCTGTACCAGCAAGGTCGGTGAGGGCAGTACGTTCACGGTCACGCTCAACTCCGTGCGCTACCGCGCGAAGGCGAAGCCGAAGAAGACAGCGAAAGCCGCCGCCGAAAAGACGAAGGCCAAGCTCGCAGCCGCGCCGGACAGCGACGTGAAGTCGATCCGCATCCTCGTGGTCGACGACGTTCCGATGAACCTCCGCGTCGCGAAGGCGCTCTTCAACAAGATCGGGTTCAAGAACATCTTCACAGCCGGGTCTGGCAAGGAAGCGCTCGAACTCCTCGAAAAACAGCCGGTTGACCTGATCCTGTCCGACATGTGGATGCCGGAGATGAACGGCGCGCAGTTCTCCGCCGCCGTGAAGGAGAATCCGAAAATCGCGCATATCCCGGTCGTCGCGCAGACCGCCGACGTCGAGACGAGCGGAAACTTCGACATGTCGCACTTCGATGCCATCATCCTGAAGCCTCTCACCGGGGAGAAACTCACCAATATGGTCAAGCGCATCATCGAGGACGGCGACCTCAGGAAGGGCGACGACGGAGCGCCGGTCAATCTCGGATGATTTCAGGTTATGTTTGAAGTCCCGAAAAAGTTCGACATCGACTTCGGCGGTGTGTACCGGTCCATCGGCCGCGACGCCATCACGGCCGGGATCATCCGCAAGCACGAGGAGCTTGACTGGCACGGAGGCGGCTTTCCGCTGTTCTCCGTCTCGGTCGTCCTGCGCGGCACGGGGACCTACATCGACGCAGCCGGGCACCGCGAACCGCTCTGCCCCGGCAAGCTCTTCTTCCGCATTCCCGGCGTGAGCCATTCCAACCTGATCGACCCGGACAGCAACTGGCTGGAATTCTACCTCGCGTTCCACTTCATGAAGAACACCGGCGGGGGCGAGCCGCATGACGCGTTTCTGGACTACACCGAGGCCGGAAGCCCCGGCTATCTGAAGCTCAAGAACATGCCCGACCAGGACGATTCCTGGGTCCGCTCCATGTGCCGCCACCTCTTCGCGCTGGATTCGCAGGGGCCCGTCCGCGACATCAATCTTTCTCTCGAACTCCTCAACCAGTGCTATGATTTCCTCGCGTACCTGCGGACCGCGGGCGACGAATCGCAGATCGCGCTCCGTGCGCTCAAGCTCCTGACCGTGATCCTGGACAGCCGCATCAAGGGATTCTCCGACGAGATATCCGACGCGGTCAAGGAAGTCATCCAGGCCAATATCAAGAGCAACTGCCCGCTGCCCGAACTCCTGAAGGACATCCCGTTCAGCTACCCCTCGCTCCGCCGTCATTTCCAGATGATCAACGGCTACAGCATCGGCCAGTACCAGATCCAGTGCAGGATGGAGAAGGCCGTGAACATGCTGTCCTCCGGCATGAGCGTCAAGGAGACTGCCGAACGCCTCGGCTACAAGAACCAGTTCTTCTTCTCGAAGCAGTTCCACCAGCAGATCGGATTCCCCCCCAGCGTCCTGAAGAAAAGCTGACGCATCCGCATCATCCTCCCTTCAAAAACAGAAAACCGGCCTCCGCGATTGCGGGACCGGTTCTTTTCTTTTCGGCTGGGGATCGGGTTTTCTTACTGCACGAGCGGGACGAGCTTCGCTTCCTTGTCGGAGTCAAGGCGGACGGTCATGTCCGTGAGTACGGAGCCCGGCAGGTCGATGGTCCGCGCGATCGGCGGCGTCAGCCGGTACCACGGCTCGCCCTTGTAGTACAGCCAGACGGGAGACTTTTCCTTGCCGAACCGGGAGATGTCGTAGCTTATCATGCCGTCGTCGAGGTAGAACGCGCGCAGCGGGACAGCCGGATAGGAACGGTCCGCCGGTTTCCACGGCAGCACGAAGAACGCGCCGTCCTTCTGCGGTTCGGTCGTGACCGCCCACACGCCGCCGACGAGGGAATCCTCCGTGGCTTCCTTCACCTTGTCGCCGACCCACGAACGGTTCCGGGGGTCGCTGGAGGATGCGCCTTCATAGATCCACTGGTCGTCCCAGAACTCGATCCAGGAGTGGTTGCCGGAACGGTCGGTCCACTGCGGACAGCCGGTGAAGCGCGCCGGGATGCCGCAGGCGCGGCAGGCGTCCAGGAGGATGATGGAAAGCCCCGTGCAGGAGGCGTAGGAGGCCGCGATGGATTCCTGCGCGGACTGGTCGGGCTTCGGGCGTTTCACCGCGTCGTAGGTCACGTTCAGTTCCTTGAAGACATGGTCGTTCAGGTATTTGACGGCCTCACTGGCGGTTTTGAATTCACGCACGGCTGGCATGAACTTGTCGTAAAAGAACTTCCGCCACAGGTCGCGCTTCTCGTTCACGCCCCAGTACGGCAGGATGTAGCGCAGGAACAGGTCCTCGGATATCTGGTCGGCCCACGGGGCGTCTTTGCGCGCTTTGAGCGAGTAGCGGACGTGCTCCAGCAGCTGGAAGGGATCGACGTCGGTATAGTCGCATTCAGGCATTTCCGCCAGCAGAGCGGCCATGTACGGGCCTTCCGGGGGAGTCATGGCGTAAATGGCGATTCTGTCGAGCTTGTTCTGCGGAATGCTGGAGAGCGCGCGTTCGAGGCGGGCGGAGAGGTCGGTCGCGGTCGCCCCGGCGGGGAGGGCGGCGAGCAGCTTGCGGAGCGTTCCGGCGGCTTCCGACGTGTTCTTTTTATCCTTTCCGGTTCCGGCGGCTTCGGAAACTTTTTTTGCGTTTCCGGCATCCCTGACCGCGAGCGTGATCACGTCGCCTTTTTTGAACGGGCCTTTGAGTTTGACGCAGGCGAACGCGGAGGCCGCGATGACGTCGGCGTCGAACGACTGGGAAACGACTTCGGGCGAGGCGAACACGCGCCCGTAGGGCAGGTACACGCCCTGTTCCTTCCACTGGTCGTCCTTCAGTGCGGTCAGCTTCAGCGTCAGGACGCAGTCCGCGTCCGTGGAACGCTCCAGTTTGAGCGTCTGGCCGGGCTTCGGGTCGATAGCCGCGCGCATGGCGGGATCGCCGTAGAACGCCACTACGTCGCGGTCGTAGAGCAGTCCGAGCGCTTCCCTCTGTTCTTCGGTGTTCTTGAACCGGATGCCGCGCAGGGTCTGGGCCGCCTTGATCTGGAATGTATCGTAGTCGGAGGTGTCGAGCGTGAGGTGGTTCAGGTCGCGTTTCACCAGATTTTCCACGATCCAGGAGTTCGTGAAGTGGAACGCCTCGTTGAACGAATAATATCCGGGATAGTCGGTCAGCATCCCCTGCGCCGTCCAGCCCTGCCGCCCGAACCACGTTTCGATCGTGTAGCCCATGAGCTGGTACACGCCGAACGAATGGATCATGGCGGTGGCCATGCAGGAATCCTCGCCGTGGGGGATGTTTCCGATCAGGCAGTTGCCCGCGGCGCACCAGATCTTCGGCGTCATGTCCTTGAATTCGGTCACGCGGCCGCGGGTGTCGCGTGCGGCGAGTCCGCCTTTCCGGTCGATCAGATACATGTTCGCGCTCAGATATCCGCTGGCCCAGTCGTGCTCCGAGGCGTGTCCGGAGGTCATCATGATCTGGAAACCGCCGCCCTTCACGAGCTTGAGGAATTGCTCGGTGAAATCCTTGTCCGTGCGGGTCTTTTCGTTGTCGTATTTTTTCGCCGGGTCGGTGATGCGGAGGTTGCTCTCCTGCGTCTCGTCGAAGCTGTAGCAGCGTCTCATCAGCGAGTGATGGAACCCGCCGACCATGTCGAGCGCGTCGGTGATGTCGATCGGCCCTTTGAATTCCGCCACGCGTTTGATATCCGCGGTGTCGTACCCGGTGATGATGCCCCAGAACGTGTCGACGTACGGATCGGGCAGGATCTCGCGTGCCATGCGGGATATTTCGCCCGTGAACTTGCGTCCGGCGAGCTCCTTCGGCGTCACGAAGCAGGTGTAATAGGGGAGCATCTCCTGAAGGTCCGGCAGCACCTCGCGGACGTCCTGTTTGTACGTGAAAACTTTCGGACCGAGCGCGGCATGTTTGGTCTTGAGCGCCTGGACCGCGGCGTTCAGTTCGGGATGGTCCGCCGGGATCACGATGGCGTAACCGGGGGCTTTTGCGGCGGCCTGTGCCTGTTGACGTGCCGGACGCTGGCGTCCTCCTCCGCGGACCGACGCGGAATGGACCGCCGGGATCAGCGCGGCGGCGAGCAGGATTGCGGAAAGGACGGGGATAAGTCGTGTATTCATGATGCCGGGGACTCCATGCGGGAAAAAGCGTACTCCAGCCTCAATTCGAGTTTGGAATACGCCGGGTATATGATGTGAAACGATATTCGGAACGGTCAGTCCTCGTCATCGTCGCGGCGATGCCCGAGGAAGAGCCGGTACATGGCGCGGAGGAAGGGATTTTTCGGAAGGTCTTCATCGTAGTCGTCGCTGACGACCGGGATTTCGAGCGGCATCTGGTTTGCGAGAAGGCGTTTCGGATTCTCCTCGAAGAGGATGTTCGCGGTCTCTTCGCCGTAGTTTTCCGTGATGAACTTCCTGCATGCGGTCTGACGGAACGCACGCGATGTGGAATGCGCATCGGACGCGATGTAGTGGCACAGACCGTGATCCAGCAGATCGAGCGAGAATTTCTGGCAGCCGCGCCCGAAATCGCCGAGGATCGATGCCGCGGTCAGCTGCATCGTGTAGCCGGTGTTGTAGATGTGGTGCACATGTTCCCAGGTCTGGAAGAGGCGTTCCGGGTGCGCGCAGATCGGATGGAATCCGGCGGTGTGCGTGGAACGGCTGATGGCGTCGACGGAGGAGTCCATGCGGCTGCGGACGAAGTCGATGAGGATGAAGTTCGTTTTCGCGAGGCCGACCGCTTTTTCGTCGACCTGGAACAGCTGCGGCAGGTTGTATTCGAGGCCGCGCAGGAGCCTGATGCCGTATTCCGCGGCTTTCGCCTCGGTCGCGGCACGGATCTCGTCCATGCGTTTGATCTGGTCGCCGGCGGGCTGTTTCCCGTGCGGCGTGCAGATGATGGTGTCAATGCCGTCGGCCTGTGCAAGCTCGAACATCTTGACCGTTTCTTCCATGTCGGGCGAACCGTCGTCGCCGGGCACGTCCGGCAGGATATGGCAATGAATATCAATCATGATTCAAACTCGGGGGCTGGGGTTGAACAGATGATGCTTCGAATTACTTGGTTTCCTTTTCTTCGCCATTCGCATCTTCGGGCGCAACGGGCGACATGAGGGAGATGGAAGCTTCTTCCTTGGTGAGAACGGGCTCGGGGCCTTTGTTCTTTTTCTTTTTCGACCGGTGGCTGTAACCGTACCCATATCCATAGCCATACCCGTATCCGTAACCATAGCCATACCCGTATCCGCCGTATTTCTTGCCGTAGCCATATCCATATCCGTAGCCATACCCGTAGCCGTAGCCATAGCCGTAGGCGCCGGAGGACTGCGCGAACTGGTTCAGGATGATGCCGGAGATGTTGAGCTTGAGTTCTTTCAGACGGCCGATCAGGACTTTCAGAGAGCTGAGCGACGTCTTGCGGCCGTTGACCACGACGATGATGTCGTCGACGATCTTGCCCAGAACAAGCGCGTCGGCCAGGATGGTCGCAGGCGGCGTATCGATGATGATGTAATCGTAGTCCTTGGCCTTTTCCGCCACGAATCCGCTTTCGGCGAACACTTCGATCAGGCGGAGCGGGTTCGGCGGGATCGGTCCGGGCGGGATCACGTCGAGCTTGGTGCCGTTGATATTGCGGTGGACAACCTCCTCAAACGTCTTCTTGCCGACGATGTAGTCGACCAGACCGACGGAGTGCGTCAGGCCGAAGTAGTCCGCGGAGTCGCCCTTGCGGATGTCGGCGTGGATCATGAGCACCTTCTTGTCCTTTTCCGCGAGGAGGAGGGAGAGGTAGCTGGAAAGCAGCGTCTTACCTTCGTTCGGGGTGGAGCTTGTGACCATGATGACGTGGGCGGAGTTCTTTTTCGGGCGCGAATACTGCAGGTTCGTCAGCAGAATCTGGAAATCTTCGTAGAAGCTGTTGAAGTTGTACGTGGTCTTGTCGTTCAGCGCCACGTTCATTTTCTTGTCGTTGCGGTATGCTTTGCGGCGTTTCAGTCGGACCATGGTGCCGAGCAACGGGACCTGAAGTTCCTTCGTGATCTGATCGGTGGAGGTGATGTGGTCACGCAGCATGGCATAGAGCGTGAGCAGGCCGAAGAGGAACGCGCTGGAGAAGATGAACGCGATGCCGGCCTTGAAGACGGGACGCTTGTTGACCGGATTTTCCTGTGCCTGAGGGGCATCGATGTTTCTGAGCTTGGAGATACCGAGTTGGGTTTTGATGGTGTCGAGGAAGACTTCGTTCGTCACCGTGGCTGCGGCCATGGCCATTTCCTTGGATTCGGAGAAGAACGAGCAGTCGATGAAGTGCGTTTTGCGGCTCAGCGTGATCTGCTTCGTGTACGGGATTCCCTCAAGGGTCAGCTCGGGATACTCCAAACTAAGCTGTGTTTTCACCCGGTTTGTCACATAGCGGCTGCTCATCAGTTTTTCATAGTCGTTCAGCATCTTGTCGGCCACGATCAGTTCGCGGTCAATGGTATTGGCCATTTGAAGCTGTTCGTTGGTCCTTGCCGTAGCAGCTGCAGCAGCATCGTCTGAACTCCCCGCATAGTCCCATGCGTACAGAGAAAAATCCACGCGGTAGACTGGTTTTGCGATATATTTGAGGTACACGAATGTAATAGCGGCGCAGAAAATCCCGAATGCAAGCACGTACTGGTAACGGCGTCTGAAAATATTCCACAAAAACGGGAAATCGACATCACTTGGTTTACGCATTGTTTGGAAACCCTTTCGAGTGTTTTATGGTATGTGAAAAGAATTCGCTTAATATAATATATCGCGCGTATGAGAAATTTTCAAGTATCCCGCAGTACATATTTCCGGAAAATTAGATGGAAGTGGACTGTTTTTCAGTCCACGGAATGTTCTGTTTTATCTGCCTGGGATGAACGGAAACGTTCTTACGCTTCCGGATCGTACAGATAGAAAGAGCAGTTGTCGCAGTTTACCAGATTGCCGTTTCTCGCTTCCATCGTGGTCTGCGGCGAATTCTTCATATTGCAGTTCGAACAGCTTCCGTTGCGGATGGTCCCGACCGGGCTTCCCTTGCCCGCGGCGAGCATCCGGCGGTAGGGTTCCAGATAGTTTGGCACGACGTTTTTCGCGAGTTCCGCGGATCGTTTTTCCTTTTCCTCGATTTCCTTTGCGATCGCTTCTTTCAGCGAATCCAGTTCGCGGACTTCCGCCTGAACGGTCCGCCCCGTCGCCTTGTAGGAGCGTTCGGCTTTCGCCAGCAGTTTGTCCGCGGCTTCCTGCTCGTCCATGAGTTCGATTTCGCGCGTTTCGGAGTCGGAAATGCTTTTCTTCGCGGCTTCGATCTCGGCGAGGATGGCGTTGTATTCGTTGATCTTCTTGATGGACGACGATTTGATCTTCAGAGCCTGGAGCTTTTCCTGCGCGGCCTTCGTGGCGGCGGCCTGCTGTTTGACCGCCTGTTCGACTTTCAGCTTGTTCTGCTTCGCCTTCTCCAGTCCTTTGCGCACGACGTCGAACTCCGCGACAAGCGCGGCGCGTTCGCGCGGGAGAGACATGTATCTTGTCTTCAAGTCGCGGATGCGCAGATCTTCCGCCTGCAGGATCAGAAGATCCTTGATCGCCTGTTTTACCATGGTTCAATCTCCTGTTTTGATGCTTTTCCAGTAATATAGCCGTCCTTTTCCCAACATCAAGCGGAAAAGGGAAAGTTTTGACGATTTTTCTGCCGTGCCAAAAAAATGCGCCTCCGGGAAAGAAGGCGCGATCTGAAATCAGAGAATGCCGCTGTCGGTTTTACCGGGCTTCGGATGCCCTCATGCGGGCGATCTCCGCCGCGTAGCCGTCCAGTTCGTTCGGCGTCTCGAGTTCGATGGGAAGATTCCTGACGGGAGGCAGCGACACGAATCGCGCGAGCGCCTTGAATCCGATCTCGCCCTCGTCAAGCTTCGCATGGCGGTCCTTGTGCGATTCGAACGGCATCATGGAGTCGTTCAGATGGATCGATTTCAGGCGGTCGAGACCGACGATCCGGTCGAATTCCTCCAGGACGGCTTCCGGCTCGTTCACGATGTCGTATCCGGCGCAGAAGACGTGGCAGGTGTCCATGCACACGCCCAGCAGATCGCCGTACTTGGAACGCGAAATGATCTCCGCCAGTTCCTCGAATCTCGAGCCGACTTCGGAGCCTTTGCCGGACATCGTTTCCAGCAGCACCACCGGCTTCAAATCCCGGTCCATGACCAGGTCGAGCGTTTCCGCGATCAGTTCGATGCCGCGTTCGATCCCCTGGCCCACATGGCTGCCCGGATGGAAGTTGTAGTAGATGCGGTCCACCGGAAACCGGTCCAGCAGCTCCAGATCGCTGCGCATGACCTCCCGCGCGAACCGCAGGGTGTTCTCAACGGCGGCGCACGGATTCAGCGTGTAGGGCGCATGCGCGACCGCGGGCGCGAAGCCGTGTTCGCGCAGGAATGCGCCGAGTTCGGCGAGTTCTTCGTCCGGCGGCACGCGTCCCGAACCGCCGCGCGGATTGCGTGTGAAAAACTGGAACGTGTCGGCTCCGACGGCAAGCGCGTCCGCGCAGAGCTGGCGGTACCCTCCCGCCACGGACAAATGACAGCCAATGTGCATGATCCCGGTCCTTAGGGTTGGAATAATCGTTCAGTTCCGGCGACAGCCTCGCCGGAATGTATCGAAAAAGAAAATGGAAGACAGCGGGATGAACCGCCGTCTTCCATGGAATGCTTATCCTGTGCGGTGTTTGACACCGCCGGAAAACAAGTCTCAGGCGAGATTATTTACCGTTGAACTTGTATTCGGGAGTCGCGGGAGTACCTTCGACCTTGAGGTCCTTCGTGACTTTCCACCAGCCGTTGGTATCGCCGGAACCGGCGCTGTTCGCAACACCGACGGAACCATCGCCACGGACGAAGCGGCCGGTGGCAGCGTGGTTGTCAGCACCGTCAGCGCAAACCGGGGAGATCGTGGCGTTGCCGCCCATGAGGGAGTCAACCCAGTTGTAGGAGACGTTGTTGTTCTTGAGTTCTTTGTTCGGCTGGGCGGTTTCCATGCCGCTCTTGGAGGGGCAGAGGTAGCCCTTCGGGTCGGTCAGGAGGTCCTGGGAACGGAGCAGGTCGAGGTCCTGATAGCTGTTGCCGGCCATCCACTGCGGCTTGGCGTTCTTCTTGGAGGTCGGATAGTAGTCGTCATAGCTCATGGCATACTGGAAGAAGGCTTTGCCGATCTGGGAAAGCTTGCTGGTGCAGTCTGCCTGTTTGGCTTTTTCCTTGGCCTGGTTGAGGGCGGGGAGGAGCATGCCGGCGAGGATGGCGATGATCGCAATCACGACGAGGAGCTCGATCAGGGTGAAGCCTTTGTCTTTTTGTTTCATGATAGTGTGTCCTTTATGGGTTTGGTTTGTGAAACAAGAATGTAAAAGAAAATGTATGTTCTGAAAAAATGCACCTATTATTATACCTCATGTCGCGAAAAATGACAAGAGGAAAAGTGGCGAAAAGGCGAATTTTTTTGAAAAAAAGTCGATTTTTCCATGATTTTTATTTATTTGCATCCATGATAGCCCTTTTTACATCATCCATTGACTTGCAGGCCGCATCCGGCTGATTCCTGTCCGGCGCACCGTATCCCCAGGCGCAGTACGCAGTGCGGAATCCGGCGGCGCGGCCCGAGTCGATGTCCGTCCAGTTGTCGCCGACCATCCACGACCCGGCGGCGTCCGTACCTGTCTCTTTCAGAATATGATACAGCGCATCGGGTTCGGGTTTCAGCGGGAATCCGGAATCCGCGCCGACGACGGCCGGAAAGAAGGCGTCAATGCCGAGTCCTTTCAGGATGAACTGCGTGGAAACGGACGGTTTGTTCGTGAAGACAGCCAGACGGAATCCGGCGGATTTCAATGCTTCCAGCGTGTCCTGAACGCCGGGATAGAGCCGGGTTTCGACGATGAGGTGCGTATCGTATTCGTGACGGTAGCGCCGGAACGCCTCGTCCAGATCGGCGCCGGGGGTATCCGCCAGCGCCCGTGCCACCAGGACGCGCGCGCCGCTACCGACCATGCGCACGACGGATTCGCGCGGGAGCGGGGCGAGACCGAAGGAAACTCGCATGCGGTTGACGGCGGCTCCGATGTCGGCGGCGGAGTCGATCAGTGTGCCGTCCATGTCGAAGGCGACGACGGAGCTCACGACCGGACCTTGTCGAACCAGATCGGGATGGTCTGGTTGAGGGGCAGGCGGGCCTGCGCGTCGAGTCCGGGCTCCGCGATCACGCCGCGTTTCCAGTAATGCCAGCCCAGGCCGCCGACCATGGCTGCGTTGTCCGTGCAGTATTTTTTGAGCGGCAGGACGGCACGGTAGCGTTTCGGGACCGTGGCCTGGAAGCGTTCGCGGAGCGCGCCGTTGCAGGCGACGCCGCCGGCGAGCACGATGGAGCGGACGTTGAAATGCTGCGCGGCGTCGAACGCCTTTCTGCACAGCACGTCCACGATGGCCTCCTGATACGAGGCGAGGATGTCGAAGAGGACCTGGTCGCGGATGTTCTCCACGCCGCCGAGGTTCTTCACATGGTAAAGCAGCGCGGTCTTCACGCCGCTGAAACTGAAGTGGAACCGGTTTTCCGGCGCGACGGGCTTGCCGGACGAGGGGGTGAGGGAACGCGGGAAGTTCACCGCGTGCGGATCGCCGTTCTTCGCGAGGCGTTCGATCACCGGGCCGCCTGGGTAGCCGAGGTCCAGGATCTTCGCCGCCTTGTCGAACGCTTCGCCCGCGGCGTCGTCGAGCGTGGTCCCCGCGAGCGTCATCTTCCCGTCGCTGCCGACCACGACGAGCGCGGTGTGTCCGCCGGAGACGACCACGGCGAGCATCGGGAAGAGGTCCGGGTCGCCGAACACGATGGAATCCTGTTCGAGGAACGCGCCGTAGATGTGCGCGGAGAAGTGGTTGATCGGGATCAGGGGCAGGTTGTGCGAGGCGGCGATGCCTTTGGCGAAGTTGAGGCCGACGAGCAGCGCCGGGATCAGGCCGGGCGCATGCGTCACGGCCACGGCGTCGAGGTCGTCGAGCGTCACGCCCGCCGTCTTCAGCGCCTCGTCCAGGGTCGGACAGACCGCGGTCAGATGGGCGCGTGCGGCGAGTTCCGGGATGACGCCGCCGTACGGGGCGTGTTTGGCGATTTGGGACGCCACTGCGTTGGAGAGGACGTTGCGTCCGTCCTCCACGACCGCCACGGCGGTTTCGTCGCAGCTGGATTCGATTCCCAGAATCAAGCTCATAGTGTATTTGCCTCGCGTTATTCCGATATGATTATTTTGTTCAGATGCAATCAATTAATATAGCATTTGCCGAGGCCGAAATCAAGCCGGAACGCGAAAAAGCTCAGGGAAACGACAGGAGAAAAAGGTCAGTCTGCCGCAGTTTCAGCCGGGATGGCTTCCGTTTGTGCCGGAGTGTCCGCCGTCTGCCGGTTGAACAGGAATCCGTACGGGATCAGGATCAGGACCATCAGCGCGGCGATCGAAAGCGCACGCAACACC
The DNA here is from genome assembly GCA_902778895.1 of uncultured bacterium. GTDB lineage: Bacteria > Verrucomicrobiota > Lentisphaeria > Victivallales > UBA1829 > UBA1732. The sequence continues at coordinate 114,136 of CACYZF010000009.1, forward strand.
GGCACGGGCAGCCCGGAAACCGGCGGACGGTTCTGTTCGATGCATTCTGAGGTGTAGTCCCACAGCAGGCCCGGCAGGACGCCTGCGATCCCCGCCACGATCTCCAGCCGGCTGCCGGAGAATGATTCGTTCAGCCAGTCCGTCGCGCCGCCGAAGCCCGGCAGACACAGAAACGCGAACATCAGAGCAGGAATTGCGCAGAGCGTTCCCCAGAGGAGCAGCCATGGCAGAAGCGAACGGTATTCTTTCCGCACGGTGTGCCGCAGGACCGCCGCCGTCGGGATCGAGATCAGCGCCAGCAGCAGCGTCGGGAGGAGACTCGGATGAAAGGGCAGGTCCATGGCTTGATCAGGTACGGGATGAGGAGAAAGATCCGTGTTCTGTCGGTTTAAAAAAAAAGTGAGGCGGCAGGGAAAAAGGGAGGGTAAAACCCTGCTGCCTCAGGAGTGCGGATTCTGCCGGTGTTCCGGAGTGACGGAACGCCGCCATTATATACTTTACGCTTTTTCCGAAGAAAAATCAAGCTCTTTCGGAGAAAAAACGGAAAAAAGAATGTCGAGTGAAGTCGGAGCGCGGCGCGATTCAGCCGAGGATCGCGTCGATCTCCTTCAGTTCTTCCGCAGTGAACGTCGGATTCCTGTCCAGACCGTCCAGGATATCGTTGATCTGGCTGGTGCGGCTGGCGCCGATCAGAGCGGACGTGACGGCGTCCTGACGCAGCACCCAGGCGATGGACATGGATGCCAGACTCTGGCCGCGTTTCTGCGCGAGCTCGTTCAGTTTTCTGATCATTTCCTTTCTTTCCGGCGTGAGCGCATCCGGCTTCAGGAATATTCTGCGCGTCATGCGGGAATCCTCCGGGATGCCGTCCATGTAGCGGTTCGTGAGCAGGCCCTGCGCCATCGGCGAGAAGATGATGCCGCCGACGCCGAACTCTTTCATCACGTCGAACGTGCCGTCCTTTTCGCATTTGCGGTCGAACATGTTGTAGCGCACCTGATGGAGCACGGTCGGGGTCTTGAGTTCACGCAGGATGGTGAACGCCTCGCGGGCGCGTTCGGGCGAGTAGTTCGAGATTCCGACGTAGAGTGCGCGTCCGGACCGCACGATCTGGTCGAGCGCGAGCATGGATTCCTCGACGGGGGTATTCGGGTCCATGCGGTGATGGTAGAAGATGTCGACATAGTCGAGGCCGAGGCGCTTCAGGCTCTGGTCGCAGCTGGCGATCAGGTATTTGCGGCTTCCGTGGTCGCCGTAGGGGCCGGGCCACATGGTGTAGCCCGCCTTGGTGGACACGATCAGTTCGTCGCGCAGTTTGCCGGTGAAATCGGCCTTCAGGATCTTTCCGAACGCCTCTTCCGCGCTGCCGGCCGGCGGTCCGTAGTTGTTCGCCAGGTCGAAGTGCGTGATGCCGTGGTCGAACGCGTCCCAGACCATGGAGTGCGCGTTGTCGAAATTGTCTTTTGCGCCGAAGTTATGCCAGAGTCCGAGCGAGACCTTCGGTAGCTGGAGGCCGGTATTGCCGCAGTGACGGAATTCCATGTCGGTGTACCGTTCCGCCGCCGGGGTGTAGTCGATCAGCGGATCAGGTTTCCTGCCCTGGCGTACGACGAAGACGGCGAATCCCACCGCGACAATGACGCCGATCGCGATGGAGACGCCGTACGGCAGACCGCCGTTGCGGGTGAAGAAGAAAAGTCCCGCAGGCTGCCCGTTCTTGCCGGTCGTCCAGACGATGAACGTGACGACGACGGCGGTCATGAACATGCCGGGCAGCATGGTGATCAATGAACCGATTTTCCTTCCCCTGCGGAGCAGCCACACGGTACCGGCCATCAGCGTGGTGGCGGCGAGCACCTGGTTGCCCCAGGCGAAGTAGTTCCAGAGCTTGTTGAACGATTTGGCGGACTCTTCGTCTTTGTTGGACCAGTAGAGCAGACCGGCCACGAGGACGATCAGCGGCAGGCAGGTCAGGAAGCGAGGCAGGAAGCTCTGCTGCGGGATATGAAGCATTTCGGAGAGGGCGAGGCGCGTGCTGCGGAGTGCGGTGTCGCCGCTGGTCACGGCGAGGATCACGACCGCCAGCACGGTGACCGTGCCCATCCAGGTCCCGAGGAAATGCGTGGTGATCTCGCAGAGCACCACCGGGCCTTTCTTCGACATGAATTCCGGTTCCAGGTTGTAGATGGCAAGTCCGCCGACTGCCCAGATCATGGCGATGATGCCTTCCACGATCATCATGCCGTAGAAGTCGCTCTTCGCCTCGCGTTCGGACTTCATCGTGCGGGCGATGATCGGCGACTGCGTGGCGTGGAACCCGGAGATGATGCCGCACGCTATGGTCACGAAGAGGAGCGGGAAGACCGGCGAGGTGTCCGGCTTGAACATTTCCTTTTGGAACGCCGCGCTTTCCTGCAGAAGGCTCGGCGACTTGAATCCGGCGACGAGCAGGGCGAAGAAGATGGCGAGGGTGCCGACAAGAAGCATCAGGCCGAAGAACGGGTACACCTTGCCGATGATCTTGTCGACCGGGAACATCGTGGCGATGACGTAGTAGCAGAAAATGGTGACGACCGCCACCCAGAAGAAATTCTCGGGCTGATAGGTCGACAGTTCGACGGGATCGGTCGGCCGGACGAATTCCTGCACGGTCGTGTTGATGAGGTCGGCGGGGATGTTGATGAAGACCGCCACCACGAGGAGAAGCAGGACCACCATGAACCACTCGAAGAAGACGTTGTATCCCATGCCGAGGTTCTTGTGCACGATCTTCGGCAGGTTCGCGCCCTTGTCGCGGATCGACATCATGCCCGCGGCCATGTCGTGCACCGCGCCCATGAGGACGCATCCGATCGGGATGATGACCAGTGCCACGATGCCGAACTTGATGCCCAGGATCACGCCGATCACGGGGCCGATGCCCGCGATGTTCAGCAGCTGGATCAGCATGTTTTTCCAGCGCGGCAGCGTCACGTAGTCCGTGCCGTCGGCGAGCTTCACCGCGGGCGTTTCGCGGTCGTCCGGGTCGAAAACCTTTTCAACCAGTTTGCCGTACAGGAAATACCCGAGAATCAGGAACGCGATACCGCCGAGAAAGAGTAACATGACAGAGCCTCATGGGGTTGAAACCGGCGGGAACCGTGTTTTTGAGGCGGGGACGCCGGTCGCGGGAAATGCCGCAAATGTTGTTTTTTTGCGTTTGTAATATAATATTATAGCATGTTTCCCGCGCATTTCAAGTGGACTTCATGCAGAAAATACGCGATGCGTTCGGGAATCAGGAAACGATTGAGGCGTCGGTCAGGTAGATCTCGCGGGCGAACGGCTCGAATTTGAGGAGTTCGCCTTCGAAGAGGATCATTTTCCCCTTTGCCGAATCCAGGGGGTCGCGGAAGTCCGGCGGAAACGCCGCGACGGCTTTGATCTGGGTCTTGACGGAGCCCTGCGCGAGCTTGCAGATCAGGATCGTCGCCTTGATGCCCTTCTGCGAGCCGAACACGAAGTCCATGCTGAACGGCATGCTCGTCAGGAGTTCGCCGCTCCAGCGTACGCGGCGACCTTTCATCGCGTCGAATGCGGCGCGTTCCTCCGCGCCGGGGAACGTCTTGCCGAACAACGTGGCGGAGACGGTTTCGACGGTCAGGTCATCGGCGGCAGGGGAGGTTGAGCCTCCGCTGCGGATCTGCCCGGCTTCGCCCGGGCCCGGGGGTGGTGCGGGCGCTGCCGGAGACGCTGCCGGACTCGAACTCCGTACGACGTCGGCTTTCACTGTGTCGGATTCGTTCGTGCGCTTTGCTTCGGATGAGATGCGGATGACGGTTGTGCGCTGGGAGGCGGCGGAGTTTGACGGGAACGGAATTCGGGTTGTCTTCGAAACCGTATCAATTTCCAGCGGCTGATAGCGTTTGGGCGTGTCCAGTTCTTCCTCCTGTTCGGCGGGGGAATATTCCTGCGGCACGGCGAGAAGGTCCTTTTTCTGCACGGTCGTCAGGTCGGACATCGGTGTATTCGAGGGGGATTCCAGCGCGTTCGCGATGGCGGCCATTTTGCTGATGACGGAAATGTCCGGTGCATTGGCGCGCAGCCGGACAGAGACGCCCTCGTTGTTGAACATCCCGGCGGGGAAGAGCCGGACGAGATTGAGCACGGCCGAACGGTTCGACGGCGTATTCAGGAACCGGTCGAATGCGTCCTCGGATTCCGCGGAGCAGAAGAAATCCGGTTCCTGGGAGGAAAAGAACATCTTCGAGGGGAAGATCGGATGCCCGTCCAGAATGCGTTCGGCGATCGATTCCAGGTCGCGGACCACGCAGACATGGAAATCGGGCGGATTGCGGAAGTCCACGAAATAACGGACGTAATTGCGTCCGAAACGCTTGATCGTGACGGAATGACCGGAGAACCTGCCGGTGATGGCTGCGTCCTTCCCGTCCGGCGACGCTCCGGGATCGTACACGCATCCGAGCTGTTTCGCCGCTTCGCGCCACTGTCCGTCCAGGTCAAGTTTCGCCACGGGTGCGGAATCGTCCTCCCCGTCGCCGGAATTGTCGTGCATCGCCCTGTTCGCTCTTCGGAGACTCGTGATGATGGCCTTCCAGATAAAGATGGCGACCAGGATGGCGATGATTTTGAACAGGAAAGGCATGTGCAATTCCCCTTCAGCGAAAGTCCGGTCCGGCTCCGGTCAGGCGGTCTTCAGCGCCGCGCGGCAGGCGCGGAGCGTGTTCTTCATGAGCATGGCGATGGTCATGGGGCCGACGCCGCCGGGGACCGGGGTGATGAGCGAGGCTTTCTCCGCGACGGAATCGAAATCGGCATCGCCGACGAGGCGGCAGCCGTTCTTTGCAGCCGGGTCCGGGATGCGGTTGATGCCGACGTCGATGACCACGGCGCCCTCCTTCACCTGGTCGCCCTTCAGGAAACGCGGGATGCCGAGGGCCGCGACGATGATGTCGGCCTGGAGCGTGACGGCGGCGAGGTCGCGGGTGTGTGAGTGGCAGACGGTGACGGTGGCGTCGCCGAACGGAGCCTTCGCGGCGAGCATGGCGGCCATGGGCTTGCCGACGATGTTGGACCGGCCGAGCACGACGGCATTTTTGCCGCGCGTGACGACGCCGGAGCGTTCCAGTAGCACGGTCACACCCCACGGCGTGCAGGGCAGGAATCCGGAGAAGTCGCCGAGCATCATGCGGCCGACGTTGGCCGGGTGGAAGCAGTCGACGTCCTTCGTCGGGTCGATGGCGAGCACGACGCTCTTTTCATTGATCTGTTTCGGGACGGGGGACTGCACGAGGATGCCGTGGATGGACGGATCGGCGTTGAGTTTCGCGATGATCGCGAGCAGTTCCGCCTCGGTGGTGTCCGCGGGGAGCACGATCTTTTCGGAGCGGATGCCGAGCTCGGCGCATTTCTTGTCCTTACGGGAAACGTAGACCTGGGAGGCCGGATCCTCGCCGACGAGGATGACGGCGAGCGCGGGCCGTACGCCGTATTTCGCGACGATCTCCGCGACCTCGGTCGCGGTCTCAGCGTTCACTGCTTTGGAAATCTCGTTGCCGTTGATGAGGTTGGCGGACATGATCGGTCACTCCTTTCCGGCTTTGCCGGTCTTATCTGTGTTGTCGGCTTTGCCGGTCTTATCTGCTTTATCTGCTTTGTCGGCCTTTTCGGCGTCTTCTGTTTTCGTGTCTTTTGCTTCGGTTTCCGGCGGGGGCGCGAGCTTGAGCTTGGAAATGGCGTTGTCGAGTTCGAGCAGCTGGGAATTGAGCTCGATCATGGACTTTTTCGCTTCCAGAAGGGATGAGAGCTGCCGGTTCAGGCGCATGATCTCATCGTAAAGCTCCTTCGCCTTGGCGTCCTCCTTCAGGATGCGTTTGCGCTCGTTCTGGATCTTCTGCGCGAGTTCGGCACGGCGGTTGATCAGGTCCGCGGCCTTTTCCTGGTCGGCGAACTCGGACGGAGCGTGGCTTGCGCTGTAGATCGAGGTCAGGACGGAGCCCGCGGTTTTTGCCGTGTTTGCGGTCGCGGCGGGTTTTGCAGTAGTGGCGGTCGCCGGTTTTGCTGCGGTCGCGGCGGGAGTCGCGGTCGCGGGTTTTGCCGTGGTCGCGGCGGGTGTTGCGGTCGCGGGGTTTGCCGTGGTCGCGGCGGGTTTTGCCGCGGCGGACAGGACCGCTGTCATGGCGAAAAGCAGAAGAAAGCAGAAATGTTTCATGGTCATGCACCGGAAATAGGGTTTGCCGCGCCGTTTGCCGCGCGGGAAAAAAATATGCAGTTAAATATAGATTTGAAACGCGAGAATGCAAACGCCAAAGTGAAAACACGCGCGAAAAAGGCGTAAAAAAAGACCGAAAACGTTTGAAAAGGGCGCGCGGATGTGCTAATGTATTGTGATAGGAAAACAAATCAAAAGGAGACCTGCGCCATGAGAACCGCGGAAATCGAACGCAACACGAACGAAACCTCCATCTTTGTGAAATGGAATCTGGACGGGACCGGACACAGTGATATCGAAACGGGCATCCCGTTCATGGACCACATGCTGACGCTTTTCGCCCGGCACGGCGGATTCGACCTCACGGTCCGCGCCTCCGGGGATCTGGATGTGGACTGCCACCACACGATGGAAGACCTCGGCCTGACCATGGGGCACGCGCTGACGCAGGCGCTCGGCACGAAGGAAGGCATCCGCCGTTACGGGAACTTCATGCTGCCGATGGATGAATCCCTCGCGCTGGTCGCGCTCGACCTCTCCGGCCGTCCGTTCCTGGTCTACGACGTGGAGCCGCCCGCGGCCTACATCAAGGACCTGGACACCGCGCTCTTCAAGGAATTCTTCCAGGCACTGGCTGTGAAGGGCGGCATCACGCTCCACATCCGCATGCTTTCCACGGGTGAAGTGCACCACGTCTTCGAGGCGATCTTCAAGGGGCTGTCCCGCGCATTGGCCGAGGCGGTTTCCGCAGATCCCCGTATGCCGGGCGTACCCTCCACGAAGGGCGTCCTGTAAGCGCGTTTCTCCTCAATCCGAACTTGTTTTAGACGGGCTTCCTTGCCATGGATGACGAACAGGGCAGTCTCTTTTCGGCGTTTCTGAAGTCGCCTCTGGCCGACCGGATGCGTCCGCGTACGCTCGAAGAAGTGGTCGGACAGGATCATCTGCTCGGCCCGGACGCCCCTTTGCGCCGCATGATCGAAAGCGGCCGCCTGAGCAGCTTCATCCTGTGGGGGCCGCCCGGATGCGGCAAGACCACGATCGCCCGCATCATGGCGCACACCACCAGCATGCACTTCGTGGCGCTCTCCGCCGTCTTCTCCGGCATCGCCGAACTCCGCAAGGCATTCGACGAGGCCGCGAAACGCCGCGCTGCGGGGCAGGGCACGCTGTTGTTTGTCGACGAAATCCACCGCTTCAACCGCGCCCAGCAGGACGGATTCCTGCCGTTCGTGGAGAACGGTACGGTCACGCTGGTCGGCGCGACCACGGAGAACCCGTCGTTCGAGCTGAACAGCGCTCTGCTCTCCCGGTGCAAGGTCTTCGTCATGAAGCCGCTGGACGAGGCGGCGCTCGACAGGATCATGACACGCGCCGAGGAGCTGTCAGGGATGCCGCTGCCGTTGTCTGAGGAGGCGCGGAAGACGCTGCCCGGACTTGCCGACGGCGACGGCCGTTACCTCATCAACCTCATGGAATCCGTCTACGACCTCGCCGCCGAGGGTGAGCAGATCGACTCCAAACGCCTTTCCCAGCTGGTCCGCCAGCGTGCCCCGGTCTACGACAAGGACCGCGAGGGGCACTACAACCTTATCAGCGCGCTCCACAAGTCCCTGCGCGGGTCCGACGTGGACGCCGCGCTGTACTGGGCGGCGCGCATGATCGAGGGCGGCGAGGACCCGCTCTATCTCCTGCGGCGGCTCACGCGGTTCTCCATGGAGGACGTGAGCCTCGCCGACCCGAACGCGCTTCAGGTGGCGGTGTCCTGCTGGGATACCTACGAACGTCTCGGTTCGCCCGAGGGGGACATCGCCATCGCCGAGCTCGTGATCTACTTGGCGACCGCGCCGAAATCGAACAGCGCGTACGTGGCGTGGGGCAGCGCGCTTCGCGCCGCGAAGAAATACTCCTCGCTCATGCCGCCCGCGCACATCCTGAACGCCCCGACCAAGCTCATGAAGGAGCTCGGCTACGGGAACGGCTACCAGTACGACCAGGACCTCCCCGACGCGTTTTCCGGACAGAATTATTTCCCGGACGGCATGCCGCGCACGAAACTCTACAATCCGCCGGATCGCGGATTCGAGCGCGAAATCCGCAAGCGTCTGGATTACTGGGACCGTCTGCGCCGCGAGAAACAGGCGCAGATGAGGCGCGACCATCTGCCCGGCGCGGAACCGGAACCGGACGAGGGAAAAAAAGAAGACAAATAAACCTGTTTACGCCTTTCTGTCGAGGGCGCGGTAGCCGATCGCTTCGAAGAGGTGTTCGCGGCGGATGTTCTCGGAGCCCGCGAGGTCGGCGATGGTGCGCGCCACGCGGAGGATGCGGTCGTAGGCACGCGCCGACAGTCCGAATTCGTTGATCGCGTGGCGGATCATGGTCTGAAGCTGAGGATCCAGCACGCAGTATCTCGTGAGTTGCGCGGGACCCATCATGGCGTTGCAGCGCACGCGGCTGTCCCGTCCGTAGCGGCGCGTCTGGATGTCGCGCGCCGCGATGCACCGTGCGCGGATGGCCGCGCTGGATTCCGCCGGACGCGTCGAGACAAGCTCGTCGTCGGACAATGCCTCCACGTTCACATGCAGGTCGATGCGGTCGAGCAGCGGCCCAGAAATCTTCGCGCGGTACTGCTGGATTTGGAGCGAACGGCAGGAACAGCGGTGACGGTGGTCGCCGAGGTGGCCGCAGGGACACGGATTCATGGCTGCGATGAGGAGGAACCGGCAGGGGAAGACGAAACTGCCCGCGGCGCGGCTGATGGAGACCTCGCCGTTTTCGAGCGGCTGGCGGAGCACTTCAAGCGTGCTGCGTTTGAACTCGGGGAGTTCGTCGAGGAAGAGCACGCCGTTGTGCGCGAGGCTGATTTCGCCAGGCTGGGGATTGGTGCCGCCGCCGATGAGTCCGGCGTCGCTGACCGTGTGGTGCGGCGCGCGGAAGGGACGTTTGCGGAGGAGGGGCGTATCAGGCGGGAGCAGCCCGAGCACGGAGTGTATCTTGCTCGTTTCGAGCGTCTCCTCCTCGGTCATGGGCGGCAGGATGCCGGGCATGCGCTGGGCGAGCATGCTCTTGCCGGAACCGGGCGGCCCGATGAAGATCACGTTGTGTCCGCCCGCGGCGGCGATCTCGAGCGCGCGTTTTGCGGCGGCCTGTCCCTTGACTTCGGCGAAATCCGGGATGCCGTCCCAGTCCGGCTCCAGGAAGACCGCGCCGCCGTTGCTGGTGAGCGGGAGGAGTTCGCCGGAGAGGGCGCGGATGGCGTCCGTGAGGGATTCGACGGCGTACACGCGGATGTGCGGCAGCACGGTCGCCGCCTCGCGGGCGTTGGCCGCCGGGACGATCAGAGTATGAATCTCCGGCATCTGTTTCGCGAGGAGCGCGGCGGGCAGGACGCCCTTCACCGGGCGCACGGAACTGTCGAGCGCGAGTTCGCCTAGGATCATGGCGTCTGCGAGCGTCTCCTTCGGGAAGGCTCCGGCCGCGGAGGCGAGCGCCAAAGCGATCGGCAGGTCGAACGCCGTGCCTTCCTTGCGGATGTCGCCGGGTGCGAGGTTCACGAGCGTGAATCCCTCGGGATGCCGCAGTCCGGCTGCGTAAAGCGCGCTGCGGATGCGCTCCTTGCTCTCGCGGACCGCCGCGTCGGGCAGTCCCACGATGGAAACATTGACTCCTTCGCCCGCGCCGGATGCGTGGACCTCGATTTCGACGGCGACCGCGTCGATCCCGATGAGCGTGGCGGAGTATGTTCCCGTGAGCATGGATCAGCTCTCTTTTGCCTCGGGCTTTTCAGCTTCGGCGGCGTCCGGCGCTTTCTTCTTCGAGCCCATGATCTTCCGGTGGACGAAGATGTAGCCGACGAACAGCACGGCGCATCCGGCGAAGATCCACAGGTAATGCTCCTGGATCATCGCCTTGCCCTTCTCAATCATTTCGAGGTAGGTCATGTCGCCGGTGGCGTGGCCGAACCACACGCCGAGCAGGGTCAGGACCGCCGTCCACAGGCCCGCGCCGAGCGCGGTGAAGAGCGTGAACCGGAAGAGGTTCATGTGGGAGAGTCCGGCGGGAATGGAAATGAGCTGGCGGATGGCCGGGAGCAGGCGGGAGATGAACGTGACGACTTCGCCGTATTCGCGGAAGATCTCCTCCGCGCGGTCGAGCGACTGTTCCGACATGAAGATGTACTTGCCGTATTTCTTCAGCAGCGTGTGGAGCACAGGCCGCCCGAGCCATTTCGAGAGGAAGTAGTTGATGTACGCGCCCGCCATGGAGCCGCAAAGACCGACCGCGATCACGATCAGTACGTCCAGCGCATGCGACGGCGTCAGCGGGTAGCGCCAGATCAGGAATCCGGCGGGGATCATCACGACCTCGCTGGGGAACGGGATGAACGAGCTTTCAATGGTCATGAAGAGGAAGATGAAAAAGAAGAAAAGCAGCGGGGCCGAGTGGGCGAACGATGCGAAGTATTCGATGTGGCTGGCGAGCGTTTCTGTCATGATGACCTTTCTGTCGGGGCTATTTTTCAGGTTTTTCGCATCAGCCGGGCGTTTCGTACTGGAATTTTCTGCGGAAGATGCTATACTTTTAAATGCGGTTTTTCCTTCGGAGAATCCGCCGGAAAAATTTCGGTTTCCAATTAATGTACCCGCGAAACCTTCATTTTTCCAGTATTTTTTTCGTTTTTTTGCTGACTATTGGAGAAAAAATGTATCCCATCGCGTTTCACATCGGTAATTTCGCCGTTCACTGGTACGGCGTTTTCATCGGCATCGGTTTCCTGGCGTCGTTCGGACTGCTCATGTATCTCAAGCAGTACGCCAAGCTCACGTCCGACCAGATCTACAACATCGCCATGATCGCGCTCTTCGCTGGCGTGATCGGGGCGCGGATATTTTATGTGGTGCAGTTCTGGGAACAGTTCTCCGGGCGCGGCATCCTGGCGATCCTGAACGTGCACGAGGGCGGACTCGTGTTCTACGGCGGATTCATTCTGGCGTTCATCGCCGAATGCCTCTACGCCAAATGGCCGACCGTGCGGCGTCTGCTCGGATTGAAGGAAAAACAGCCCGCCGACGGAAGCGAACCGCGCAAGGACATCAGCATCCTCGCCCTCCTCGATATCCTCGGTCCCGCCATGGCGCTCGCCCACGCGTTCGGCCGCGTGAGTTGCTTCATGCAGGGCTGCTGCTTCGGCAAGCCCGCGCCGCAGGGGTTCCCGTTCGCCGTACGCTTCCCGCCCGGGTCGGGCGCGGCGGCACGGTATCCCTCGCTCCTGTCGAGCGGGTCCGAGCCGGTCTATCCGGTCCAGCTCTTCGAGTCCGCCGGAAACGTCCTGATGTGCATCATCCTGCTCCTGCTGCTGAGGAAACGCAAATATGCCGGAACGATCGGCGGCGTCTACCTGATCCTTTACGGCGTGATGCGCTTCCTGATCGAGTTCATGCGCGGCGACCACACCGACTCCATCCTCGGTCTTACGCCGTCGCAGTTCATCGCCGTGGCGATCGCCATCCCCGGCGGCATCATCGTCTACCTCACGGCGCGCAACCTCGGCCGCAAGCAGGAAAAGAAACCGGAAGAAGGGGAGTCCGCCGATGCCTGACGAACCGGAAAACAGCGGCGAAGTCTACGAGTTTACGCTCGACGAATACGACGCGGACGAACGCATCGACCAGGTGCTGTCCGCGCGCCTTCCCGACCTCTCCCGGACGCATATCCAGAAGCTGATCCGCGACGGCAAGCTCACGGTGAACGGCAAGGTCTGCGACGTCCCGCGCCTCAAATTCCCCGCCGGGTCGGTCGCCGTCCTCAACGACGACCTGCCTGCCGTCCCGCTGAAGGCCGAGGGGGAGGACATCCCACTGGACGTGATCTACGAAGACGACGTGCTGCTGGTCATCAACAAGCCCGCGGGCATGGTGGTGCATCCGGCGGCGGGCAACTGGCACGGGACCGTGGTGAACGCCCTGCTCGGACGCGAGCCCGGGCTCGACGACGAGGATTTCGACGCCATGCGCCCCGGCATCGTGCACCGTCTCGACAAGGACACCAGCGGCGCACTGGTCATCGCGAAGACCGCGAAGGCGCTCCGCAAGCTCGCGAAGTTGTTCGCCGAACGCGACGTGCAGAAGACCTACCTCGCCATCGTCCACGGCTGGCCCTCGCCGCCCGTGAACGTGGTCAACGCCCCCATCATGCGCCATCCCGACCACAAGCGCATGGCGATCGCGCGGGACGGGCAGGGGCGCGAGGCGGTCACCACGTGGAAGCTCATCCGCAAGGGCGTCTGGGATGGCCGCAAGGTCTCCGTCATGGAGATGCACCCCCACACCGGCCGCACTCACCAGATCCGCGTCCATCTGTCGTACAAGGACTACCCGATCGTCGGCGACAAGCTCTACAACCGCGGACGTTCTTCGCCGGCCCCGCGTCAGATGCTCCACGCCCGCCGCATTTCGTTCCCGCACCCCGTGACCGGCGAACGCATGGAGTTCGAGGCGCCGATCCCGGAGGATTTCCTCGCGATCATTCAGGCGTTCCAGGAAGCCGAGTGAGCATGCCGCGTCCCCGTTTGGACAGACATGTCTTGAGGATAGACGACCTCGAAGGTCTCTGCGCTGCCGCGCTCGCGCCGTTCCGCAAACGCGACGGCATCTACTACACTCCGCGTCCCGTCGCCGAATGCATCGTGTCCGCCGCGCTGGACGCTCTGCCCGGTTTGAACAGGCAAACTGTGCTGAAACTGCGCATCACCGACCCCGCGTGCGGCTGCGGCGCGTTTCTGGCCGCCGCCATGCGCGTCCTGTACGACCGGTTCGGTGTCCTGCCGCCTGCGGAGAACATCTGCGGAATCGAACTCCAGCCACTCGCCGCCGAGGTGGCCGCGCTACGTCTCCGCTGGCTTTATCTGAGCTTGACCGATTTGCCCGGCGCGCCGCGCATCGTCTGCGCCGACGCTTTGAACAAAAACGTGTTTCCGACGGGCTCGTTCGACCTCGTGCTCGGCAATCCGCCGTTCGTGCCCATCGACGCGATCCCCGAGGCGCAGAAAAAACGTCTGCGCAAACAATACCGCTTCACGAACGGCCGGTTCAACCTCTTTTCGCTTTTTATCGAACTGGGCGCGAAGCTGGCGCGCGAGGGCGGCGTGTGCGCCTGGCTGGCTCCTGACCGCCTGCTCCTCAATACGCAGGGGGTAGCCATGCGCCGCTGGCTCCTGACGGAACAGCGCCTGATCTCCGCCTCGTCGCTGCCGCCCGGGCTCTTCGGAAAAGCCGTGGTGGATTCCGCCGCGGTCATCTTCCGGCGCGAATCCATGCCCCCGGACGGATGCGTGTGCATCGACGCCGCCGGGGACGTACCCGCCGCCGACATCCTCGCGTTCCCCGACTGCCGCATCGTCGCCGGGCTCTGCGCCGGCGGCGCGTTCCTACGGACGGTCCGCGCGCACAGCGTCCCGCTCGGCGAGGTCGCCGACGTGCGCGACGGCGTGATCCAGGGCGCGGTCGGCAAAGAGCTTTTCGTGAGCTCGCCGGAACGCGCCGCGAACCCGAAGCCGCTCCTCACGGGGCGCGACGTCGTTCGCAGGAAGATCCTGCCCGTCTCCCGCTGGATCGACTATGATCCCGTCCGCATGAGCGCGCTCGAAACCGCCCGCCTCGGGGGACGCCTGCCCGGACTCCGTATGCGCACGTCGGACGTCTTCGAACGCCCGAAGATCCTGTCGCGCCAGACCGCCGACCGGATCGTCGCCGCCTGCGACTCCGCCGGAAAGTATTACTATGCGAATACCTTACACGGCACTGCGCCGCGTCCGGGGACGTATTCTTTACATTTTCTGGCGGCGGTCATGAATAGTGCGGTCGCGGACCGCTGGTACCGGCTCGTCGCCTCGGAGTCCGGCAAGCCGTTTCCCCAGGTGAAGATCGCGATCCTGAAGCGTCTGCCCGTCTGCCGCGCCACGCGGTCGGAACAGTGCGCCGTCCTGCGTGCGCTGAGGCGCGGCGGCCCGTCCGAAGCTGATCGCCTGATCGAACGCCTCTATGGGCTTTGAAATATTAGTTTGTTTACATTTTTTTGTCTGAAAATCTCCGAATTGCCGTTTGAAAAGTCCGCCTCGCGTGCTATACTATAACGATATCTTTATTTTACAATTTCTGTAGCACCATTTTCAGGAGGCTGACACCATGAGCAATGAACCCGACCAGAAATCCGCCGACCAGCCCGCCGTTTCCGCGGAAACGGCTTCGAAACCGGCTGAAAAATCTGAATCCTCCACCCCGGAATACGCCCCCGGCTCCGTCGAAGCCCGCCTCCTGACGCTGGACGCCAATTCTTCGAAGAAGGCTCTGCGTGATTCCCGCTCGTTGAAACGGCTCGGTATTCTGTACTTTCTGCTGACCGGAATCTTTGTGCTCTTCGAACTGGCGCTGTTTGCCGCGCCGAATCTGCCGGGTTTCCCAGCGTCCATGTACACCGCGATCCGCATCTTCTCATGGGCTCTGCTCCCGCTGGTCGTGATCCTGCCGTCGTTCGGCGTGGCGCTGCGGACGAACCGGTCCACCGCCGCGCAATGGCTGTTCCGCATCGTCGCGCTCATCGGGATCGTCAGCGGCGTGCTGGAAATGATCGATATGGTCCGGCAGAAGAACATCGGAGGCTTCATCGGCGAGCTTGTTTCGGTGCTGATCTGCATCCGGCTCTGCGTCATCACGTACAACGGCATCCTGTTCGGCAAGAACGCCCCGTCGCACAACCAGATCGGCTATGTGCGCTCGAAATGGAAAGCCGGACAGAAGCCGGACCACATCCCCGAACACGTTCACAAGCAGCCGGGCTACGCCAAGCCGTGCTTCTACATCGCATTCCTGCTCCTTCCCTACAGCCTGTGGCATTTCGCCATGGGGCTTTCCGGGCAGATCGAATACTCCAGGGCGCAGGATTACTATGAAGCCGGCCAGACGCTGTTCGCCGAGGCGGGCCAGGCGGCGGATCCGCAGACTGCCATCGGGAAATATGCCGAGGCGTACTATAACTTCAGGCGCGCGACTTCCGATCCGAAGAACGCGGATGTTCACGTGTACCTCGGACTTTGCGCGGCGCGCGGGCTCGGCTGCGCACAGGATTATGGCGAGGCGTTCCGCCAGCTGACCATGCACCCGTCCGCCACGGTCTACTTCCCCGATGCCGAATATGAACTCGGGCTCCTGTATCTCTACGGGCGCGGCGTGACGCAGGATTATGCACAGGCCGCCAAATATCTCCGGGACGCCGCATCCAAGGGCCAGCGCGACGCCAAGGCGCTCCTCGGCTACGACATGAGCGACCTGGATGAGAACGGCAACGAAGTCGAGGGCGGGGAAACGTCCTACACCGAGCCGGACTACGGCGGACTGACTGTTGAGCAGTACCTGGAAAAGAAGATCCACGACGAAGCCGTCCGGAACGCCGGAAAAGCACAGTAAAAACTGTGTTGAAGCAGTTCGCGGCTTCCGCTTGCGAACAGGAGATATGGTCTCTTCTCTTCAGAAGAAACAGCTCTTTTTCAGTTCAAACGATGCCCGTCCGCAGAATGTATGCGGCGGGCATCAGTGTTTCTGCTGGCGCTTGAACTCTTCCATCAGTTGGACGATGGGGTCGGAGGAAAGGCGCACACGCTTGAGCTGCTCCGGATAGGTCATATAGTTCACATGGCCGCCATTCACCATCACCTTGATCGGACCGAGCGGGGTCGGCTGGCAGTAGGAGCCGTTTTTCAGGCACGGATCCGGCTCCACGCAGAATTCCGCGAATCCCGGCGCGAGCGGACGGATGCCGAAGAGACGCCGCGCGACGACGTTCGCCGGGGCGGTGGACCACGAATGGTTCCAGTCCTGGTTCGGCTTCACGGAGTTGTCCCACGCCTCCATGGTCACGGTCGCGCCCGCGCGGAGCATGTTGCGCCAACTGCGGAGGCTGTCCGAGGTCATGAGCTCCACGGCGTGTTCGCCGAGTCCGAGCTCGAAACACGCGTCGAGCAGGTATTGCGCGCCGTACACGCTGCACGCCATGCCTTTTCCCTTCAGGAATTTGGCGATTGCGGGCTTTTCCGCCTCCTGCGCGATCCCGGTGCAGACCGCGGCCATCTGCGAATGGACGGAATGATGCTTCGAGCCGGGCGAATCCACGAAGAGCGAACCGTCGAACATGAACTCGTGCAGACAGATGTTCAGCGCGGCGGCTTCCCGGCGGTACTGCGCCGCCTCGTCCGCGTGCCCGGTCTGTTCGGCCAGATACGCCATGTCCAGCAGCGCGAGGTGCCGGAACGCGTTCGGGACGAAGTTCACGTCCTTCATCTCGTAGCCGTCGCGCTCCTTTTCCGGCCAGTCCACGATGTCGCGGACGCCCTCCGGGAGGCGCTTCGCGGTCAGAAAACCGTGTTCGTCGAGGCTGCCGGACAGCAGAAACGGCTTCAGCCGGCCGTACCAGCCGCGCACGGTCCCGAAGTCGCCGCTGTACAGCAGGTAGACCTTCACGAGCTCGGGCATGAGGAGACGCCATTCGGTCGGCCAGGTGGGATTGTCGAGCGACCATTCGATCGACGCGCGGCAGGCGGCGTAGTTCGCGTCCACGGCGAAATGGCTCAGCGCGGTCACGTAGCTGTCCGCCTCGTAGGGCATGCGTTCGCGGTTGCCGTCGATGTACAGCCCGAACGGGATGCACGCCTTCACCGAGTATTTGCAGAACTCCCAAACCTCCATAAGCTCGGGAATGTCGCACTCGAACTTGGACGCGTCGTCGTCGAACTCCGGGAAATGCGCCACGCGGACGACTTCCGCGACCTCGATCCCGCCCGGATTGCGGATTTCCACATAACGGAACGGCGCGATCTCCGGCGTCTGCGGACGCGACATCCCGCCGTACGGATTCTTGTGCGGCGGGAACTTCATCAGATAATCATCTTCGCCGGGCTTCACGGTCAGCGTTTCCTTGTAGCAGATGCGCGAGCCGCCGGGGTTCTCCTCGATCCGCCCGTTTGGCTTCAGGACCTCGCCGACGAGGACTTCCAGCTTGCCTTCCCGTTCCGCCTTCAAGGTCAGGACGAGGTGGCAGTAGGCGTCCTTCCCGAAATCCAGCACGGACACGCCGCCGTCGAATTCGCGGACGGAATCCGCGGTCTGTTCCTCCAGCACGCTTTTCGCCTCGGCTGGCACGACGGGGAACACGGGCGGCTCGTCGTCAACCACGATCCTTGCGGGCGTCTCCGTCTTCTCGGAGCATCCGCAGAGAAATGCAGTGCAGGCGGTTCCGAGCAGGAGTGCGGCGCCCGCGAGGCGGGCGGTCAGATGATGGACTTTCCGGTTCATGACGGATGAAGAATGATGTCGTTTCAGGCCTCGACGCCCGCGCCGTCGCCGATGGAGCAGATGAACGTGGCGGCATCGATCCCGGTCTGGGACTTGTAGGCGGTCTTGAGGCGTTCGGCGTAGGTCTCGGCCTGCGCGGTTTCGACCAGGTGGATGGAGATGCCGCCGAAGCCGCCGCCGGAGAGGCGTGCACCGAGGCAGCCGGGGATGGACTTGGAGAGTTCGACGAGGATGTCGAGCTCGGGGCAGCTGTTCTCGAAGTTCACGCGGGAGCTCTCGTGGCTCTCATAGAGGAGCTTGCCGAATCCGGCGA
Organism: uncultured bacterium; assembly: GCA_902778895.1. GTDB lineage: Bacteria > Verrucomicrobiota > Lentisphaeria > Victivallales > UBA1829 > UBA1732. The sequence continues at coordinate 132,005 of CACYZF010000009.1, forward strand.
TGTCGTCCTTGCCGAGGCATTCCACGGCGCGGAAGACGCGCTCGTCCTCGCCGACCACGTGCTTGGCACGGAGGTAGTCGATGTGGTCCATGTCGCCCTTGCAGGCTTCGAGGAGCTCGCCGGAGACGTCGCGGAGCGTCCTGATCTCGGGATGGGTCTTCTTGATCGCGGCGGTGGCGTTCTCGCAGCTCACGCGGCGCTGGTTGTAGGCGGAGTCGACGAGGTTGTGCTTCACCATGGAGTTCGCCACGACGAAGACGTAGCCGGAGGGCATGCCGACGTTCTTCAGCACCTCAACCGTGCGGAAGTCGCAGAGGATGAAGGAATCCTTCTTGCCGAAGAGCGAGCTGAACTGGTCGAGCAGGCCGCTGTTCAGGCCGAGGAACTTGTTTTCGACCGCCTGGCCGACGCGCGCCCAGTCCGCGAGCGGGAGCTCGATGCCGTAGATGGTCTTCAGCGCGAACGCGAAGGACATTTCGAGGGCGGCGGAACTGCTCATGCCGGCGGAAAGCGGGACCTGGCTGTCCAGGACGGCGTCGAACGCACCGAACTTGATGCCGCGGCGCTTGAGGTCGACGAGCAGGCCCTTGATGTAGTTGCGCCAGTCGCCTTTCACCGGGGTGCCGATATCGTTCAGGTCGAGTTCCTGATCCTTGCCGTGCTCGCAGATGTTGCACTTCGTGCCGTCCGCCGGGCTCATGGCGAAGCAGGTGTGCTGGCCGACGGCGCAGCTCAGTACGAAGCCTTCGTTGTAGTCGGTGTGGTTGCCGAGGATTTCGAGGCGGCCGGGGGCGAAGGAGCAGACTGCGGGTTCTTTTCCGTAGCGGGCGATGAATTGTTCACGGACACTGGTGCTCATGGGTGAGGGGTTCCTTTCTGATAATATGAATAGATTAGAAATGCGGTTTCCGGCAATACAGTACCACGCGCATTTTAAATTGTCAAGCGCGATTTTCACTTTTCGACGGATTTCCGGCGCGCGAGAGACGGGAAAAATGGAGACAGGAACGATAAAGTCGGAACCGGGCGCGGATCACTCGCGGTCCACGCGGACGCGCGGATCGACCCAGGCATACGCCACGTCCGTAATAAGGTTGATGACGATGAAGAGGATCGCGCCGAGCAGGACGAGCGCCTTCAGCATGGAGAGGTCGGAGCTGTTCAGCGCGTTCACGCCCTCGTAGCCCAGGCCGGGGATGCCGAAGAAGCTCTCCAGCAGCAGACTGCCCGTGAACAGGAACGGCAGCTCGGTCGAGGCACGCGTGATGATCGGGACGAGAGCGTTCCGCAGGAGATGGATCCCGTATACGCGTTTCGGCGTCGCTCCCTTCGCCGTCGCGGTCCGGATGTACTCGCGCCGGATCTCATCAAGGAAGACGGTCCGGTAGAACCGTACGCCGCCGCCCGTTCCGGACACGATGCCGATGATGACGGGCAGGATCACGCACTTCGGGCTGTCCCAGCCCCAAACGGGGAAGAGATTCAGGTAATATGCCAGGAACCACTGGCCGAGGATGATGAGGACGAGGTAGCTGATGCTCATTCCGGCGACGGACAGCACCACGATCGCGCGGTCCAGGATGCGGTCCTGAAATGCGCAGGAGACCATCGCCAGCACGATGCCGAGCACGAGCTCGCCGAAGAAGATCGGGAGCATGATCATCAGGGAGGGGACCATGCCGCGCCACAGCTTGCCGCGGATGGATTCGTGCGTGAGGAGCGTGTTGCCGAAATTGAAGAAGCTCACATACGGGAATTTCGAGGAGAACGCGACGAGCTCCTTGACGGAGTCCAGCGCCTGTGAATCGTACCACGCGCGGTTCGGACGCTCAAAAACGGTACGGATTAAGACGCAGTCCGCGTCGAGTCCGGCGATCGTGAGCTCATCGGGCGTGTCTGCAAGTTCAATAGCGGTCCCTCCGGACGTGAGCCCAATTTCCTGTCCGTTCACGCGGAAGCGGCCCGAACCGAAGAGGACGATTCGGTTTTTCGCCTCTTTGTTGTTGAACTGGCGTTTGAAGACGACGCTGCCCGTGCCGAGGCGCAGACCGTCCTGTCCGGCGGCTTTTTCTGGTTCAATGCCGTTCAGTTTGATCCCGGGGATCTCGGTGCGGCCTCCGGTGAAATCGGCGGAGGGGTACAGCTCGGTAATGCGCCAGTTGCCGAAGAAAAGCGGCTTGTCACAGCCCATGGAGTCACGCATGGCCTCCACGTCGGCGGCGGTCGGGTTTTTGCCCAGCAGTACGGAGGTCGGATCTCCCGCGGAGACCCGGAACAGCACAAACGTCACGACCATGATCCCGAGCAGGATCCAGATGGAGTAGAGGATTCGTTTGACGATGTACCGGCCCATTCGGACAGCCTCGCGTCAGGTTCAGCGCCGGGGCGCGGGTTTGCGTCCGAAGACCGCCATGACCGCCTGAAGGTCGGCCCAGGCGTCCTTCTTCGCCGGGGGATTCCGCAGGAGGAACGCCGGATGGTAGGTCGGCATGGCGGGGATGCCGTTGTAGTCCAGCCAGCGCCCGCGGAGCTTCATGATGCCCTTGAGGTTGAAAAGGTACAGGAGCGGCACAGCGCCGAGCAGGACGATCACCTTCGGATTCACCATGGCGATCTGGCGTTTCAGGTACGGCATGCACGCCGCCGCCTCGTCGTCGGCCGGATTGCGGTTCCCCGGCGGACGGCACTTCACGATGTTCGCGATGCAGGTCTCGGTCTTGCGGTCGAACGTCATGGCGGCGATCATGCGAGAAAGCAGCTCGCCTGCGCGCCCCACGAACGGCACGCCGGTGGCGTCTTCGTCCGCCCCGGGGCCTTCCCCGATGAACATCAGTTCGGCGTGCGGATTGCCATCGGCGAACACCATGTTGGTACGGGTGGGGCCGAGGCGGCATTTCATGCAGGCGGCGCATTCCGTGCGCAGGGATTCCCATTCCGGCATATCGGGCGCATAGGCGGCCGGGACACCCTGAATGCTCTGCGTGGGGGAAATGACTTGCTGCCGGGGCTGTGCGGCGGATGCCCGTGCAGGAGCCGATGCGGGAACCGGGGCCGCGGCCTTGCGGACGGGACTGGCGTAGAGATCGCGGAGAACATCTTCGCTCATGGACGTGTCGGCTCCGGTTTGTGCGCCTGTTTTCAGGCACTGGATGATTTCATCGAAGATGTCGGGTTTTCTCATGTGGGCTGTCCTGTTCCATATGCTTGAGCCGAAGATTGGTTTTTGATTGTATAAAATACATCCGGCGAACATGTTTTTCAAGCCGTTTTCATGTAGAAAACACCTCTTTTTGCCCGGTTTCATGCGTACGCGCGCAAGTTTCAGTAAAAACAGTATCTTTTACTGAAACTTGGGGAAAAAATCCGTCTTGTTCTTCCTTCTGTCTTTTTCTGTGAAAAACAAGAACTACGATCTGCACAGTCTGCGATGGCAGCCCCAGCATTACTGTCGCCAAACTCCGGGGTGTTGGAGAACAGAAAAGGACCCGGATTCATGCTTGCGCACACAAGTTTCAGTAAACACAGTACCTTTTACTGAAACTTGGGAAAAAAGACAAAAAAATAAAGGCTGGTATCTTTTCGTCCTTTTGGGGGTATGATTTCTGCCGTTATTTGAAACTTGACAGCGAATCCTACACCAGCTGCATCTTCACCGGAAGCAGGATGCGTTCCGGGGCGGTGCTGTACAGGCAGTCGGTGCAGTCCGCTTTTTCAAGCGGAACAGAACCACGCCGGAGCCATTGACGGAACTCCGCATCCTCCACGGCCTCGTGCTGACGCAGCCAGTCGGAACAGAAGAGCAATTCCTCGCGGGAGTCTGCTGAGTTCAGAAAACGCTGAAATTTCCGATGTGCCCGCCAGTGCGGCTCGAAGTCGACATAGCGTGTGCGGATCATCACCAGTTCCTCCTGTTCGGTCAGGTCGTGCAGATGGTCCTTATGCCGGGTGAGTTCGATGCCGAATCCGTCATAACGCGGATTGCTCATTGCGGCAAAAGCCGCCAGCTCGCGGCGTTCTTCGTCGATTTCGCGGAGTACGCGGGTGTAGTCGCGTATCTCCCCCGGACCGATGTTCCGGCCCGTGTGCATGTAATACATGATTCCCTCCTTGTTTTTTGAACCGGCATCCCTTCCGGTTCCCCCCTTGTTATGCTATCAATATGCCACCGATGAACGGAAAAGTCAAGCGGCGATCAGGATTCCTCCCCCGGATTTTTCAGAAAATCCTCCACTACGAGCTTGCTGTGCGCGAGGAACAGCGGATCGAGCAGCAGGTCCAGGTCGCCTTCCATGAGCGCGGGGAGGTTGAAGACGGAGACCACGCCGAACCGGTGGTCCGTGACGCGGTTCTGCGGGAAATTGTAGGTGCGGATGCGTTCGCTGCGGTCGCCAGTCCCGACCTGCAGGCGTTTGCTGGCGGCCTGTTTCGCGGCTTCCTCGCTGCGCTGGATCTCCAGCAGGCGGCTTTTCAGGATGCGCAATGCGATCTCGCGGTTGCGGATCTGGGAGCGTTCCTGCTGGCTCGCTACGACCAGTCCGCTCGGGATGTGCCGGATGCGGACGGCGGAATCGGTCCGGTTCACGTTCTGTCCGCCGGGGCCGGAGGAACGGAACGTGGAGATTTCGAGGTCCTCCGGGCGGATCGCGATGTCGTCGATTTCGCTCGCTTCCGGCAGGACGGACACGGTCACGGTCGAGGTGTGGATGCGACCGCCGGACTCCGTGACGGGGATGCGCTGGACGCGATGGACGCCGCTTTCGTATTTCATGCGGGAGAAGATGTCCTCACCGGAGAGGGAGAACATCACGTTTTTGAGACCGCCGAGCTCGGAATCCGACTGTTCCATCACCTCGCATTTCCAGCCGCGTTTCTCCGCGTAATGGACATACATGCGGAAGAGGTCGCCCGCGAAGAGGGCCGCCTCCTCGCCGCCCGCCGCGGGTTTGATCTCCACGATGGCATCGCGGGAGTCCGCCTTGTCCGGCGGCACGAGCAGCATCATCAGCGTCTGTTCCGCCTCGGTCGCGGTCTTCTCCTGTTCGGTGAGATCGTTTTCGATAAGTGCGCGGAATTCCGGATCGTGCTCAGTTTCCAGCAGGGCGCGGTTATCCTGCGCGGCGTTCAGGGCCCCGGTCCACCTGTCGTATGCAGCGAAGATGTTTTCCAGACGCTGGTTTTCACGCGCGAGCATGGATGCGCGCGCGGGCACGGCGTAGACGCCGGGATCGGACAGCTCCGTTTCGAGCTTGTCGTGCCTGGCCTTGAACTGTTCGATCTGCCGTGTGAAATCTTCCGGGCGCATGGATTGTTTTGGTTAAAACGATTCAAAAAAACAAGCCCGGCCTCCGTTTGAAACTGCGGGGTCCGGGCTGGCTGATACGGCGGCTCCTGTTGGGAGAACCGCCGTTCCGTCCGATCGGGAAAACCGAATTACTTGGCGGGTTTCTGGTAGCGGCGGCGGAATTTCTCGACGCGGCCGGCGACGTCGACCAGTTTCTGTTTGCCGGTGATGAACGGATGGCATTCGGCGCAGATACCGACTTTCTGTTCTTTGCGGGTGGAGTAGATGTCCCAGACTTTGCCGCAGGCGCAGATGACCTTCGCCGGACCATATGCGGGATGGATGGAATCTTTCATTTTTAACCTCATATATGTTGGATTTGTATTTGATTTCTGAGAAAAGTGCGCTACTTTAAAGTAACACAATCGACTTATAATATACACCCATAAGCGAAAAATGCAACTTCTTTTCGGAGAATCCTGACCATTTTTCTTTCACGGACGCGCCGTCCCGCCTCAAGTCCGCCGGACGGCATTCGCACAACCATCCCTTAGAACTAACATTTCACTCCATCCATGTCTTCCGAAAATAACAGATTTCGAAGCCGTATCGCTCTGGTCTTCCTGTTCGCCCTTGCGATCCGCATCCTGTGTGCCTGGCCCGCGCTCTGGTCATATTTCATGGACGGTAACATGGGATCTTTCATGCGGCCGGACTCCGCGACCTATTTTTTCCCGGCAAGAGCCTTTGTGGAAACCGGGAAGCTGACCTTGGATGTCGGTTCCGATTTCCCCGCGGTGCAGCGTCCGCCCGGGTATATCTTCTTTCTGGTGGCGGTGATTTCCCTGTCGTGTCCCCCGATTATCGGATGTCTGGTGGACGCGCTGACGGTCTTCCCCGTGGCGCTGGCGGGGCGGAGGCTTGCCGGACGGCGCGCGGGATTCTGGGCGGCGGTCCTGTACGCATTGAATCTGACTGCGCTCGCGAATGCGCCGCTGATCCTTGCTGATTCCCTGCTCGGATTCCTCTGTGCCTGGCAGGTGTTTTTCTTTGTCCGGGCGTGGCGCACGAAACGCCTCTCCGATTTCCTCGTCGGCACGGTGTTCGCCGCTGCCGCGACCCTCACGAAGCCGGTCAATCTCCCCGTTCTGCTCCTGATCCCGTTCGTGCTGGCTCCGGTCCTGATATGTCCGTGGCGGAAAGCCTCGGTTGCGGCAGTGCTCGCCATCCTCGTTTTCTGCGCGATGCTTGTGCCTTGGATGCTCCGCAACCAGTCCGTCGGTGCGGGATTCGTGCTCGATCGCAATTCCGGCCTCACGGCGCTTCACAATACCGCGGCGATCCTTGCCCGTGTGAACGGTACGGACGGCGACACGGAACGTGCCGCGCTGGAGGCTGAAGCTGAGGCTGCGTTTGCCGGGAAAACGGAACAATACGCGAATCTGCTTGAGCTGAAGATGGCGGAGGACGACTGGTATCTGGCGCGATATAAGAAAACAATTATCGAGCATCCCGGGGCGACCGCCGTGACGCATCTTTTCCAGGTGTGGATCCTGCTGCCCGATTTGCCGAACTTCCTTCAGAATCTCGGGTTGCGGACCGGCGAACGCGGCACGCTGGCTGTTTTGCGGAAAGACGGCCCGGTGGCGGCTTTCCGGCACTACATGGACGGGAGTTACGCGGCGGCGTTTCTCGCGGTGCCGTTCCTGCTGGCTACGGGTGTGCTGTACGCACTGACGGCGGCGGGAGTGTGGATTTACCTGCGGCGGCGCGGATGGGCTGTCCTGACGCTGTTCGCGGTGTTTGTGCTGTATTATCTGGCGGCGCCGGGTCCGGTGCTGATGCCGCGCTACCAGATTCCAGCGCTGCCGTTCGCCTGCGCACTGGCGGGCGCGGTCATTTCAGCCTGTGGTATTCGCAGATGGCGAAAACGTCGGTCATGCCCGCGATGTAATCCGTGACGGCGCGGTGGATGCCGTCGGCTTCCATGCGGCGGCGGACCTGACTGCCCGCGAGCTCGGGGTGTTTTACGAACGTTTCGAACAGGAACGACATACGGTCTTTCGACAGCTGGTTGAGCTTATTGAGTTCCTGCGAGAAATACAGGTTTTCGTACAGGAACGTCCTCAGTTCGCTGGTCAGCACTTGGAATTCCTGACTCCACGCGATCAGCGTCATGCCCTTCGCCGGGGCGTCGCCGGGCGCTTTCACGCCGGACGCCTCGATCAGCTTCGCAGAGGTCTCGATGGCGTCGCCGACCATGCGGTTGATGAGCGCGCGCACGGTATAGGTCAGGAACTTGCTGTCGCCTCGTTTCAGTCCGAGCGACTTTGTTTCCTCGGCGGCCATGCGCCAGATCGCGATGCCTTCCAGCATGTCTTCCGTGATGATCCCGGCGTCCAGCCCGTCATCGACGTCGTGCCCGTAGTACGTGAGGTCGTCGGCGAGGTCGGCGGCCTGCGCCTCCAGGCACGGGGCAGGGGCGAGCTCCACGCCGTCGAGTTTGGACGGATGCAGTGGCGAACGGTGTTTGATGAGGCCCGCGCGGGTTTCCCAGGTGAGGTTGATCCCGTCGTAGGCGGGGTATTTTTTCTCCAGCAGGTCGACCACGCGGATCGCCTGAAGGTTGTGGTCGAATCCGCCGTGTCCCTCCATCAGACTGTGAAGAGCGCGTTCCCCGGCGTGCCCGAACGGCGTGTGGCCGAGGTCGTGCGCGAGTGCGATAGCCTCCGTGAGATCCTCATTTAATCCGAGGCTCCGGGCGATCGTCCGCGCGATGCCAGCCACCTCGATCGTGTGCGTGAGACGGTTCCGCAGATGGTCGCCGGTCGTGCTCAGGAAGACCTGCGTCTTGTACTCCAGCCGCCGGAACGCCTGGCTGTGCAGGATACGGTCGCGGTCGCGCTGGAATTCGGTCCGGTACGGGTGGGGCGTTTCGGGGTAATGGCGTCCGCGGAGCGCTCCGGCGTGGACGGCGTACGGGGCGAGGATCTTGTCCTCGAAGCCGCAAAGTATCTGCTGGGTGCGTGCGCTCATGGATTACAGCCCGACCTTATCTTTGAGTTTCTGGAAGAAACCCGGATCATTGTCGGCGTTGATGGTGAAGTTCGGTTCGGCCCCGTTGGCCTTCGCGCCGCCGTTGTCCGTCTGGAACGCCGCCGCGTAGGCCTTCAGCGCATCGCGCTGCGCGTCGTTGAGCTTGCGCGGGACGTCGATCGTAAGCTTCACGTGGTGGTTGCCGAAGACGCCCTGACGCGTGCGGACCGGCATGCCCTTGCCCTTCAGGGTGAGCACGTCGCCGTTCTGCGTCCCGGCGGGGATCGTCAGCTCCGCGTCGCCGTGCACGGTCGGGATCGTAACGGTTCCGCCGAGCGCGGCCACGGGGAACGGGATGTGGTATTCGGCATAGATGTCCTCGTCCTCGCGCTGGAAGCGTTTGTCCGGGCGGACCTGGATCATGATGTACAGATCGCCGTTCGGGCCGCCGCGCAGACCGGGTTCGCCTTCGCCGCTCACTCGCATCCTGTTTCCGGTATCGATGCCGGCTGGGATGTGGACCTCGATGGCGCGGTGGACGCTGACCTTGCCGATGCCGTTGCATTTGGCGCATTTATGGGCGATCTTCTGGCCGGTGCCGTGGCACACGGGGCATTCGTGCATCATGGTGAAGAAGCCCTGGGAGACGCCGACCTGTCCGCTGCCCTTGCAGCGGTCGCAGCGCTCGGGCTTCGTGCCGTCGGCGCAGCCGCTTCCGTTGCACGCGGTGCACAGGCCGGGGCGGTTGAACTCGATCTTTTTCGTTACGCCCTTGAATGCCTCGTCCAGCGTGATGCCGAGGTTGTAGCGCAGGTCCGCGCCCGGCTGCGGTCCGTTCGGATCGCGTCTGCGTCCGCCGCCGAAGAACGACTCGAATCCGCCGCCCCCGCCGCCGAAGAACTGGTTGAAGATGTCGAAGGGGTCGCCGGAGAATCCGCCTCCGCCCCCGCCGTTTCCGTTCACGGCGTCCTCGCCGTACTGGTCGTAGAGCTGACGTTTTTCCTTGTCGCCGAGGATTTCGTAGGCGTGGGAGATCTTCTTGAACTTCTCCTCGGCTTCCTTGTTGCCGGGGTTCTTGTCCGGGTGGTATTTCACGGCCAGACGCCGGTACGCCTTCTTGATGGCGTCCTCATCGGCGTCGGGGGGGATCTCTAGTAATTCGTACAGTTCGGTGTGTCGTGCGGGCATTGGGGGACTGCCTTCCGTTCTCAGTTCAGTTCTTGGTCAGACCGTCGGTCATCAGTTTCGCGGTCCTGCGGGCGAACGCGGCGGGATCGGGCAGTTCGGAGCCTTCGCAGAGCAGGGCCTGGTCGTACAGCATCGCGGCGTAGTCGGTCAGCACGGCGCTGCCGGGTTCCGCCTCGTATTTCTTCGCCATCGCCTGGATCAGCGGGGAGTCGGGATTGAGCTCGAGGATGCGTTTCACTTCCGGCGCTTCCTGCTTCATCGCTTTCATCAGGCGCTGCATGTTCACGGAGGGGTCGGCCTCGTCGCCGACGAGGCAGCAGACGCTTTCGGTGAGGCGGGCGGAGAAACGGACGTCCTTCACCTGGTTTTCGAGCGTCTTCTTCAGGAACTCGAGCAGGGACTTGTTCTGCTCGGCGGCTTCCTTCGTCTTCTTCTCAAGCTCTTTCTGCACGGGCTCGTCGAGCTTCAGGTCGCTCTTCGCGACGGACACGATGTCCTTTTCCGCGTACTTGCCGATGCCGTTGATGACGAACTCGTCGACCGGGTCGAGCAGGAACAGCACGTCGAGCTTCTGCTGGCGGAAGAGTTCCAGCTGCGGAGAGTGTTCCACCGCGGCGCGGTTCTCGCCGGTGATGAAGTAGATTGCCTTCTGCGTGGGCGGCATGGCGTCGGAGTATTCCTTCAGCGAAACGAGCTTGCCGGGTTCGCCGTTCATGGTCTCGAAGAGCAGCAGGTTCTGGAGTTTCTCGCGGTTTTCCCAGTCGCTGTACGCGCCCTCCTTGATGAGGCGGCTGAACTCGGCGTAGAACTTTTCGTACGTCGCGCGGTCCTTCTCCATCATGCTCTGGAGCTCGGAGAACACGCGCTTCACGATGGCCTTCGAGATGCGCTTGATCTGGGGATTGTCCTGAAGCGTCTCGCGGGAGATGTTCAGCGGCAGGTCGCTCGAATCGACCACGCCGGACACGAAGCCGTTCATGTAGTCGGGCAGCAGGCCGGGGCATTCGTCGGTGATGAAGACGCGCTTCACGTACAGACTGAGCGTCTTTTTATTGCGGACGCCGAACTGGTACTGGAACGGGAGCTTGGCGGCGAGGAAGAGCAGCGCCTTGAATTCGGATGCGCCCTCGGCGGAGAAGACGATGCGCTTCAGCGGCGCTTCATAGTCGCCGGAGAGGTGCGAGTAGAAGCTCTTGTATTCGTCCTCGGTGACCTCGGATTCCGGGCGCAGCCAGATCGCCTTCATGGTGTTCAGCGTGTCGTCCTCGATCACGTCCTTGCCGTCCTTGTCCTTGGTCTTGTGCGCCATGCGGATCGGATACTCGATGAAGTCGGAGTATTTGCGGACCACGGACGACACGGTCCAGTATTCGAGGTAGTTCTTGAAATCGTCCTTCAGGTGCAGCGTCACGGTCGTGCCGGCGGCGTCCTTTTCCGCCTCGGTCACGGTGAACGTGTCGACGCCTTCGGATTCCCACAGGTACGCCTGGTCCTCGCCAGCCTTCTTCGTTAGCACGGACACCTTGTCGGCGGCCATGAACGCGGCATAGAACCCGACGCCGAACTGTCCAATCAGCTCCGGCGCGGTCGCGGGATTCTCCTCCTGCGCCTTCTTCAGCTCGGCCAGGAATCCGCGCGAACCGGAGTGCGCGATGGTGCCGAGGTTTTCGACCAGTTCCTCTTTCGTCATGCCGATGCCGTTGTCGGAGATCGCCAGCGTGCAGGCGCCCTCGTCGGCGGTGATGCGGATTTCGCCCTCGCTGGCGAGTTCGGGACGGGTCAGCGCCAGGAAACGCCGTTTGTCCAGCGCGTCGGCGGCGTTCGCGATCAGCTCGCGCAGGAAGATCTCCCTGTTCGAATAGATCGAGTTGATCATCATGTTGAGCAGTTCTTTGACTTCGGCTTTGAATTGCATATGTCTGGACATAACTCTGTCTCCTTATTTTTGAACGTGGATAATAAACGGCATCAAAGAGTTGTCACTTTGATGCTTTTTTCGAGGTCTTTTTTGTCGCGGCGGCGGCCGATGCGGTTTTCTTCGGCGTCGTCGGGTTGCCGAGGCTCGCGTTGGCGCCCTTGTAATCGTTGCAGTAGAATCCGGAGCCGACGAAGATCACGCCGGAGCCCGCGCCGATCTTGCGTTTCAGCGCGTCCCTGCCGCATTCCGGGCAGGTTTTCAGGTGGTCTTCGGTCATCTGCTGGAATTTCTCGAACTCGTATCCGCAATGCTTGCAGACGTATTCATAGGTGGGCATGTCGACTTGTCCTTCGGTTCAACGGCGGACCCGCGGGGAATCGGGTTCCGGCGGTCCGCTTCCGTGTTGAGGGGTTGTGTTTGGTTGTTTTTCGCATTGGATAAGCATACTTTGTGCCAAAATGCCGCAGGCGGCGTTCCCGCCTCGAATCCCCTGTCACATGTCCGCCGTTTGCCCTGTGTCATGCGACATTCTGTCCCATCTTCGTGCCAAAGTGTGCCGTCTATCCCGTCTTTTCCGGCCCATTCCTATTTTTTTCAACTTTTTTTCGACTTTTTTATATTTTTCGCTAAGATTTCCGCTTTTCGCGCGTCTAAATGTCAGAAAAATGCTTCGACAACACTCTGTACCACCTGCAACACAAGGAGCGAACCATGAAACAGAACCGATTCAAAACGCTTTGGGGGCTGGCGCTCGGCTTCGCCCTGCTCGCCGCCATCCCGTTCGCTGCAGAGGCTCAATCCGCCACGGAGAAACAGCCGGAGGACCGCTATACGGTGGTCCTGACAGGGAAGATCGACGGGAAGGGAAAGATCCGGTTTTACAGCAACATGCTTGATTTTATCCCCGACGCGATCGGAGAAGACCGCCGTTTCCCGACCGACATGACCGTCAACGGGAAGCCGTGGGAACACCCGGAATGGACGTTCCTCCTGAACTACGTGCCGGATTACTCCAATGGAACGGTTGTGCGGCAGTCGGACGGCGTTACGGCGGACTGGAAACTCCTGTCGCGCGACGATTCCGTTTCCGTTTCGGACCGCCGCGAGAGGACCATCGGAGAGCTTTCCCTTGCCGGGAACGGAGAGCCCTTCCAAATCGAACTGTCTTTCGCGAAATACCCGCTGAGCCACGAGGACAGGATCAATGCCATGCGGAAAAGGACCCGGGAAAAGAACCGCATTGCGGAACTGGACAACCTCTACAGTTTCAACCCGGGGCAGCTGATCCCCGCCAACCGGAAAGTGGTGGAGCAATACCGGGAGGAACGGAGACAGGAACGGATTCTGTGGATGCGCGACCCGGATTACACGACCGACGGGAAAGAGTTGCCGCCTGTAAGACAGGAACCGGCTGTACGTTCGGTGCGCAAGCCGTTCCCGGACCAGTTCGACATCACGATCGAGGCCACGGTGAACGTCGTTGCGAAGTTCGCTTTTCAGGGGAACCGGATCGTTTACCGCGATTCCACCCTCCCGAACGACGGGAATTATCCGAGCCAGGTGAAGGTCAACGGGAAACCGTGGAAAAATCTGCACATGCCGTTTACGCTGGACTGCGCGATCGACCAGGATTCCATCCTCGGAACGGAGATCAAGACGGAGTATTATAGCTATACCCTCCAGCCCGAGAGAGAATGGATCGCGCTGACGGTCACCAATTACGGACCGCGCGACGAAGAGCCCGTGAAGATCAGGCTGACCGTGCTGAAATCCAAGAAGCCGTTCGACGACAGATTTATCTATTCCGGCGGGGTCGCTCTGCCGGCGGAGGTGCTGACGGAACCTGATGCGTTCGAAAACTTCTGGAAGAACGCCATGGGCGGCAATTCGGGGGCGGGGAATCTCCCCGCGAAACAGCCGGATCCGGCTGACTGAGTCAGTGCAGGAGAAGCGGCCGGTCCGGCCCCGGGGGCCGGATATTTTTATATAAAAAGGGAGAGGTGTCCTTGCTTTTTCCTTTTCCGGGTGTATATTATATGCTACGTTTTCTCAACGCATCCGGATCGGCCGTATGCCGATTCCCCCGCACCAAACCAACCCCGCGGGCGGATGCGCACAACTGAACAAGAAGGTATCTTGCTCCGCGTCAACCGACAACAACCGCGGAGGAAAAGAGCCGGAACGAAGAAAGGCGGATGGAATTATGGCCATCTCTGTCAAAGACCTGTTGGAAGCCGGGTGCCATTTCGGGCATCAGACGAAGCGCTGGAACCCCAAGATGAAAGATTACGTCTACGGGGCGAAGAACGGTATCTCTATTATCGACCTCACGAAAACCATCCGCCAGATCGGCGACGCCTGCAATTTCCTGCAGCGTGAAGTCATGAAGGGATCCCGCATCCTGTTCGTCGGCACGAAGCGCCAGGCGCAGCAGGTCGTCCGCAACGCCGCGGAAGAAACCGAAATGTTCTTCATGTCCGAACGCTGGATGGGCGGCACGCTCACCAACATCGAAACGATCCGCAAGTCCGTGAAGAAGATGCGCGAGATCGACGACATCGTGAACGACGAAGAGAACTCCAACCTGAAGAAGAAAGAGATCGTCCGCCTCGCGCGTCAGGGCGTCAAGCTGCACCGCAACCTCGACGGCATCGCCGACATGAAGCGCCTGCCCGACGTGGTCGTGGTCGTGGACGTCTGCCACGACGACACCGCGGTGAAGGAAGCCCAGAAGCTCGGTATTCCGATCATCGCCATCGTCGATACGAACGGCAATCCCGAAAACATCGCCTATCCGGTCGCCGCCAACGACGACGCCGTGAAGTCCATCAAGATCATCATGGACACCTTCGTGGCCGCCATCAACGACGCCCTCGGACTCTACAAGGTCAAAGTCGCCGAAGACAAGGCGAAAGCTGACGCCGAACGCGCCGAGAAGAAGGGCGCCGATGACAAGGCCAAGAGCGACGAGCGTCCCGCGCGCCGTCCGTCCCGCCGCCCCGCCGCCCGCAAGGAAGCCGCTTCCGCCGACGGCGAGAAGAAGGCCGCCCCGCGCCGCAAGGCTCCCGCCAAGGAGGTCAAGGACCTCTCCGCTCTCAAGAAATCCGATGTGAAACCCGAGGAGAAATAATCATGGCAGCTATCACCCCGCAAATGGTCAAGGAACTGCGCGACAAGACCGACGCAGGCATGGGCGAATGCAAGAAGGCCCTCATCGAAGCCAACGGCGACATTGATGCCGCGGTCGATATCCTCCGCAAGGCCGGTATCGCCAAGAGCGCCCACCGCGCCGACCGCGCCACCGCCGAAGGCAAGATCTTCGTCGCCGTCGACGGCAACCAGGCCCTCATGCTCGAAGTCTGCTGCGAAACCGACTTCGTCGCCAACAACGAGAAGTTCCTCGAATACGGCAACGGCGCCGCGAAGAAGATTCTCGCGAACACTACCGGCGACGGCGACGTCACCGAGGCCGCGCAGAAGTCCGAAGAGACCGAGCTCGCGGCTCTGTTCTCCAAGTTCGGCGAGAAGATGATCATCCGCCGCGCCCTCCGTTACACCACCGACCAGAAGATCGCCTACTACATCCACTTCAACGGCAAGATCGGCGTCCTCCTCGACATCGGCGGCGAAATCGACGAAGCCGGCATCAAGAACACCTGCCTCCAGATCTGCGCCTCCAATCCGCAGTACGTCAACTCCTCCGAAGTCCCGGCCGAAGCGATCGCCCACGAAAAGGAAATCGCCACCGCCCAGCTCAAGGAGAGCGGCAAGCCCGAGAACATCATCGAGAAGATCGTCGCCGGCAAGATCAACAGCTGGTACGGCGAAATCTGCCTCGTGAACCAGCCTTGGATTCTTGACAACAAGACCACTTTCGGCAAGCTCTTCCCGAAGGCCACCGTCAAGCGTTTCGCCCGCTGGGCCGTCGGTCAGTAATCGATCCCGACAGCTTCTCTGAAACACTGAACCCGTTCCGGTTTTCCGGAGCGGGTTTTTTCATGCCTGCGTGCCGGGCGGAGGGATGATATAATAGACTCCATGAAGTCAGAGGCGCTGGCAGGGGAGCGTGTCTCTCCGTCCGGAACGATTCCCCTTTGACAGGGTACGTTCCAATTCCCTTTTTGGGTATGAAAAAAACGCCGGAAGCGGGGAACGCTTCCGGCGGAATGAAACCTAGGATACGATCGGATTGCCCGGATCAGTATTCGACCATGCCGAGGCCGCGGCGCAGGACGATGGAGGAACCTTCCTTGTCCGTGCCGACCGCGAGGATGCGCGGCGACGTGGTGTCGGCGGAGACGACGCCGGCAGCCGCGTTGGCGGGGTTGGAGGCCTCGGAGAAGTCGCCGGATTTCAGCTTGGTGACGTCGGTCACGGGCTTCTTCGTGATGAGGACCGCCATGCCCTTCTCGGTGTTGGCGGAGATGAGGATGCGGCCGTCCTTGAGTTCCATGGCGGTCGGGTTCTCGCCCTTCAGGCCGATCTGCTTCGCGAGGTCGGCGGAGAGGATCTGCTTGCCGCTCTTGAGGTTGAGGTAACCGTAGATGGAATCCGGATAGGGCAGGATTCTCTGGCTCGGCGCGCGGAGCGACCAGGTCTGGAACTGATCTTCGGTGGCGTAGACGTAGTTCTCGCCGTCCTTGTCGAACACGCTGGCGACCACGACGCCGGCGGGATTGGGCTGCATGCCGGTCGGCGCGGGGGCGATCTGCGCGATGGTGGGACGGACGCAGTCCTTGCCGTTGACGGCGCACAGCTGGGCGGGCGTTTCGGTCCAGGTCTCGCCGTCGTCGTCGCTGGTCACGTACTTGATGACGCGGTTTCCGCCGCCCTCGTCGGTGGAGAAGACGCACACGAGGCGCTTGGTGCCGAGGCGGATGACGTAGGGATCGGAGACGGTGCCTTTTTCAGGTTTGTAGATGGTGCGGACATCCTTTTCCCAGGCGATGCCGTCCTTGTACTGGAAACGGTCGCCGAGGTCGCGGCCGTACATGGCGGCGGCGTCGACCACGCCCCAGAAGGCGGGTTTCGGCTTGTTCTGACGGTCGAAGAGCAGCGGAGCGTTGCGGCGGCCGCCGAAGGGATAGGTGTCGAGCCAGGAGCCGTTGTCGGTGAGGCCCCAGAGGGTCACGGCCACGATGTGCTTGCGGTACTTCAGGAAGAGCGCGTAGGCGTCGCGGTAGCGGTCGCGGAGGTCCTGCTGGACGAGCGCCGGGAGGACGCCGTTCGGGTACGGGTTCGCGTTGCGGCGGTCGCGCGGCAGGATGTCGATGTCAAGCTCGGAGATGAGGATGTCGCATCCGGTGCTGAGGAACGCCTGGATGGTGCGTTCGACCTGGTCCATGTCCGGGTCGGTGTAGCGCCAGTGGCACTGCATGCCGATGTAGTCGATGAGCTTCTTGTCCTTGTTGACCTCGTTCACGAGCTTCACGATGCCGTCGCGCTTGGCGGCGAGGTCGGTGTCGAAGTCGTTGTAGACGAGCTTGGCGGTCGGATCGGCCTCGCGGGCGATCTCGAACGCGAGCTTGACGTAGTCGGGTCCGACAATGTTGTACCAGAAGGATTTGCGCATGGAGCCGTCCTGGACGACCGCTTCGTTCACCACGTCCCACACGTGGAAGTTTTCCTTGTCGTGGGCGATACGGGTGCGGATGTGGTTCTGCATGCGCTTGATGAGCGTCTCGCGGCCCTGTTCGTTGGGCTGGAGGTCGCGGTAGACCCAGCCGGGCGTCTGCTGGTACCACACGAAGCAGTGGCCGTGCAGCTGCATGTCGTACTGCTTGGCCATGCGGACGAGGCCGTCGCCGCCGCCCCAGTTGAAGTTGCCTTCGGAGCGTTCGACGCTTTCCCACTTCATGGCGTTGTCGGCCACGACGCGGTTGAAGTGCTTGCCGGCGAGTTTGCCAGTGAAGGAATCGGGCTGGGCGAAACCGAGCGCGACGCCGCAGAGGAAGTCGTCTTTGAAGATTTCGCGAAGCGCGGGCTCGTCGCCGAGTTCCTGCTGCTGCCCCTGGCCGCCGCCGAAGCCGCCGAAGCCGCCGAAACCGCCGCCGAAACCGCCGCCGAAACCGCCACCGAAACCGCCGCCGAAGCCGCCGCCGGGCATTCCGCCGCCCTGGGGGAATTGGGCCAAGGCGATAACGGCGGGCAGTGCGGTCAGCGCCGCCGCGATGACGAGGGGGGAACCTGAGCGTTTTTTCATACTGATGTTCCTTATGAGGCGGAATGAACCGCCATGTGTTTTGGGGTTGATGGAAAACGAATGTATGATTATTTCTCATAATATACATGCGCGAGGAGGTTTTCAAATGGAGATAAAGGCAAAAAACATGTAGTATTTATTATTTCGGACGAAAAGCGAAGGCGGACGGCGAGGCATTGCGGACAGGGATGGCGATCAGGTGTGTGATAACGAACGCGATAAAACGTGAAATTGTCACAAAAATTCGCTGTTAATCGGTCTTTCGCTATTGACTTTTTCATGTTTCCGCATTATGTTACTGCATTGAAACACGTCTTTCCGGTCATTCCCCCTCAAAATGTGCCCGGAGAGATCAGAAACACAATCCATCACTTTTCATGGAGGAACAATCATGAAAAAAAGCATCTGTATGCTCGGCTGCGCCATGATCGGCGTGCTGGCTGCATGCTCGTCCGACTCCGCTTTCAAACCGGCTGATCCGGCCCTCGTGGCCGCCGCCGACGCGGCTGTGATCACCCCGAGCGAGGAAGTCTCCGCTCAGATCCAGCAGAGATTCGCCAACGAACTGCGGATCCTCAGGGAAAACAATATGACGCGGGAAACCATCAAGGACGCCGACGGCAGCATGTGGTATTGCCAGGGCGTCTACAATGAAGACCAGCCCGGCAAGCCCGCCATCGTCGTCTTCCTGCACGGCATCGGCGAACGCGGCGACGAAAACCTCGCCTCCATCCGCCTGGCCGTTCCCGATATCGTGAAGCAGATCAAGGACGCCAAGCAGAAAGTCATCCTCCTCGCGCCCGAATGCCCGAGCAGCCAGCTCTGGGCTCCGCTCCATCGCGGCGGCACCGGTGCGAAACTGACCGAGAAGCCCGCGCAGGCGCTCGGCCTCGTTCCGGTCCTCATCCAGAAGAAGATCAAAGAATTCAACGCCGATCCCGACCGCGTGTACATCACCGGTCTCTCCATGGGCGGCTACGGCACCTGGGACCTCATCTCCCGTTACGGCACCGACCTCTTCGCGGCCGCGATGCCCTGCTGCGGCGGCGGCGATCCCGCACAGGCCGAAGCGAAGCTGAAAGACCTCCCGATCTGGATCTTCCACGGCGGAGCCGATCCGACCGTGCCCGTGATGCTTTCCCGTCGTATGTATACCGCGCTGAAGGATGCCGGCAATGACGATGTGTTCTACAAGGAATACCCCGGCGTGCAGCATGACTGCTGGACGCAGACCTACCGCAACCCGGAAGCCTGGAAGTGGCTGTTCTCGCAGAAGCGCGGCGTCAAGTCCGACGTCCGTCCGGAACAGGGCGAAGTCGTGAAAGTCACGCAGGAAGTATTTGAATCCGCGGGCGGCTTCGGCGGCGGTCGTGGCGGCCGCGGCGGCCAGGGTGGCCAGCGTGGACAAGGCCAGCGTGGACAAGGCCAGGGCATGGGCCAGGGCGGTCAGCGTCCGCAGGGCCAGGGCATGGGCCAGGGCGGTTTCGGCCAGGGCGGTCAGCGTCCGCAGGGCCAGGGCATGGGCCAGGGCGGCCAGAATTCCCAGCGCGCCCGCGACCTCCAGATCATCCGCAACAACGATCTGAAACAGCTTGAATACAAGACCGATGACGGCCACAAAGTCTGGTATTGCGAAGGCACCTACAACATGGATGCCGCCGGCAAGCCCGCCATCCTGCTCTTCCTCCACGGCGGCGGCGAACGCGGCGACGATACCGACAACGCCAGTCAGGTCCGTCTGGGCCTCCCCGCCATCATCCGTGCGATCAAGGCCGATCCGACCCGCAAGGTCGTCGTCCTCGCTCCGCAGTGCCCGAGCAGCCAGTCCTGGGGCGGCATGGGACGTCTCCCCGAAGACGGCTCCGCCGCGATCGACATCCTTCCGAAGCTCATTGAGCAGAAGATCAAAGATTACAACGCCGACCCGGACCGCGTGTACATCACCGGTTTCTCCATGGGCGGCATCGGCACGCTTGAAATGTGCGCCCGCAGACCCGACCTCTATGCGGCTGCCGTTGCGATCTGCTGCGGCGGTTCCCAGTATCAGGCCGACAGGATGGTCTATATCCCGACCCAGCTCCATCAGGGCGCCGATGACCCGACTGTCCAGCCTGCCCGTACCCGCGCTTTCTTCGATATGTTGAAGAACGCCGGCAACACCAAGGTCACGTACACGGAATATCCCGGCGTTGGACACAACTCCTGGGACAATGCCTATGCCGACGCAAAGACCTGGACTTGGCTTTTCGCGCAGAAGCGTGATCCGCAGCGTCCTGTGCCTCAGGCTTCAGCTCAGCCCCAGGGTGGCCAGCGTCCTGCCGGTCAGCCCGGCCAGGGCGGCTTCGGCGGTGGTTTCGGCCAGGGCGGTCAGCGTCCGCAGGGTCAGGGCATGGGCCAGGGCTTCGGTCAGGGCGGTCAGCGTCCGCAGGGTCAGGGCATGGGCCAGGGCGGTCAGCGTGGCCAGCAGGGCCCCAGATCCACCGTCAATACCATCAGTGACATCCAGACCAAGTTCCCCGAAGAGTACAAGGAAGCGCAGAAGCTTCGCCAGACGAATCCCGCGGCTTATCGTGAGAAACTCCGCGAACTCCAGGGCAAACTCACTGCTGCGAACTGATTTGAATCGGGTCTTCCCGATCTGACATCAATGGAAGCCGGCCGGGCGCCGATACGATCCGGCCGGCTTCTTTTTTCTCTGCTTCCAGAAAAACTTTTTGAGGTGAAAAACTTCCGGAATCACGATATTTTTCCGTTTCCGGCTTGTTTTTCCCGAAAAAGGCAATATATTAACTGATGCCTTACCACCTTAACCCTAAACAAGGAGTACTACAATGGCTGCAAAAGTCGATAAGAGCAAATGCGCCGGCTGCGAATCCTGCGTCGGAGCCTGCCCCGTCAACGCGATTTCCATGAAAGACGGCGCTGCCGAAGTCAACGAAGCCGATTGCGTCGGCTGCGGCGCCTGCGCTGGCGAATGCCCCTGCGAAGCGATCACGGTTGAGTAATCATCCATCCGCTTTTTGCAAGAAGAAACCCGGCTGAACGGCCGGGTTTTTTTGTGCCCGGATCCGCAGAGAGATTTCGTTCGTCAGGCTTTCGCGATTCTCTGAAAAAGAGAAGTTTCATTGATTTTTTCCTCATTTTGTGCTATATTAATATTTTACTCCAAAATCAGGATGTCTCATCCCCGGAATACAACAGAAAATAAGTAACCCGGCGCCTGCCGCATTCAATGGAAAATAACCTCAAAAAACATGCGAAAGCCCTGCTCGGCAACATCTGGGGTTTTCTGGTCGTGTATCTTCTTCTGATCGCGGGCCCGGATTATCTGCCGCGCCTCTTCGTGCAGCGCGACCAGATCCCGCTGGAATGGGCCGGGGCATTGTCCGCGCTGGCGGGATACATCTTTCCGTTTGCGCCGCTCTTTCTGCTCCGCGGACGCTGGTTCCGGGCGTATGCGGTCGTCCTGATGTTTCTTGCCGCGCTCAGTTTCTTCGTCTGCGGATATGTGGTCCTGCGGTTTCACATGCCGCTGCATGCAGGCACGCTGAATCTGCTGTCCACGACTTCCTGGCGCGAATCCCGCGAGTTTATGCTCCGGGAGATCATTTCGCTCTCCATGGTTTATTATGTGCTCGCCACAGCGCTCGGGCTTTCGATCGTATGGTTTTTCGGGTTCGGAGTGACCCCTCTCCCGAACCGGAAGCTGTCCTCGGTCATCGCCGGATTATGTGTCCTTCCGATCGTATGGATCTACACCTATTACTCATGGATCAGTCCCGATCCCGTGCTGCGCGGCTCCGCCGCGTGGTTTGCGCTTCTGCCCAACGAGGTGGCGGATTCCGACAGGAAGATGGATATCCTGCACGAATGTATCGTGTATCCGCAGATCCCGCAGGACCTGACCTGCGAAGGCCCGGCGGACGTGGCGGTGATCGTGATCGGCGAAAGTGCCGTCCGCACGCACCTCTCGCTGTACGGATACAACCGTGACACGACGCCCGAACTGGAGAAGAACATCAACGAACTCGTCGTATTCCGGAACGTGATCTCCGCGATGCCGGTCACGAACTATTCGCTGTACTATATGCTGACGTTCAAGACGCTCTACGACCAGCTGCATCCGCGCGCCACGATCATGTCCGTGCTGGACCGCGCGGGCTACCACATCGACGCCTATTCCACGCAGGAGAACTTCGGCGAGAACTCCGTTTCCGCGCTGTTCACCCCGTGGCATCCCAAATACCGTGAAAACGAATTCGACGGATGCCTGATCGACGACGTCCGCGAAGCCCTCGCGAACCGCAAGGACCCCACGCTGATCATCCTCCACATCATGGGCAGCCACATCACCTACCGGAACCGCTATCCCGAGGAGTTCAATCATTTCGCGGAACAGAAGCCGGAGGTTTCCGGGCAGGAGATCAATCCGCTGTTCCAGGAGAACATCAACACCTACGACAACACCATCCGTTACACGGACTATGTACTCGGCAACATCATCGAACAGCTGAAGGCCGCAGGCGGAAAGAACATGCTGTTCTATTTCTCCGACCACGGCGAGAACGTCGAGACGAGTTTCCTGCAGAACTACCGCGACGCGGAAAAACGCGATTCCTACGAGATTCCGTTCCTGTTCTGGTTCTCGCCCGAATACCGCGAGGCGTACCCGGAACGCATCGCCGCCGCGGAAGCCGCCGTGGACAAGCCGATCCAGCTGGACCGCGCTGCGGAAGGCATCCTCTCCATTTTCGGCGTTTCTTCGCAGAGTTATCCCGCGAGCGAGAATTTCCTTTCGCCGGAGTTCGCCATCAAGCCGCGGTACATGATGGAAGGCCACGTCCTCTACAGGGAAGACGAGGACGAGTGATCCGCGTGCTGAATAATCCGTTCAGCGGGATTTCTTCAGTTCGCGCCGCGCGGCTGGATTGCCGGAGCAGGCTGTTTGCGGGAAATGACCGTGACCTGGCATCCGCACGCCTCGAAGACCGTTTTGATCTTCTCCAGACGTTCCCTTGACGGGATTTCGATCCAGTCCTCCGTGCCGGGGCGGTCGAGCGAATTGATCTGCACCTGGTCGGGCGCGATCTCGCGCAGGCAGTTCACGAAGCGTTCGAGCGAGGCGGGGGAATCGTTGATGCCGGGCACGATGAAGACCTCCAGCCACATTTCCACCTTGTTGACCGCGCGGAACGACTTCAGCGCCGCCATGAGGCCGTCGAAGGTCACGCCGGGAGCGGGACGGTTGATACGCACGAATTCCTCTTCATTCGAGGCGTCCAGCGAGGGCATGATGAGGTCGATCCCTTCGAGTTCCTTCTGCAAGCCCGGATCGCCGAGCAGCGTGGCGTTCGTGATGAGGCAGATCTTGACTTCCGGACGCTTCGATTTCACGGCGCGGATGATCCGCCCGATGCCGGTGTGGAGCGTGGGCTCGCCGACGCCGGAGAACGTCACGTAGTCGATTTTTTCGTGTTTCTCGAAGAAGGCATCGAGTTCGGCGAGGGTGTGTTCGACGGGATAGAAATCGCCGCGCTCCATGGTCAGGTTCGTGGTCGCGCCGCATTCGCAGTAGACGCAGTCCAGCGAGCATGTCTTGAACGGCAGGAGGTCGACGCCGAGCGAGACGCCGAGTCTGCGGGAAATGATCGGTCCGAATACGCTTTTCTTTTTCTCTGTCATATCTGAAGCTCCTCCCGGGGTTCACCCGAAAAACATGATTTTTACCGCGATGCTGAGCAGCACACAGCCGCCCACGATCGAACTCCTGTTGCCGAGCCGGTCGCCGAACGTGCGTCCGGAGACGCAGCCCGCGGCGGAGATGGCCGCCGTGACCGCGCCGATCACCAGCACGTCGCCGGTGATGTCCGTGCGCCCGAGACATGCGTAGGAGACGCCGACAAGTAACGCGTCGACGCTCGTGGCGAACGACAGCACGATGAGGCGGCGGAGCGAACACACGCCGATGACATTCGCCGGGTCCTCCGCCTTCGATAAGCCTTCGCGGAGCATCTGCGCCGCCACAAACGCCAGCAGCAGTCCGGCGGCGATCCGTCCGAGTTTCTGCACGAGTCCGCCGCACAGTCCGCTCCCGAACCAGCCGATCGCCGGCATCAGAGCCTGAAACAGGCCGAACGACGCCGCGACCAGCACGATCTTGTCCCAGGTCAGCGTCTCGACGCCCTGATTCCGTTTGCATCCGCAGGTATGCGAGCCGCGCGCGCGGCAGACGGTGCAGACCGGAGCGGCGGGCGTCGGGCTGAGGAACGGCAGACGGCGGAGCAGGGGCAGTTTTGCCGGGGCAGCCGGGGCGGGATCCGGCGCGGTCTGCGATTTCGGACAGGTCCAGCCGACTGCACCGAGCGCGAGGGAGACTGCGAGCGCATCCATCGCGAGGGCAACGCCCATGAATGATGCTTCCAGTATGTTCACAGCGTCACCTCGCAGGTTGTTTCCGGATCCGCTTTCAAGCTCAAAAACCGGTCGTATGTCCGGAAAAAAGGCAAAAAAAATGGTACGCCCTCGGAGAATTCACGCAGGTTTTCCATTTTTCGCTCAAAATGCCGTAAATCCATCAATTCCGCCTCAGCAAATGCAAATTATGGCACAAAATCACGCGCATTTTCTTTTGAGAAAAATGGGGAAAAAATGGGCCAAATCCGTCTTTTATGGGGAAAAAATGGGGAAGTTTTTTGAGTTGTATATCGGCCATCAGACAGCGAGCCGATCACCATGATCGCCTCTTTGAACCGCCTGACATAATACTATATCACGGATAATCCCCATTTCAAGGGCTGAAACCGATATATTCGCGTCAAAACGGTATACCTGCTAGTTGTTGGCTGCATTCGACAATGCTCCTTGTGTTAGCACCGACAACCAAGTGGCGGTCGTCCGTTTTCGAGGATATATGACTGGAATGCAGCAAAGAAAAAGCTGCTGAACTCATCACCCTCAAAGAAAGGAATTCTCACCATGAAGAAAACTCTCCTCTCGCTCCTCCTCGGCCTCCTGTCCATTTCAGCCGTTCACGCTCAACAGACGGTCATCGTTCAACGTCCGGGGATATTCACGGACATCGCCACGGCACTCGTTGCTGTTCCGGCAGCCGCCTTGACCGGGATCGTCGAAGGGACGGTCGAATCTGTTGGTTCTTTACTCAATGGTTCAACTACCGTCGTCACGACTCCTGCTCCGGTCATTGTCGCGCCGCGTCCTCCGGCTGTTGTTGCACCTGCCCCGGTCGTGGTTCCCAACAACCAGGTGGTGGTAACATCCCCCATCGTGGTTGGTGCTCCGACCACGACTGTCACCACAACCGTCGGGAGCCCGGTCAGAGTACCGGGAGGAACATTTATTCCGACACCAACAACGACAATCACGACGAACTACGGCAACGGCACATCTGTCACCGTAACCCGTCCGGCAGGCGGGTTTGAACTCGGTTCTGGCACCGTTTATCCTGTTCCTCCGGAACGTCGGGTTGGATTGAGCCCGTTTGTAAATCCGTACATTAATCGCCAGCGATAAACGCTTTTGAACAGAGATGAGCAGAATCTGAGGAGACCCTGCCGGACACGCTTCGTGTCCGGCAGGGTGTTTGAACAGGATTTGAGCTTGTTTCTTTATCCAAGAGCAGCGACCTTGAGCTTTCTTACGCTTTTGTTCACTTCTTCCCATGTAAGTTCGCCGACAAAGAAATTGTCTCGACGATATTTGTCCCACATATTCAGCATGGCTGGATCGTTTTTGACCTCTTCAAGGATGGAATCGAATCGTGGCAGCATATCCGTTGTGTTCCGCTTCATACTGGTTGCCATGAAGGCATCATGAAGAACCTTGTGGTTGATGGCCGCCTGCTGCATCAGGACGTGGATGTCGTAGAAGTCGCGCATTCTGGTATTGGCCGTTTCTCTTGCCATGATCGTTTCGAGTTTCTCGCCCAGAAGCGTCTCCAGATTGTATGACCTCAAGTTGAGCGTGCGATCCTCGAACATCAGCTTGTAGGAATACGGCACGTCGTGAGGCGTGATTACATCACCCGTGGAGATGTCGATCTTGATCGCCTGACGCATCTTGTCAAGCGTAGCCTCCAGCATGAAACGGATGCCGGGATAGTCGTGTTCCTCCATGATGTCGGACACCTTCGTGATGGCGAAGGAAACGCAGTCCTGTACGTCAACCCGAAGAATGTCCTCAATGACGCTTCGGGCGTTCTCCATCGTCAGCGGCATGGCCTGCATGGTCGTATCAATGTCCATAGTCGCTCTGGCCTCAAGCCCGACCATCGAAGCAACGAGCATTCCTCCCTTCAAAATGAACTTGTCCCGATATGGCGACATAGCCACGCGTTCCAGGAAACGCTCCATGATGAAAGTCCGGATCAGAACTCTTGCCCGGTCGTTGTCTCCGCCTGACATATTCCGGATTTTAGCTTTAAGCTGCATTGATGTCGTAATCACAGCATGACCTCCGTATAGATTCGCACGTTTTCCTCAATTCCGAGCTCTTTGGCATACCGCATCAGATTGCCGAGTTTCTTTTTTTCGCCGCTCATATACTCCCTCATCGCAGTTCGGAACGTCTGGACTTCCACATCCTTCCTGCATCGGATCATGTCGCAGATCGTCCGTTCGCGGTCATAAACCGGGACTTCGTTACCGTAGGCCGTTTTCACCTTCGTAACGCCCAGAGCATACCATTCCGGCTTGGAATGGATGACTCGGATTCCCTGCCTGTTAATATGCGTTGAATTGTAGCCTTCTGGCACCGTTACTGTGGTGGCAGCCGGTTCGCGTTCCATCAGGCCATGAAGGTAAAGCGCGCTTTCGTGCGAAAACACGATTCTGCTGTTCCGAAGGGCAAGAAGATAATAGTCGTCTGGCCAAGCATCCGCTGTTGCATATACGCCGTGGGCGGTTCGCGCCATTCCTCGCGTCTTCAGGTATTTCATCAGCGTATAGTTCGAAATGGAGTGCTTGCGGACGGCGGACACCTGGAGATAACCGTTCCCGGCCTCCACCAGTCGATCCATGAGAGCGTATTGTTTCATTTCCGTCACCTTGATTTGTTTTTGAGTTTAGATTTATCTTTTCTCGCTATCTAAAGCAAAAGATGATAGCGAGACTACAATAAAATATAACACGACAGGAGAAAAATACAAGTGGGCTGGATGGTTTTTCCGGAAAATGTACGAGACACGAAACAAAGTCCGCCTCACCAAGAGAATTCGGTTATAACGGAACAAAGAGCCTATGCTTTTTCAGCGCATAATTCGATATTTGACGGTAATGGTAATGTCTGCTCCTGAGATTCCTTTCATTTTTGGGTAAGATTTATTCGGTTGGGTTTAATACCCCGACCCTTGGGTCGGCTTAGAAATAATTGATAAACTCTATGCTGTCCAAGTTTGGGTTAGACCTCGGTATTGTTTTTGCGTCCGGCTCGTTTCCGAGCCGTGTACGGTCGGGCGTAATACCGTGAGGCTTGCCTCGCGGATAGCCTGACCGGAAGCAAAAACTTTATTTCAAGATCGGCGACCAGTTGGACTGACCGATTTTACCTAAACCGGAAACGAGCTTGCGCTTCTTACCAAGCCAGGTATCGATCACATAGATACCATCGCTCATCGTGAGCGTGACATGACGGTTATCTGGAGCCCAGGACGGATCTTCTCCGAGGAACGTGTTCTTTCCGCCGATCTCTTCCATCAGTCCGCAACAGTCCACAGCAGGAATGCGGTCAAAATCAAAAAAACAAACCATGGAAAACTGGATGCGAATTACACCATTCCTCAAAGCTTCTAAGGAAATAGTATTTGATAAGCTTATACTTTGCAACTACATTCCCCTGTTCTGCGGATGCAAGCCACCATTTGAGTGCTTCACAGTGATTCGGATAGCCAGCATCACCTGTATACCAGAAATCGCCCATACAACACTGAGCCCATTCGTTGCCGTCTGCTGCTGCACTTGACCAATCTAGGTAGGATGATTCAGGTTTGTTGATGTCCCTTGCAAAGTAATCTCCTATGGACGGTTGAAATTTCTCCGTTTCCTTTCCTCTGTAAGCAGATTCACTAGGAGATAAGATTACCTGAAAGACAGAAAAAGCGAGGAAGGCAGATCCTCCAACGACTGCTTTTACCCATCGGCTTAATGGTTGTTTTTGGGGAATAATCATGGCACATTCCTAGTTTTTTGCCAGTTTCTTTAATTCTCTTCAAAGTTCCACATGGGCTCAAGTTCTTTGAGGCGTTCTAAAGCCTTTTCATGCTTTTGTTCGGCAGCCCACCGATACCATTTAACAGCCTCTTTTTCATAAATGCTTCCAAGGGCAAATCGTGCCTCGGTATTGCATCTTTCTGCTGCTTTGCGAATCCATTTGATGCCCTCATTCATATTGAAAGGCACTCCCATTCCTTCATAATACCAAAGACCAAGAGCATATTGCGCCTCCGGGACATCATTTTCTGCGGCTTTTCTACACAATTCAATCGCTTTGTCCTCGTCCTTCTCAACTCCATCACCATACATATAACGCACACCCAGATTACATTGGGCTCCGGAATGCCCTTGTTCTGCTGCCTTAAGATACCATTTGACAGCTTCTTCCTCATTATATTCGACCCCTTCTTCATTTGATAAAAAATAGGCAAGGGCAAACTGCGCATCCGATTCCCCCTGTTCTGCGGCCTTGCGAAACCATTTAACTGCCTCTGCCATGTCCTTGTCTAAGCCTATGCCATACTGGTAACCTACTGCAAGTAATAATTGCCCCATTGAATCACCCCGTTCGGCTTCTTCACGAGCAAGTTTCATTGCTTCCATGCAGCTTTCCATGGAATCACATTCGCGCATAAGACAGCCTGCAAGAGCAATTTTAGACTTAGGAAAGTCTTGCGCTGCCGCTTTTCGGAGCAATTTAACAGCTTCTTCATTGTCCATTTCTACGTACTCTCCGAGAGCCAGAAAGATTGCCAGATAGAATTGTGCCTTAGGGAAGTCTTTTTCAGCCGAAAGACGCATCCATTTGACTGCATCTTCATTATCCTTCTTCATGACTATGCCTTTAGCGCAACACACACCGATCAAATACTGTGCCATTCCGTAATGCCAAGTTGTTGTTCCTGCAACGACTATTAGGAACACAAATGCGAAAATGATAATCGAAAACCATTTTGTTTTAGTCCATGTTTGCTGTTTCATGTGTTGCTCCATTGGTTTTGAGGATAAATGTTGAAAGTCGCTTTAAGTAGTTATACATTATGAAAATAATCAAAGATTCCAGAAATGAGCATAAGCGAAACGAGTACGATAATCCCAAAGAATAATTCCCGAATAATCTGCATAATCACATCTCGTTTCATTGATCGTCCTTTCTTCTCTTTTGAGTAATGATTATGGTGATGACTGTAATATACCATGCGAGGTCAGACATTTTGTGTCCTATGGAAATCTTTTTTTGAAAAAAGTTGTTTTTTCCTTGACACGTGCTATATTAATGCACAATGCCAACGAAGGAGTGCAGCCATGCCGAAGATGATGCCGCCAATATTTGATCTGGAGTGGACTCCCGAATCGGAAGAAGTCGTATTCCGCGCCGTTCAGGAGAATCTGTCGGATGAATGGTACGTGTTTCACTCGTTCCACTTCATATCGAACGATCGGCAGGGCAAGAAACATGACGGCGAGATTGATTTTCTGTTCTATCACCCCATTGAGGGAATCGTGGTCATGGAGGTGAAAGGCGGTGCGATATCATACCGCGACAATCAGTGGTACCAGAATGGCCGTCCAATTGAACCTGTGAATCAAGCCACCCGCAATAAATACTTTGTTCAGGACCTCTTGTCCGAGGGGCTGAAACAGCCTGCCAGCCTCAAAATTGCCCATGCTTTTTGCTTCCCGACCTGTCAGGGCAAAAAGGAATGGCCCGTGTCCGTGCGTGGGGTGGTGGTCACGGCTGATTCCCTGCCTCAGATCGAACTGATTCTGCGCGATATCTTGGCGGATACCCCGTACAGAGCTACGGCGGAGAACCCCATACCGAAAAAGGAAGATGTTTTGCGCATTCTTTCACCTTACCTGGATTTCGGGTCAAAACTCTCGCCCTCAAAAGACAAAGCGAAGAACACTTTTAAGCTCACGGATCAGCAGAGTTCCGCATTGGATATCCTCGAAGGATTCAAGAGCCTGCTTGTTCGGGGTTGTGCCGGTGCAGGGAAGACGGTCATGGCCATCAAGCTCGCCCAGCGCCTTTCTGTTCGAGGCAAGAATGTGCTTTTGCTTTGCTTCAATCAGCTTCTGGCAAAACACCTGCAGAGACAGACCGAGGATTTCCCCGGCATCACGGCCGCCGCATTCTTCGAGTTCTGCATTGAGACCATCGGCATCCCGGAGGAACAGATCGCGCAGTACCGCACCAATCCGCGTCTGTATTCCGAGGTCCTCCCGCAGCTGCTCCGCAAACACCTCTACAATCATCCCGACCTCTGCTTTGATGCCGTTATTGTGGATGAGGGACAGGACTTCACGAAAGAGGCCTGGGACGTGATTTCGCTACTTCATGTGGAGGATGGCGAGTTCTTTGTCTTCTGCGATCCCGAACAGAACATCTTCAATGATGAGCTGACGCTTCCCGACTTCGGTCCGCTTCAAATCGTGCTCAAGAAGAATTGTCGGAATACCAGACAGATTTTTGAGGCGATGAAACCGTATGGACCGCACGATGCAGAGTGCTCTGATGCCTCGCCGGATGGTGTGGCTGTCCGCGAGTTCACGGGCAACTGCCACGAAATGCTCGCGTCTGAGCTGAAACGGTTGACTGATGAGAAGCATATTTCCGTAAACAAGATCGTAATCCTCGGAGCACACGCACCGAATCACACATCCATTGGAGAAAATCTGAATGTTGGCGGATTCCAGATCGTTTCACGTCCAGTTGCGGCCAACGAAAAGAACTGCATCCGGTATTACACCTACATGAAGTTCAAAGGCTGCGAATCCGAGGTCGTGATCTTGTTGGATGTCGACAAAAACGATCCACGTTGGGATATAAAAGGACTCTACACTGCTATGAGCAGGGCAACACATCAGCTAGTAGTTCTTTGTTTAGACGACATAAATTGTCATTAATGAGACTTTTGTTATATTTGCTTTTCTTCCTTTGGGAGATAGCGCTTAATATCTATTCCGGAGTTATTCATCGCTTGAACTTTGAAATAGTGCAATTGAACAATATAGGCAACGGTAGTTGCTTCGTTCTTTCCTCCAATTAGGAAAAGACCCGCTGCGGCGCTTACTGCGGCTATACACCAACCTACGGGGCCAGCTAAAACGGAAACAGCAGTGATTGTGGTCGCTGCGGTCGCACCGAAGATGGCCCCCGCCGCAACAACTATTGTTTTAGCCGCAAGAATATAAAACGCAAATCCCATTAAAGATGCGCTTGTAGCTGTGGCCGCCAACATAGCCGCACCGCCGAGGCACGCATATCCAGCTATTTTTGATGCGCTTACTCCGCTTTCTTTTAACACCTGTTCTCGCTGTTCAACGGTGAGTTGATCCCACATCTTTTCAAATGTTTTCTCACAGATATAATGTTCTAATTCGAATGTCGTAGCATATTTTGCATCCTTGGACGGGTAGTCTAGATCGGTTGCACATGCACGGACAATATCAGTATAGTCAAACTCTTTGAAAGGATAGGTGATCCAGTGACTTGACTCCCACAGCAGTTCCTTGTCAAGTATTTTTGACGTGATTTCGGCAGGGACTTCAGATGTTTCTCCCTTCATAGCCTTCCATAACAAAGAAATCTGATCTTGTGACAAATGATCTACAAACTCATCATGCTGCTGGGGGGAGACAACTCTGTCGGCATAAGTATATTCAAGCAATGGGTCCGCCTGTTTCCTTGAATAGATAATTGCACATATACAAAGAACCATCGTTGCAATCAGTGTTACGACTGGAATTGAAATTGAAAGTTTTTTCATTGTTTCCTCCGATATTATAATGTTTCGAATTGGTCTTTTGATGAAGGGAAAAGGAAAATTCTGCTTTGTAATTTTGCTAAAGAGCTTATCTTTATATTAGAAAATGGATGTCCTAGCAAAAGAGAATACAGACTTTCCCGTATCTCGTATTTGATTGAATTATCTTATTAATATAATGTATTTAAAAAATCCGTAAAAGTGTCGGCAAGAAACGTTGTCTCGTCGGTCTCGTGGTTCCAGAAGAAAATCTTGCCATCCTTGAGTACAAAAAAATTCCCGGCGGGATCGGATGCAAAAGGAATAAGCGTAGCATCGGATGAATCAAGCGGACAAAACTTATAGATGTTTTCAACATCGGCCCGATTGAAAGACAGCAATGTCTTGAATTCCTTGTTCTTCTCCACCGCCGTGTCATAGCGTTTCATCGGCGGTCTTCCGCCATTGTACTTTCTGAAAATTTCTTTCAGGTCTTCTGGGAAGGTAACCCCATGAGTTTTTTCGAAATCCTCAATCAATTGTTCATCTTCCAACGTCTTTACATATTTCCACGTTTTATTATTCATAATAAAGTGCTCCTATTGTTTTTTTTAACGGTTAACGGTGCCGCCACCCCAGATGGATTTTCCTCCAGTGTGTCCCGTATGTGCGTGGATATCGGAATCTACCAACTGCATCCTGCCCATTTCTTCATGATGATGCCAAGTGAAACCGTCAGGAGTATCTCCGTTTCTAATCTGCTCGAGTTGTTCGGAGGAGAAGCTCTTTGCCAGGTCAGGATCTTTTTCGATGGCTTCGCTCAATTGCTTGTTGCATTCATCAAATTGCTCGCTATCTGATGCCTGCAATAGATTATCGGGCAGTTTCGCATCAAAGATCGAATCAAACTTTGGGAAGACTCCCGTTACCTCGTTGCCGCAGGCATCAAAGACTGTATTGCGCTCAAACGGCACACCGGTTATGGGATGAACATCGCCTTCCAGACATTCGTTTCTTGTCGGTATTTCCTGTACGATGTCCTGACTGTTCAGAAGTTCATCAGGCGACAATTTCCCAGTTTTTAAATCCAGAGAACGGGACAACAATGCCTCTTGAGAGGAGGCTTGCGTAGATAGCGGATTTGAGACCGCGAGCTGTTGTATCGTGGAATTGACGCCCATTGCGGCCTCGCCCGCTGCGGCGGATAGTTTCCCGGCTACCGCGCCGATTGTTGCCATGACACTCATCTCTGTTTGCCTCCGTAACAAGTTTGAATGATGTTCTGAAGTTTCGCCAGATACTCCGATCGTGTGCATCCGTCGGGACGCACTTTGTTCAGTAGCGCAAGCATGACAGCAAACGTGAAATCCTCCAGCGTTGCTCCACGAACATCAATGCCGTGCACAGCCCGGTCAAGGATCACTGTTGCAACTTGCTGGCAAGCCTCCGACAGTCTATTGCTACGTATTGCCGGCAGCACGGAAGGAATCTCAGCGATAATGGCGGCAGCCATTTGTCGTGCTTCGAGGTAATAACGTTTCGCAGAAGGATATTCCTGCGGAAGCCACCCCGGCATATTGATGCTCTGCACCAACTCGTCAGCGATAAACATCTGCCGGACTTCCCGGACTTTTTCGAGATCCAGATGGAGTTCATCCGGCAATGCCGCATCCCATTTCGAAATCATCAAGGTAAGCAGCGATGGCTGCTTGTCAGAAATGAAACGTTTGCCTTTCAGCAGCCTCAATACAGCCGAATGCAGCAAATGCCCGGCAAGTTCATTGGAAAGCGGAAGCTCAGCCTTCTTCACCAAATCAGGCAACAGTTTGGTAACGCACTCGTTCCATGCGTAGTTCCACCGTTCCTTTTTCACCGCCGGAATCATCTGGATTGTGAAGAGGAAGGAATCCGCGATCTGTTCCAATGCCCGAGGCGCAGTTTCCTCCAAGGCAGTGAGAGTGGCATCAAAATAGGGCGGACGTCGTTCGGACGCCTGGACACGCACCATCGTTTTTTTCAGGTAGTCATCGGTAATCGCGTTCCCCGTGCGCGGCGGCGAATACGAGACCTTGACATGAACTGGCTCGCAAAGGGCCGAACAGTGCACCAGCGCCTCGCCAGGCTTCATGCGACAGATGAAAGCGGACCGTTCTTCGGAAAGTCCCATGCTGCCGCCCATCGCGACGGCATCCTCAAGGGCACCAAGTCGATGGATAATCTTCAAATTGGTATTTTTGATCGCACCGTCACTCAACCGCAGCGGCATCTGATCGGCAATGATAATCCCCAATCCATAAGCACGAACCTCGGCAAGGATGTTCTCAAAGAGTTCCACGGAGCGATGCGTGGTATTGTTTCCGACGAGAGAATTACCCTTGTCTGCAGTTTTTCTGAAGATACGGTGCGCTTCCTCCACAACCAGCAGATGGGAAAGCGTCTCAGAATTCCCCTTCTGCTCGAAAAACTTGTATATTCTCAGCAACAAGAGTCCGGAAAGGAACGCCTTGGTCTCATCGCTGCCGACCTTCTTCATTTCGATTACGGTCGGTCGCGCGAGCAGATCGGCGACATTGAAGGGTAGTTCGCTGTTGAAAAGCCGCCCGCGCGGCCCCATACGCAACGAGTTTATCCGAGCGAGCAGTGCGCTTTTGATATTGCAACCGTAGTCGCCTTGGAAATGCTGCTCATCAATGACGGTTTCCAACGCAGTATAGAACGAATCCATGCTGGGAATTTTGTTGTTGACCGGAGCTTTACCGCTGACGACATCCCATCCGGCTTCGCGGTAGGCTCGCACCAGTCCTTGTTCGAGCAACGCCGCCATCGGGCCTTCCATCGGAAACGCCGCATTCAGAATTGCCGCTAACGAGTCAATGTGCGAGTGGAGCGAATCCCCATTCGGCAGTTCAAATGGATTAATCCGCAATGGAAGTACGGCTTCATCACCGGCAGTAAAAATCCTTATGGGGTTACCTCCGATGCTCATATTCCGGTATTCGCTTTTTGCTGGCTCCAAAACAAGGAACGGCAATCCGGCATGAGAAAGAATATGACGGATCGTGGTACTCTTGCCCATACCGGTAAGACCGGCGACCAGTGTGTGCGCGGTCAAATCTTTCAGAGCGAGCGACATTATTCCGGAAGTTTCCACCTCGCGATCGCAAACATGACCCATTTCGATTGTTTTCCCCGGCGAACAATCAGGAGCTATGCAGAAACGGGGCGTCTCCCGGATTTCAATGCCGGGATGACTTTCAGAAGGCAGACTCATCAGTGACGCGAATTCCGAACTCGTTAAAAGCGTATCCAACGGTCTCTTTTGACCGGCTACATTAATTTCCGGAATGCTTAATATCGTGCTTTGCCAATCAGAAGAAACATTTCCCAAAGGAACAATACGGAATGGTTCGTATACGTCAAAATGAGCAGTCAAGCAGGATTGATATAGGGAACTTGTGAACTTAAAGTCCTCATCACTGTCTGCCAAAACATAAGTAAGAGTTCTCCATGCTCCTTCAGCCAAAGCGTTCTTCAGCCTGGTCTCATATTCTTCCAGAGCGGCCTCGTATGCTGATGCGAACTGATTTAATCGCTCTAAAGAATTCGCATGAGACCTGTTTTGCATTTTTGTCACGGAATAATTGACCCCCAATGCACCGCCTAACGCATTCCCATATGTACTGGCAAGACCGGCAGTAACCGTATTAGCAACGGTATGGGCCGCCATGACACCTAAAGATGCCGTTAATGGCGTTCCGGGAATAGGCCCACTTACCCCCATGTTCCCCCCGACAGTATTTGCTGTTGTCGAAGAAAACGAACTGGACGCGGTAAGAGAACTCATTAAAGCCCCAAAAGAAGTAAGAGATCCCCCCAGTGTCTTGGACGTGCCTTCTCCAAATTGTTTTGTGACATTGAGTAAAATATTCTCGTGATTAGAACCAATGTCATTCCTGATACTAGAAAGCACTTGAGTTATATCATCTTCACTGCAAGGGAAACCGATTATAACCAGAGCAAAACGCTTTCCACGGAGTCCGCGCAGAAGAGCATCCAAAGAATAGAGTTGCTCGTGTTCATTATAGGAGTAGGCCGGTATACCGGAAACAATACCCCCACGCCTGTAATTGTCGACATAGGGGGAGTATGAACATGGATCACCAAAAACGATTCCAGGAAATGCCGCTTCGAGATAGTCTTTTCCATGGTCAGCCGAATCGGAATTAGCTAAGAGCGTAATTTTCTCGGCGTCACCTGATACGATAAAAAGAATACTGTTCTTTTTGCTGGCATTTGCTACAACCCATGATCTCATAGATGACATCAATTCATAAACCACCTGAGAATGTGCTATTCTATCCGAATAATAGATGGAATGAATCGGGTATACTTTATCAATTTTTTTACATGAAGTATTTGTGCTCTTTGAATATGAGACGGTTCCCGCTACAGAAAGCCAGTTCCGTTTAAGACTGTTGAGTCGTTTTTGACATTGCTGATTGGTTTCCGTATAAAAAGCTAAAAGCTTTTGGTCTTGATCAGTAAACAGGTCTTTTTTTGCCATAGTACGATCTCCAAGTTATCGTTGAAGTTCTTTGTCAAAAAGTTCAAGTGTTTGATTGAGTTGAGAGATCCTTTCGATTTTCTGTTTTTTGAGTTCCGAAGCAGATTTGAATTCTTCGATAATCTTTTCTTCTTCTTCATTCATTTGTTTGAGTCGAGTTTTAATCTTTTCCTTGATTGTTTCAGCGGAATTGGAAACAGTTTTATTGATTGATTCACACATTTTACACGAAACAGAGACAATCTGCTTTTTGTCGATAACACCTCCTGTAAGAACTATTTTTTTGAGTAGTTCCTCAGTTTTTTCCACAATCTGTTTTTTCTTCCACTTCTTGTTAAAAATCAAAAGGGCAACAATTGCCGCCGCCGCCGCACCAACACCTACAACGGGAACAAAGAAACCTACGGCTGAGAGTCCCCATAAAGTAGTAGTAGTTGTTGTTGTCGTGGCAAGAGCTCCGAATCCCGCAGATGCACTCCATGCAGCTAATGTGTCAAACCCAAGGGCTGCAAATGTTCCAGCAAGTCCGGCTGCAGGAGTTGCTATGGCGGCAGTAGATGCGCCAAAGCCAAGCGCTGAAGTAAGAACCCAAGCCCCCCCCCCGAACAAAACCCCTCCGGCAACGGCGCCGCCTACAACATGAGGTGCATTCGTTGCGGTTGTGTCAGAAACATGACTAAACGCAATGCTGTCAATTGAATTTGCTAAGGATTCGTCATCAATTTTCTTTAAAATCGGTGAGAGCTGTTCAAGTAGATGATAATATCTTTTATTAATCTCAGCATTAAGATTGCGAATAACACCTTCAACCCTTGATTGTAATTCTTTGGTTAACCAACTCTGAAGGTTTTCTTTCTTTGTAAGATATTTGTAGTTGGATGGATCCTCCAATTTTTCGCTAAGCGTTTGGGAAACCTCTACAGGGATAGATGAGAGAAGTCCGTTGAGTATTGCTTCTAAACCAGTGTTTTTATCAAGAGCGGAGTTAAGATAATCATTAAGGATTATCTCGGCTTCATGTGAATATCTAATTCGCAATTCATGTGCCGCATCTTTTTTCTCTCTTAGTTCTTCTACTGTTGTGTCAGACTCCAAAATGCGCACAGAATTGTTACAAGAGCGTGACAAAACAGTTAATATAGAACGAATCAAAGAAGATGCTTGTTGCTCGATAGCAATCTCTTTGTTCTCATATTTCAAATACTCTTCAATCCTGTTCTTCAAGACATCGAAATTGCTTTTTTTGTGCAAAAATGCCGCAAGGGCATTGATGCGTTGGTCTTCTTTTGAAGAAAGAAATGAAGGATCAATCAAAAGTTGATTAAGATTAATCTTAACATCATTCAGGACTTCATTTAAAGACATCTTTTCTTTCTTCACCTCGTTTGCAACAAGTGCATAAAGCCCGGCAACGCACAGGAATTCAGGTTTGTCTCCATCTTGCAAGACTTCTGGCACACCTCTTTTTACAAGGTCAAGCGAATCTGACAATTCATCGCTGTTTTGCTGATCAATCTTGTTGAGGATGTAAAATATCTTTCTGTGATATGTATTTGAAATGCGATTTGAAAAACTCTTATCTATCGCGCTGCCAGGCTTTGAAGATTCGATTAAATACAAAACCAATTGACTGTTTGGGATGATTTTGTTAATAACAATCTCATGATTTTCATCTGTTGAACCTGTTCCCGGAACATCTGTCAGTACAATATCTTTCAACCAATTTGGCATAGTTGATATAGAAAGCCAAATCCCCAAATCGTGATTCGTATCCAAAAGATTTTTTAAAAGATCGAAGGGGGCTTTGTTTCGTGATTGTTGAGAGGTTAATTCCGAAATAATTTTTAGAATTAAGTCGCTATCATGAGAGTCTAGGATTGCACCGATTCCCTTACATTGTTCACCGTCACGTTCAAGGGTGGTGACGACGGCTGCTTTATTTGCCCCTGGAAAAGACTCTAATCCTTTCGAAAAGTTTTGAAGAACATCTTCGGGAACAGATTCCATTGGAATAAAAATAGAATCCTTTTCAGAAAAGTAAATTTCAGTTGTAATGGCCGTAACAGGTACATCCGCAGAGGGGAGAATTCGATCTTCCAACATTGCATTTAGAAGAGTAGATTTTCCTGTGCTGAATAATCCGAGAGTAGTTACATGGTAACGACCATACCTAGCATAGCGGACACAATTGTCTAAAGATTCATGGATAGTCGATCTTTCATCTTCCGAAATTAATAAATCTGTGTCATCGACATACTGCCTTGTGCGTTCAAGCTGATCCAAGACCTTTTGACGATTAAGATTCATAACAGCCTCCATTGGTTTTAAGAAGGTTAAGCAAGTTGTCTAACTTGCTTTGAATAAAACTAATATTGAAATTGATTTGCGAAC
Source organism: uncultured bacterium (assembly GCA_902778895.1). Taxonomy (GTDB): domain Bacteria; phylum Verrucomicrobiota; class Lentisphaeria; order Victivallales; family UBA1829; genus UBA1732. The sequence continues at coordinate 170,560 of CACYZF010000009.1, forward strand.
ATTTCAATTCTAGATTATGTAATTTCATCTTATTTCCATCTAACTCGTATTCTGTCAGCAGCTTTCTTTTGCGAATGGGGGCAAAGTATCGATCTAATCTGATCCAGTTGCAAGCATGAATTTTATTCGCTTCCTCGGTAAAAATATTGAGAATATCCTTATGCCATACAGCTAAGCATTCTTGTCGCTTTTTTGTGCGGTATTCCGACAAAGCCTTTGTTCGAAACAAGGATAAAAGAGGCTTATCTTTTTTGTTCTTGATGATAGAGGAAAGGGTTGAAACAGACTGGTTAAATACTTTGGAATAAAAGGCATCTTTTGAACTCCATGAAAAGTCGAGATTGGAAGTTGAAGGAATATTAATCTTTTTTTGAGACATAAACGATGAAATATCACTCTTTATTGAAAAATAGAAATCATCCGTGTGTTGTTTAATTCTGTATTCAGCAGGATAGATAAGACTTTTTTTTACAGCACATTTGACATTCTTTTCAAAAGCATTATAATTTCTAGATAAGGATAGAGAAAGTGCTTTTTCTGTTTCATCAAGAATATCCAACAAACCTTCGCGAACAAAATACGGAAATAGCACATCATAACGAGTAAGACATCTTTTGATAAAACTATCAATTTCTGCTATTTCTTCCTCGTTTTGGTTTACTGTTGCTTTAGCTTGAATTAAGTCAATGGAATTGTTGTTTTGGCTAATTGCAGATAAACATATCTGTTTGTATTTGCATAAAACCAATTCGATTTTGCCTTGATGAAAACTATTGATTGAACCTTTTCTGTTATTTATTTCTTCTGCAATTCTCTTTCTCAAATGCTCAATATTTGAGGCGTCATGCAAAAACATTTCAGTTATCTTTCTGTTGTTCTCTATATTTCTAAAATCCCATCTGTCTGATAATATCAAAGATTGAAGGTTTATTTTGGGATTGTCAAGTATCTGCTTTACTGTGCAGTATTCTTTTTTAAGGAGACTCGCTCCATTTTCATATAAGGCAGAAACCTTTAACGATCTAATACTATATTTGCTTGATAAAAGATTTAATGCTTCATTCAGTGCCAAATCATTTAATGTGTCTATCTTATTGACTATATAAACAACATGCGCATTATACTTTTTATACTCTTGTAGTATGTTTTCAGATATTCGGCTCCCAATATGTTCTGCATCAAAGACGTGTAATATGATTTGAGTTGATTGCTGTGCGATTTTTGCATTGTGTAGATAGGTGTTTATACTTCCTTCTCCCGGAACATCAATAAAACTCGCGTCATGTAAAGAGCAAGGGAGTGAAACTCCAATAATTATTTTATCAATCATGTTGACATGCTTTGAGGATAGTATGTTTTTCAAAGCACTTTGACTTTTTTGTTTAGGTGTATCTGTTTTGTCTATTACTTTAGAACAAAATTCATTCCCTCTTGTTATGCAGCTCGAGGCTGTTTCAATTGCCCACAAAAAAGCACTTATATTCTTTATGGACATTGGATGATATTCGAGTTCTTGATTCTCTGTTATCCATTTCACCCTGTCTTCTGTTTTTGTTTTTCTAGAATTTTCTATATCATCTATTGTTTTTTGGACTTTTTTTTGGGTTTGTTCATCTATGCTATTACTCCAATGACATTTAATGTACGGTTTTTTTGCGTGAATTATTTCTATTTGCCTACTTGTAAGCGGGATGTCTGCAACCGGAAGAAGTTGATGTCCAATAATCGCATTTATTAAAGACGATTTTCCAGCGCTAAACTCTCCGCAAACCATAAAGTTAATCTTTCCCTTTTCTATATTGTATATTATTTCATCTATCACGGCACAATCTAATTCGGAATTCTTAAATCCCGTCAAAATGGCCTTTGTGTCTTTTGCTATATGAACCAAGTCCATTTTATTCTTTGCTTCTATGTTCTTTTGCTAATTGGTTTGCAAAACAATAAATATCATCTTGGATGGAAGTAGGTAAAAGCACTCTAGCTCTTCCGCACTGATTCATTACCCAAGTGATTAACCGATGTCGTGGGAGCTTTGCCACGGAAACGTTGCTTCCGCCATTGGGGAGGAGTTCAATTTTCTGCTTGGGGTGAAGCTGCCGTACAGAAAGAAGCTTTGTCAAATAGTCGTCACAATGAACAACCACATTCTCGACCATATCATAGTCGAAGACTTCATCTTCGCTTGCCGTTTTGATGATCTTTTGATCGGGCAAAAACTTCTTTCCTGTCGGTTCCACAGACTTCATGCGCGCTATAGTTAATGTACGCATCTGCTTGCGAAGATGACAATATCCCTTCGTATACCAGGCCCCATCGTAGAAGACCAGTGTATGCGGTTCAAAGTCTCTGGATGTCGTTTGCGCACGGCTGTCCTCGTATTCAATGCGACAAACTTCGTGATTCTGCCATGCCTGGAAAAGCGGCATGAATACATTTGGATCCACCTTGATTCGATTTGAGGGAATCACGACCAGGGATTCGACTAAAGTCTGGTCAAGGGCATCGGGGTTGTTGTTCGTGAGAAGATAATCGACGGCAGCGCGCATATCCTGTTTCAGCGGTTCAGGGAAGATGTGTTCGGCAACTCGTGCACCGAGGACAGCGGAGAAGACCGCTGTGTCCTCAAAGAACTGAGGGCAGGAAAAATTCCAGGAACGCTTTGTCAGGTAATACCCATTCTTGGATGCACTGAACTTGATGGGGGCTCCAAAATCATTCTTCAAGACTTGAATATCTCTGGCAACCGTTTTGGGTGTGCAGGCAATGTTAATGTTCTCGTTTACATCGGCTGCACGAAGCGCAGCCGCAAATGAGGAGCAATTCGGATAACGGTTTTCCTTTAGACTTGCAACAAGTCTCACGAATCGGATTAATTGTTTTTTGCTGGTCGGCATACCGTTGTCCTCGTCTTTACGTCATGAGTTGTGCAATACTATACTGCCGAACCTCGGACATTTTGTGGTGTACCCGTTGTTTTTTTTGAAAAAAATCGAAAAAAATGGGAATACAGATTCCCTTGCCGGAAACATGCGATCCCCCAGAGCATGTGCAACAGCCCATGCTTTCTTAAGCCTGACTCGCTCTCGGTTTTCATGCGTTTCACCTCAAATTGGGGGACAACTGTACGACCTATGCTCTATTATAACACCAACTTCTTATTATTTCAAGTGCAATTCGGAAAAAGATTGAGCATTTTTCCTACATCACATGATACCCTTCACAATGAAAATGACAACTCCTTTATCCACCAGCTCCGAGTGGAGCTGGTGGATGGTCCTCCCAAGGAACCGAGAATGTCGAATATGGCATGGGGTATAGTCAAACTTCTCTATGAAGACAATTTGCAATTCGTTGCATCTCTCGGAATCCAAAGAAAAGGAATAGTAAAAACACGAATAGAAAAAAGGAATGTCAGTATCGGCAAGTGAATTCATGAACGCTTCCGTAGTATAGGCCATGAAAGCCTTTGTCAATACCGGCAAACCTTCGAACCGTTCATTTTTGAACTTAGAATATACCTGTTGTGATAATTAAAATCAAAATCGTTTGTAATCTTGTCATATAATAATCAATTCCAGAAAATCTAAAGCATTATCCTGTTGACAAGATTCTAACCATTTTTGTTGTCATATAATAATCATAACATCTCTTATTTTTTCTTTTTGATTTGCGATCTGAAAAAAGTTTTGCCTTTCACGTTGTCTTTCTGTTCAATTTTCGCCAAGTAACTGAATTGACGCTGAACCTCTTGTAGGTTCCTGGGATCAGGGTCATCACGCTTAATCATAATACCATTCTTACCCTTATCATCGCAGTGGTTGATGGACCCTCCAGGACCTGCAACATTGTTAAGAATACGTTCCATGTCTTTGAAAACATAATACGTGCTTTTGACTTTTTGTCCGTCTAGAAATAGAGCCATGTGATAATGTATCTTCCCATCAGGACTGACTTCTCTGACCATGACATAAGCGGGACCGTAGCCTTTGTTCTTCTGGGATTCAATGAAACGATGATTGACTTTCATAATCAGACTCTGATCGGAACCTTCTGGAAGATGTACATCTCCTCTCATTGCAAATGTTTTGCTGTGGCGATCCATGTAGTCGTCTCTGACGTTGTCAATTGCGTTCAGTATCTTCTTGTACATGGGCTTATTAAGGGTGTGGTAGGAATGAATGTATTTTTTCATGGTTGTTCCTCCTGTAAATGATGGTTATAGGTTTAAAATGTCAATAAAGGAAAAGAAATACATGTTATGTAAAAGTGTCTTTATTTTTGTCATGACTACTATCGGTTGAAAGAATAACGCTGTAGTATGTTGTTGTCAATAGTCTTGCACTCTGTTCATCTGCCATCATCTCTCTTATAACCATGTTGTCTTGTATAAGGGAATAAAGGATAAAGACTGTAATGGGTATAAAGAGTATAAAGGATAATGTGGTATAAGGATATAAGGGTATGAGTATATGCTTGTATGTGTGAGTGTGTTGTGCTCTCTATGCCGTAGAAGGGGGTTTGATTGTGTAATATATAAAATCCTATTTTTTATACTCAACAAATCAATTAAAACATAATAGGTTTTGTTTTTCTAGAATTGTTTTTGATTGTTTTTTTCAACTCGCGATTTGTTGCATATAATATCGCGACTTGATTATTTTGGTTTGAACTCAAACAGGCATATTATACGTAATTTCATCTCTAACCTTAACCAAGGAGGTCTCATGATAAACAGTTTCACACAGCACGAAAGAATCAGTCAACTTGTCGAATGGTATGTCAACAGTTTTGAGAAGGCGAGAATAGCACTTTATGTTTTTCCACTTTTGGAGAAGCATACGGATTTCACATCGTATCTTAATTCCTTCATTTCGGCCCTGCGTCGAGCAGATTGTCGGCCGGTTTATTCCTGGTCTTATGATCCAATTCATTTGTGCTACAACGTGCTGCTAATCGTCAGTGGACATTTCCGAACAAACATGGACGATATAACTTGTGCTGCGGAACGGATATGGAATCTTTACTCTCCATGTTCTATTCAAATGGTTGCGGATATTCCGGCATGTCTTTCTACGCTGGATCAGGACAAAATGAATCTTTTCGATGTCATGAACAAGATGGATTTTATACCGGAATCACCTCAAATGGTTCTTCCATCACATCAACGGCTCTTTGCCTGTTCTAAAATGCAGTAAAAATGCTTAAAAACCTGGAAAATGTGTCATTTTTGCCGTTTTTGAGGTATTTTTTTGTCAAAAAACGAGCAGATTTTACCTGATGAGTGTTTGTCAATAGATTTCAAGTATATATTCCTTCATAGATCAAATTGATTTGACTTTTTCACCCTAACCAAAACTATGGAGGAATTTATGGAAATCCCCGTAAACAAAAACTCGTTGGCCGGAGCCCTGTCGGCTCTGGGGAAACTGGTCTCCCGGACGTCTCTGATCAAGGCGTATCAGGGGATCGAAATCGAAGGCAAAGCGAATATGCTTTGCTTCAAAACCCGAAACGTGATCGAACAGATCGAATTCCGATTGTTTGCCGACTTGGAAGATGATTTCCCGGCAATTCTCGTGGAGTTCGAGCAGTTCCGTCAGATGGTTCGCAACTGCAAGAACAAGACGCTGAAGCTGGAGATCGACTGCGGTGAGGTCTTTATCGACGATGTGAAGCTCGCGCCCGTCAAAGGTAGCTTCCCGTCGAAGGAACAGATCCCGGATCAGGACATCTGTGTCACGGAATTGCCTGCCGATACGTTATCAGCGCTGTCTCTCCTTGCGCCGATCACGGACAAGGGCGCAGATATCCGCAAGGCTCTTGGCGGAATCAACATCAGTGGATATGGCTTCACCGCAACAAACGGCAAAGAGCTTTCGAACATCCCGCTCAAGCTGGAAACGAGCGGGAGCGTTACGATCCCGTTCCCTCTCGCTCTGCTCGCGACGAAAGCCTTTGGCGATTCCGGTCGTCTCTTGACTTGGCAGAAAGACGAAGACACGTTTTTCGAACTTACCCTCGGGAGCTGGACGTGGAGCGCCAAGGCAATTCGGGAAAACTATCCGAACTGGATGCGGGTCGTACCCGAACGAACGGAAGCGACGCACTATGTTTGCTTCCATGACGACCGTGCCGAACGGCTTCAGCGTTACCTGAAGAGCATCCCCGACGACAAGGAACACAACAATGCTGTCAAGCTGAGCCGTCTCCCTGAAGTCCCGGATAATCTCCATCTCGAAAGCTCAAACGGAATGTTGTTCAGTATCCTCGCTGAATTCGATCCGAACTGGGGCGACCTGTGTTTCTGCGTTCGGAAAGAATTTCTCCTACGTCTGCTGGAGGCAGGCCATCGGAAGATCGAACTCAACGATGCTTACGGTCCGATTGTCGGCACTGGCGGTTCCGGTCAGTACATCGCGATGCCCATCATCACCAAAAAGGCTCAAGCTCAAAACGAGCAGAAGTCGGAACAGGTCGAGTCTACTCAAACGGACGTAAAGCCAGAAGTCCAGACCGAGCAGAGCGAACCTCAGCCCAACACCGAAATCACGGAATCCGTCACAGAGCAGATTCCCCATCCTCAGGAAAACCCTACCTCAAAAACCACAAATACCAAAAAGGAAAACACCCCGATGAACGAAAACACCATCACCCGCACCGTGTCTGCCACGCAGACTCCCGCCCAGAACCATGAGCCCGAACTGAATCCGCTCGACGAGCTGTCCGCCAACATCGAAGCGATGAAGGCCAAACTCAAGGCCATGTTCGACGAATCCGCCACCATGGCTCGCAAGGTCCGTGAGGTCGCTCTCGCTCAGCGTCAGAAAGAACGCGAGTATCAGCAGACCCGGCGCACTATCGAACGCATCCGCACGGCCAGCGGATTCTGATAACCGAGCTCGTCAGCATTTCGTTTCCATTATTGACGCCACTTCTGTGAACAAGGTTATCATTATATGTAACCACCACAAATTTCCATTTCAACAACACTCGCAAAGGAGGTCTATTATGGAAATAACGGTTCACAAATGTGTTCGCAAGAATGATCAAACGGTCTTTGTCAAGGTGACAGAGCAAATGGAAACCCAAAACGATGCGAAAATCAGGACAATGAAAAACGTCATTGCTGAGTTCGTCTCCGGAGGGCAGGACGCTCAGGTCGAAATGCATGATTCTCCCCCGGATACGCTGATGAATGCGTACAAGCGTTCGAACGGCTTTGACGGGAATCGGCAATCATCCTCGAAACCACGCTCAAATTCGGCCAATAATGATGACCGAATTACGGGGAAGCAAATAGGATGCATCCGAAAGGCTCTTCAGGAGCAGCATCGTGCCGAAAGCGATTTTTGCCAGCAGTATCACGTCAAAAGCGTGGAGGAAATCTCGAAACACGACGCTCAATGGATTATCAAGGAACTCCTGGCGAAACCTCAACATTGAAACAACCTCCAACCCTCAAAAACAAAACCACACCAACACCCTCGGCGGCGCAAGCTGCCGGGGGTGTGCCTTTTTCACCTTCAACTCGAAAGGAACAATACCATGCTCAAACTCAACGCATCCTACTCCAAAAAGGTTCCGGCTGACTCCCAGTACAGCAGCCAGTCGTACCACGCATCCGTTGAAGTCGAACTCCCGGACGGTCTCACCCCCGAGCAGCTCAACACGAAAATCAGGGAAACCTTCGCGCTCGTCCGCGACAGCGTGGAAAACGAGCTCCACAACGAAGCTTCCACCGATTCGCAGCCCGCGCAGACGCACCAGCCCGGTCTGTACGATTCCCATGCTCAGAACGCCTCGAAACCCGCCTACAACAAGAAGAACGGCATGCCCTCGGACGCTCCTGCGTCTCCCAAACAGGTCAAATACCTTCTCGACCTCGCGCGGCAGTACAATGTTTCTCCCGAACAGATCAAGGCCAAGTTCAACGTCCCCTCGCTCGAAAGCCTCTCCAAGACGCAGTGCAGTCGTGCCATCGACGAGCTCAGTGGAAAGGCAGCGTGAACTCATGGAACGTGAAATCGAAACCATGCGCGATGCGCCTCACTGGTCGTACAGCGCATTGCAGACCTACCTCACATGTCCGATGCGATATTACTTCCGGTACATCGAACACGCCGAGGTTGAACGGACGCCCATCAGCATCCCGTTCGGTCGGGCCATTCATCTTGTGCTCAGTGAACGTGCCATGAAGGGAACGAACTACACCATCGTGGACGCGAAGGAAGATTTCGCCGTCTACTTCAAAGGCGAAACCGAGGTCTGCGAGAACCTTACGTACAAACAGGACGAGGACTACTGGTTCTGGGATAAACGAGGCTGCGACATGCTCGAACTTGCGCTTGCCGAATGGCCCGACGACTACACGGTCAAATCGGTGGCCGAAGCGTTCAGTGTGGACGTGCCGGGTCTCAGCAAGCCATTGGTCGGTGAATTCGACCTCGTTACCGTTGACGGCGGAGATGAAACGATCTGCGACTGGAAAACTGCTTCGATGAAGTGGCCGAACGGGAAAGCTGACCGTGATCTTCAGGCAACAGTGTTCTGTTATGCGTTCCAGCAGAAATACGGTATCAATCCGCTGTTCAGGTTCGACGTGTACACCAAGGCGAAGACGCCCGCTCATCATCAGTTCTACACGCTCAGAACGAACGACGACTTCGACCGTTTCGTTTACCTCGCAGGGCAGATTGAGAAAGCTGTCAACAATGGCCTTTTCATCCCCATCGAGTCCTACATGAATTGTGCTGAGTGCGCCTACGGCAGTCGTTGCAAGGCGGCGCACAGGAAGGCGGGCTGAATCATGGGCCTGATAATGGCAGAAGGAAAATACGTGAGTAGGGATGAGGTCGCAGGGACCGACACCCCGAGCTCAACACAGACCTGGCGGCCTGTACCGCACATCGACGTGATCGAAGCCGTGACCGATGTTATCCGAGCTCATAACTGGAATATCGAAGGCGAAAAGTTCGGCCTTGTCAACGAGGGGAAGCGGCTCTTTGGAGTGATGGAAATAACATCCTCGGTTTCCCCTGAATGGCACCGTTGCATTGGTCTGCGCAATTCGCACGACAAGAGCCTTGCGGTCGGCCTGTCCGCTGGAATCGCTGTTTGCGTCTGCACAAATCTCGCTTTCGGCGGGACCACGGTCGTAAAACGCCGTCATACGAGCGGCATTATCCTGTCCGAGCTGATCGACAGAGCTGTTGCTTCGCTTGAAGACGACTTTCTGACGATGGAAACAGTCTGCGAAGATTTGAAGGATGTCTACCTGAAGAATGACGATGAAGCCCGGAGCAGCATTGTGCGAGCGGCTGAGCTTGGCGTCATCAATTCGTGCGACATCCTCCCGGTCTATCGCGAGTTCAAGTCTCCGTCACATGCCGAGTTCAAGGAACCAACCCGCTGGTCGCTGATGAATGCGCTGTCGGAGATCGTCAAAAAGTATTCACCTCAGCGCGTTGACTACAGCTACCGTGCGCTCAACCGTGCTTTCGGTCTGGACGGACGAGAAGCCGCGATCTTCGCGGCCTGAAGCTGAATTGAACCAACCCAACCGGAGGGAGGATTCGTCCTTCCTCCGGTTTTTTCAAACAAAGGACACGCTCATGAACAAGCAAATGAACGAGCTGATTGTCGAGCTCAAAGAGGCCGGAGAGGACTTCGAGTTTTATCCGACTACCCGCGATATGGTCCGTCGAATTTGGAGATTCCAGAGCGACAACCATTCCGGCCATTATCGTTTCGGAAAGGTGCTTGACATCGGCTGCGGCAAATGCGACTTCCGCAAATGGGTCAAGGAGCTCAATCAGGAAGCAGGAGATCGTTCGTCCGTGGACATCTACGAATACTTCGTCATTGAGAAGAGCCATATCCTGATCGACAGGCTCGACCCGGATGTGATTGTGCTCGGGACGGACTTCAACGAGGCTACGCTCATCGACAAAGAGGTGGATACGATCTTTTGCAATCCGCCGTATTCGGAGTATGAGGAGTGGACGAGGCGTATTATCCTCGAAAGTTGCTGCGACGACATCTTTCTCATCATCCCGAGCCGTTGGAAACAGAACAGGACGATTCAACTCGCATTGAGGTCGTTGAAAGCCCCGGAGGGAAAAAAGCTCGTCAGCGTACTCGGACATGCTGATTTTCTGAACGCCGAACGCAATGCACGGGCAAAAGTTGACATCCTCCACATCGACAAGAGCTGGATGGATGACGACGCCGGATTCGACTACATGTTCGATGAGACGTTCGGGATGCCTGACGACAACGGGGACAAATGGAACGCGGAGTTTGAAGCAGCGGAACAACAGGCCCGCAAGCTGAAAACGGAACTGGCCGCAGCAAAGAATAAGGTGGAACTCCTCTGCAATGGCTATGAGGAGGCAAGGACCGAGCTCTTCAACCACTTTAAGACGATTGCGGGGCTGGATACCGCCGTGCTGGAATCTGTCGGCGTTCACAAGAAAAAGGTCAAGGAGGCCCTGAAGATGAGATTCAGCGGTCTGAAGAACCTTTACTGGAAGGCCGCGTTCGACTGCCTTGATGAGATCACCTCTCGTCTGACGACTACCTCAAGGCGGAACTTATTAGAACGCTTCGCCATCCTGAAAAGCGTGGACTTCACGCCGTCGAACCTGTACGCGATGATCGTCTGGGTCATCAAGAACTACAACAAGTTCACCGAGCAGCAGATGATCGACCTGTTCAAGGGAATGTCCTCCAAGGAAAACGTACGGAACTACGTCTCCAATAAGCGCGTCTTTGAGGAGTTCTGTTCTCGGTACAGCTCGGATGCGAAGAAGAACACGCATTACACGCTCGACTACCGGATCATCTGTACGGAATACGCTCTGCCGGGAGAAGGATGGCACTCATGGGATAACCACATCGAGTATGCCTGCCGGACGAAAATCGAGGATATCTGTGCAGTGGCGAACAGTCTCGGATTCCAGGCTGGTGAAATTCAGTTGCCGGAGACCTGGGGAAAGCGCGGTACGGTCTACATGGCCGATGAAAAGACCGTGCTCTTCGCGTTCCGTTGCTACCTGAACCGGAACGTTCACATCAAGTTCAACATCGAACTGATGAAAGCCCTGAATGTCGCTGTAGCACGTAAGCTCGGATGGATACGCAAGCCGAGCGACATCGCGCAGGAGTTCCCACCCGAGATGGCCAAGGGTGCCGAGAGGTATTTCAACTGCTTCCGATTACTCGACGTCTCGAAGGTGCAAAAGCTCATCTGTGCTCAGTCTGAGACGATGGACGACAACGACTGTTCCGAAGAAGAACAGGAACAAGTCGAATTGCCGATCTCCGTCTGAACGTAAAACAAATTCAACCGAGGTGGAGGCATCACTGCCTTCACCTCAAACAAACTCAAAACAAACTCAAAACCTACAAGGAGGAAACAATCATGTCCGAAAATCAAAACAATCAAATCCCCGCACAGCCCGTGTACATCATGCAGCCGCAGGCGCAGCAACCGCAAACCAGCAACATCCTCGGTGGCGGCCTTGGCGGGCTCATCCTTTCGACGGTTATCGGAGTCCTGCTCGGCCAGTTCGGTGGCGGGATCGGATTCCCGCGCATCCCGAAGCTGTGACTGAAAGGAAAGCCTTTGCGAAAACCAGAGTCATGCTCATTATCGGGCATGACTCCCCTTATCCTTCGCGCGCGCGAGAGAAGTTTTTTTCAAAAAACGTGCCTTACCCGCCTTATCCGCCTGAGAAAAAACGGTGCGACACCGCTCTTCATCCTGTTCACAGGCCGCATTCAGACACATTGATCCGGTCTCGTCGATATAGGAGACGGGCGGTAGAAACCCCAAAGGTCTTTCGGTGAAATTCCGTAACGGTTTTTCACCTCGATTGTAGCAAAGACTTTTGGCGGCAAAATTTTGATGATGTCCACGGAGAGAGTCGGACGACGGTACAGATACCAGAAGAACCCGTTGCCCCAGGGGTCACGCCACGCAGCGATTTCATCCTCGTATTGAGGAAGAAGACGCTCAAACAGCGGAGTTGGGTTCTCCCAGTTGGTATGCGCCATTATCAGGACCTCAACGATGCGATCCACCGGTGCATCCCTGAGCATTGTTGCAACGACCGCGCCTTTTCCTGCTGCAATAGCGCGCTTCAGGATTTCCTCGTCTGTTACGTGACGGCAGAATGTTTTTATTATCACCACCTTTTCCGGGGCATCTTCCTGAATGGCGGCTTCGAGATCGTGATATGAGATCGCAGGAGCCGGGACGTTAATCTGCCATGGTGACTTGATTTTTTGGTATAGATCAAATAGCTCTTTATCCGGGAGGGATTCGAGGAGTGGGAGAAGTGCGTCACGGCCGCCCATGATCTGGACGGTTTTCGAAAAGAACTCAAGAACATTGCATTGGCGTTCTGCGATTTGCGTATACAACCAAAGCCACTCACCTTGACTCGGATCGGGACGGCGTTTCTGGTTGTATTCCTGAAAATCCTTGTAAGGATTCAAAATGGTTAATTTGCCTCCATGCGCCAAAGCATATTGCCGGAACCGTTCAAGCCAGATTATTATTATCGACTCCTCAAACCCCTCTGGATTCAAGAACGCTATCAATGAATGCAATGAGTTTGATGATGGATGTGGAAAGAGATAGCTTTCCTGCACACGCTTTGTTTTCGCGGCCATGATTAGTTGCCACGCCCTCTCCATCGATATTGGCTTGCTGAACGTTTCGCGTGAAAAGACTGACATGCTCAGCTCTCCTCATAATTGATGGCGCGTCCCCAAGGCACGGGCGCTTTGCCGTTTTTAGTGAGCATCCAAATAACAGGATAAGGCGGTTTGATTTTGGGCGCGGGACCTTCACCATCGGTAAAAAAAATCAGAACATTCGGGGTTTGATGATGTTCGTGGATGTATTCAAACACCGGAGTGAAGCACGTTCCGGCCCCGCCCATGAACTTGTGCTCTTCAATAACAAAGTTCGGTTCATCGCTGGATAAACTCCAAACCTGGGTTATTCTTGCCGCGCATTCAATGATGGTCAGGTCATACTTTCCGAATGCTTTGATTAACCCAACGAGTTCTGAGACGAAGCGCGAAAGAACAGGTCTCGTGCTGGGCGAGGTATCTAACGCCACAATCCCACTGAAGCCTTTAAGTCCATAGCGTCCCGGAAGGTACAATCCATGGGAAATAAACCTGCGGTTCGGATGTGCCCAAGAATAAGAACCTCCGCGATAAAGCCGGAGAAACTGCCTCAAGACCGTTCCCCATTTCACGCGGGGCTTGTCCAGTTTTTTCAGGAGACGTTCGATAGCGGGAGAAGATATATCCTGCCGATTCATTTTCATGTCCATCCTCATCCCCGCAGACAGCCCGTTGCAATGCATTTCCGTTTCGGCATCGAACTGTGGACGGAACTCGGAAAATTCTTCCTGATTACCATCAAAGGAGCGTTTCCCTCTATTCGATTTCTTGCTATTGCCGGAACTATCATCCCCTTCAATCGTCGAACTTTTTCCGTTACTGGAATCTCCTTCCTCGGCATCAGAATTATCGCTGTTACCGGAACCTTCTCCGGAGCCGTTGCCCTGTCCGGCATCATCGCCATTGCCAGAACCTTCTCCGGAGCCGTTGCCCTGTCCGGCATCATCGCCATTGCCAGAACCTTCTCCGGAGCCGTTGCCCTGTCCGGCATCATCACCATTGCCAGAACCTTCTCCGGAGCCGTTGCCCTGTCCGGCATCATCACCATTGCCAGAATCTTCTCCGGAGCCGTTGCCCTGTCCGGCATCATCACCATTGCCAGAATCTTCTCCGGAGCCGTTGCCCTGTCCGGCATCATCACCATTGCCAGACCCTTCTCCGGAGCCGTTGCCGGAGCCCTGTCCGTTGTCGGAGGCACCATCTTCGGCATTAGACCCGCTACCGGAGCCACTAGCGGATTCGCGCTTATCATCCGAGCTCTGTCCTTCTTCGGTATCTTTTTCGTCCGGCTTGTTGTCTTTCGGGCTGCAATGCGTGGATATTGCACTCGTTTTGTTTTCCTTAGTAGGCAGGAGTTCGTATATCTGTTCCGCGGTTAACTCTCTCCATTCTTCTTTGAGCTTGATTCCATACGGATCAGGGAGGGATTCGGTCAACACGAAGGTCACTTCGATGTCAGCCGCTTTTTCGAAGCGGTTTTTATCACGGTTCCCGATCCGGAATGCATGACGCAGCGCGATATGAAGAACCTCGTGCGCGAGGACTGCAAGGCGATTTTCTTCCGGCAGACGCGGGTATGAGTCTGCCGAAATGAAAACACGCCGGTAATCCGTGCATGCCAGAGGAACCTGCGGATCGCTGACGACAACCAGCTCTGCCGAGCAGATGATGCGCCCGAAAAAGGGCATTCGCATCAAAAGCTCAAACTTGTCCTGCTCGACGAGATTACGTATTTCGGTGGGTGTAGGCATTGTCAGAGACCTTTCTTCTTCTTGTCAACCGCGAATTTCTTTTGCCAATCAGGAAAACGCTTATGCTCGGTCAGCCGCTTTGCGAGATGTTCGCCATCCTTTCCGGATAGGGCATCGACCATTGCCACGGTAGCAAATGCAGGCGGGAGCTGTAGTCCTATGCGGAAGAAACCGTCAAGCATTTTTTCGGATTCCTCCATGGTCTCACCACCACGGCGCAACCAATACGCCAGATTCGTTGCAATAGCATAGAGGATGTCCTGCTCGGTCGGCACTTTCATTTTTTTCGTCTGATCCAGCATCATCGCACGGATGTCGCCAAGTTCCTTGCTGTGTTCGCTGAAGGCGTAGAACTGCGTTGCTGCGACCTCTCCGACAAGGCCCTCTACACAGGCAAAAAGCTCTTCATCGTCGAGCCCATAGGAGAGGACCTTCGAGACGTTTTCCCAACTGCGCGGCGACGGCCAGCCACGTTCACATTCACCTTCCACCAGATCAAACAGCATTTCGGGGGAAAAGCGAATGAATCCGATAACCTCGGGTGCGATGTTGTGCGAAACAGCCCACTCAAACCATGCACCGGGATCCGGTTCGATGTCGAGGTGAACCATGCGGTTTGCGAGCGCGCTGGAAATGGTATGCGATATAGCATATTGGCCGACTCCGTTTCCCGCAGCGCACATGTACACATTGGGCGGAAGCTTATATGCTCCGCACTGACGTTCCTGCAACAGTTGGTAGGCAACGACTTGAATCGCGGGGTCAGCCGTAGATAGTTCGTCAAAAAAGATGAGGGCCTTTGTATTCCGGTCTTGCGGGAAGAATTCCGGGATTGCCCATTTTGTGATGGCGAGCGATTTGTCCCCATTCTCAGCTTTCGTTGGTTCCCATTTATACGGTATCCCGCGTGCATCCACGACCTCCATCTGCCCGAGGCGAATGTCGATTATGTCGATGCCATTTTCTGCCGCGATCTCACGGACACTTTCGGATTTGCCGACACCGGGCGGGCCCCAGAGAAAAATGGGCGGCGGATTCTTCCCGGCCAATTGTTGCTGGACAAAGTTGGAGACGATTTTTTTTGCTCTTTTGATCGAGACTTTCATAGTCAGATTTCCTTTGTGTTTGTATTGTTTGTGTTGGAGACGAATACAACGTCACCTTCGAAATAATAGCGTTTGACTGTTCCGGTGGTCGCGTTCCGACCGATCACATTGTCATTGTCCACGGTGACTTTATAGGACTGTGCCACCAGTTCCTTCGTTTCGGACGACAGCACATCCTCCGGAATAGGGTTCTCTTTCGTTCCCTCCGTGCCGGAGAAAATGCCCACTACGACTTTAGTGCGCCCGCACAGATCTAGGATGTCTGCGAGCTTTTGGGACGGAATCTTTTCGGCATAAGCGATGAACAGGGCCTGTATCTCGTACTGGAATATGGCCGTTTCCAAATCGTCCAGGTCGATTGCCGAATTGATGCCGGGAGTGTCGAGTCCGATTCGGTTGATTAATTTGTTGACCCTGTTTCCGGCCGAAGGCGGATACAAAATGCCGACCTGTTTTTGCGGAAAGACGTAATGGTCCGCGCCATCTTCTTCTTGGTCCGCATCCGGAATCGAGGTGGAACCCCGCTCATTCTGGAAAGTTCCGCTGAACGCCCTCATGAGCTTTTCCATAATCAATCTGTAGCCAGGACCGAAGAACAGCGTGGCGCTCCCCTTTGTCCAGAAGGTCGGGATGTCATCCGGCACGAACTCTTTCTGAGCCATCAAAAACTGGACGTATCCAACTCCTTTGAGCGGAACAGGAATATCGAGTCCGAAACGGCGTGCCTGAACGATGGTGGCTTTGATGTCAAGGCGTTCGTTCCCGGGGGTGATGAGGGATGCGTTGATGACGTGCTTCTTTGCCTCGGCAAGGAAACGGAGAGCTTTTTCGAAGTGGATACGGCTGTTCCGGTCATTACCTCCGGGACGCCAGACGTATAGGACCTCGTGATCGCGCAGGATTTCCCATTCGATTTTTTTGATGTCCCCGGCATCTATCAGACCGGCGTTGGCGAGCGAAGTGCCGTTGTATACAGCATTGACATCAGTATCAATGATGATGGGGGCTCCGGGCTGGGTTTCACCAGCTCGGAACCAGATAGCAGAGTGCTTCGGGATAAAACGGAACGGAATCACGTAGCGAAGGACCGTATCATTGAAGGCTTTGAGCTCGAACACACAACCGTTGCAAAGAACGTACATCCTGAGGAACGTTCCGTCATACTCGTATGTCGGGATCCCGATCCAGCCCTCCTGAAGCGGAAGATTCACGTCGTTGTCCGCACGACAGCGGACGAGGATTCCCTGCTTGACGTTGTCATAATCTTTCTTGTTCAATCCCAGCGAATTGCTGAGATAAATGTAATCCGTCTGCCCGGTCATGCGCGTCAGAAGATTGGGAAGGTCCTGCGGTACGATGGCATTATCGTACTGAATCTCAGTCATCGGTTGGAACGTCCAAGCATTCTGGTTGGCGGCATGGTAGGCAGGAACCAATGCGTTTGATCCAGGTGTCGGCTGGTAAAACGGCTGAATCTCGGATGGTGGGCCTCCAAGGACCGGCTCAATGCGGGTATTGCTTGCTAGGGCCGCATGGAAGGCATCGGTCCACATCTGCGGGGTAACGGCGGGCTGCACCTGAACACGGTATTTGACGGATTGCGCATCTTTGAGAACGGAGATTGCATGGTCGCTGGAAGTAAAGCCACCGTCCTTGTTCTCGTTTTGATAAAGGGCACCACACTGCGAGATCGACTTGCGATTGGCCTGGTTGGCTATGAAGATCGCGAGGCGTGACATGGCATCGATTCCCCGCATGTATTTCTCTTGCTCATTATTGTTCATAATTACTCTCAATTCTGCCGCCCCCGCCCTGCCGGACGGGGACGACGGTTGTAAAAAATCGTTTTATTTGAGTTCGTTGACATCTTTCCACCGGACTCCGCGGTAGCCACGTGCGTTTTTCTTTCCATTTGCGGACGGCAGATTTTTGTCTTTTTCACCGCCAAAATCAGACATAACTTCAGATAACCGCTTATCGAATTTACCCTCATGGTAGAAGGTATACCCGTCGGTCCTACGCAACTTATCGTACTTTTTGTAAGCTTCTTCCGTCGTTATGTATCCCGTTTCGAACTTTTCGATGTAATTCTTAACGAAGAGTTCGATCCCGCGGGTCGCTTGGATCAGCCGATCACGGCGGAGGGTCTGCGCCGGACTCAGCGAGATATCCCAGTTGTTTCGGCGTACACGCCGGGCTCCGTCCAGCAGCCAGTTGAAGATTGCGGAACGGTGATCACTACTGAGCCTGTCCCCGAGAGTCAGGTCCGGGTTCTCGATGGGCTTCGTGAAGAGTATCGGAAGAAGGCGGTTAGCGAATTCTCCCCCGTCGCCTTCGAACTCGAAACGCTGGTTGTAGTTTGAAGTGAATAAGATACTGTACAACCCGACATGTTCGACTTGCTCGTTGCTGTTTTTCCGGTTGGTCTTGAAGCGGTCCCTGCCGGTGGCTTTTTTTATAAATTCAATTACGAATGGATTACAGAATGCGTCTTTCCCCGCTTCGAAGATCGTGATTAGTGTTTGATTCGTAAGCGCCGAAAGTCCATAATCGCCCGCGAGCGTCTTGAGATCAAGATCAAAGATTCTCTTCGGCGTCATAATTTCCACAACAGCTCCTAACAATGCACTTTTTCCTGAGTTGCTGGTTCCGGTGAACGTCATGAACTTTTTTGTACGATTCTCGGGGAAGAGAATCGAACCTAAATATTCCTGAGAAACACGGCGATCTTCCGGTTCAGGCACGATTTCCGACAGAGTCTTGTCAAATAATGCAGATTTTGCTTCGGGGTCGTAGACGACATCCAAAGTGTAGAATATCATATCGTCCTGAGTATAACCCCGGAATTCGAAGTCTTGAATTTCGGCATTAAAGCGCAACAGGCCATTCTGGACGGGAATAACGTCCGGGTCCAGCGGCGGCAGGTTCTCACCTCGATCACACATGTATCGCATGGTACACAGGATTTCCTCGATGTTGCGCGTGCTGATCAGATCGTATGCGGGTGCCGATGGACCTGCCTCACCGATGGTCACTCCGCCGAAGTTGGCTACCGGTCTGTGCGAGTGCTGGGCGGCCTTCTGCTGCGATCTGAAGAAGGCCCGAAGCTCATCCTGCAACAGGTCGGCAATCCGGGACTGAAGGATGCACTCGCGCACCGGAACCCAGCGATCTGGGTGCCATTCATACCAGTCCGCGTTTTCGAAGACGATCAGATTGTGACTTTTGATCATTTTTGCGGCAAAGAACCGCGGGTTGATTCCGATGGCGTTTTTTCCTTTCGGGATAACTGGGGGGCCGAATTGGCCACGTAGGCCAGCATCTTCCAGAAAATCGCAATTATACATTTTCTGATTCCTTTCCCTGGTCGTCACTCAGGACAAAATTCACTAAGTCCGGCAGACGATAACGGACCGTTTTCTTACCGAGCATTTTTCGCGGGATGTGAATAATACCTTCCGTTTCAAGAGCCCGAAATTGTGAGTAGCTGATTCCGAGGATTTCGGCGGCTTCGCGGCCATCAACCAGGCGCACGGGAACGTCCGGGTCCTTGACCTCCCCGTTCTTGGCGACAGCACGAAGCGTCTTCATGATCAGATTGTACTCGGAGGCCGTCAGAGTCTCGCCGATGTCAATCGCCAAATGGCGGCCGATCCATTTGACGACAGACATGCGAAGGCCATTGTTTCCAAACTGATTCATTGTACCGTTTCTCCGGGATCTTCTGTTGGTTCCGGCGGGATCAATTCCCGCTCGGTTAGAGATAATATACACCACAAATAAAATTTGTCAATATGCTTATTTGCAGAAACTTACAACTTTTCACATCGTGTTGGTGTGATGTGAAGTATCTTGTGCGATGCGATCGTCATCGGCATATTGTCTTAATCGCTTCCGATATTCTTTTTTGTAGGTGGACTTTATGTGTCCGGGCACTTACTTCAACTTTTATTTCTCGATGGACACATTGTCTGTTGCTATTGTCTTTCCATGTCAGCTGTCTCGGAGAGCCACCTTAAATCATGAATTAAGCAGCGCAAAATAAAACCCATACCATTCATTTCTTAGGTATGGGCATAAACCGACTAAAAGTGATTAAATCTGAAATTAACCGCCAGACTCTTTTATTTTTTCACTAATCTCTATAACTTCTTTTTGAAAATCGTCGGAATAATAGGGCTTAGTGTAAGTTCTATTAAAAAAGGCAGAACGTTGTTTGTTTGGTTTTGTTGGGACGCAATGATTGCGAAGGGTTCCTTGTGAATTAATGCCGCATTCCCTGAGTTCAGCAATATTCTCTTTGAAATATTCATCGCACGCTTCCGTTTTAGATATATTTCTTGAGCGACATTTTTTTAGAACATTTTTAACATGTTTTTGAACTTGCACTTCTCTTTCTTCTAAACGTTTTTTTTGGGTTTCCGATATTTTATTTCGTCTCTTTTTTTCTACTTCACCAACTAGATCAGGATTCTCTTCAAATAAGAGCTTGGAAATGGGAATTAATGATTCACCGGAAAGCTTCTCAGCGATATCAATACAATTATCGATGATTTCATTGTCTAATGTTTCCTTGTATGCACTCCAATAATGATCTTTTTGCAATTTGTTTGAAACAACATCTTTTTTTGTGCTAGAGCGTATATACAGCAAATCAGACAAATAAGATAAATCCTCCTTCAATTCCTTAAATGGTTTGAGGGGAAAAGAGCATAAATATCTGGACACAACAACCTTTATGCGGGACAAGAAAGAGATTTCATTTTCATGTTCTTTAATGGTCTTTGATTGTTTATATAACCAATAGCTTGGATAGAATTTGCAAAAAAAGCCATAAGCCGTTTTTACAGAATGAAACATCCCATAACTATTTTCTTCTATCATGTCTCTAGTAAAAGCATCTGGAGGTATAGATTTATAAAAATGTTCAGAATAATCCCATGAATCATTTGTATTAGATTCTTCAAGAGTTTGATTTCCTTCTATGTATGGAATAAAAAGAAAGGATAAGCGTTTATATATAACAATACAAACAACAAAAAACAAATATTCAAAGTCATCAATCCTCATGAAATTCTGAAGAAAGGTATAGTTATCAAGGTTTTCGCGAGAAAGAGCCTTAAAGAACATGTTGTAAATTTTATTCTTCAGATCGGGATCATCAACCGGAATTGAATCCTGGAGGGGAATCTGGAATTGATATTCAACAGTATCTCCCTCGAATCTGCGCCCGCCTAAATCCGGTATAAAGAAGGCGATTTGTTCAAGCCGCAGGTAAATATTACGGTTAAATCTCATGTCCTGACCTCAACATACTGGTTATCGTGTTCAGGAGTTCCTGCGTAGGCTTCGGGTTTGAATCCAGCAGGGATAGCACCTCGTCGATCTTCGTCTGAGCAGACTTCTCGCCGCTTCGACTTCGGATCGCTTCGACCGCCTTCCGCTGACTTTCATCGCCCACGTGCGTGTAGTATTTGTCCGCAATTTCGGAGTCCGTGCCGAGGATGGACAGCAGCACGGCTTTCGGTACGCCCGCCTCAGCACAGAAGCTCGCGAAACTATGTCGGAGTGAATGGAAGCCGTACACGGTCATTTTCTTTTTCCGTCCCGGCACATCGACCGAAGGCTCCAGGCCGATCCAGCGTATCGGTCTCAATGCATCGATATCAATCAAATTATTGCCGACGTTCTTTCCATCGGCGTTGGTTTTGTTGTAGCGTGCGGCACACTTGGGCGTGACATATTGGTTGCATTTCCATTTTTTAGCCTCAAGCAGGGCTTCGTACAGCTCGGAAGCCATAGGGATCGTCACTTCCTTGCCTGTTTTGAACTGCTTGACCCAGATGCGGCGGTTCTTCATGTCGATATTCTGCCACTGAAGCAGTACGCAGTCTTTGAGGCGTTGCCCGGTGAACATGCCGATGATGTAGACGATACGCATTTCTGCTTTATTCATGAGCTTGTGCTTGCGATCGGTATCGGAAAGAACCAGGAGGAGCTGTTCTTCCTGTTCCTTCGTGAATGCTTGACGATGGACGACCGTACCACGTTCCTCACGTTCATTTCGCATCAGCGTTTTTGAACGGAATGGGTTCTCACCCTCGTAGTAGTCCTTGAGGCAGTCAAATATTTTACGGAGATGCTTGATCTTACGGTTGTGGGTATGAACAGAAAGGTTGGTCGTTTTGAGGTAAGCAGAGAAATCTTCGCAGACTTGAGGCGAGACTTCGGCTATGCCTGTGGCAATGAAGTGTTTTTTTCGACCAGGAAACGGTTGAGAAACGAACCGCACGAATTCATTGAACGTGCGTCTGTAGGAATTCTGCTCAGCGATTGTATGAGGCATCGCACGGTCAGGATGGATTTCGTACCGCCGCCACACCTCATCGAACGGAAGATTTTTGGATTCCTGGGAAAAGCCCCTAATCGCGTTAATTTGGGCTATGGCGACCTCGTGGGTTGGCGCTTCCCAAATTGTATCAAGCTCAGCAGCTTTTTTATACGCCTCCTCGAAATCGCACGTTTTGAGGGCAAACTCCTTTCGAACGCCATTGGCGACCATCAGCCTGTAATAATACGGGCCTTTTGGAATCTTCTGCCTTAATTTACCTCGTAATTCGCTCATTCGTGGGGGGCGTCCTCTTGTAGGGGTTCTCATGATCATAATTGTCCAACCTGCGTGGCAGATTATGGCACAATATACCACTCCGGCCCCATCTTTTCAAGAAAAAACGGGATGAAATGGGGAAGAAATGGGGAAGAATCGCGGAAATTGAGGTAAAAAATGGTACGCCCTCGGGGATTCGAACCCCGGACCCAATGATTAAGAGTCATTTGCTCTAGCCGGCTGAGCTAAGGGCGCACAAAAAACAGAATGCAAATAATATAGACCGTTTTGCCGGAAAGTCAAGCGGGAAACATGAAAAAAGACGAAAAAACGGACCGGAATCGACTGTTTTTCAGAAAAAACGCCTGTTTTTTATTGCTTTTTTCATCGGGACGGGGTATATTATTGGTTCTTTTTCATGAAAAAAATCCGGACGGAATCAAATGGGTGAAAGTTTTGAAGCGCGATTGATCGCGGCTAGCTCCAAGGAAGTATTCAAGAAGGCCAAGCAGATCCTGCACAGCGGCGGTCTGCTCTGCTGCCACGAGATCGAACGCGGGGTCATTCGCGCCGTCTGCCGCGACGCGAACGGCATGGTGTCGCACGCCGAGATCCGCGGTTTCCCGAACGGACCGTTTTCCGGCACATGCACGTGCCGTGGCAAATTCCCCGGATTCTGCCCTCATTCGATGGCCGCGGCGCTGTACCACGCCAAATACACGATCAAGAAGCACGATGAACCCCAGCTGCCGGACCTGCCGGTGCAGTTCGCCGGACTTCGGTTCGTCGGGATCCCCGAGCTCCTGACCGAACTCCTGGGTGAACACCCGGCGCACGTCGAGATCGAGACCGGGGACGAGTTTCCGCATGCCCCGAGCAAATGGGAGAACGTGCATCTGCACGTGAATCTGGTCAATGGAACGCGCGCCTACGCGGGCAACCAGACCAACCTCCGCCAGCTTCATTTCGACAAATCGACCGCCTCGCTCCGTCTTGACGCCTTTTCGCCGCAGGACCGCCAGATCATCCGCTTCCTCGCAATCAACGCCGAACAGCTGGAACGCCAGACACTTTCCCTCACGGCGGAACAATGCACCGAGTTTTTCCACTGTCTGCCCGGGTTCACGCGTTTCATGCACAAGGGCCAGCGGATCATCGTTCATCCGGATCAGGCTGCGCCCGTTCTTCTGCTCGAAAAACTCCGCACCGGCTGCCTGCTGCGTTCAGCGATCCTGGTCAAAGGCTCGCCCCTGCCGCTGAAGGACGTGAAGGTCATTGCGGGACGAAGCGGCTGCTGGGTCGGCATGCTCGGCGAATACTGGTGGCTGCCCGCCCGCAACGATGTGGCGTGGATCCGCAATTTCCTGCGCACGACCATTCAGCCGTGCGACGACGAAGCGGCGAAGATACTGCTGGCGGCGAAAGACCTGCCCATCCGCATCCTGCCGTCCACGGGCGTGAAGGTTCGCGAACGCAAATTCCGGACGGTGTACGACGGGCATTTCCTCGACGACGGTACGCTCGAACTCTCCATGATGTTCAATTACGGCAACCAGCTCTGCGCGACCGACTCCACGCGGTTCGGCGCGAGCGGGACCGCCATGTTCTGGCTTCGCAACACGCAGGAGGAGGAACAGCGCCACGAGGAGCTGATCCATTTCGGCTTCTCGCACCGGACGAAACGCTCCGTGTCCGGTCCGTCGGTTGTGTACCGTCTGAGCGACCGCGAGGCCGTCGGCATGTTCATCGAGGAAGTGATCCCGCGCTGGGAACGCGAGGGCCGCGAATTCCTCCTCAATGCCGGGCTTGCCTCGCTCGCGGGCGAGAATTCCCGTCTGTCGCTCCGGACGACGCTCCGCGGGTCCGGGCCGGACTGGTTCGAGCTCGCCGTTCGCCTGAACGCGGGCGGCGCGGCGGTCCGCTGGAACGACCTGACCGAGGCGGCTTCGAAGGGCGAAAACTACCTGCCGCCCGCCATCCTCAACAAGAATTTCGTGCGGATCCCGGACGCTTTGCGCCGTCTGGCCGCCTCGCTTCAGCCGGTCGTCACGTATCTGCCCGGCGCGGACGACGATCCCGACGCCGAGATCATCCGTATCCCGCGCCATGCGGCGTATTACTGGGCGGACGCGGCCTCGGAACTGCCCGGCGCCGTGCCAGTCGATTTCCTGCGCCTGAAGCTGGACTACGACAGCGTGCTGAGTTCGCCGGAACGCCCCGAACTTGATCCCGATGTCTTCCACGGCCAGCTCCGCGAATATCAGAAGACGGGCGTCGCGTGGCTCGACGGCATGTCCGGCCGCGGCTGCAATCTCATCCTCGCGGACGAAATGGGTCTCGGCAAAACCGTGCAGGTCCTCGCGTTTCTCGCCGTTTCCCCTCAGAAACGTCTCCCCGCGCTGGTCGTCTGTCCCACCACGCTGGTCGGGAACTGGGCCGCCGAGATTAAGCGCTTCCTGCCGCGTTTCCGCACGCTTGTCGTGAACGGTCCCAACCGCGGCGCTCTCTGGAAAAAAGCCGCCACGCGCGAGATCGTCATCACCTCGTACGCGCTCGTGCGGCGCGACATCGCGTACATCTCCGCCGTCAAATGGTCCACGCTGATCCTGGACGAGGCGCAGCATATCAAGAATCCGCTTAGTCTCAACGCGCGTACCTGCAAGTCCATTCCCTCTTCGAGCCGGATCATCCTCACCGGCACCCCGCTCGAAAACTCCGCGGAAGACCTCTGGAGTATGTTCGACTTCCTCCACCCGGGCCTGCTCGGCTCGCTCAATTCCTTCCGCGAGAAATACTCGGAGATCGCCGCCAGCGCCGAGCTGAAACGCGAACTCGTGCGCCGCATCGCGCCGTTCATGCTCCGCCGCCGCAAGGCGGACGTCTGCCTTGAGCTCCCGCCCAAACAGGAGCAGCTGCTCTACTGCGACATGGAAACCCCGCAGCGGAAACTCTACCAGACCTTGGAAGAACGCGCGAACGAACAGTATAAACAGTTCAGCGAACTGGAATCCGGCGACCGTTCCATCACGCACATCCATCTGCTCGCTTCCATCATGCGGATGCGGCAGGTCTGCTGCGCGCCGGAACTCCTGCCGGAAGGCGAGGGGGCGGGGATTTCCTCGGCCAAGCTCGAACTCCTCAATGAACTCTTGCTCGAAACGCTCGACTCCGGGCACAAGGTCCTTATCTTCAGTCAGTTCACATCCATGTTGTCTATCATCCGCGACAGTCTGGACGCACAGCGGATCGACTACGAGTATCTCGACGGTTCCACGCACGACCGCGCAGGACGCATCGACCGGTTCAATTCCGACCCGGAAGTCCGCATTTTCCTTCTCAGCCTGAAGGCCGGCGGCGTTGGCATCAACCTCACCTCCGCCGATACCGTCATCATCTTCGACCCGTGGTGGAATCCGGCCGTCGAGGACCAGGCCGCCGACCGGACGCACCGTATCGGGCAGACGCGCAGCGTGAACATCATCCGTCTGGTCGTCCGCGATTCCATCGAGGAACGCATCCTCGCGCTCCACGAACGCAAACGCGCGTTGTTCAACGATCTTGTCGAGGAATCGACAGAGGCGCTGTCCTCGCTGAGCATCGACGACGTGAAGTTCCTGCTTGACCGCTGACGCGCCCGCCGCGGAAAGACATCCCCCCATTCCGTTTGCCGTCAGTCTCCATATTTTACAAGAAAGTACGGAAGAGAAAAAAAAACATGCATTTCTTTCCTTAAAAGATGTCCGTTATTCTCTTTCGTATATCCGAACATCTTTCTTCGGAAAATAATGCGTCTCTGCACAAATAGAATTCGTATCCGGCTCGTTTATGTTGATTCCGTGTTGATTTCAATTGAGGAGGCTGGTGTCCTCTGATATGAACCGGATCATGGCGCAAAGTGCACAATTATTCTTTAGAAATACAGCTATATAGGGTTAGCTAACGTGTTATTTTTTGTTTTTATTGAGATTTTTAACAATTTTTAGTCTTTTTTCCCTTTTTTGCCTCTTTTCTTTTTGCATTGTTTGGGGTATAATATCTCCCGGAGAAGCATGACACGTTTTCCTTGTGCGGGGTCCGTCCCGCACCAAACGCCCCGGCGTGCATGCCATCCGGCGGTGTCCGCACGGTCCCGGACGTGTGCACCGTCAGTTCAACAACCCCCCGGGAGCAACAAGATTGAAGGCTTAACATGGGCGAACGCGAACAAGGCAAAGTCAAGTGGTTCAACAACACCAAAGGATTCGGATTCATCGAGCGTGAAGGCGCGCAGGACATTTTCGTCCACTACAGCGCCATCAAGTCGGAAGGCTACCGCACCCTGAAGGAAGGGCAGCTCGTCGAATTCTCCATCGGTCAGGGCGCCAAAGGCCCGCAGGCCGAGGATGTTGTTCCGGTTCCGGTCAATCCCGCGCCGCAGGCATAATCGGGTTTCGGAAATGCTCCGTTCTCCGTCCTTCCAGATGGACGGCGGAGCCGAAAAAAAACACCCGCTCCATTGGCATCCCTCCGCCTCGGATGAGGCCGGACTTGCGGATAGCCGGGCGGGTGTTTCTTTGTGCCTTGAGGTCGGTCGGAAAACCGTTCCTTTTTTTCTCGCGAGGATCAGCCGGGCTGTTCCCCGGATGACGGCGGGAGGTAGTTGACGATCTTCGCGACGGTGACGGGTTTGAAGATCACGTCGCTGAATCCGAGCTTCATGCATTCTTCCTTCGCATCGACGTCGGCTGTGATCGCGATGACGTTGAGCGATTTGAACCTCGAATCGGCGCGGAGTTCCTGAAGCAGCACGCGTCCGTCCATCTCCGGCATCCACAGGTCGGTGAGGATCAGGTCGAACGGCTTCACGCTCGTGCGGATTCTCTTGAGGGCGTCCTTGCCGTTCACGGACGTGACGATATCGGAAACGCCGTTCTTGCGGAGCATGGTGCGCAGGATGGAGATGTTCAGCGGAACGTCGTCCACGATCAGGACATGGAGTTCCTCGCGTTTCTTGCCGTGGAAGTCGATCATGCTGCCGGGACGCGGGAAACTGTTGGTGCGTTCGGAGAACGCGACGTCCGGGATGCGGATCGTGAAGACCGTCCCGTTGCCCGGTTCGGACTTGAGTTCAAGTGTGCCGTTCATGCGTTCGATGAGGTGGCGGCAGATGGTGATGCCGAGACCCGCGCCGACCTGATGATTTCTGTAGTCTTCGTCCGCGGAGGCGAACGGCTGCATGATGCGTTTCCGCGTCTCCTCGTTCATGCCGCTGCCCGTGTCGGAAACCGAGATGGAGAGGACGCCTTTTTTCCCGTCTTCCTGCTCGAAAACGAGTTTCAGGACGATCTCGCCTTCCTCGGTGAACTTGACGGCGTTATCGATCAGATGGAAGAGGATCTGCCAGATGCGCTTCGGATCGACCTTGAGATACGGCATGTTCTCGTCCCATTCGCCCAGGAGCCTCACGGCTTTGCCCGCCACGGAGATGTCGAAGGAATGCAGGACCTTGTCGGCCTGGACGTTGAGGTCGGTCAGGACCGGTTCGATGACGAGTGTGTCGGATTCGAGTCTGGCGAGGTCGACCATGCTGCTGACGAGCTGGAGCAGGGAGCGTCCGCTCGTGGTGATGGCGTCGCAGGCTCCGTCGCGTTCCTTCTCGTCGGAGATGCCCTTTTTCAGGAGCTCCGTGTAGCCGATGATGGCGTTCAGCGGGGTGCGGACGTCATGGCTGATGCAGGAGAAGAAATAGCTCTTGGCTTTTTCGGCGGCGACGGCGCGGTCGCGTGCGAGCTGGAGCTGGCGGTTGATGCGGACGACCTCCTCGTTCTGGCGCTTGATGACCATGTTTCTGGCCTTGCGTTCGATGCAGACGGAGACCACGTTCGCGACCTGTTCGAGGAGCTCCTCGCAGAATCCGAGGGATTCGAAGGCGTCGCCGGTGAAGAGCGTGGCGATCTTGCCCCACTCATCGCCCTCAAAGAATATCTGGCGTGCGATGAGGATTCTGGTCGGGCAGTTTTCGGGCAGCGGGAACTCGGAGATGTTGTCGTCGTTGAGTACCACGTTGCCGTTGTGACAGAAAAGCGAAGGATCTGCGGTCTTCAGCGGGCAGTCGATGCACTTGTTGCAGTAGGTGTGCTCGTCGTCCGGGAACCAGTCTTGACGCGTCCCGTCCTGCCTGTGCAGAAGCACGTGCTGGCAGCCGAGCGTTTCGATCAGACGTTTCGCCACGAAGTCGAGCAGTTCTTCCGGTTCGGAGTGGCCGAGCAGGAACGCCGTAATCTCGTTGCGGAAATGCTCGGTATTGATCTTCTGTTTGATCTCGGTCACGTCCTGCGCCACGCAGAAGAGCAGCGTGCGGCCGTCCTTCATCTCCATGGGCAGCTTCCAGTACAGGAAGACACGGCGGTTGCAGTCGCCCCACAGACAGGTGTCCTCGAAGTGGACGGTCTCGCGTTTCTCTATGGCTTCCGCGTCGGTGCGGCGGATGACCTCAAGCGATTTGTCCGAGTAGAAATCTTCGCCGCGTTTGCCGACCATTTCGGCGGGTTCCATATGGTGCAGGGATGCGTAAGCCCTGTTGCAGCGGATGTAGCGGAATTCGTCGGCGGGGTCCTTCACAACGCAGGGGATGGGCATCAGGTTGAGGACGCTGTCGGAGATTTCGCCCTCGCGGATCGCGTCGTTCTTCGCCTGGGCGAGCGCGGCGTAGATGGCCCTGCGTTCGATGGCCGTTTCGAGGATTCGGGCATTTTTCTGCAGGTAGGCTCTTTCGATGTCGGTGAACGAGCGCTTGGCGATGCTTGCCACGGAGAGCAGTCCCCAGAACGTCCCCTGTACGGTCAGACGTATCGCGATATGACAGGCCGCGTGCGGCGTATCGGGCGCGATCTGATCGATTTTGAACATCGCGCGGATACGGGAGGACTCATCCTCGTCGAACGAGCCGATCCCGAGCATGCGGATGCGGTCGATCAGGTCCAGGATCATGCGCGTGCTGGTGGTAATGCGTTTCGGCAGGGTATGTCCGCCGCGGATGGCGAACGAATCGGGGTCGATGGAAACGACGCGGGTTTCTTCGTTGTAGCGGGCCAGATAGCAGTAATCGGCATTCATGCGGCGGCGGATGATCTCCAGCATTTTGAGCGGGGAAACAAGCGTCGGTTCCTGCTGAAGCGCGATCAGGGCCTCTTCCGTGGCTTCGCTGTTCAGCTGGCGTTCGTGATCCTCGGTCATGTCCAGCGCCATGGCGAGCATGCAGGGCTGGCCTTCGGCGTCCTTGATCCCGAGCCTGGTCGTGCGGAAATACCGGGGTTGGCCGAGCGGACCGGGCATGGTTTCATAATGCACGACAGGCTCATTTTTCTTCAATGCCTCTTCGTCGTTCTTTTCCAGCTCGTGCGCCTTGTCGGCCGGCAGCAGATCGTAGTTCGTTTTTCCACTCGGGTCTTCGATGCCGGAATGCTGAAGATAATCGGAAAATGCCCGGTTACTGTCCATGTAGCATCTCGTCTTCCGGTTCTTCAGATAGATCAGGAGCGGGATATAGTCCAGCATCTGCTGCAGGAACGCCGTTCTGCGCGAGAAAAGACGTTCCGCCCAGGTCAGCAGGACCAGGAAACTGAGGACAAACAGCGAAACGGAAACGAACTGGTTGATCCACAGGTGATTCTGGCGCCTGGTCGCCCCGACGCGACTGTCGTCCGCCAGCTTGGCGGCGCCGGACAGGCTTCTGTCCAGCGCGGAATAGATATTTGTCTTATACTTGGCGTAATTGTCGCCGAATACGATGCCCAGTGCCAGGTGTTCCCGTTCGTGCATGCTTTTTGCCAGGTCTTCCGGCGTGACCGCGGCATCCTTCAGTTCCCGCGGATAGTCGGGAGAAGCCGCCTCTTCGTCCGGCGTGACCAGGCGCATGGCGATATATTCCAACGCCATCAGTTCTTTGGAATAATGCATCGCGAGGTGGAAATCCCCCCTGATCTGTTCCGTTGACTTGCCTTCGCTGGTCAGCTTTTGCAGCAAGTTCAGTCCCCATTCGCGGTTTTTCGTATCGTATACTTCCTTGAAATACTCGTCGCGGTATTTCTTGTCTCCGGTCGCCACGTAACGGCGTACCGCCTCGGTCAGGATGTCCGATCCGTCGCGCAGACGCGACCGCACACGGTTGAAATCCTGATACTCCAGCCTCGCCCGGCTCATGACCCTCGTGTTTTTTCTGAGTTCGAATGAGTTGTAAATGATATATCCGAGCAGGAGCAGGCCGATTGCCACCAGGCAGACGCTGAAAAAGCGATTATGTCTGTCAAAACGCATGGACTGTTTTTTCATTGCAGATTGAACTCCGGTTTTATTCAAAAGTGATCTGTAGGCTAAGGTGTTTTGCAATAATATAGCACCCTTTTTCCCTTTTGCAATAGGTCGGCTGAAAATAAAATTGAAGTTTGAGATATCTCATTTGTCAGCAACAAAACGCAGTCGTCCATGAGCCATCAGTACACGACCATGGACTATTCCTGCGATACCTCAAAACAATCGGGCCCGTCTCATAAATACATCGCGATTCCGGTATTATATCTTACAGGACAATCGGACTGGCGAGATGCGTTTCTGATGTTTGCCGCCGGATTCCGCACAACGTTAATTTCACGTTACGGATGCCGTTTTTCTATTCTTTTCTATAGGAAACCCCGGATCCGCCGCTTGTTTTTTTTCTGTCGCGTGATATATTTCTACCAAATATAGCCTAATTGAAATGCGCCGCAGTCTGAACTCGCGGCGTGCACCACCAAAAAATAAGGAATACGATCATGACACGTATGAAACGCCTCATCCCCGCGCTTCTCTGTGCCTCGCTCTCCATCGGTTCGCTCTGCGCCGCAGAATGGACCGCGGATCAACTGAGACTTTCGGCTCCGTACCTGCAGCTCGGCTATTTCGACCAGGGCCGCCACAACGCCTCCGTCGAGGGCCGTCCCATCAGCATCGGCGGCGTCAGCTACAGCGAGAACTCCGTCGGCCTCCACGCCGAAGGCGAGTTCATCCTGAAGCTCGACGGCAAGGCCGTGCGCGCGACCGGCGCGGTCGGCATCGACGACGACACGAACGGGCAGGGCAGCGTCAATTTCCAGTGGTACGACGCCTCCGGCAGCAATCAGAAACTGCTCTGGGAATCCAAGGAAATGAAAGGCGGCGACAAGGCCAAAGAATTCTCCATCAACCTCAACGGCATTACGCGGCTGCGTTTCGTGGCCGCCCAGGGAGCCGATATGGACTACGATCACGCAGACCTCGTGAACTTCAAGATCGAATACAACGGCGCGGCGCCCGAGCAGCAGTCTCTCGGCGGCGCGTCGGGCACGTTTGAAACCAGCCGCCTGACCTGGAACCTCACCGGCAACGTCGGCGCCGAGCTCCGTCAGGGCGTCTTCGGCGCGGCGAAACAGCCCGCACAGCCCGCCATGGGCCAGGGCCGTCCCGGACAGGGCGGCCGTCCCGGCGGCTTCGGCGGCGGCTTCGGTCGAGGCGGCGGCACGCAGAGCGCCGTCGCGGCTTGGCCGCGTCTGCCTTCCGAAGTCATGGAGCCATCCATCTACATCATTCAGGAAGACGGCACGCACAACCTCGAACTCCGCATCGCGAAGAAGTCCGTCCGCCAGCTCGACGACGAGCGCACGGAAGCGGCTTTCGAGCTGAAGGATCCGCTGTATCCCGTCACGGTCACCCTGATCGCCACGGCGTACAAGACCGCCGACGTCTTCACCTCGCAGATCATCGTCCGCAACAACGGCGAAAAGAACATCACGCTGCTCGACCGTGACGCCGCGTTCATCAATCTGCCGTTCACCAATGACACCTACCTCACCAGCTTCTACGGCGACTGGGGCCGCGAAATGACCGAGATCCATGAGGACAAGGTCGGGCGCGGCGTGCTGAAGCACCTCACCAACAAGGGCTCGCGCGTGGCCGTCCCGGATTACCCAGGCTGCTACATCTCCTTCGACGGCAAGCTCGAGGAGGAAAAGGGCCGCGTCTTCGCCGCCGCCATCGCATGGAGCGGCAGCTGGGAATACAGCATCACCACCACGCAGAACAATACCGTGTTCTTCGCCGCCGGCGTCCCCGGCACCCCGACCATCCTGAAGCCCGGCGAGAACTACACCTCCCCGAAGATCGTCATGACATTCTCCAACGAGGGCGCGGGCCAGGCTTCCCGCAACCTGCACAACTACGGCCGCATGTACGGCGTGTACAACGGCGACAAGCAGCGCCCGCTCGTGCTGAACAGCTGGGAAGGCACCTACATGGACTTCACCGAAGCCAAGCTTGACAAGTACATCCCCGCCGCCGCCAAGCTCGGCGTCGAATACTTCGTGCTCGACGACGGCTGGTTCGGCGACAAGTACCCGCGCAACAACGACCGTCAGGGCCTCGGCGACTGGATGGTCAACAAGGCCAAGCTCCCGAACGGCATCGAACACCTCTGCGACCTGTGCGAACAGAACGGCATCAAGTTCGGCATCTGGGTCGAACCTGAAATGGTCTGCCCGAGGAGCGAACTCTTCGACGCGCATCCCGAGTACGCCACCGAGCTGAAGGGCCGCGGCGTCCAGCTCATCCGCAACCAGCGCGTCCTCGACCTCGCCAACCCCGTCGTCGAAGAATACGTCTACAAATGCGTCGCAGACATCCTGAGGGAGCATCCGCGCGTCGCCTACATCAAGTGGGACCACAACGCCACCCTCGGCGCCAATCCCGGCAGCCACGTCAACCTCGACAACCAGGGCTCGTTCTCCGACAAGTTCACCGAAGCCTACTACCGCATCATGGCCCGCCTCCGCAAGGAATTCCCGAACGTGATCTTCCAGGCCTGCGGTTCCGGCGGCATGCGCGGCGACATCGGCGCGCTCCAGTACAGCGAGGAGATCTGGGGCAGCGACCAGACCAACGGCATCAACCGCATCTCCATCCAGTGGGGCTGGAGCCACTTCCTCCCGGTCAAGGCCGTCGCCGCTCACGTCGGCTGCCTCGGCGAAGGCGACTACAAGTTCCGTACCGACGTCGCCATGACCGCGCGCCTCGGCGTCGAGCTCGATCCGGAGTCCCAGGGCGCACGCAGGCTGGATAACGTCGACAATATCGCGAAGGGAATCGCTGTCTACAAGCAGCTCCGTCCGCTCCTCCACAGCGCCGACCTCTACCGCGGCCGCAGCCCGATGGTCTCCCAGACGACCGAACTCACGTTCGTCGCCCAGGACAAGTCGGAAGCCGTCCTCTTCGGATTCAAGCGCGACCGCGGCGCGAGGACCGAGACCATCAAGGCTTCCGGTCTCGACCCGAACGCGAAGTACAAACTCACCGAGATGAACCCCGACGCCACGCCGCGCATCAAGGCAGGACAGACCCTCACGGGCGCACAGCTCATGCAGAACGGCGTCCAGGTCAAGTTCCCGGACAAAGTCTCCAGCGTGAACATCAAGCTCGACAAAGTCCAGTGAGCTGAAATCGGCTGACAAACATCAGCAAAAACAGCGCGGACGCCGGAATCGAAACCGGCGTCCGCTTTTTGTGTCTGCGAGGAGAGGGAGATTTGAGGTAAATTGAGGAGAAAGTCAGCCCGTGATGCGGACCGCCGCGTTTCCGGCGTCCTCCGGCGGTTTGACGCCCGCGAGGCGCGCGAACCACTCGAAACTGTGCGCGGGGTATTGCTCGTGCTCGCCGTCGAATACTTCGAAATACACCTCGTTCGCGCCCGCCGCCTCGAGTTTCTGCACGAATTCGGCGGAATGCCGGTACGGGACGACCGTGTCGTGTCTGCCGTGATGAACGGAGACGGGGAGGTCTTTCAGTTTTTCGAGGTGAACCGAGGGGGAGCGCAGTGCGTATTCGTCCGGCGTGTCCGCAGGGCCGCCGCCCAGACACGCCTCCATGTCATGCACATAATGCTGGTGCGTTTCCGTGAGGTGCGCGTGCCACGCCGTGAGGTCGGACACCGGACACCAGACGTCCACGGCGCGGAATACCTCCGGCGCGTCCTCGGCGGTCAGGAGCGCGGCATGTCCGCCGCCCGAACAGCCGAGCAGAAAGATGTTGTCGTAGTCGATCGCCGAAGTCCGCAGGACATGGTCCACGGCGTCGAGGATGTCGCGCCTCGCCTTGAGGCTGCCGCAGGCGTCGTGCCCGTGCGGATTCGAGGCGAGGTTCGGACCGCGGAATTCCGGCAGGAGCAGCGCCCAGCCGTACTTCTCGCACAGCGGCAGGTAGTTTTCCGCCTGGTTGAACCGGTCGTAGCTCCAGGTGTGCAGCCCGACGACGAGCGGGACCGGGGCATCCGTCCGCGGACGGAAGAACAGCGACGGCTGGAGCGTGCCGTCGAGCGTGGATGTGACTTGGATCGTGTTCATGGTCTCACCTCGTTTCGGTGCGGATTGCTGTTGAAAAGAACTCCTCCCCGTTGTAAGGCGGAGAGGAGCGATCGCTTGAGGGGAAACGGCTTTACTCGAAAAGCCAGGTGGAGAGGTAGCGCTCGCCGGTGTCCGGCAGCAGCGCCACGATGCGCTTGCCTGCGAATTCGGGGCGTTTCGCGAGCTCGAGCGCGGCATAGAGCGCGGCGCCGGAGCTGATGCCGACGAGCAGACCTTCCTGCGCCGCGGCCGCACGCGCGGTCTTGCCGGCATTTTCAGCGGACACGCCGATGACCTCGGTGATGAGGTCCGTCTTCAGGACTTTCGGCACGAAGCCAGCGCCGATGCCCTGGATCTTGTGCGGACCGGGCGCGCCGCCCGCGAGGACCGGGCTGGTGTCCGGTTCGACCGCGAAGATCTTCACGTTCGGATTCTGTTCACGCAGGTATTCCGCGACGCCGGTCAGGGTGCCGCCGGTGCCCACGCCTGCCACGAACGCGTCGACCTTGCCGTCGGTGTCCGCCCAGATCTCCGGCCCCGTGTGCGCCTTGTGGTATGCCGGGTTCGCGGGGTTCTCGAACTGCTGCGGGATGAACGAGCCGGGATTGGCGTCGCGGAGTTCGAGCGCCTTCGCGATCGCGCCCTTCATGCCCTTCGCGCCTTCGGTCAGCACG
>CACYZF010000010.1:0-238483 GCA_902778895.1 uncultured bacterium
TCCAAATCGAACCGATATCATATAAAATACACCCGAAATCCTAACTTGTCAAGCCAAAATCAAAAGAAATCCTGAAAAAAGTCTGAAACTCCACCCCTCACGCTCGCGTATACGTGTGAGATATGATGTGTTTGCGTTGCCTGAACGAGCTGAAATGAGGAAAGAATTCAGCTCATTCAGGAGATATACGCCAGATATGTCCCCCTGCGGCTCAAACAGCCGAGTTAGGGAGGAGATCACCACGCCTCGGTGGTGTACTCGACGATCTCGCCGCCGAGGTCGTAGCACGCCTGACGCAGGCCATAATATCTGCCGACCTGCGGATCGACGTTGTACTGGTAGTTGGCGGAGCCGGAAACAGTGCGCTTCTTAATCAGCGGTTCACTGCGGCCGGGGATCAGGACCTCCATCTCAGCGTTCAGGCTGATACGGAATTCCGCAGGACGGTATTCGTCCTCCTCATAACCGGGATTGTAGCGGAGCATCGAACTTGTTGTATTGACGAGGCGGACATACAGGATGCAATCGGCCTCCTCCTTGGAAACAAGTTTGAGGGAGTTGTCGCTCTGGAACCGGGCAGCGATCTGCGTACGGGCAAGTTCGGTGAGGAGCGGTTCCTTCGTATCGTTGCGAATGGTGCTGATGGCAATCGTCTTGATCTGAGGATGCATCATGGAGCCCATGTGGTAGTAACCGCAGGACGAGGTGAAGGCAACACAGCCGAAAGCAAGAACGCAGGCGGACAGAATCATCCGGATCGAGCGGGAATCAATACGCTTCATTGGAACCGGCCCTTTCTTCATAGGATTCGCGGGAATCCGTCTTGATATCCTTTTTGAGATCGCGGATCGGAAGCAGCCATTTGCCGTCACTGCTCTCGGGCGCGATCAGGAGATCGGAATCCTCAAGCGGGATGGGATTGCGGACGAAGTCGTAGTGAGCCGGATCCTTGCGCGGCATGGCATCCGGCGGGGCCTCGTATGTCTCGTCGATCTCCGCCAGGAGTTTTTCGGACGGGATGGCGTGCTCCGTCTCGCCATAACGCTGCACGACTTGGTTGAGGTAATGTTCTGCGAGGTCATCGCGTCCGTTGCGGTGATGATATTTCGCCAGGTCGTGAAGCCGTTTCGCCTGAATCTTATCGATGGCCAGACGCTGTTCCTTCACCCACTGGATCTCCGGCGCTTCGGGGTTGTTCTCCTCAAAATGCTTGAGCTGTTCCAACGCGAGCGTCGCCCAGCGTCCGTCGCCGTCGCCACGTTCGGCGAGCTGGCAATAGACGTCCGCGAGGCCGAGCTCGGCGTAATAGGCGGAATCAGTGCCGGGATGAAGCTGAAGCACCTCTTTGAACTTTTCAATGGACTGGTCCGTTTTCTGTTTCGTGAGGTACATCTGGGCCAGACGAAGCCGGACAGCGCCCGCGGATTCGGCGCAGGGGGCATTGCGCAGAGCCGCCTCCGAGCACTCCAGGAAACGGTCGGAGTCCTTGATGAAGGGAAGCCACGCGAACATAACGTCGCGATGCCCATTGTAAAAAGCGTCCGCGATCTCATATTCACGGTTCACGGCTCCGGTGAAATCAATGCGATTCATGTGTTCGCTGATGAGACGCTCAATACAGTCGAATTCCTTGCCGTAAAGCTCGGCCTGCCGATATGCGCGCGCGGCATGGGTCAGCGCGTTCGACTTCACCGTCTTGTCGGACGTGAGAAGCTCGGCATCGAGGTAACGTTTCGCTGCTTTGCGGTATTCTCCCTCACGTTCGAGGTCAAGCGCTTTCTGAAAGACTTCAAGCGCAGTCGCATCATTTTTTGCCCGGCGGGAAGCATTTTCCTCTTCCTTCTTCGCCTCAAGCTCGGCATCCCGCGCCTCATCGGCGGTCATTTCCGGTTCGGACGCGGCCTCGTCGGAGACAGGTTCCGCAGCTTTTTCAGAGGCGGAAACAGCTGTTTCCGCCTTAGATCCGGATGCGGCCGCGTCGTCTTTCGGAGCCGGTTCCTGAGCATACGTCATCCATGCGCCGAACGACAGAAGCGTCACCAGGCACACGGTCAGACCCGATCGGACAGGACGGAAGAACATAATCGCGACTCCAAAAATTAAAGTGATTCCGAAGGAAAGGAAAACAAATCCTAATCTAGATAATCTAGCATAAAAGACGCAAAATGCCAGAAGAAAACAGGAAAAATCCGAAAAAAAAGGGAGGGCAAGCCCTCCACTGCGGCAGTGCTCTCAGCTTCGCTTGAGCACACACACAGAGTGTGTCGAGCAGTGCGCGGCTAACGCTCGCGCATCCCCCAAAAAACATATTCTCTCCCCTGCCCTACCGTCTTTTCCGGTTGCGCAGGATGAGCGCGACGATCAGGATTCCCCAGAAGACAAAAAACACTGTCGATGCGATGAAGACGGGGATCCAGCCGATGGTGAAAACCAGCGTCAGCGCGAGGGCAGTCACGATGCCGCCGCCCATGAAGGGTTCGTGGAGAAGCTGCTTGTAGCCGAACGCCGCGGTCGCCTCGGTCTTGTTCTCCGGGTCGACGGTACGCAGCAGGAGCAGCCCGGTCGCGGTCACGCCGAGCGACTGTCCGAAATCGGCGATGGCGCGTTCAAACCAGGCATCGCGGAAGAGTTTCGGCGCCACGAAGAGCACCATCAGCACGGACAGCAGCGCGCCCGAGCTGACCAGAATGAGCAGCGGCAGCCAGTTCTGAAGCACGACCTCGATGCGGATCGTGGCGATTGCGGAAACCACCAGAAAATCCAGGGAAGCGCCGGAGATGCGTTTCATCTGGTCGCCGTCGATCAGGGGCGCGATGCGGAGCCGCTGGAACGCATGCTGGATGATGAGGCCGCCGATCATGCACAGCGGGAAGAGAGGAAAACCGGAGAAGATCCGAATGGACGCCTTCGGGAAGATCACGATTTCCAGATAGCGGCAGCCGAACAGGATCGCGTAACCGATCGCCACGGCGGCGCCGATCAGCGCACAGTGCCATGCCAGCGAGTCGATGGAATCGCACAACACGGTCTGGCGTCCGGCGGAGGGCTGTTCCCGGCGGCGGTAGATCCCCCTCAGATGCAGCCGGTCCATATCCTCCAGAGACATGAACTCATGCACATGGCCGCGCCGGTTGGCCCAGTTCACCAGGACCATGCCGATGACAATCGCGACGATCATGCCCGCGGTCGCCACGGTGTACCCCAGCGCAATGCCGTCGCTCCAGTCATATTTCTCGAACACGGAGGCCATGCCGCCGACCGTGCCGTGTCCGCCCTCGAACCCGATCTCCAGCAGATCACCGAACGCAGGCGAAAGTCCGAAAAGCGGCATCAGCACAAATCCGGTCAGTCCCAGTCCGAGCACGTATTGTCCCCAGGCGATGAACTGTCCGAAACAGAGCTGGGGGAACGCGACCGCGATCATTTTGGAAAGTTTCGGCGAGGTCACGCCAAGGAAAAGTCCCGCGAAAACCACGTTGATGAGGAACCCCGGCAGTTTGCCGATGGTGGACAGGACATCCGCCGGGACCAGTCCGGGGATGCATTTGAAGACGATGAGGGCGGCCGCACCGCCGACGATGGAGCTGGGGAGATAAAGTTTCTGGAGGAGCGGGATGAAGACGCGCAGGCACTTCCCCGCCACCAGAAACAGCGACAGAATACAGAAAACCAGTACGGCGGTCATAAGCAATCTCTTTGGAACAAGGTGAAAAGCGGATCGTCCGCGGAAGGGAATGCTTCACCTGCGCACGGGAAACATGACGCGGACGACAAATCGGGGAATATAAATTAGCCGTTCCAAAGAAAAATGTCAAGTAATTTTTATGTGTCTGCAAAGAAAATGCATCGCCCAACGTACCGGAGGCATACGGCGGCAGAGAAAAAAGAATTACTCCTTGCCGAAGCGCAAACCCGTTTTCTCAGCGGTTGAGCGGATTCGGGATGTCCCGCTGAAAGAACGGGTCGTTGGAGTCGATGCGCCCCACCCCGCCGATCCCGCGCATATTCTCCGGTGTAATCGGCGGCAGGACAGCCCCGCCCCAGGGGTCGTCCGGCGGAAGCGGCTGAGGCCCGCTCACCATGTCATCCGGCGAACCGACATAATTGACCAAGACGCCGGAATCCCCGGGGACCGTGCCGGGCTCGTAAGGCGTCGCCTGTTTTGAACGGGGCGCGTTCGGGACGACCGCCCCCACCCCGACGACGGAAGTATTATCAGAAACGGACGCCATGCCGTGCGGAACATTTGCCGTGTGCGTCGTCTTCACGTCCTGACGTGCCGCGCGATGTTCCGACGCTGCATTTCTTTTCGAAACGGTCGTTTCGCCGGACGGGACGGGTTCGGCGGAGGATCCAGCCTCACGCGGAGGCGCGAACTGAACGAGGATGAAAAGGACGAGCGGCAGAACGGTGAGAAGCAGGACGATAAGGAAGACGAGCTTCCCTGCGGATTTGTTTTCCTGCATGCTGGATGGGGACATGGTACGGACTCCTGTTGTGTTTGGCTCCCTGCATCGTTTCGGTGCGGGATCGTGAATTTGTTTTATGAATTAGACCCCTGCCCTGCCGCAAATCTTAGCGGAAAAACCGTTTTTTTGAAAAAAAGTCCGTTTTTTCCTCAAAAGGTTTCTCCGTCCGTTCAGTCCAGCTCGCCCGGCGCAAGTCCCTCGCGGAGAGCCGCCGGACGGGCGCATGTGCTTTCAACGGAAACATACTGCCGTTTTTCCGCGGATTCGAGGATGGAGCACATCACGTCGGTCACATGATACGCCAGCTCGCCGCTGCACCGGTGCGGACGCCCGAGTTCGATCCCGGCCGCCATGTCCGCCAGCCCGATCAGGCGCATGTTTTCGTTGTAGAGGAACGTGTTTTCCGCCGTTTTCCATTCGCCGCCCGTTGCGGCGTTCGCGAACCGCACCTCGCCGGAGAACGTATTCGGGTCGGGCGTATGGATCGCGCCGTCGAGCCCCCACAGTTCGATGCAGTTCTCCATCTGCGGGCTCGTCCGGAACACGTCGAAGCTCATGGTGAGGTTGACGACGGGCCCGGAGACGAATTCCAGCACGGCGGCGACATGGGTGTCGACTTCCACGGGATACGTCTTACCCTGATTGCTCCCGCTCCCCAGCCGCAGATCCGTCGCGCGGGAGGCGAATCCGGCAACGCGTTTCACCGGGCCGAGCAGATTCACCAGCGCCGTGATGTAATACGGCCCCATGTCCATCAGCGGACCGCCGCCGTTTTTGTAGTAGAACCCGGAGTTGGGATGCCAGGATTCCGGTCCATGGTTGGCCATGATGACGCAGCCGCCGGAGATCTTCCCGACCGCGCCGCTGTCAATGAGTTTGCGGCAGGTCTGGTGTCCGCCGCCCAGGAACGTATCCGGCGCGCATCCCGTGCGCAGGCCTTTTTTCTCCGCCAGCTTCAGGACCATCCGTCCGTCCTCGCGCGTGACCGCGAACGGTTTTTCGGTGTAGACGTGTTTCCCCGCCTCAAGCGCGCGCAGATTGATCTCCGCATGGGCGTCCGGCGTGGTCAGGTTGAGGATGATGTCAATCTCCGGGTCGCAGAGAAGCGCGTCGACGGAGACCGCCTGAAGTCCGAACTGTTCCGCCGCGGCG
The DNA here is from genome assembly GCA_902778895.1 of uncultured bacterium. Lineage (GTDB taxonomy): Bacteria > Verrucomicrobiota > Lentisphaeria > Victivallales > UBA1829 > UBA1732. Next base: position 5,622 of record CACYZF010000010.1, read on the forward strand.
CGGGCGGATTCGTCCCGTCTGCTCGCACATTTCACGACGCGGAGGTACCGGAACGCATCCTTGTTGCGCAGATACGCGCCGCTGATATTTCCGCATCCGATCAAGCCTGCTCTTTGCATGGTTTCACCTCTGTTCGGGTTATCGTTCCGCTTCGGCCGCCTTCAATTCTCCGCTCCAGTCCCGGTTCAGGTCGAGTCCGGCAAAAACGTCCGGCGAATCGGGCAGACGGATTTGAAGATCGTTCGCGCGGCAGAAGCTCAGTTTTCCTTCGTTGACGGAGAAATTGAGCACATGGCCGCCGCGCCGCCGGTCGGCGTCCATGAAATGAAGGTGCCAGCCCGGGGCGTTGATGCCCTGCACGTAGCCGGGGAGACGGAATCCGACCAGATCGCCGGAGATATCGTCCCACTCGAAAACGGCCTCGGCTTTCGCCGCCTCCGCGAGACCGACGCCGTCGTACTCCTGACGTCTGACGCTCCGGACTTTCATGTGCCGGAACGACCCGGTAAAACGGACCGCGAGCGGGGTATCGTCACGCGGACAAAGTTCCTTCATCCGCGCCTCGAACAGCTCATAGCTGGGGATCCTGTTCAGGTTCAGTTCCTGTTCCGGCCGGAACTCCGCGATCGTGCCGAACGGGATCGTCTCCCCGTCTCCGGGCAGTCGGACCTGCCCGTCCGCGCAGGCCTGATACACCACGCCGTCGATCATCTGCACCTCGCCGTCGAGCCGGTCCATGGTCGCGATCGCCAGATTGCCGAACTTTTTGACTTCGCCGACGCTGACGATGCCGCCGTAATGTCCGCCGAGGAGGACACTGAACAACGATATCTGCGTGAATTTGATTCTCGGTTCGCTCATATTTCGCAATGACTCCTGATTCTTTCCTGTGATTCGCCATAATATATTCCCCGTCCACGCCCTTTTCAAATGGAAATCCGGAAAAAAGGGAATCCAACTGTCTTGTCAAAAAACAGTTAAGTCCGGAAGAAACAGAAGGTTTTATGCGGTTTTCTGCTTGTATTTCCGCCGAAAGCGTGTATTTTATATGGACTAATGTTTTTTGTGTCCTGTCAAACGAGGTCACCATGAAAAAACTTTTCTATCTTCTTGCTGTTCTGTTTATCGGTATCACTTCCGCCCTCTCGACGTCCTGTTCCAAAAGCGACAAGGACAAGCCACTGATCGTCGCCTGCGAAGCATCCTCGTCTCCGTACTGTTACTACCTCAACTCGCATGCGGACCCCACGGTCGCCGGTATCGACGTTGACCTGGTGGAGGAGATCGGGAAAGCTCTGGGGCGTCCAGTCCAGTTCAAGGTCGTTCCGTTCCAGAACGTCTTCACGCTCGTTGCCTCAGGCGAAGCCGACATCGGCGCAGCCGCGATCACGATCACACCGGAACGCGCCAAGCGTGTCCTCTTCTCGACCATCTACGACACCTCCACGCAAGTCGCCATCGTGCCGAGCCATTCCGACATCACGGACGAAGCCGCGTTGAAGGAAGTCCGGGTCGCCGCGCAGGAAGGGACCACCGACCTGGAGTATCTGCGTGAAGTCATCAAACCGCGGGTCGTCCTGCCCTACCTGACGCAGGAGGACGTCAACGCCTCGCTCTCCGACCGCCGCGCCGATGCCGCCGTCATGGACCAGCTGGAGGCCGAGATCCTGGTCCGCAGGAGCGGAGACGATTTCAGAATCAACGCGAAACCTTTGTGCAGAGTGCAGTACGGTCTCATCTTCAACAAAGAGAATGCCCAGCTCGCGGAGGCCGCCAATGCCGTGATCGAAAAGTACAAGACCTCCGGACAGCTCCTCAAGAGCCGCGAAAAGCACATGGAAGAGCTCTGGACTCATCCCGGCTACGGTGCCCTGCGCGATGATTATAAAGACGTCAAACCGTTTGTCGTCTGCCTTGATCCCTCGTTCGCGCCGTTTGCGTTCATGAACCGGAACCGTCTGGCCGGCGTGGATATCGAAATGGCGGAAGCCATCGCCGAGGAGCTCAAACGCCCGGTTCAGTTCCGGATCGTGCCGTTCTCCGAAATCCTGCCCCTCGTCATCAACGGCGCTGCCGACATGGGGACGTCCGGCATCTCCATCACGCCGGAACGCTCCTCGATGATCCTTTTCTCCAATCCCTACGAAGCCAGCATGCGGAGGATTCTTGTGAGAGAAGGCTCCAAGCTCAGCAGAATCTCCGATCTGGACGGCAAGGTCGTCGGGGCCGAGAAGGGCACGACGAACGAGGAATACGCCGTCAACAAGCTCCGTGCGAAAAAGACGATCCACTATGACAATGCCGCGGAAGGCATCCTGGGCCTGCTCAACAACGAGATCGACGCCTATGTCGACGACGAGAGCGAAGCCGAATTTGCCATGGAAAAACACAAAGGCCAGATCAAGATGATGCAGATCTCCATCCGCGCGGAGGAATACGGTTTCGCGTTCCGCCTGGGCAATACCGAGGCGAAGGCCGCCGCGGACAGGGTCATCGAGGCGAAACGCAGGAACGGCGATCTTCAGGCGCTCTTCCGCAAATACACCTCCATCTACAAGACGATCGGACTGGACGGCATCTGATCCGCGCCTTTCCGTCTGATTCCGTTTTTACATCGTTGAGCCGTCCGTGCGCATTATGCAGGACGGCTCGTTCATTTTACCGTCTGTCTCCCGCTTTTTTTGAACTGCCGGAAGAGAAAGCCGGAAAAAACATCCGACTTCGCTTGATTTGTTAGCGAACGGGTGTATCTTTTTAAAACCTAAAAAAATCTTCCACCATTCAGCAACATTAGAAATGTTCAGGAGAACAAGATGAAATCATCCACTTTCGCAGGCGTAATGCTCTGCGCCGCCGCTTTCTTCACGTCCGCCGCCGTTTCCGCGTTCCCGGAGTATGATCCGGGCTCGGAGCAAATCCTCGTTTACACCAGAACAGCCGAACCGAACAGCTATCCCGACGGCCTCGCGCGGTCCGTTCACTTCGCCCGCAGCTCCGACGGGAAGCACTTCACGGCGATGAACGAGAATTACGGCATCCTCTTCGCGAAGGGCACGCTCTCCGAACAGAACACCATTCGCCCGAAGTGCGTGAAGAACCCGATCATCTTCCCGATGAAAGACGGCGGCTACGGCGTCATGGCGGTCCGCACGAACGAGGACGGCACCCCGGACGAGGAAAGCAAAGGGAAAGTCCTGCTCTGGACCACGAAGGACCTGATCCATTTCTCCGAACAGGTCCTGTTCGACCTGAACTCGCAGGAAGAGGCCGTGGCGTTCCTCAGCGTCTCGCCCACGTCGGACGGGAGCAACTACCGAATCTTCTGGAAGACCGCGTCCGGAAAATTCTTCTGCACGGACACCCCCGATTTCAAGTCCCCGGGCAAAACGGACGGTCCGATCATGTTCCGGCTGGCTCCGAAACCGGAGATCAATGCACCGGAAGGCATGGTCCCGAACAACGATACCGGGTACAGCACCGTCTCCGTCCCGCGTTCTCTCGTGGACCGCGCGGCGCTGCATTGGGGACACCTCGTTTCCGTCGCGGCGCGCGTGCCCGAAAACGTCCTGGCCGCCTCGGCGGACGAGCTCGCGAAGGTGAAAGCCGAGATCGTCTATTCCGACGGTTCCACGACCGTCAAGCCCGTGAAGTGGGACGCCTCGAACGTGCAGTTCGACAAGCCGGGCAAATATGAGATCACCGGCACCGTGCAGAACGAATCCTACGGGTTCCCGCTCGCCCGCGCGTGGGGCGACCCCGTCGTCTTCAAGTGGGACGGCAAATTCTATTTCATCGCCACGACCGACGCCCGGAACAACATCGGGCTGTACGTGCGCGAGGCCGACAATCCGCACGATCTTTTCGCGGACGGCGTGAAGGAGCACCTGATCCTCGACAGGGACGAAGCCCGCCAGCTCATCCAGACCTTCTGGGCGCCCGAGTTCCACGTGATCGGCGACGACCTCTACATCCTCTTTGCGGTCGGCCCCAGGTCGTGGGGACCGCAGTGCCACTACATGAAGCTGAAGAAGGGCGCGAGCATCATCGACCCGGCTTCGTGGGAAGACCCGGTGAAGATACTGAAGAAAGACGGCAAGGGCGTCGGCGACGGCGGCATCTCCCTCGACATGACCTACCTCAAGGCGGGCGGCAAGTCCTACTACGTGTGGTCCTACCGCGTCGGCATCGGCTCGCCGCGCGACACCGGCTCCATGCTGTACATCGCCACGATCGACGAGAAGACCCCCGGCGTGCTCACGTCCGACCCCGTGCAGCTGTCCCGTCCGCTCTACGGCTGGGAGAACGTCCGCGGCACCATCAACAACGAAGGCCCGTATTCGTTCAACGCGAACGGCAAGGTCTACCTGACCTTCTCCGGCGGCGACGCGGGCGGCTACACCTACGCGCTCGGTCTGCTGACCGCGGACGAAAACGCCGACCTGCTCGACCTGAAGTCGTGGACGAAGAGCAACGCCCCGGTCCTGTCGTTCTACTCCGTGCCGAACAAATGGGGCCCCGGCCACAATTCGTTCTTTATGGACGACTTCGGCAACCTCATGATCGCCTACCACGGCGAGACGTCGCTCCGGGGACGCGAACGCTGCGTCGGCATCCACCGCGTCCACTTCGACATCGATGGCGAACCGGTGTTCAACATGTCCGCGGAACGCGACCTCGATCCCGCGCTCGCGCAGGTAAAGACCACGGTCGTGACGCCGGGCGCGGAAAATCTGTTGAATCCTGCCGCTCAGAGCGCGCCGGAGACGCCTGCCGGGAGACCCGGCCGCCGCCGTCAGCCGCAGCGTCAGTGATTGTTTTCTCCATCAAAAGCAAGGCCAACCGGGTTCGACGCCCGGTTGGCCTTTTTCATGTTTGCTTGTCGGGATGACCCCGGTCAGGATCAGTTCGCGGCGTTGAGCTTGGTCTGAAGCTCGCGCATTTTCTCGCGGTAGGCCGCGGGATCAGTCTGACGGAGCTTCTGGACTTCGTTGTATTCCTCCGGGAACTTCTCCTGGATCTGACGGATGACGTTGGTATTCGTCGCGCCGCCGCGTGCGCCCGGCTGCTGCGCGCCGCCCATCATGCCGCCCCTGCCGCCGCGTCCGCCGGCAGGCGTGAGCGTGACATTGTTCTTCTGCGCGAGCTCGTTGAAGGAGCGCATCGCAGTGGCGGAATCGGTCTTGTCGGTTTCGAGGAGCTTGTCAATGGCGTCTTTTTCCTTGGCGAGGAATTCAAGCGCCTTGGCCTTCTGCTGTTCTTCCGTTTCGGGGAGTTCGACTTCGGCCTTCTTCGCGAGCTCGGCGAGCTTGGCGTTGGCATCGGCGATCTCCTTCTGGATCTTGGCGTAGGCTTCCTTGTCCTTCTCTTCGATCTTCTTCAGAGCCTGTTCGCGCGGGGTGTCGGCTTTCAGACGGTCGATGGTCTGCTGGAGCTGGCCGTTGCGTGCGCCGCCCATACCGCCGGGGCCCATCATGCCGCCCATGCCACCTGCGCCGAATCCACCAGCGCCGCCCATACCGCCGGGGCCCATCATGCCGCCCATGCCGCCTGCGCCGAATCCACCAGCGCCGCCGCCGAAGCCGCCCTGACCACCGCCAAAGCCGCCCTGGCCGCCGCCGAAGCCGCCCTGACCCCCCATGCCGCCCTGACCGCCGCCGAAGCCGCCCTGACCGCCGCCGAAGCCGCCCTGGCCCCCCATGCCGCCCTGACCGCCGCCGAAGCCGCCCTGACCGCCGCGACCGCCACGGCCGCCGCCCTGGCCCCCCATGCCGCCCTGTCCGCCGCGACCACCACGGCCGCCGCCTGCACCGCCGCCGAAGTTACCCTGCATGCCGCCCATGGCCGCACCACCTGCGCCGCCGCCGAAGCCGCCACCGGGCTGGGCCTGCTGACCCGCGCCGCGATTGCCGCGGTTTCCGCCGCGGCCGCCGCCGGCTCCGCCCTGTCCCTGCGCGAATGCGACACTGCCGGTGAGGGCAAGCGCCAGGATAGCAACTGTCATTTTGTTCATCGTTTCGTTCCTTTCAAGTTGTTTTTGGTTGGAATGGTATGTGGAACATCATCACAGATGTCCTCTATCAATTCATTAAGAACGTCGCTTTCCCGGCAAATCTACATGGAAAACATATTTTTTCGAAAAAAAAACGGCTTCCCGGTTCATTCTCCCCCCCAAAAAACGCAGCGGACACCGGAGATTTCGTCAATTTTACCACATATCATCAAAAATAGGGATTGAAATTCCGTTTTGGGAATGTATATTAGTCGATGTTCTCAAGAAACGAGCTGTTTTCCGATTGTTAGGTGACCTCGGAAGAAGCTCAAAACTATAACAAGGAGTTCGAAACATGAAACTCGGTTATTTCCTCGGTTGTTCCGTTGCACTCGCGTTCGCTCTGACTGCGATCGCACAGGCCCCCGCTCAGCAGGGACCGGGACAGGGCGGTCAGCGTCCCGCCATGGGACAGGGTCAGCGTCCGCAAGGCGGCTTCGGCGGCGGCATGGGACAGGGCGGACAGCGTCCGCAGGGCCAGGCCGGACAGGGCGGCCAGCGTCAGGGCGGTCAGCGTAACGGCGGCAGCCCGTTCGGAGCCGGCGGCTTCGGCGGCGGCGGTCGCATCGAACCGCTTCCGGAAGGATTCGTCCCCTCCGAAACGACCATCTTCAATTCCCAGTATCCCGCCGTGAACCCGAAGACGCGCGAAGCCATCTACAAAGTGAATGCCCCCGGCGCGCAGAAAGTCACGATCACGCAGGAAGGCAAAGTCTACAACATGGAGAAGGCCTCCGACGGGCGCTGGACCGTCAAGACCGATCCGCTGGTCGTCGGGTTCCATTATTATTCCTACAACGTCGACGGCAACACGTTCTTCGATCCGGGCACGGAAGCCTATTTCGGCGGCAACTTCGAGCAGTCCGGCATCGAGATCCCGGAAGACGAGAAGGAAGCGGCCTACTACCACTTCGACAAGAACGTCCCGCACGGCCAGGTCCGCCGCTGCGACTACTGGTCCGAGATCAACGGCGTTCCTCGCGTCTGCCACGTCTACACGCCCGCCGAATATGAGACCCATCCCGAAAAGCGTTACCCGGTCCTCCTCCTCCTGCACGGCTGGGGCGAAGACGAAAACGGCTGGACCAATCAGGGAAAGACCAACTACATCATGGACAACCTGATCGCGGCGGGCAAGGCCGTTCCGATGATCATCGTCATGGACTGCGGCGACCTGAAGACCAACTCCTACTTCAAGAAGCCCGGCCAGGGCGGCCGCGGCGGCAACGTCAACGACATCTTCGTCAATGAGCTCCTTCCGTTCATCGACGCCAACTTCCGCACGCTCCCCGGACGCGAGAACCGCGCCATGGCCGGTCTTTCCCGCGGCGGCATGCAGACCTGGAGCACCGTTACGTCCAACCTCGACAAGTTCTCCTGGATCGGCAGTTTCAGCGGCCTTTCCGTGAACGGCGCGATCGACCAGGCGTTCAACGGCGCGTTCAAGACCGCCAAGGAAGATGCCTCCAAGAACATCAATCACATCTTCATCGGCCTCGGCTCCGAGGAACGCCCCGAGAACGCGAAGCGCGTCGCGGATGCCTTCAATGAATTCGGCATCAAGACCACGTTCTTCGTTTCCGAGGGGACCGCCCACGAGTGGCTGACCTGGCGCCGCTGCCTCCGCGAATTCGCTCCGATCGTCTTCAACAAGAAGTGATCGGTTTTTCCAATTCGTAGAGTAATATCCGGGACCGGAGTCCATACAGGATTCCGGTCCCGTTTTTTGTGCTTGGAGATGAGGGTGCCCGACTACGCGTTCTTCCCGCCCGGAAAAACAAAAAAGCCTGCGAAATCGTTGGACTTCACAGGCGTTTAAAACAAAATGGTGGAGGGTGCGAATCAAAAATAGAACGGTCCCTATTTCTGAGGTCAAAATCGCCAGAATCAGTTTTAGGGGAGTCAAAAAAACATGCGTTTTATGATGAGTGACTTATGACTATTTTATGCAATCGCGCTGAAAAGCATCGTTTTTCATTCATGCATACGCTTGTTTAGCGTTTCCTCTCCTCGCTTATGCAAACCGTTATATTAACTGGCTTTGAGCCTGTATTCAGGAATCGCCCAGAAAAGAATCCGACTTTCTTGTCATACCCCGCTTGACATTCCCAAAGATGCCAGCCAGTGTTGTTTGCGTTCGCAAGAAGCTGTCACCAACCAACAGAAGGCATAAAGATGTGTCAAATCGAAATCACTCCAGATCAACTCAATCGTTTCCCGAAAACTGTTCCAATGAATATCCGGGAAGCTATCCTGGTCGTCGCCCAAATCCTGATCCGCATTCACATGGAACAAGTAACAAAAACTGCCCCTTGGAATGCGAGCAGAAGGAAGCAATCACCGAGCTCGCCCTCGCTCCAGAGCAAGAAGACTAAGCCTTGCCCCCCTCCGAGCGCCGTGGCTCCCATGCCGAGATAATCTTTATGAAGTCCCGCTCATCAAAAAAAGTCGTTTCATTGGGAGTGTACAAATAAATCCCGGTGTTGCTGATGGGGGGGAGGTTGATTGTTGATGCAGACCGGGATCATTCCTCGCCGAGACGGTTGAGGGCAGCTTTTTGCGATTTCGTTTCTTCCCCGTCATCCGCGGAGGACGGAAGACGTTCAGATTTCAAGAATACTTCCCCACAGTTCCGACGATGAAGCGTTTCCGTCGGGCGGGATAAAGAGCGGAGGAGGTTTTACGCCGCCGGAAACGCCGGATTTCAGCGCCCGGAACGCAGCCATCGCACCGGGCCGGAACCGGAGTTCGACCGGCTTCAGCTGGCCTTTGCAGCGCGCGTCGTTGTAATAGATGTTGCGTTTCAGAATCTCTTCGACCGCGTCCGCCAGTCTGGCCGGATCCGGCGGCACCGCGCAATCGTACAGAAAGATATAGCGATTCAGCGTCCGCGCCGGGATCAGCATGGCGAAGGAAAACAGCGCGAACCGCCGTTCCAGCTCGGCGATCAGACGTTCCGCCTGTCCCGTGTGAAGCTTCTCGCCCCGGAGGTCGCACACGCCGCCGGACCGGTACAGAAAGTCGAAACACGGCGTCCGCACGAGAAACCCGGAACACCGTACGACGTCGTTCAGCGGGTAGAGTTCGCTCCCGTTTCCGGTCGAAAGAAAGACCGTGTAGACGCCGCCCTTCCGCACCCCGTCTAGCGGGATGAGCGCATCGTCCGCGACGGCATCGTCCGCCTCCGAATACGCCCGGAAATGCAGCGTATGGGAAAGGCTCGCGGCAACGTGCCGTCCGTCCGGCCAGGTCAGCGTCACGATCCCCTCCGTGGCGAGCAGCCCCTTTCCCTGGACATCCACGCGGGGAAAAAGCGTTCGAAGTCGTGCGGCATCGCCCGCGGCGCGCGCCTGGTCCCAGCAGCTGATGACCTGCAGACGCGGCCACAATGCGGCAAAATCACGCCGTTTCAAAACTTCGAGAACTTCCCGTGCCCGGTCCGGCATCGGCGCATGTGTGCGGCCGTCGCCCCAGTCCCCGCCTGACAGCGCGGCGGCGAGTTCATCAGCCGTTTCCGAGGCTTGCTCCAGCAGGATCAGTAGATACGACGGATGCCAGACGGAGATCAGCCCCAGGTCCCGCGCGGAAAGCATGGCGAGAAGCGTGAGGAAAGCGTATCGTCGCGGATCGGAAATGCAACCCGCACCGTACGGAGTGCAGAAGATCGTCCGAGACACGCGCCGCTGAAGCGGAGATAGGTAGGATGAATCGTCCGTCGGGTCGGGCTTCAGCTTGATCCCGTCGGGGACCAGAAGCGCGGGGACCGGGCTGACGGACCAGTACTGTCTTTTCAGAAAAAGCCCGGGATGCCGCAGGAACAACAGGGCGATCCACGGATTGATGCCCGCCAGAAACTCGCGTTTCAGCGCGGGGGTGAACGGGATCCATTTGGTCGGGCCGGTGGATCCGCTGGTCGGTTCGTGGAACAGGACCTCTCCTGTATTCTCCGGCGTGCGCCTGCGGAGCGCGATTATCTGCGCCTGACGCGGGAACGACAGCAGCAGGATGAACAGGATCAGGTCCGGCAGTGCGGACAGGAACCAGAGGAGATTGGCGAGGAACAGCGGCATTTACGGGATGTCCCATTCCGGTTCGACGGCCCGGATGACGCGTTCGGCGCGTTCGTTGAGGTTTTCCGGCGAGATCGGCGCCAGACAGCAGAGTTCATCGCCGTCGGTCCAGCCGGGATTCAGCTGCCGGAACAGTACGGATTCCGGGTCGTTCCGGAGTTCGTCGGAGATCAGCCGGTCCTTGTTGCCGGGAAAGTGCAGGATCCCCTTCTCCGCCACCCACTCCCGCGGGAAAAGATGCGCCGCCACGGTATCGCGTACCCAGAGCAGCCCGGGATCGGACGCGTGCGAGGGGACATAGACGCGGAAGAACGTCGGAAGGAACCGGTAGGTCCGGGCGCCCTTGCTGATCAGGAACCAGTAGCGGGGCTTGTCCGGGCAGTCCCGGATGAGCCGGAGCATGATGTGTCCGAACGCGCCTGCCAGCCCGAACTGCCGTCGCTCGGACGCATCCACCACGGTGTCCCCACTGAACAGGATCCGCGTGCCGTCCGGCATTTCGGTCCTTTTCTGTGTGGAAAACCCCGCGACGGAATCCCCGTTCAAAAGCAGGATCACACAATCCTTCCGGAACAGATCCCGCCGGAATGTCCCCTGATCCGCGCCCGTGTAGTAACGACGGTACAGCGCTTCCATTTCCGCGGCTTCCCGCGAAGAGAGACGTTCCGGGACAGTGATCCTGACGTGCGTCGACATGGTTCAGACCTCCAGCAGTTCCAGGTACGGGACGTTCGCACAGTCGACCGTCGGACGGTCAGGCCATGAAACGGTATAGAGGTTGCTGTCGTATCCCCAGTGGGTCATCCGGCACAACTGCGGGAAAAAACGGCTCGTCTCGTGCACGGCAAGCATCAGCAGGGATTGACGCGGGATGGCGTCCGCCGCCGCCCGGAGAAGCGCATCCAGACGCGCCGGGGGCGCCCCTTTCGGCATGTTCTTCCAGTAAATCACACGGCCACGTTTACGGACCGGGAACCGTTCGGCCCTGCCGTCCTCCGAAATGCACCAGTACGCCAGGATCCGATGGTCCAGATCCGCCCCCGGACGCGGCAGCCGCGGACCGCGGGCCAGCGCGAGCGCGGTATTGACGGCCGGGCGGCACAGTCTCAGCCACGGGGCGTATCCGTCAATGTGGATCTGGCGGTATTTCCGGGGATCGACCACAGCTCCGCACGCCGTGATCGCGCCGTTTTCGCGCACGATGAGAAAATCCGATGCCGCCAGTTGCGCTGGGAAATGGTCATCCTCAAAAACGGGGAAGAAATCCAGATGCCGCGCCGTCCGACGATAAAACTCGCAAATCTCCGCCCGCTCGGATTCCGTGCCGCGGCAAACCGCAAGACCGTTGGTCTTTTTCGTGTCCGCGCGGACCGCAGCGGGCGTGACCAGGATCGTGCGGAACCTGTTCTGCGGGCGGTACAGCGGGAGCCCGCAGCGTCCGCCTTCCAGCACCCGGACAGCGGCGGTGTTGTCGCTGACGATCGTGGTGAAGCAGACGGGCGCGGGGTGTTCCGCGTCGTATTCGCGCAGGAGCTCATATCCCCGGAAGAGTGCACGGCTCCAGCGTTTTTCGGGACGCAGCCGCAGACTGCCGAGATACTCCGCCGTGACCTCCTGCGAATTGAAATAGACCTTTTTCTCGCACCGGAGCCCGAACCCGAAAATCTCGCCCGAGGCATCGTCCGACCACAGGAAATGTTTCAGATCACGTCCCTTCAGCGCCTCCGCGGCGAAGAAATCATCGTTGTGCGGAAACGACACCGAGACCGTCCCCCGCATCGGGATCCGGGTCAGGGAGAGAAGCGCCTCGCCGTCTTCCGGGCGGGCAAACCGGACGCTGCAGCTCATTCCTCGGGGTCTCCGAAGGGAAGCCCGCGCCGCCGTCCGACCTCCAGGCTCTGCGAGAAGTTGGAGATGAAATACAGCAGTGTCTTGAACAGGCCGCGGCAGTTCGCGCGCGGATCCAGCCCGCGGCGCAGGATCGAGGAGAAGGAATAGAATTTCCGGCGGTACATCTGGCAGTAACCGGCCAACTTCTCCGGCGTGAAATGGGCCGGACGGAACACGACGTCGCCGAACACGAACTTTTCGTCCAGCCACCAGTGTTCGTTCAGGAGTCGCCTCTCCTGTTTCAGGCGTTCGAAAAGCTGCGTGCCGGGGAACGGCACCAGGTGGTTGAACGCGGCGAAGAAGAACTTGTTTTCGATGGCGAACCGGAGCGTCTTTTCGAAGGTCTCCGGCGTGTCGTCATCATAGCCGAAGACGAACGTGGCGTAGATGGAGATGCCGAATTCGCGCAGGTTGCGGATGCTGCGGACCATGTCCGCCTCCTCGTTCACCGATTTGCCCATCTGGCGCAGCGTCGTCTTCTGCAGGGACTCGAATCCGATCAGCACGCCAGCGCAGCCGCTGTCGCGCATCAGCCGGAGCAGTTCGCGGTCCTGCGCCGTGTGGATGCTGAGCTGGGCGATCCAGCGTTTTTTCAGCGGCTTGAGCGCCATGCAAAGCGCCTTCAGGCGCGGCACGTCCATGGCGAGATTGTCGTCCACGAAGAAGAGATTCTTCTTTTTCAATCCGCGTATCTCCCGGACCACCTCCTCGATCGGGCGCGCCCGGTACGTCTGCCGGAAAAACACCGTGATGGAACAGAACTCGCAGTGGAAACGGCATCCGCGGGACGTTTCCACGAGCGACAGGATCCCGTAGTCACGGTCGCCGAAAATGGAACGGTCCGGGAATTTCCCGGCCAGGTCGACCGGTTCGTCCGAACGGTACACTTTTTTGAGCGTGTCGGCCTTCAGGTCGGACAGGACCTCGCCCCAGACGTTTTCCGCCTGACCGTCGATGACCGCGTCCGCATGGAGCGCGACCTCCTCCGGCGCGAGCGAGGCCTGGAACCCGCCCATGATGACGAGCCGTCCGCGTTTGCGGTATTCCTCGGCGATCTGGTACGACCGTTTCGCCGTGTAGCACTCCACGCTGATGCAGACCGCGTCCGTCTCCCGGTCGAAATCGATCTCGCCCAGACGGTCGTCGAAGAACGTGCGGCCCCAGTCCGACGGGGTCAGCCGGGAGAGCATAGCGATGGAAAGCGGCTCCATGATCCATGTCTTCGGATACGTGGCGCCGCAGGGCTTGTGTCCGACCGCGGGCAGGATGAACGTCAGGTGCATGGCGCCTCCTTTTCGGTTGAGGTTCCGGCTGTCATCGGGTCGACGCCTTCGGGGAACCGCGCGGTGTCGCGGCAGAGTTTGCCGATATAGAGCCGGTAGGCCAGGTTTCCGGCGAGCGCCACGGGATACACCTTGCGCTTTACGCTCAACCGGTGACGGATGGATTTCATTGAGAAGGTCTCCCGCCAGGCAAGCTTGAACCCGTCGTCCAGCTCCCGCGGCGACATGTCGCGCGGCTTGATGACGACGTGCTGGGTATCGTAATAGGACCAGTCGCGGTGCAGGATCCGGTCGGTCGCGGTCAGGCGGCGGTAAAGTTCCGTGCCGGGAAACGGCGTATAGAGCGCGTACCGGGGGATGTCGATATGGAGTTCGTTCACGGCGTCCGCGGTATCCCGGAAGATCGATCGCGTCTCCCCGTCCAGGCCGAAGATGAAGCATCCCTGGATGATGATGCCGCGGTCGTGGAGGCGGCGGCACACCTCGAAATAGTTGTCCGGCGAATTGAACCCCTTCCGCATGGTGTACAGCCCCCGCTGCATGACGGATTCGAATCCGAGGAGCATGTAGGCGCATCCGGATTCCGCGAGCGCATCCATCAGCTCCTCGTCCACCGTGGCCTTCGTCGTCATCAGGCCGCCCCAGTGCTTTTTCAGCGGTTTCAGCGCGCGGAACAGCTCCAGTGCGTATTCGCGGTCCTCGCAGAGGCTCACGTCGTTGAACGCGAACCGGCTTCCCGGCAGGCTCCGGATCTCGTCGATCACCTCCTGCACCGGGCGTGTGCTCCAGCCGAAATGCGCCCCCACGACCGCACAGAAATCGCAGCAGTTCCTGCATCCGCGCGTCGCGAACATCGTGTTCGGCATCATGTAGCCGAATCTCTTCTGAAGGTCGCGGCGGGCGATCGGCAGTCCGCGCAGATCCTGCGGACCCGGCGGCTGTGCGTAGAGCGGCTTCAACTGCCCGGCGACGAAGTCCCGGCAGAGCTCCGGGAACGTCTTTTCCGCGAATCCGGTCGATACGGCGTCCGCGTGGGCGGCGGCCTCATCCGGCAGGAGCGTCGCATGGACGCCGCCGATCGTGACTTTCGCGCCCTTCGAGCGGAAATGATCCGCCCAGTAGTAGCCGCGGTACGCCGTCCCGGTGATGATGCTGATGCACACGAGATCGAACGTTTCCGAGACGGGGACGCGGGACACGCTTTCGTCGCAAATCCGCACGTCGATCGGCAGGTCGCCGGGGACCAACGCGGCCAGATAAGTCGCGGTCAGGGGCGCTTCCCGGAACGACGTTTCGATCCACGGCGGTATTTTCAGTTTATGGATCTTGCCGTCGGGCAGCAGGATCAGCATTTTATATCGTTTCATGGGGACCTGTTGTCCGGCTCGTTTTTGTGTTCGACATCATTTCAGCCCTTTCACGGTGTTGCTGATGGAGGGTTTGAGGAATCACATTTTATTATACCACGCCCCAAACAAATAATCAAGCGGGAAATGCCGGAAAATCAAGGGAAAACACCATCTTCCCCGCCGACTTCCTGTCCGGAGCCTGGCGGGATGAGTCTTCGGGACGACCAGTTGCAGGAGTTCCGTGTTGAGGCGTGATGTGATAACTGGCAGAGATGCCCGGTTGGCTCCGTTCCCTGCCGCCCGTGACAGGACGGCGGGGACGAGCTACGGTTGAGTGGATGGATTATTGCTCCTATGGAATTGGTGTTGCTGATTCCGGTTTTAACAGCAGGTCGGGTCCTGTTCGTTTCGAGCTGAAGGAGCGACACCCCAACGTCCGTTCACTTTTTTCATCGGAATGCGGTTCATTCAGGCGGGTAAAAATCACCAACGGCGATAGAACCAGAGGGGTACGCAAAGACAATATGGGACCCCCTGTGGTCCGGTTCTTCCGAAAAACCGAACAACGGTTTAAACGGCTTCGCGTCTTCGGGATCCGGGGAATCCGCTCCCTCCGGATCCTCCGCGGTACGCTTCCGCCTTCGCGCCTCTTCCTGTGCATCGCGGAACATTTCATTGATGGTCTCGACGGCCCTTCTGCTTCTTTCCTTGTCCCGCCAGCTGAGCTCCACCAGGACAATGGGCATTAGAGTGATGTCGTTATGAAGATGTCCTTTTGCCTCAGCCATTTCGAACAGCCGGTCGACTGCCGCGTCTGAAAGCACCGTTGCATTGTTTTCTACGATGAGCTTGAGCGCGAGGGGAGCCGTGATCTGGAACTTCGGGTCCAGTGCGTAAAGCAACAGGTCCTCGGGGATTGGCTCGTTCTCCCTGTATCCGAAAAGCATCAGCCTGATCGCCAGCTCGTCGTCGGCACCATGCCGATACTGATGGCAGGTCTCTGCAAAGCGGTTGCGGGAAGCCAGTGGCGCGGTCCTGTAGGCGGCGATCAAGGTCTCGGCATCGAGAAACAAAACAACGGGCGTTCTTCTGAGGCCGTAAATAAATTGCGGGAACCTGAAATACCAGACACAGTAGCCTGTGGCGACCAAGGTGAGCAGCAGGAAGCAGAGAACAAGGAGCAGGATTTTTCTTTTGCGTTTTTTGGCAGGGATCCTTTGTGGATCCGTTTGGAGCGTGTTCGACATGGTTTCAGCCCTTTCACGTTATTGCTGATGGAGGGGTTGAGGAATCACAACTTTATTATACCACCTGTGTAGCGCGAGATCAGCACAACATAGAATGGCAGTTTCTTCGCCTCGGAAATGGACGCAGCATCACGAAGGCTTCTCAACGGGCGCGGGGTATTGAAGAGAAGATGTTTCTTCTCGTACTTCAGCGCATGCTGGTATTCGGTGTCTGTCGGAAGCGCGAAGGCATACCCGTCCGGCAGGCTCTCTGCAAAGAAATCGTTCAGGATTGCGCAGAAAGATTCCGCGTCCGCTGCAGACACCTCGGCAGGGGCTTTGTCATATTTCTCCCCATCGGCCTGTTTTTTGGACCGGTCGAGGTCGATCAACAGGTAAAAACGGTTATTGGCGACCGGGAAACGGCTGATCCAGAACGGACGGGAACCATTTGCATCCGCAGGAACACGCTTCATCTGGATCCCGTATCCCATCGACGGCATAACGACCGCGAAATCCTGCACATCAAGCCCGATTTTCTCGGGCGCTTTCACCTCGGAAGCATCTTCCAGGCGGCAGGTCATGAATTGCGTCGGCTTTTCCCCGTGGATCCGGTCGGCAAGCATTTGCCCCCACGTTCTGTCGTCGTTCCATCGATTGGAGATCAAAAGTTTGTTCAAAAAAGCCGGAATGCTGTTCACGCAGAACTGGACGACCGTCTCATACGTCTCGACGATCCAGAAATGTTCCGGGTCCTTTTTATCGATCGCCAGAATATATTCCGCCTCACCGCAGTCCCCGGCAAAAGCAAACAGATCGACTGCGGCACGGTCGAAGCCGGGGAACGCATCTTTCCAGTCCTCGCCGGGCTCCTTGTCCCATTGTTCGGCGGGATACAGTTCCTCCCATTCTTCCGGGGTTCGGATTTCCTTGAGGGCGGCAATATCCTCCATGTAGAACATGAAGGGCCAACCGTCGCAGCCGTCGAGCTCCACGCCGTTCCATTTTGCAACGAAACGCTTGAACTCGGACGGGAACCGCAGGTTCAGCTTCTTTTCGGCTTCCGTGATCTGCTCGTCCGTGATCGGTTTTGGTGCTCCGGTCACCAGACATTCCAGCAGTTTTTCGGCTTTCATTTCCGGTCTCCTTGGTCAATTAAGGATAAAATGTCTCTGTTACAATAGCGCAAACCAAGCGGATTTCAAGTCCCAAAACGACATTTGTTTTGGGGTTTGCGTATTAAATCTCCGCGTTCGTCCAAATCGTTTTCTCCTCGAAAAAACGTAAGGCCGGGGTTCCAGGAAAAAAGTGGTAGGCATATCGGACTCCAACGGCCTTATGTTTTGGGGTGTTTTGAGGTCAAACAGGTGAATCGGGGGTGTCTCGCGACGTTTTGCGGGACCGGGAAGAGATGGTTTTTTCTGTTTCGATATGCCCAGGCATTTTGCGATACAAAACGCTGGACCTCGGCCTTAAGAAACAGAGAGAACTGCCGGGATATCCCCGATTTCCAACGCAGAAACGGCGCTCCACGGGTTATCTGTGCTCGGCGCAAGGGACGGCGGAAACGCCGCGCAACCTCCGCACGTTGAGGCTCTTGTGCCGAAACAAGAAAGCCTGCGAAATCGTTGGACTTCACAGGCTTTTAAAACAAACTGGTGGAGTATATGAGACTTGAACTCATGACCTCCTCGCTGCCAGCGAGGCGCTCTAGCCAACTGAGCTAATACCCCAAATCAATTGATGGAATTTAATATACCATCGTTTCGCGGAAAATCAAGCTCGAAGCCGAAAAAAAGCCGAAAAAAGTTTTCGGGCCGAGTTTCCCCGTACAGAATCCGGCTCCTGTTCAGCGCGGACGATGGTGTTCGACGGTCTCATGTCCGGCGAACAAACCGGACGAAAGTCGTCTTGCAGGTTAGAAAGAGAAAGGCCCCGGAACGGTCAAGCCGTCCCGGAGCCGGAATACTGTTTTGCAAAATCGCCTTTGCGGCATCAACGGGAGGCGATCACTCCCATTCGATCGTGGCCGGCCCCTTCGGGCTAAGGTCGTAAAGCACGCGGCAGACGCCGGGGACTTCGGCGAGGATGCGGTCGGTGATCTTCTTCAGAACGGCCCAGTCGATCTCCGGCACGACCGCGGTCATGGCGTCGCGGGTATTCACCGCGCGGATGATCACTGGCCAGTCGAACACGCGCTTGGAGTCGCGCACGCCCGTGGAACGGTAATCCGGCACGACGGTGAAGAACTGCCAGACGGATTTCGTGAGGCCGGCGCGGTCGAACTCTTCGCGCAGGATGGCGTCGGATTCGCGGAGCGCGGCGAGGCGGTCGCGGGTGATCGCGCCGGTGCAGCGGACGCCGAGGCCGGGGCCCGGGAACGGCTGGCGGTTGACCATGGAATCGGGCAGGCCGAGGGCGGCGCCGATCACGCGGACTTCATCCTTGAAGAGGAGCTTCACGGGCTCGACGAGTTCGAAATGCAGGTCGGGCGGAAGGCCGCCGACGTTGTGGTGCGCCTTCACGCCGACGCTCTCGACGATGTCGGGGTAGATGGTGCCCTGCGCGAGGAAATCGACGTCGGTGAGCTTGCGCGCCTCTTCCTCGAACACGCGGATGAATTCGCCGCCGATGATCTTGCGTTTCTGTTCGGGATCGGCGACGCCGGCGAGCTTGTCGAGGAAACGGTCGGTCGCGTCGATGTAGATCAGGTTCGCGCCGAGCTGGCTGCGGAACACCTCGACGACCTGTTCGCTTTCGCCCTTGCGCATCAGGCCGTGGTTCACATGCACGCACACGAGCTGCTGTCCGATCGCGCGGATCAGGAGCGCGGCCACCACGGAGCTGTCCACACCGCCGGAAAGCGCCAGGAGCACCTTGCGGGAGCCAACCTGCCGGCGGATGAGGGCGATCTGTTCTTCGATGAACTTGTCTGCGAGTTCTTTCGTTGTGATGCGGACCATGTCGTCCGGGCGTTTGTTGCTGTCCATAGAGGGATTCCTTTGTTTGTATAGAAGTTGAAGCGCCGCAAGTCCGTGTTTTTCGTCCGCGCGGCTGTATTTTATCCAATTATTATACTGCATTTTCCGTCAAAAATCAAGAATAAATCGCGAAAAAACGGACCGATGCGCTGTTTTTTCCGGCGGTATCTTCCGAACACGATATCCGGCGCAAGATTCTCCCGCAAAAACGCGTTTTCAGCTTGAAAAAAGCCCGTTTCCGGTGTAAATTATTTGATTATACTTTTTCACGCACACATGGGAACCAGCCTCAGATTCATGGAAAAAATCCTTCAGCGCATTCATTCTCCGGAAGACCTCCGGAAGCTCACGGGAAAGGAGCTCACCGCCCTGCCCGAGGAGATCCGCGAACGGATCATCGACGTGGTTTCCAAGAACGGCGGGCACCTCGCACCGAATCTCGGCACGGTCGAACTCACCATCGCCCTCCACATGGTGTTCCACGCCCCCGACGACAAGATCCTGTGGGACGTCAGCCATCAGGCGTACACGCACAAGCTCCTGACCGGACGCGAAGCCCGGTTCGACACGCTCCGCCAGAAGAACGGCATCAGCGGATTCACCAAGATGGACGAATCCCCCTACGACTGCTTCGGCTCCGGGCACTCCGGCACCGCGCTTTCCGCTGCCATGGGATTCGAGGTCGCAGACTATCTGCTGAAGAAAGAGGACCGCGTGATCGTGGTCGTCGGCGATGGCGCGCTCACCAACGGAATCACGTTCGAGGCGCTGAACAATCTCCGATCCACCTGCCGCGGCCTGATCCTGATCGTGAACGACAACAAGATGTCGATCGCACGCAGCACCGGCGCGATATCACGCATTCTGAACCGCATCATCACGGCGAAAATATACAACCGCATCAAAGCTTCGGCGAAATATTTCCTCCGCATCTTCCCGCACGGCGAAAACATGATCGGCGGCATCCGCGGGCTCGAAAGCTCGCTGAAAAGCCTGCTCGTGCCGGGCGTGTTCTTCGAGGAAATGGGCATCCGCTACATCGGCCCAGTGAACGGGCACAACCTCGTCGAGCTGATTCGCACGCTCCGCCGCGTAAAGGACAACGACCTTCCGGTGATTGTCCACGTGATCACGGAGAAAGGACGCGGCTGCAAGTTCGCGAACGAGGATCCCGAGCTGTTCCACGGCATCGGCAAGTTCAACCCCGAGACAGGCGAGCTCATCCGCAGCGCCGGCGCGAAACCGACCTTCTCCGCCGTCTTCGGCAAATCGCTGGAAAAACTCGCCGCGCAGGACCCGAAGCTCGTCACCATCGCCGCCGCCATGGCGCTCGGGTGCGGCATTCCCCACGAATTCATCCGAAAATACCGCGAGCGTTTCTTCGACGTCGGAATCGCCGAGGAACACGCCATCGCGTTCGCCGCCGGGCTCGCCGCAAACGGCTGCCACCCGGTCGCCGCGATCTACGCCACGTTCTCCCAGCGCGCGCTCGACTGCCTGTTCCACGACGTCGGGCTTCAGAACCTCCCGGTCCTCCTCTGCGAAGACCGCGCCGGACTCGTCGAGGACGGCCCCACGCACCACGGCATCTACGATGTGTCGTTCCTGCGCGCCATCCCGAACATGGCGATCCTGATGCCCGCGAACGAGGACGAGCTCCCCATGATGATGGAGGCCGCGCTGAAGCACCCCTGCCCCGCCGTCATACGCTACCCGAAGGGCAATTCCGGACGCCCCGGCGGCGATCCCGCGCCCGCTCCGATCGAATGGGGCAAGGCCGCCGTCGTCCGTGAGGGGTCCGACCTCTCCTTCTGGTGCGCCGGACGCGAAATCTACACGGCCATGGCCGCCGCAGACATCCTCGAAAAGAAGCACAACATCCGCGCCGCTGTCGTGAACGTGCGTTTCCTGAAACCGTTCGACGCCGCGCTCTTCCAACAGTACCTGAACAAGCCCGTCGTCACACTCGAAGACCACGTGAAACAGGGCGGCCTGGCATCCATTGTCGCCGAGCTCACCGCGGGCAACGGCTGTCCCGCTCTGATCTCCTACGGCTGGGACGCCGACGAGATCATCCCGCACGGCTCCACGACGAAGATCCGCGAGGAACACGGCTTCACGCCAGAAGCCATTGCGGAAGCAGTCGCCGCGAAAGTCCTTTCCTTACGCTGAGCCCAACCTATAAATTTCATCCTTTTTTGGGGCTTTCAACTGGAATTTTCGGGAAAACGTGCTAAAGTAAAAAGTGTTTTTTTCGTAACCCTGTGGTGTAATGGCAGCACAAGTGGTTTTGGTCCACTTAGTTCAGGTTCGAGTCCTGACAGGGTTGCCACACCGCAAGCGGTGCTGATACAGTGTGCGGCTTCGCTCGCACACATAGAGTGTGCCAAGCAGTGCGCGGCTAACGCTCGCGCACGGATACCGCAGATGAGCTGATTTCCGCCTCGGATCGACCTGAAACAAACTTTTTTGAAAAAAATGTGCGTTTCGAGCTTGCTTTTTCGGAAATGAGTGCTAGATTAAATAGCATGCCAGATGCGGGCGTAGCTCAGTGGTAGAGCGTCACGTTGCCAACGTGATTGTCGAGGGTCCGACTCCCTTCGCCCGCTCCATTCTTTTTTCGGAGCGGCTGGCGTTATGATGCGGGCGTAGCTCAGTGGTAGAGCGTCACGTTGCCAACGTGATTGTCGAGGGTCCGACTCCCTTCGCCCGCTCCATTCTTTTTAAACGCACAAAGGAGCCTCGCGCATGAAGAAAACTCTGCACATCGTTTCCCTTTCGCTCGCGCTTCTCGCACCCGTTTTTCTCTGCTCCTGCGCCGATTTCTGGTTCGATTATCACAACCAGGACAATCCGCCGCCGGACACGCCTGCGTTCGATCCGCCTCCGCAGGCCCCCGAACCGGCTTCGGCAGTCGAGCTCACAAACGACCAGCTCGTCAGCTCCGCCACGCAGTCCCTGATCCTCGCGCTCACAAAGAAAGGTCTGACCGGGACCGGCATGTACAGCCCGCAGAACTCCATCTACGCCGACCGCGTGCTCCGTTCGCTGATCTCGGAAGCCATCGTCAAAAGCGGCTCCGACTACTGCCTGGTCGTCTCCGGCCCGAACGACGACGGATTCGACATCGTCGTCTCGAAGGAACTGAACGGCGATCCGGTTATCCACATCTCGAAGAAACGCCGCCAGTGAGGCGTGTTCCGCCTCGGATCGATGCATTCTGATTTCACCATGACTGCCTCCGAACGCAACGCCATGCTCACCGCGGAGGACGCCGTTCTCCTGCGCGACTGCGAATTCATCATGCAGAAAGGCACCGGAAACGGCGGCCAGAAGATCAACAAGACGTCCTCCGCCGTGCGCCTGCGGCACCGTCCGACCGGGATCGCCGTTGCCGCGAACGAGGAACGCAGTCAGGCGAAAAACCGTCACATCGCCCTGCGGAAGCTCCGGTACGAGATCGCGCTGCGTGTCCACGCCGACCCGTCCGGCACGGAGTTCACTCTGCTCCCCTCCCCCTCGCCCGCGAACCATGCCCGCCTCATCCTCTGGACCGCCGCGCTGTTCGACCGGCTGGCGGCGACGGGATTCGACCTCGCGCAAACCGCCGCGCTCTGCGGCGTGAGCGCATCCCAGCTCGAACGCGCCATGCGGAAATATCCGCAGGTCTGGCGGACTTTTTCCGAATCCAGACAGAAAAACGGCGGCGAAGCTCAAGTTTGAAGAGCATCCGCCGCCGGATTGGCGTTTGATTCGTTTGAACCGGATTTACGGATTGTAGATCAGCGGGCCGGTGCCGTCGCCGCCGGAATACCCCGGAAGGTTGCGGTTGGAGGAGCCGTTGCCGGAAGTGTTTCCTGCGCGCACGGACCGCGGCATGATGATGATCGGGTCCTGCGCCTGAGCCTGCTTCGGCTGCTCCGGCGCCTGTTTCTGAGGCGCTTCCTGAACGACCTGCGGTCCCTCGGCGGGTTTCGGCTGTTCCGCCGGACGGCTCTGCGGCGGAGGATTGTTCTGCACACGCGCCTCTGCGGGCGGCGGATTATCCTGCGGACGACGCACCTCTGCGGACGGCGGATTGTTCTGCGGACGACGACCACCACCCCGTTCAGGTTCCGTGTTTCTCGGTTTGGGCTGAGGGGTGGGCTTGGACTGCGGATTGGTCGGTAGCAGGGAACCGATCGTGCTGCCATTGCTCAATGAACCGATCGTGCTGCCGTTGCTCAGGGAACCGATCGTGCTACCATTGCTCAATGAACCGATTGTGCTGCCCGAACTCAGCGAGCCGATGACGGGTGACGACGTCTTCTGCTGGGCCGGTTTCGGCTGCGGCTGAGGCTGGGGTTTGGGCTGAGGCTTGGGCTGCGGAGCCGGACCGCGGCCGCCGGCATAGACGGTTTCCGCCGCGGCGCCGAGCAGGCACACGGTCAAAAGGACCACCGCGATGCGTTTCATAGAAAGCTTCATGGATTCCTCCTTGCAAAACAAGTTCATTCCCGCGCGCCGGACACACTTTTGCATCTTGCTCCGCGACACGCTGGAAAAGTTATATTCAATACGCTCCTTCTAACAATTTACACTCTTGAATTGTTTTTGTCAAGTGCGCATCAACGTTTTTTCAATAAAAACCGAGCCTTTTCCCCGGATTCGGGTTGCAACTCGCGCTTGCGCGCTTATATTATTTTAATTCGCGCACCCGGGCGCAGACTCAACGCTTTTTCCCATTTCAGCAATACCCCAACCGGACGGACCAGAATCTTCACCCGTCCCAACCGTCACAGGAGCGATCCATGAGCAGACTTCAGGCAAAACGCAGCAAATTCGTGTGGTACGACGACTGCCGCCCCTTCGAGGAGCGCGTGGAGGCGATCATCAAAGCCATGACCGTGAAGGAAAAGGTCAGCCAGCTGCTGCACGACGCCCCCGCGGTCGAACGCCTCGGCATCCCCGCCTACAACTACTGGAGCGAATGCCTGCACGGCGTGGCGCGCGCCGGCATGGCGACCGTGTTTCCACAGGCCATCGCCATGGCCGCCACGTTCGACACCGACCTGGAGTACCGCATGGGTTGCGCCATCGCGGTCGAGGCACGCGCGAAGAACGCCGCCGCCCGCAGGCTCTCCGGCGACGGCAGCACGCCGATCTACCGCGGCCTGACCTTCTGGAGCCCGAACATCAACATCTTCCGCGACCCGCGCTGGGGACGCGGCCAGGAGACGTTCGGCGAGGATCCGTACCTCACGGGCGAAATGGGCGCTGTGTTCGTCCGCGCGCTCCAGGGCGACGATCCGAAGTACCTGAAGCTCGCCGCCTGCGCGAAGCATTTCTGGGGGCACAGCGGGCCCGAGGCGGAACGCCACCAGTTCGACGCGAAGATCAGCAGGCGTGACGCGACGCAGACCTATCTGCCCGCGTTCAAGAAGCTCGTGACCGAGGCGAAAGTCGAATCCGTCATGGGCGCGTACAACCGCACGAACGGACAGGTATGCTGCGGCAGCGCGAAGTACATCAGGGAACTCCTCCGAAAGAAATGGGGCTTCAAAGGGCATTTCGTCTCCGACTGCTGGGCGATCATGGACTTCCACCAGACCCACAAGGTCACGCCCGACCAGACCGCCTCCGCCGCCTACGCGCTGAAGAACGGCTGCAACCTCAACTGCGGCTGCTCCTTCGAAAAGCTCCTCGACGCCTACGAAAAGAAGATGATCGCCGAATCCGACCTCGACGACGCCCTGCGCCACGTCTTCATGACACGCATGAAACTCGGCTGTTTCGACCGCGACGAACTCGTCCCGCTCGCGAAGACGCCGATCTCGAAGGTCCACTGCGCCGAACACCGCGCGATTGCGCTCGAGGCCGCGCGCAAGTCCGTCGTCCTGCTCAAGAACGACGGCATCCTCCCGCTCAAGCCCACGGCGAAACTCAACCTCACCGGCCCGAACCTCACCAGCCTCCCCGCGCTCTGGGGCAACTACAACGGGTTCTCCGACCACATGGTGACCGTGCTGGAGGGCATCGCCGCCAACGCCGATCCCGGCACCAGCTTCGAGCCGCGCAGCAGCGTGCCCCTGAACGGCCCCGCGGTCGACCTCTCCGCCCGGAGCTGGCTCTACGACAAGAAATATCCGGTCATCGCGGTCGTCGGGTTCGACGAATCCATCGAGGGCGAGGAGAGCGACAGCACGGAACGCGCCTCCATCGCCCTGCCCGCCTCCCAGCGGTCCATGCTCGACTACTTTTATAAGGAAGGCTTCCGGGTCGTCCTCGTGGTCATGGCGGGCTGCCCCGTCGACCTCCGCGAGGATGTGAAGAAAGCCGCCGCGATCATGTACGCCTCCTACCCCGGCGAAGCGGGCGGCGCCGCCATCGGCGAGGTCCTCTTCGGCAAGGTCTGTCCCTCCGGGCGGCTCCCGTTCACCTTCCCTCTGAACCCGAAGAAGCTCCCCGACTTCCACGACTACAGCATGGCGAACCGCACCTACCGTTACGCGAAGGACAACATCCTCTTCCCGTTCGGGTTCGGCCTCAGCTATACCGAGTTCGAATATTCCAACGCCCGCCTCACGGACTCCCTCGCGAAGAAGGGCCGCGTGACCGTCTCCGCGAACGTCGCGAACGCCGGCGATTGCGCGGGCGACGAAGTCGTCCAGCTGTACATCAGCCACACGAAGCCCGGCGTGGAAGCCCCGCTCGTCGAGCTGAAGGGATTCCGGCGTATCCACCTCGAACCGGGCGAGTCGCGGCGCGTCTCCATCGACGTCCCCGCCGAGGCGTTCCAGCTCGTCGACGCCCAGGGACGCTGGTTCATGCCGTCCGACGACGTCGAGATCTTCTTCGGGCACGACAGCCGCACCCTCGCCTCGAAGGTCCTCACCCTCAAGCTCAAGAAATAATCCGCAGTGTTTCCCGTGCGCGAGCGCTAGCCGCGCACACCGCAAGCGGTGCTGATACAGTGCTCTGCTACGCGAGAGCACACTGCGAACAAAAAATAAGAAACCCGGGCTCCTCGAATTGAGGGGTCCGGGTATTGTTTTCGGTTTTTTTCCGAAGCGCGGCTTACTGCTGCACCTCCGCCTGAAGCGCGGCGTCGTCCGCGAGGACTTTGTCGGCCTGCGCCTTGCGGAAGTCCTTCAGCTTCGCGGCAAGCGCGGCGTCGGACAGCGCGAGCATCTCGACAGCCAGCAGCGCGGCGTTCTTGCCGCCCGCGGAACCGGCGGTCACGGTCGCGACGGGGATCCCGGGGGGCATCTGCACCATGGCGAGCAGGGAATCCAGCCCGTTAAACGGCGCGGAGGCCATCGGGATGCCGATGACGGGGAGCGTGGTGTGCGCGGCGATCACGCCCGCGAGGTGGGCGGCCATGCCGGCGGCGCAGATGAAGACTTTCGTGCCTTCGGCGGCCGCGTTTTTGGCGAGATCCGCTGCCTCGTCCGGGGTACGGTGGGCGGAAAGGATCCTGGCGCGGAAGGGCACGCCGAACTGTTTGAGCGTATCGAACGCGCCCTGAAGGGAAGCGAGATCGCTCCTGCTCCCCATGACGATGGTGACGAGAGACATGATGAAAACTCCGTCGAAGCTGAAGCGGCGCGGCGGTTATTCGCCGGGCGTCTTCTTCATGGGTTCGAGCTCGTCCTGATGGGCTTTCTTCAGGGCTTCGAGTTCGTTCAGGATGTCGTTTTCGCCTTCCTTGGCGAATTCCGCCTCAAGTTTGCCTTCGGCGATCTCAAGAAGGGCGATGTCGAGGAAGTTGTCGTCTTTGCAGCGGACCATGGGGCGGGATTTGCCGGAGGCCAGCATGGCGGCGCGTTTGGAGGCGAGGACGATCAGGACTTTCGCGTCCGGGACGACCTGTCTTGCACGGAGAAGATACTCGTTGTTCATGACAAAACCTTTCGAAAAGTTGATCAGTAGGCGATAACCTCTTCATGGCGGGCGATGGTGGAGCAGTCGCCGCTCATGATGAGCTCGTAGTTGCGGAGGAAGTCGAACTTCGCGTCGCGGATGTAGCGTTCGGCGATCGCCTCGCGGGAGGCGTCCTTCTGCGCGTCGCGGAGGAGGAGCATGCCGACGAAGATGAACGTCTCGTTCTCGACGAGGGCGCGGGCGCGGAGGTTGCGGTAGTCGGGCGCGGTAGCCTTCATGCCGGCCACGAATTCGATCGAGGCGCGGTGCTGTTCGAGCATGCCGGCGACGATCTTCTTGAGTTCGCCGGAGAGGCCTTCGTCCGGGACGACGGACATCATGTCGGCGATGCGTCCGTCGAGCGTGCGCGCCATGACGCCGCCGATGGCGGCCACGACCTGGAGCTGGGTGGTGCCTTCGTAGATGTTCGTGATGCGGGCGTCGCGGTAGAGGCGCTCGGCGTCGAAGTCGTGCATGTAGCCGGTGCCGCCGTGGATCTGGATGCAGTCGTAGGCGATCTTGTTGGCGGACTCGGTGGAGAGCGCCTTGGACATCGGGGTCAGGACGTCACACAGGGCAACGTAGAGCTTCGCCTTCTCGCGGACGGCCGAATCCGGCTTCTCCGCGCCTTCCGCGAGGTGGGTATACGCCTGGCGGAGGTCGACGCAGCGGGTCGTTTCGTACAGCAGGGCGCGGGAGGCGGCGAGCTGGGTCTTCATGCGTGCGAGCATGTCGTAGATCGCGGGGAACTTGTCGATGCTCTGCTTGAACTGTTCGCGCTCGGAGGCGTACTTGCGCGCCTCGCGGTAGGCGGCCTCGGCGATACCGACGGCCTGCGCGCTGATGGAGACGCGGGCGCCGTTCATGAGGGACATGACGTACTTGATGAGGCCGCGCTTGCGCATGCCGCAGAGTTCCGCCGGGACATGGTTGAACTGGAGTTCGCAGGTGGCAACGCCGTGAATGCCCATCTTGTGCTCGATGCGGCGGACGACCAGCTGCGGGCACTTCTCACAGATGAACATGGAGAGGCCGCGGCCGTCGGTGGTGCCTTCCTCGGAACGGGCCAGCACCAGGTGGATCTGGGAGCAGCCGTTCGTGATGAAGCGCTTCATGCCGTCGAGGTACCACTTGCCGTCGGCGTCCTGCGTGGCTTTCAGGCGCACGGACTGGAGATCGGAACCGGAATCCGGCTCGGTGAGGTCCATGGATCCGTCGGCTTCGCCGGTAACGAAGCGCGGGATGTATTTCTGGCGCTGTTCCTCGGAGCCGAACTCGCAGATGGTGTCGGCGATGTCCTGCAGGCCGAAGAGGTTCTGCAGGCTGGCGTCGGCGCGGGAGACCATTTCGGTCATCATCGTGTAGACAGAGAGCGGGAAGTTGAGGCCGCCGTACTGACGGGGCAGGATCACGCCCATGACGCCCGCCGCCTTCAGGTCGTTCAGGTTCTGGACCGTGAGCGGATGGTAGGTCACGACGCCGTTTTCGAACTTCGGCCCCTCCTCGTCGACCTGGCGTGCGCGCGGGGCGATGCGTTCGCCCGCGACGTCGCCGATGACGTCGAGGATGCGGTGGAAGCTGTCGAGGGCGTCCTCGAAGCTTTCCGGCGCGGTGTCATACTTTTGAGCTTCGGTGTAATCCTTCTCGATGAGGCTCATGGCCTCCTGGATCTCGAGGTTGTCGAGGGTAAAGAGCAAATCGGCGTTGTCTGTAAAGAAATTGGACATGATGGTCTCCTCAGGCTTTCGATTTGTACGCTTTGATCATCATCGGGATGACCTGGTTCAGGTCGCCGATGATCCCGTAATGCGCCACGGAGAAAATCGGCGCCGCCGGATCCGTGTTGATCGCGATGATCTTCTTGCTTTCCGCCATGCCGGCGCGGTGCTGCACGGAGCCGCTGATGCCGCATGCGATGTAGAGTTTCGGACGGACGGTCACGCCCGTCTGGCCGATCTGGTGGTCGTGGTCGATCCAGCCGGCGTCGACGGCCGCGCGGGAAGCGCCGACCTGTCCGCCGAGCGTCTTGGCGAGCTCGTGGATGAGCTTGAAGTTCGCAGCGGAGCCGACGCCGTAGCCGCCGGCGACAATGATCTGCGCGCCCTTCAGATTCACGGTCTTCTCCTGGCGGACGCGTTCGATGACCTTCACGACCATCTCCTGCGCGGTCAGGGCCGGGGTGACGCGGGTGATCGTGCCGGTGCGGGTCGCATCGGGTTCGCCCATCTTCATCACGCCCTCGCGGACGGTGACCATCTGCGGATCTTCCCAGGTGTTCACGATGGTGGCGATGATGTTGCCGCCGAACGCGGGACGGATCTGCATGAGCTTGTTCTTGTAGACGATGTTGTTGCGCTGGTCCTCGAAGTCGTCGATGCGGAGGTCGGTGCAGTCGGCGGTGAGGCCGGAGAGCTTTTCGGAGGCCACGCGCGGGGCCAGTTCGCGGCCCTTCATGGTCGCGCCGAACATGAGGATGTTCGGGCGGTGTTCGCGGATGAGGTCGACGATGACCTTGGCGAACGGCAGGACGGTGAACGGTTCCAGGCGCGGATCTTCCACGAGGAAAACGTTGTCGCAGCCGTACTGGAAGAGCGTGGCGCAGCAGTGTTCGATCTTGTCTCCGAGGAGGAGCGCCTCGACCTTGACGCCGAGCTGGTCGGCGAGTTCACGGCCTTTGCTGACGAGTTCCAGGCTCACATCGGCGATCTTGCCGCCTTCCTGTTCGATGAAAACCCAGACGTTTCCGATAGCGGTATTTTCCATTGCGCTCACCCCAGAGTATGATCTTCGATAAGTTCGTGTACGAGATTGCCGACCGCGTCCGGCGTCGGCGCGACTTCCTGAAAGTTCCCGGCGGTCAGGACGACGCTCAGGATGTGCTTCACATTAGTCGGGGAACCGGCCTTGCCGAGGCGGTTGAATTCATCCTGCGGCACGCAGTACGCGGCGTTCCATTCCTGGATCAGCAGGCCCTTCGCGGACAGCGCCGCGATCTCCTCGTCCGAGGCGGGCGCGCCCTTGGCGGCGGCGATTTCGGACGGAGTTTTGGCTTTCTTGTACTTGATGATGCGGGAGGCATTCTGCGGACGGGGCTGGTTGGCGTCGACCACGGTGAGAAGGGCAGGCAGCGGGGCTTCGAGCACTTCGTAGCCACCTTCAATGGCGCGTTTCGCACGGATCTTGCCGTTGCCGAGCTCCTGCACTTCCTGCACGTAGGAGATCTGCGGAATGCCGAGCTTTTCGGCGATCTGCGGGCCGACCTGGGCGGTATCGCCATCGATGGCCTGACGGCCGCAGAGGACGAGGTCGAAGTTTCCGATCTTCTTCGCCATGCGGCTCAGCGCGAAACTGGTGGCCAGCGTATCGGAACCGCCGAGCGCGCGGTCGGTCAGAAGCACGGTTTCATCGGCGCCGCGGAACAGGGAGTCGCGGAGGATGCCGGCGGCGGCGGGAAGTCCCATCGTCGCAACGATGACTTTCGCGCCGTAACGGTCCTTCAGCTGGAGAGCCAGCTCAAGGGCGTTCAGGTCTTCGGGGTTAAAAATCGCGGGAAGCGCCTGACGGTTGATGGTTCCGTCGGGCTTCATGGCGTCGCCCGTGACATTCTTCGTGTCCGGGACTTGCTTCACAAAAACGAGGATTGTGCAGCTCATGACTGTTCCTTCCTGGGTTATTTCAACAGGTCGACAAATTTATTGTAAAAGAATAATATAGCATTCTTTTGGCGTTTTTCCAGTCCGTTTCCCAAAAAACACGGGGATTTCGTTTAGATAACGTGGACAGGATGTTCCCCTCATGCCATTCGAATGGCGCTTCCCCTCACTGGAACCGTACCATGACCTGGCCGTCGGCTTCCTTGTCCTCCGGATCGTCGGGAATCGACTTCTTCACGGAGAGCGCAGGCGGAAACGGAGTGGAAAATCTTGACTTGTGGCTGAAATACCGGTCCGCAGGGAAGAACATCACGACTTTCCTGCCGGGATTTCTGTCAAGCAGTTCCTGAACTCTTGTTACGCCCTGATTGCGGATCCGGTCCTTTTCCTCCGCCTCCTTGCAGGTCAGGCCGTAGGTCAGCTCGCCGGGGAAGATCACGTACAGATCGGTCCGGTGATACGCGAGACTGATGGCATGCATGTTCGAGCCGTGTGCAACGATAATGGTATCGGGCGTGATCTCATCCCGGCATTCTTCCAGAAACTCTTCCATGCCTCGTGCATCGTAAACGAACTGCGGCACCACGAAATACGACGCGATAAAAGCAGGAATGACGGCGGACATGAAATAGGAAAGTTTGCGCGAGACCTTTTTTTCCGTGAACGCGGCAAACACGCCGAACAGGATCAGGACAAGCGCATTGAACAGGATGAATATCTTCCACGTCTCGCCTTTGCTGTAGAGCGCGACATCAAAGTATTTCGGCAGGACATAGTGGATCACGATCAGTGCGACGGGACCTGCGATCACTCCGACCGCGGCAAACACGATGAGCGGTACATTGAACAGCTTGCCCTTCCCGTCCGGACGCTCCTCGAAATACCGGAACAGTCCGGCGGAGATCATGATCGCGATCGCCGGGAAGCACGGCAGGATATATGTCGGGAGTTTCCCGCTCGACGCGGACAGGAACAGGAACGGACCGGCGAACCAGCAGATCAGGAACCGGAACCAGGAGCTCTTTTCACCCCGGACGCCGATCTTTCCGAACCCGTACCCGATCGCGGGCGACAGCAGGAACCATTCCGCCGCCCCCCAGAGCAGCGTCAGCAGAAAATAGAACGGTCCGTGCGGATGTTCGACCTTGGCCTCGCCCATGAATCCGAAACGGTTAAGATGTTCGTCCACAACAAAATACCGCCAGAAATCAGGCTGCGCCTGATGAATCAGGATCGCCCACGGCGCGATCACGACCAGTGCCGCGACGAACGGAAGCCACGGCAGGACGAAGATCGCCTTCCAGCGTTTCTCCCAGATCAGCCACGGCAGAACCGCCATGACCGGCAGGGCGAAGGCAAGGAACCCTTTCGTCAGGAACGCGCATCCGGCGGCCGCTCCGGTCGCCAGAAGCCACAGGACACAGTTCAGGCGTTTCTTCTCCAGATACCCTTCCACAGCGCAGTAGAACGAAGCGATGGTCGCGGTCACGAACAGTGAGAACATCGCGTCGAGCGTGCAGGTCGTGCCGATGATGAACACCAGCGGCATCAGCAGATACGCCCCCGCCGCATACAGCCCGACCTCGCGCTTCCCCGTCATTTTCGCGGCCAGAAGCAGCACGATCAGCGCGGCAAGGCCGCTCGACATCGCGGGCATGAATCGTCCGGCGAACGCATTCTCCCCGAACACACGGACCGCTCCGGCGATCAGCCAGTAGCCCATGACGGGTTTTTCGAAATACCGTGCGCCGTTCAGGCGGGGCGTCACGAAATCATGGTCGGCGAGCATTTCGCGCGGAATCTCGACGTAGCGGGCTTCGTCCGGCGAGAAGAGCGGACGCACGCCGATGAGGAGCACGTAAAGAACGACAAATATCAGAAGCGCAGCCGGAATATTGAATTTCAACTTCATCAGGGGACAGACTCCGTAGGGTTCGCGGTCAGTCAATCACACGGGCGAATCAAAGCAAAAAACCACACATGCGATAAAAAAGATTAAGATATTAATATACATCCAGAAGCTCCAAATGTCAAATTTTCATAAAAAATCTTTCCGCTTCATCATCTTTTCTCTCCTAACGGGATTGAAAAAAGGCCTCCCGCGTGATATATTATGAGACTGCACTTGTTTAACCCGAACCGGCGGTGCCCAATTCACTCACAACGGGCGCCGTCCCAACAACTGGAGAAACACAATGAAGTTTACGCACGAAGTGGACCAGATGGTGTGCGTCGCCAAGGGTCCGAAACACGGTCCCGCGCCGATCCCCCAGGAAGGTAAGTGGACGAAAGCCAAAGAGATCAAGGACATCTGCGGTCTGACGCACGGCGTCGGCTGGTGCGCACCCCAGCAGGGCGCATGCAAGCTCACGCTGAACGTCAAGAACGGCATCATCCAGGAAGCCCTCGTGGAAACGATCGGCTGCTCCGGCATGACCCACTCCGCCGCCATGGCCGCCGAGATCCTCCCCGGCAAAACGATCCTCGAAGCCCTCAACACCGACCTCGTCTGCGACGCCATCAACACCGCCATGCGCGAACTCTTCCTCCAGATCGTCTACGGCCGCACCCAGACCGCGTTCTCCGAAGACGGCCTCCCGATCGGCGCCGGCCTCGAAGACCTCAAGCAGCTCCGCTCCATCACCGGCACCATGTACAGCACCGCCGAAAAGGGCGTCCGCTACCTCGAAATGGCCGAAGGTTATGTGACCGGCCTCGCCCTCGACAAGGAAAACAAGGTCATCGGCTACCAGTTCGTCAACCTCGGCAAGATGATGGAATTCGTCAACAAGTCCTCCACGAAGGACCTCGAGAAGATGTCCGTCAAGGAATTCATTTCCAAGTTCCAGAAATCCTACGGCCGCTTTGGCGACGCCGTCAAAGTCATCAACCCCCGCAAGGCATAAGGAGCGTTCATCATGGCACTTTTTGAAAGCTACGAGCGCAGAATTGCGCAGATCAATAAATTCCTGAAAGAAAACGGAATCTCCTCCATCGAGGAAGCCGAAAAGATCACGAAGTCCAAAGGCCTCGACATCATCCAGCGCGTCCGCGACATCCAGCCCATCTGCTTCGAAAACGCCTGCTGGGCCTACCTCGTCGGTGCCGCCGTCGCCATCAAGCGCGGCCAGACCGTCGCCAGCGAAATCGCCAAGACCCTCGGCGAAGGCCTCCAGAGCTTCTGCATCCCCGGCTCCGTCGCCGATGACCGCAAGGTCGGCCTCGGACACGGCAACCTCGCCAGCATGCTCCTCCAGGAGGAGACCCAGTGCTTCGCGTTCTGCGCCGGCCACGAATCCTTCGCCGCCGCTGAAGGCGCGATCGGCCTCGCCAAGTCCGCGAACAAGGTCCGCAAGAACCCGCTCCGCGTCATCCTGAACGGCCTCGGCAAGGACGCCGCCCAGATCATCTCCCGCATCAACGGCTTCACCAGCGTCGAGACCAAGTTCGATTACTACACCGGCAAGCTCAAAATCGTCTCCGAGACCGCCTACTCCAAGGGCGAACGCGCAGCCGTCCGCTGCTACGGCGCCGACGACGTCCGCGAAGGCGTCGCCATCATGTGGAAGGAAGGCGTGGACATCGCCATCACCGGCAACTCCACCAACCCGACCCGCTTCCAGCACCCCGTCATGGGCACCTACAAGAAAGAGCGCGTCGCTGCCGGCAAGCCCTTCTTCTCCGTCGCCTCCGGCGGCGGCACCGGCCGCACCCTGCACCCGGACAACATGGCCGCCGGTCCCGCCAGCTACGGCATGACCGACACCATGGGCCGCATGCACTCCGACGCCCAGTTCGCGGGTTCCTCCTCCGTCCCGGCGCACGTCGAGATGATGGGCCTCATCGGCATGGGCAACAACCCGATGGTCGGCGCTTCCGTCGACGTCGCGGTCGCAGTCGCCCAGGCCATGTCCGGCAGCAAGGGAGCCAAGAAGGCCGCTCCGGCGAAGAAGGCCGCCAAGAAGAAATAACCGGCCATCCGTGCGGGCCCTGCCCTCTCCTCTTTTGAGCTGAACGGGACCCGCACATAAATCCGCGGCATCGTGCGCGAACATTCCGACGGCATACCCGCCCCGGAATCAGAATCCACACGGTGCCGCGAACCATTTTCCCCTCCGCTTTCCAGTTTGTTTCCGTACGTTGAAAGGAGTTCCCCATGAAAGGCAAACGCATCCCGAAATCCAGACCGCGCAGACAGCCCCGCCGCGACGACGCCGAACCCGTGTCCGCGTCCTTCATTGATTCCTGCGCGCACATGGAGCTGCCCTCCCTCGCCATCGTGGGACGCCCCAACGTCGGCAAATCCTCCCTCTTCAACGCCATCCTCGGACGCCGCCAGGCCATCGTGCATTTCGACTGCGGCGTCACGCGCGACCGCGTGAGCGCGTCCGGCGTCTGGCAGGGCCGCCGTTTCAACCTCATCGACACCGGCGGACTCGGCATGTTCGAGAATGAGACGAATTCCGTCGGCAAGTGGGACAAGCTCATCGCCGAACAGGTCGCCGCCGCCATCGAGGACGCCGCCGCCATTCTGTTCGTGGTGGACGTCCAGGCCGGGCTTCTCCCGCTCGACCACGGCATCGCCGACCGTCTCCGCGCCTGCGGCAAGCCCGTCTACCTGATCGCGAACAAAGCGGACAACCGCGAGGACGCGCTCCTCGCGGACGATTTCCACTCGCTCGGATTCGAGCACATCCACCCCGTTTCCTGCCTCCACAAGCGCGGCATCGAGGACGTCCTGGAGGACGCGCTCTCCGGCATCGAGCCCTCAGACGCCGAGCTCGCCGTGCATGTCCTGAAGATCGCCGTCCTCGGACGCCCGAACGTCGGCAAGTCCTCCCTCGTGAACCGTCTCATCGGCAAGGACCGCGTGATCGTCAGCGACGTGGCGGGCACCACGCGCGACTCCATTGACGTCGAATTCGAGCTGAAATGCTCCGACAGCGAAACCGTCCGCGCCGTGCTCGTCGATACCGCCGGGCTCCGCAAGAAATCCAAGGTTGACGGCGCGGTCGAACAGTATAGCATGATGCGCGCCCAGCATTCGCTCGACACCTGCGACATCGTGCTTTTCGTGGTCGAGGCCGACAAGGGCGAGGCCACCTCGCAGGACAAAACCATCGCGCGCATGATCGAAGAATCCGGCAAGGGCTGCATCCTCGTCGTCAACAAGTGGGACATCCGCCCCGAAAAGATGCCGCGCGAAGAGCTCATCCGCGAATTCCGCGCCTCCCTGCCGAAAATGAGCTACGCTCCGCTCGTCTTCGTCTCCGCCCTCACCGGCGAAAACCTCGCCGTTCTCTTCGACCTGATCGCGCAGGTCCGCGCCCAGCTCTCCGCGCGCATTTCCACAGCCATGCTGAACCGCGTGATCCAGGACGCCACTACGCGCACCGCGCCCCCGGTCGTCGGCCTCAAGCCGCTCAAGATCTATTACGGCACCATGACCGAGACCGCGCCGCCGCATTTCATCCTTTTCATCAACAAGCGCGAATACTGCGCCGACAGCTACAAGGCGTATCTTTCCAACTACTTCCGCAACGCCTTCAACCTCGTCGGCGTCCCCATCCGCATCGTGCTTCAGGAACGCGACCGCCGCGACCTTTCCGAGGTTGTCAACCATGCCGGAAGTTCCAAGAACGCGAAGAAGAAATTCGCCAACGCGAAGCAGGCAAAGACCGCGAAAAGCAAGGCGAACTTCAAGAAGAAAGTCGCCGCGCAGAACAAACGCCGCGCCGGTCAGGACTGATCCGCGGCCGCACGCTCATCCGGCACGGAAGAATAAGCATCCCCCCTGCCCTCTTTCATTCGTCGGCAGCACGGGTGAACTGTCTTTAAAATCCTCCCTCCCCGTTCGCACTGCCCCCCATGCCGATGCACGGTGTGCGAGGTCGCGGCAGCGTGCAGACACAAAAAAACTCCGGCGGACCATTGAGGTCAACCGGAGTTGATTTTTTGAGCAGGGCCCGCATGAACGGGTCATTTTCCGAGAATGAATTAATTCTCGGCTTCGCCCCAGACTCTCTGGTTCCAGGTCCAGTAGCCGGAGGGCTCACGGGCGCTGACTTTGGAGAGCTTCGTGTTGACGGTCTGTTCAGGACGGTAGTTCGAGGCATGTCCGTCGATGAAGGAATAGTTCCAGGAAAGGCTCACGTGCCAGGGATCCTGCCAGTAGGTCTTGTCGTTGTTCGAAACTTCACCCTTCTTGACGAATTCGCCGCCGAGACCGTTCTGGTCCCAGTGGTGGCAGAGGCTGCCGACCTTGATCGAAGAATAGGAGTAGTGCGACGTCGTATTGTACACATATCCGGGAGCGTTGGAGTTGCTGGCGCCCTTGTTCCAGGACGCGTCGCAGACGTAGATCATCTGGGACGGGATTTTGAACTTTGTGGTCTTCAGGACCGGGCCGTTCGGGATGGACGTAGCGTTGCTGGTACCCTTCACGGAGTAGACTGCGGAACGGTTGATGCCGTAGGAAAGCTTCGGCATATTGAGCTCGCCGACGCCCTTCGTGGCTTCATCGGCGGGGCACTCGAAGAGGTGGGTGGTCTTCACAGCCTGGACCCATTTGTCTTTGCCGGAGGTGTAGTTGTTGTAAGGCATCTCGGCGGCGCCGCCGATCTGGTTCCAGAGGATGGCCGGCCAGATGTTGACGCCGTCGCCCCACGCAATCGGGGTCACATAGGCGTTGTAGGAAGCCGCGTACAGGTGGTTCGACTGCGCGAACTGTTTGCAGTTCGAGGTGCATTGCGCCATCTTCGCGGTTCTTCTGGCAGCCTGCAGCGCGGGCAGAAGCATTGCGGCCAGGATCGCGATGATCGCGATCACGATCAACAGCTCGATCAGCGTGAACTGTTTGGAGTAACGGGATTTCATGATGCCGTCCTTTCAAGTTGGTATTAAAAATGTTTTGGAATGCACGGGAAACTTTGCGTTCCGCCTCAAAAATCCGCCTCGCGGCAGGAAAGATGATACGATCCGCAAATATGTTTGCTGTAATATAATATTCGCATGCGCATATTTCAAGCCGTTTTTTAGAGTTTTTTAACGTAAAATCCCTTTTTTCCTAAAATACTTTCCCGGAAGCCCAGAACAGCCGCCCGGCGAATCATTTTTCGGCGAAAACGCGCCCCCTCGCCTTGACTTTCCCCTCGCGCCGTGCTACAGTAAAAAAGAAAACGCAACCGCATCTTCACCACGTTTGAGCGCGCCGCATATCTGTGCGCCTCAAGATCAAAGGAGTTTCCCCTTTATGACAATCCGTCCCTTCCGAAAATTCGCCGTCGCGGCTGCCGTCTGCTGCGCCGCAGTCCAGATGTCCTCGGCCGATCTTCAGGCCCAGACCGTGGAGCACACATCGTTCAACGGAAACCACCAGCTTTTCCTCACGCTCGTCAACAGGAATTCCCGGGTCCGTATCCTCGTCGACGATGCGGACTATACCTGCGTGAAAAAGGCCGCGGACATGTTCTGCTCCGACCTGAAAGCGATCACGGGACGCGAGGACGCCGCCAAGGTCGAGAACGAGCTCAGATACAGTACAAAAGAGGCCCTGGTCGTCGTCGGCACGCTCGGCCACAGCAAATTCATCGACCAGCTCGTCGAAAAAGGCAGGATCGACGTTTCGCAGATCAAAGGGAAATGGGAACACACCCTGACCGCCTGCGTTAGGAATCCGTTCAACAGCGGCGAAGACGCCCTCGTCATCGCTGGCAGCGACCGCCGCGCCGCCGCCTTCGGCCTCATGAAACTCTCCGAGGATTGCGGCATGTCTCCGTGGAACTGGTGGGCGGACGTCCCGCCGAACCGTGCCGAGTCCTATATCTTCTGGCCCAGCGCGGTCGACCGCGGCGAAACCAGCATAGGACGCATCGACGCCCCGAAGGTGAAGTACCGCGGCATCTTCATCAACGACGAAGACTGGGCGCTTCATGAGTGGGCGAAGAACAACTTCGAAAAGGACGGCTTCGGGCGCATCGGCCCCAAGACCAATGAAAAGATATTCGAGCTCATGCTCCGTCTCCGCATGAACTATTTCTGGCCCGCCATGCACGATGTGAGCGTCGAGTTCGGCGCGGTCCCGGAGAACCCGATCCTCGCCGACCAGTACGGCATCGTGATGGGCGCGAGCCACTGCGAGCCCATGCTCCGCAACAACTGCCACTGGAAAAAGGAGGACGGCGAGTGGAACTACATCACGAACCAGGCGAAGATCGACTCCTACTGGAAGGAAAGCGTAGACCAGCGCGGCGACAAGGAAGCCGTCTGGACGCTCGGCATCCGCGGCATCCACGACTCCGCCATGGCGGGCGCGAACACGATGGACGAGAAGAAGGCGCTCGTCTCCAAGGCCATCACGAACCAGCGCGCCATGCTCGACGCGGGCGTCAGCAAGGAATGGGGCACCGTCGCCCAGTGCTTCGTGCCGTACAAGGAAGTCCTCGCCATCTATGACGCCGGACTTGAGGTCCCCGAGGACGTTACGCTCGTCTGGGTCGACGACAACTACGGCTACATCCGCCGCCTCAGCAACCCCGAGGAGCAGAAGCGTTCCGGCGGCTCCGGCGTGTACTATCATATCTCCTACTACGGCGGGCCGCACTCCTACTGCGAGCTGAACACCACCCCGCCCGGCCTGATGTACCTCGAACTCCTGAAGGCGTATAACAACAACACGCGCGACCTGTGGGTGCTGAACGTCGGCGACCTCAAACTCATGGAGATCGGCGTCGACTACTTCGCCCGCCTCGCGTGGGATCCGACTCTTTCATCCGGCGGACAGGAAAACTCCGCGCTCCAGCAGGAACGCTTCTTCTCCCGTTTCCTTGCCAGGAACTTCCGCGGCGTCCCGGAAAGCGGCATCCAGGCCTGCTACAGGACGCTGGAACGCTACTTCTCGCTCGGATTCTTCCGCAAGCCCGAGGAAATGTCCATCACGTGGGCGAAGGACCTCCCAGACGCATACATCCCCGTGCTCAAAAACCTGTATGAAGAGCTGATCCAGTCCGCGCGGAAAGCCGAGGAGCAGATCCCCGACGCCGCCGCGAAGGACGCCTGGTTCGAACTCGCCGGATACCAGGCGCAGTACCTCGGCAACGCCGGACTCATCTTCCTCGCCTGCCGCGAGGCTTCGAAACAGAATCAGGACCTCCGCGCCGCGGCCGAACCGTACATCAAGGCCATCGATGAAAACCGCGACCGCTTCGGCAGGCTCCACGACGGCAAATGGGCGGGATTCCTCCCCGACACCGTCCGCAACCGCACCACGAACAACGAATGGTGGACGCACATGCAGTGGCCGTGGAACGACGGCCGCGGGTGGCATTTCGGAAACACCGACCACAGGAAGGGACTGGAACCCGGTCTTGCGCTCGTTGCGCCGGACAAAGTGAACAATTGGCTGACCTTCCGCGGCATCGGGGAGCTCGACCTGCTGTCCGGCAAGCCGTCCATACCCTCCCCCGGCTACGCGGAAAACGGATTCTGCACCTTCTCGACCGACGTAACGCGCAAGGACATGAACAAGGACGACCAGACGCTGGAATACACGTTCAACACGGAAAAGGCCGAGGCGAACGCGCTCGTCGACTTCCTGCCCTCCTATGAACTTTACCCCGGCAGCAAGGCCCGTATCGCCGTCCTCCTGAACGGCGAGGAGATCCAGACCGTCAGCGTGCCGAACTCCGACAGTCTCAAGGAGGAAAATGGTCCGCGCAGCACGCTCATCCTCGACAACTTCGCCCGCGTGGTCGTCCCGCTGAAGGACCTCAAGAAAGGCCGGAATGTCTTCACGATCCGCGCCGTCGATCCCGGCGTCTCCATCCGCGCGGTCTACCTGCCGAACAAGTAACCGCCCTGTTCAAACAGGCATTATCTCAAAAAAAAGATATGCCGGCGTCCGCACAACAACGGACGCCGGCTTTTTTCTGTTTTTGCGGTTTTTCACTTGAAATAATCCAACGTTGGGTTTATATTATTCAAACACATCGCGAACCGGAGGTCAAACGAAATGAACAGCTTTGCCGAGATGCTTGGGATCAGTACATCGGAGAATAAGACTTGCTTCCTCGGGACGACCGACGAGGGCATGGCGATCCTGGTCAACGGAAAGGATTACTTCCTGCGCTATGCGGATTTCCCGTGGTTCGAATACTGTGGTGCGACGGAGCTGCGCGACCTCACGGCGGACCGCTGGGGCGTGTACTGGAACACCATCGGCATCGACCTGCCGATCGAAGCGTTGGAGCACCCGGAGAAGTTCCCGGAAAAGATTTCCGTGGAATCCTGGCTGAAGGCGAGAAGCCGCAGCGCCGCCCGGATCATGGGTCAGGTCAAATCGGCACGAAAAGCCGCCGCGAGCCGCCGCAACGGATTGAAGGGCGGACGTCCGCACAAGAAGGAAACCGCGCCTCGCCGTTCGACCGCGGCAAAACGTCTTTCCAAGCACGAATCCGCCTGAAACAGCTTTCAGACTTTATAAAAACATGCCGGCGTCCGTACAACAACGGGCGCCGGCTTTTTCGTGTTTTCTTTTGGAAAAAGGATCAGAGAGGCTTTACCGTGAAGACCTCGGCATTGAGCTCGGTCGTAACGACCGGAGTGCCTTTGTCGAGCGCGACGTCGGAGAAAGCCGTGATCTCGCGCGTGGAGTCGCCGAGATCAAGCACGACCTTGCCGCGTCCGCCCGCCGGGATGGCGAGGTACACGGTGCCTTTTTTGCCCACAAGCGACGCGTTGGCGCGCGTGCCGCTCTGCTGGAGCTTCAGGATGGACATGATGAGATAGGCGACGATGACCATGGTCACGAGGCCGCAGCCGATGGCGATTCCGAAACCTTTCCAGCCGTGTTCGCCGAACACCACGCCGCCCCAGCCGAACATGGCGAGGAAGGCCAGGATGGAGCGGAAGGAGATCAGTTTGAAGTCGAAGATGCCGGAATCGGGGTGGACGATGTCGATCTCGCCGTCCATGTCCACGTCGACGTCGCCGGATTCAGCGCCGCCCATCCCGAAGAGGGCCGCGATGGCCGTGATGGCGAAGATCGCGGACCCGCCGATGGCGAATCCCCAATAGACGGACATCATGCCGCCGCCGTTCACAAACTCGTTGATAGAACCAAGAACGATCATATTTGCCTCCTTGTCTCCCCCGGAAAGGGATGATTTGTTTTCCTGATGCTTGTTACTTGCGGCCGAGCTCGGCGGAACGTTCCGCCGCCGCGATCACGCAGTTCTCCACGATGCCGCGGAATCCCGCGACGTCAAGCACGTGGATACCGCGCGCCGTGGTGCCGTTCGGCGTGATGACCGCGTTGCGCAGGGCGGAGATCGCCTGCGGGTCGCGTTTGCACATCTCGGCGGTGCCGAGCACGGTCTGAATGGCGGATTCGACAGCCAGGTCGCGCGGCAGGCCGCAGTACACGCCGCCCTCGGCGAGGCCGAGGATGAACTCCATCACGAACGCCGGGCCGCTTCCGCTCAGGCCGGTCACGGCGTCGAGCAGAGACTCCGGCACCTCGCGGACGAGGCCGAAACTGGACAGGATTTCATTGGCGCTGTCGCGGTCGGCCGCTGTGGCCTTCGGCGACATGGTGAAACACGTCATGCCCTGCTGAACGAGCGCGGGCGTGTTCGGCATCACGCGGACGATGCGGTTCGTGGCCGCGAGCGCCGCGAGGGATTCGAGCTTGAGCCCGGCGACGATCGAGATCAGGAGCTTGCCGCGGAGGGCGGAACCGGCCTCCTTGAGCGCGACCGGGGCGACCTGCGGCTTCACGGCCAGCAGGACGGTCGAGGCGTCCTTCAGGGCGTCAGCGAGCATCGCGGCGGTCTTGCAGCCCGTGGCGGCGGTGAACTTCTTCGCGGCGGCGGGGCTCACGTCGTATGCGAGGATGGACGAGGCGGGGACGCCCTTGGAAACGAGGGAAACGGTGATCGCGGTCGCCATCTTGCCTGCGCCGATGACCGCGATACGGGATGTTTTCTTGCTGACTGTCTTTTTCATGCTGTGCACCTCAAAGGATTAAAGGACAAGGATGTCCGAAACGACGTTCCGGGTGAAGATGATGCGCTTGCCGACCAGATACTCCGTCCAGAAGCACCAGGTATCCAGCGCGGGCGACGGCGTGCGGAACGCGCACGGCGGACCGAATGCCAGTTCGACTTCCTGCCGGGTCATGCCCTTCTCCACGATGCCGGCTTTCAGCTTCTCGATCGTGAGCGCACGGATGCCGACCGTGAGATCGGATTCGTTCTTCGTGGAGAAGAGCTCGCGGACATAGTCCTCGGCGGACATCATGCGATACTCGTTGGAGTATTTGATGCGGAAATCGCGCTTGTCCTTCACCGTGGTGAAGCAGATCTCGCGGTCGGAAGCGGACGTGATGACGACCTCCGTGCCGAACGGCAGGATCTCGCCGTTGAGCATGTTCAGCGTGTCCATCCGCATCGGGTCGGTGTACCACAGGTTGTAACGGGTGTAGATCGGGGCCTGTTCCGGGATTTGCAGCACCTCGGAAACGATCATCTCGTGGGCGCAGCCGCAGAGCGCGAACACGGCGGCGAACAGGAAAAGGGAAAGGCAATGGCGAAGTCTCATGATGTTATTTCCTTGTTGTGGAATTGGTTTCGGATGCGGGGGCGGATTCCTTCACGGACTCCAGGACCGAGGCGCTGCGGAGGATCTCGACGGCGCGTTCCAGCTGGACGTCGCGGACGCCGTCCGCCAGCCCGGGGTCGATCACGCCGGGATAGTCGTTCAACTGGGCGTAGAACGCCTGCTGCCTCTGCGGCGGGATCTCGACCGTGATGTCGGGCTGGAGCCCGATGCCGTGGATGGGCGTATGCGACGGCGTGAAGTAGTGCGCCACGGTGATGCGGAGCGCGCCGAGGTCGCCGATGGGCATGATGTTCTGCGCGGAACCCTTGCCGAACGTCTTTTCCCCGAGCACGACCACGCGTTTCAGGTCGCGCAGAGCGGAGGCGGAGAGCTCGGCGGCGCTGGCGGAATTGCCGTTCACGAGCAGGATCACCGGGAGATTGTAGTATTTCGTACAGTTCACCGTCTTGTAGGTCTGGTTCTTGGAGGGGTCGCGCCATTCGAGCGTGACGAGCGTCTGGTCCTCCTTCACGAACCGGCTGCACACCTCGACCGCGCTGTCCACGATGCCGCCGGGGTTGTTCCGCAGGTCGATGACCAGCGAAGTCATGCCCTCCGCGGAGAGCTTGGCAAGCGCGGAATCCAGGCGGCCCGGCGTATCGCGCGAGAACTGGAGAATGCGGAGATAACCGATGCCGCCGCTGTCCGGCAGGATATGCGCACCGACCACGCTCGGCACTTCGACCGTGCCGCGGACCACGTGCATGGAGAGTTCGTCCTTCACGCCCGCGCGCCGCACGCCGAGTTCGACCGTGGTGCCGACCTCGCCGCGAAGCATACCGATGCAGTCGGAGAGTTTGAGCTTGTTCAGGTCCTGTCCGTTGATCTTCACGATCACGTCGCCGGCCTTGATCCCGGCCTTCTCCGCGGGGCCGTCCTCCGTGACGCTCACAATCTCAAGCATGCCGTTCCGGGTGGACAGCGTGACGCCGACGCCGCCGAACTGCGCGGAAAAATCCTTCTGCGTCTCCTCGAACGACTGCGGCGTCTCGAAGTTGCTGAACCGGTCGAGGTCCTGCATCACGCCGCGCAGCGCCGAACGGAA
This sequence comes from uncultured bacterium, assembly GCA_902778895.1. GTDB lineage: Bacteria > Verrucomicrobiota > Lentisphaeria > Victivallales > UBA1829 > UBA1732. The sequence continues at coordinate 49,727 of CACYZF010000010.1, forward strand.
CATGTCGCGGTAGTTCGTCTTGCTCCCGTCCACGTAGTGCGAACGAAGCAGCGACAGCCCGTACAGGAACGTGATCATTTCCTTGCACGCGTCGTCGTCCAGCCGGATATCGGGGAGCGGCTGCTGCGGATTCTGCGCGGGCATGGGGACAGACTCGTCCGCATGCGCGAAAAGACCGGCCGTCATGGACAGCAGGATCAGGATCATCTGGAATCGTTTCATCGAATCGCCTCGTATCGTGAACAAAAACTTTATCACAATAATCTAATGCCTTTTCCCCCGACTTTCAAATCATTTTTGCAAAAAAACGGGGTCTTTTTGACCGCACGCACGCAGGCAATCCGGCAGGAGGACGGATCCGAGGCAGGAAAGACGGAGGGAAACAAGGCGGAAGCGAGGCCGGAAGATGCCGGATCAGTCGAACATCCTGCGCCTGGCGGAGAACGATTCGGACACGCCGTCGGAGGGGAAACGCCTCGTGAGGCGGCGCGCCAGGATCATCGCGATCGTGCCGGCCAGCACGTCGGACCCCATCTGTGTGGAGAGCAGCATCGTCAACGCCGCATCCTCGTTTCCGGTCAGACGGAAGAACAGAAGGACCAGCAGGGAGAGCGGCACCAGGAATCCGAGGATGCGCATCACGTTCAGCATCGCCGCGGCCAGCGGACGTCCGCATCCGGTGAAGAAGAACCCGGAATAACGGTGGACCTCCAGGAACGCGAATCCCCACGGCAGGATCCGCAGCGCGAACGTCATCACGGCGCGCATTTCGACCTTGTCGGGATCCGCCAGGAACTTGTCGGCGATCCAGGGCGCGAAGAGGAAGAAGATCACCGACATCGTCATCAGGTAGAAGAACGCAAAACGCATGGCGAAACGCCGACAGCCGTTGATGCGGCTGTACAGGCGCGCGCCGTAGTTCTGCCCGATCATCGGCATCAGGGACACGCCCAGGGACATCGGGAAGAAGAATGCGATCACCTGGACACGCTGCGCCGCCGTGATCGCGCCGATCACCACGTCGCCGAAATGCGACGTGATCCAGGTCATGATGAACTGCCCGATCGGCAGCATCAGCGAACCGAGGCACGCCGGAATCGCGAACGAAACGATGCGTTTCCACAGGCTCGCCAGCTTCGCAAACCGGATGGCGCGGAAACGGATCAGATGATGTTTTTTCCAGAGGATGGCCAGCACCGGAGTCGTGCCGATGACCTGCGCCGTCACGGTCGCCCAGGCCGCGCCGACCACGCCCAGCCCGAATCCGACCGGGATGCCGCAGATTTCCTTCTGAAACATATACAGCGGATCCAGGAACGCGTTGGAGGCCAGCCCCAGCACCATCGTCGCGCTCGCCATCTTCGAATCGTTGGCGGTCACCAGCAGGTTGTTTCCGCTCATGCCGAGCGCCGAGGACACGCACGCCCAGAACCAGATATCCATGTACTTCGTAGCCAGTTGTGTCGCTTCGGGCGAAGCATGCATCACGTTTCGGTACACGGCGCGAGTGACGAGCGGACCGATAATGGCGAACGACAGGGAGACGAGCGTGATCAGAAAGAGTCCCGTGCTCACGAGCTGTTCCGCGCGCCAGCGGCGTTTCCCGCCGAGCGACTGCGCAGTCGTGGTCATCACGCCGGCGGAAAGCCCGTGGAAGAAGCATCCGCAGATCATCACGAGCGGCGCGGTCAGGCCGATGGCCGCCATCGGGGCGTCGCCGTCCAGCCGCCCCACGAAGTACGCATCGACCAGGTTGTACCCGCTGATCGTGAGCGTACCGGGCAGCATCACGAGCGCCGTGCGCAGCATCGTGCCTGCGATCGGCCCCTTCGTATAGGTTTCGTTGTCGCCCTTCCGTCCGCGGATCAGCCCGAAAAGACGCCTGAAGAACTCCATCGGGCCGGTCTTTTTGTGAGGAACGCCGGACGCCTGTTGATTGGATGCCATAATGATCGGAAAAAAAGAGGAAAATGGTTACGGAAAAAATTATGAACATATAATATATATGTTTTTTCCCATTTTTCAATTAATATCCAAAATAATCCGGCAAAGAAATCCCGTTTTTTCCGGCCCCTGCCCCGAACAAAACGTTTCAGAAACCGCTTTTATCACGCGGAATCAACGCGCATCTTCACGTTAATCTTACGTTATTTTCAGCTTTTTCCGCAAAGGCTGCTTGATTTTTTTAGAATAAAAGATTATAGTTTTCCGTTTGCGCACTGCCGCGGACCTATTCCTTTGCACATAGTTAATCCAAAATATAACACAACAAAAGGAGTTTAACCCTTCATGAAGAAGAACAACATCGCGGTCATCCTGATCCTCGCCGTCTCGGCGGTGCTGTTTACGCTGGGAGTCATCAAAAAAATCCAGCACAGGACATCCGGCGCAAGCAAGTCCGGAAACATCATCGCCGTCATCCCGAAAGGCACTGCCTCCATGTGGTGGGAAGTCGTCCGCAGCGGCGCGGAACAGGCCGGCAAGGAGGAAGGCTACACCATCAGCTGGAACGGCCCCGAACAGGAAAATGACCGCGAGAAACAGATCCAGTCGGTCGAAGACGCCCTCACGCACGGCATCAAGGCGCTCGTGCTCGGCCCGAACGACTCCAAGGCGCTCGTCCGCCCGGTCGAAAAGGCCAAGGGAACCGGCATCCCGGTAGTCATCATCGACTCCAGCATCGAGACCGACAAGTACGATTCCTTCGCCGCCACGGACAACGTCGCGGGCGGAGCCGACGCGGCACGCCGTCTGGGCGCGGCCCTGAACGGTCACGGCAAAGTCATCCTCACCTGCTTCATCCAGAACTCCGCCTCCACCGACGACCGAGCCAAGGGCTTTAAGGAAACGCTCGCAAAGGAATTCCCCGGCATCGAACTGATCGCGGAACAGTACACGCTCGGCACGGTCGAAGATGCCCGCCAGAAGACCGTCGACATGCTCACCAAGCACAGCGACACGGACGGCGTCTTCGCGGTCAACCAGCCCGTCTCCGTCGGCGCATACAAGGCGCTCCAGACGCAGGGACTGACCGGCAAGGTCAAATTCGTCGGCTTCGACTCCGACCCCGTCCTCCTCGAAGGCATCGAAAAGGGCGAGGTTGACTCCCTCATCGTCCAGAACCCCTTCGAGATCGGCTACTCCGGCGTGAAGACCGCGGTCGCGATCCTCCAGGGCAAACAGGTCGAAAAGCTCAAACCGATCCCCAGCATGATCGTCGACAAGTCCAACCTCGACGAAATGAAAGTGAAATTCCCCGCCGCCCTCGGACTCACCTCCGGCAAAACACAGGCCAACAAGGCGCAGACCGGCAAGACCATCGCCGTCATCCCGAAAGGCACCGCCTCCATGTGGTGGGAAGTCGTCCGCAAGGGCGCGGAAAAGGCCGGCGAGGAAGAAGGCTACAAGATCAGCTGGAACGGCCCCGAACAGGAAAACGACCGAGAGAAGCAGATCCAGTCGGTCGAAGATTCCCTCACCCGCGGCGCGGTCGCGCTCGTGCTCGGCCCGAACGATGCGAAGGCGCTCGTCCGCCCGGTCGAAAAGGCCAAGGAAACCGGCATCCCCGTCGTGATCATCGACTCCAGCCTCGAGACCGACAAATACGACTCCTTCGCCGCCACGGACAACGTCGCGGGCGGAGCCGACGCGGCACGCCGTCTGGGAGCGGCCCTGAACGGTCACGGCAAAGTCATTCTCACGTGCTTCATCCAGAACTCCGCCTCCACCGACGACCGAGCCAAGGGCTTCAAGGAAACGCTCGCAAAGGAATTCCCCGGCATCGAACTCGTCGCGGAACAGTACACGCTCGGCACGGTCGAGGATGCCCGCCAGAAGACCGTCGACATGCTCACCAAGCATAACGACATCGACGGCCTCTTCGCAGTGAACCAGCCCACATCCGTCGGCGCGTACAAGGCGCTCCAGAGCCAGAAGCTCACCGGAAAAGTCAAGTTCGTCGGGTTCGACTCCGACCCGGTCCTCCTCGAAGGCATCGAGAAAGGTGAAGTGGACTCCCTCATCGTGCAGGATCCCTACAAGATCGGCTACACCGGCGTCAAAACCGCGGTCGACATCCTCGACGGGAAAAAGGTCGAAAAACTCAAACCGATCCCCAGCATGATCGTCGACAAGAACAATCTTGAAGAGCAGAAAAAAGAAAATCCGGCCGCTTTGGGACTCTGACCTATGGACAATAATTCTCCTCAAACCTACTCTCTGGCGATGCATGACATCGTCAAGACGTTCGGGCCGGTGAAAGCCCTGTCCGGCGTCAGCTTCTCTGCGCGCCCGGGCACCGTGCACGCCCTCTGCGGCGAAAACGGCGCCGGCAAATCCACCCTCATGAAAGTCCTCTCCGGCATCCACACGCCGGACTCCGGCTATATCGAACTTTTCGGCGAAAGAGTCGAGCTCACGGGACCGAAGGATTCCCTCAACCGCGGCATCTCCATGCTCTACCAGGAACTCGACCTGGCGGGCGACCTGACCGTCGCGGACAACATCTTCCTCGGACGCGAGATCATGAAGTTCGGGCGCATGGACTCGAACGCCATGCGGGAACGCGCCCGCACCATCATCAAAGAGAACAACTTCGACCTCGACCCTGACGCGCTCATCAGCACGCTGTCGACCGGCGACTGCCAGATCGTCGAGCTTCTGAAAGCGCTGGAACGCAATGCGAAGATCATCGTGATGGACGAGCCGACGTCCTCGCTCTCCGAGAAGGAAGCCGAACAGCTCTTCTCCATCGTGAAGGACCTCCGCAAACGCGGCCTCACCATCATCTACATCTCGCACAGACTGGAAGAGGTCATGGACCTCGCCGACGACGTCAGCATCCTGCGCGACGGCGCGGTCGTCTCCTCCGGTCCGCTCTCCGAATACACCGTCCAGCGCATCGTCCACGAAATGGTCGGACGCGAACTTTCCGACTACTATCCGCCGCGCAGCGTCGAGATCGGCGATGTCTGTTTCGAGGCGAAAGGCCTCGCCTCGGACGAAGGCATCGAGGATATCTCGTTCCAGGTCCGCCGCGGCGAAGTCGTCGGCATGGCCGGACTCGTCGGCGCGGGCCGCACCGAGACCGCGCGCGCGATCTTCGGCCTCCAGCCGCTCACCGCGGGCCAGCTCTTCCTGAACGGGAAGGAACTGAAGATCAAGACGCCCGCGGACGCCATCGCCGGGCGCATCGCCTATCTCCCCGAGGACCGCAAACGCTGCGGCCTCTGCGTCGGGCTTCCCTGCCGGGACAACATCATGCTCCCGAACTACGAGGCCACCGGCATGAAATGGCTCCTGAACTTCGGAAAGGAAAAGGAGCTCATGGACGAGTACGGCGGCAAGGTCAAGCTCAAATGGGCGTCCCCTTACGACGAGGCGTCCTCTCTTTCCGGCGGCAACCAGCAGAAACTTCTTGTGGCGCGCTGGCTCCTCGCCAATCCGGACTTCATCATCTTCGACGAGCCCACACGAGGCATCGACGTCGGTGCGAAGAAGGAGATCTACACGCTCATCAACGAGCTCGCCGCCGCGGGCAAGGGCATTCTCGTGATCTCCTCCGAGCTGCCAGAACTCTTCGGCATCTGCGACCGTCTGCTCGTCTTCCGCAGGAAACGCCTCGCCGCACAGCTCGAAACCGCCAAAACCACACAGGAAGAAGTCATGCACTTCGCCGTCTGCTGACATCCAACCAGGAGTATTATCCATATGAACCGCTTCGCCAAACAACTGCTTCCGTTCTGCTCCCTCATCTTCATCATTTCGCTCTGCACGTTCCTGGAGCCGGACAATTTCCTTTCCGCACGCAACCTCGTCAACGTCCTCTGCCGTTCCTCCATCAACGGCATCATGGCTGCGGGCATGACCTACATCATCATCACCGGCGGCATTGACCTCTCCGTCGGCTCCATGCTCGCCGTGTGCGGCATGATCGGCGCGGCGTCCATGCTGTATTTTTCCGGCGGGACCTGGGCCGACATCTCGTCCGGCACGTACATCCATCTGAGTCTTCTCGCCATGATCGCCGGTACGCTCATCAGCATCCTCGCAGGCGCGCTCTGCGGCTTCGCCAACGGCATGCTGATCACGAAACTGAAGCTCGCGCCGTTCATCGTGACCCTCGGCACCATGAGCATCTTCCGCGGCATCTCCTACATCATGAACGCCGGCAAGCCGTTCGCCGTCTCCGACTACAGCTGGCTTGACACCGGACGCGTCGCGGGCATCCCCTCCTCCGTGATCCTGCTCGTCATCGTCATGGTCGCCTTCTGGTTCCTCCTGAAACACACCCGCTTCGGACGCTACACCTACGCCATCGGATCCAACACGCAGACCGCGTTCCACGCCGGCATCAACGTGAACAAGACGCTCGTCTGGATCTACACCCTCACCGGCGCGCTCGTCGGACTCGCCTCCATGATCACCGTCAGCCGCGCCAGCACCGCCCAGCCCACCGCCGGCATCTCCCTCGAACTCGACATCGTCGCGGCCTGCATCATCGGCGGATGCGCCCCCTCCGGCGGACGCGGCACCATGATGGGCACCATCATCGGCACGCTGCTCATCAGCTTCCTCCGCAACGGCCTCACCCTGCTCGACATCTCCACGAACGTCCAGCTCGTCGTGATCGGCCTCATCATCATCGTGGCAGTGACCGCCGACCAGATCGCGACCCGCAGAAAAGCCACCTGATCCTCGGATCCCCTTCCGGCACATCTGCCGGACGGGGAAGATACCGTTTCGTGTGCGCGAGCATAAGCCGCACACTATTTCAGCACCGCTTGCGGTGTTCTCGCGAAGCAGAACACTACTTCAGCACCGCTTGCGGTGGCCGCACGGGACACGTTTTCCGTGCGGCATTTTTCGTCGTTTTTTCAGCTCGTTTCCGCTCTATTCAGCAATTAAACATTTTTTTAGCGATTCGAACTTGATAATATTTATTAGCAGATTATATTTAAGAGACATATTCTGATTCCGTCAAAAACGGCTTCAATCCCACCTCAAAAACACGTTCAAGGAGAATCATAACAAATGATCGTCGTCAATACCGAAACCATCCCCGGAATGAAGATCGTCGAGCTCAAAGGTCTGGTCCAGGGCAATACAGTCCGGGCGAAGCACGTCGGCCGGGACATCGCCGCTTCCTTCAAGAACCTGGTGGGCGGCGAGCTCAAAGGCTACACCGAACTCCTGGTGGAATCCCGCCGCGAAGCCGTGGCGCGGATGATCGCCCAGGCGGAGGAGCTTCACGCCAACGCCGTCGTCAACGTCCGCTTCGCCACCAGCAGCATCACCGCGGGCGCGGCGGAACTCTACGCTTACGGCACTGCCGTGATCGCTGTTCCGGACGACCAGCCGGAGTCCTGAGCATGGACGGGAAAGCCATTTTCAACATTTCGTTCAACATCGGCGTGCCTCTGGTGCTCCTGGCAGCCACATGGATGACCCAGCACCGGATCATCCGGGCGCGCAGGCAATACCTGTCGGAACAGGAAGCACATTTCAGGGAGACGATCCCGATGACGAACCTGAAACGGTTCCCCTCCAACGATTTTTGCGAGCCGGCTCTGGTAACGGGCTCCGTAGTGATCGCAACGAATTATTTTATCTCCTTCATTTCCTCCTTCAAGCATCTTTTCGGAGGTGAGATGAAAGGCTACACCGGCATGTGCTCCGATGCCCGGCGCATTGCGCTGGTCCGCATGCTTCAGGAGGCGGAACAGATGGGCGCGGATGCGGTCTTCAACGTCCGGTTCGAAACGTCCACCGTCAATTCCGGCGAGAAGAGAAAGAGTTCCGGCGGCGTGGAGCTGATCGCCTACGGCACGGCTGTCAAAAGACTCGTTTTATGAAAAAACAGGACAAGCTTTTTTCAGTGGAAGACGAGGTCGCGCTGCACCCGGAGCTGGACCGTGAGCGGACGCACGCCGAAAAGTTGCCCGAAGCCCCGGAAAAGGAAGCGAACTCCGGGGCATGCTTTTACTCGTCCACGGCATTTGAACCGGGCGTGGGAAACGGCGACTCCCCGGAATACCGCGAACTGATCCGCATGGAGCAGGAACGTTTTCCGGCGTCCGCTGCTCCGGTCCTTTCGATCCTGGCCGGCGTCGCGGGCGGACTCTTCGCCGTCCCGGCCGTGTTTCTGGACACACTCGGATCCTCGCTGGGGTTCGGTTTCGGACTCGGGGCACTCGTCCTCGTCGTCGTGGGGCCGTTTGCCGAGGAGACGCTGAAGCAGAGCGGCGCGGTCTTCCAGCTGGAAAAGATGCGCGGTTCGATCCGGTACGACTGGCAGTTCTTTCTGTCCGGCATGCTGGGCGGCCTGGTCTTCAGCATTCTGGAGAACCTCATTTACCAGTACATCTACCTGAGAAGTCTCCCGCCGGAGAAACTGGCGGACGTCATGGCGTTCCGCTGGACCATCTGCACGGCACTGCACATCCTCTGCACCGTGATCTCTTCCATGGGGCTCAGGCGCACATGGCGGGAAAGCCTCGCCAAAGAACGCCCGTTCAGGCTGTCAGACGCATTCCCGTGGTTCTTGGCGGCGACCGCCGTTCACGGACTCTACAACCTGTCCATGACGCTGCTGAATCCGTTCGACGTGTAATCAGCATTCTCGCCTCATAACCGCCTCGCCCGAACGGCGCCGACCTCACGATCTTCCTTGTACGCGCTTAATAAATTATGGTTTTCTTTGCTCCCGCAAGCTTGACAACCATGTATAGTGATGCTATATTAGTGCAATCCGGAGCCATTTTTTTGTACGATTCATAAACAATATGGAAATCTCATGAGTCAAAATCCCAACAACAGAAACTCTCTTCTGCTGTGTTTCCAGGAAATCATCAAGATGATGCCGCAGGCGGGCGACCTCAACGCCTTCCTGTCCGCGCTTGAAAACGTCGAAGATCCCCTGGAACTCTGCCTGAAGCTTGCGAACAAGTTACGGCTCGCGCCCGAGAGCCGCGGCGACGTCACCATCGAGGAACTCGCCTCCTTCTTCGGCGCGCCGATCTTCCTTCAGCTCAACAACGGCAACTGGGTGCTCTATCTCGGCATCCGCAAGCTCCTGCAGGGCGGAGTCCAGCAGGAACGCTACGCCGTGTTCGATCCGCTGACCAAGGTCCAGGGCAAGATGCTGTTCCTCCAGAAGGACCAGCTCCTCAAATCCTGGGCCGGCAAAGCCGTCTTCATCCGCATGGAGATGCGCGGCTGCTCGGTCGACGGCAAGCAGACCTCCCTTTACTGCCTCGCCTCCATCGTGAAGCATTACGGCGACGACACCGATGTCGGCCGTCTGATGCACGAATACGCGATTTCCGAGGACGAGCCGTCCATCCGTCTCCTCGGCAAGATCGCCGACGACCTCGACTACAAGACGAAGGAAATCCGTGTCAAGTGGGACAAGATCCCGAAGATCGGCGCGGCCTTCCCCTGCATGGCCATCAAGAAGGACGGCCGTTTCGCCGTTCTCTGCGGCGTGCGCGAGGTCCCCGAAAGCGTCGCGTATCCGAAAGACGAGGAAGACAGCAAGCCGAAACTCACGACCGAAGCCCTGCTCAAGCAGTCCGAGGAAGTTGTTCCCGGCGCCGATCCCGAACCGGAGGAAGCGAAACAGGAACAGGCCCCCGACGACGACAAGCCGAAGACGGTCCAGCAGGTCGCCATCTGGGATCCCTACGTGGCCGACGGCCACCGTCCGAGCGTCGAGTTCATCAACAGAGAAGCGTGGGAGGAGAAATACTCCAACCGCGTCGTCCTCGTGAAAAAGCACTACTCGCTCGTCGATGAAAACCAGAAATTCGGCCTCCGCTGGTTCATCCCGGAATTCTTCCGCCAGAGGACCCTGCTGGTGCAAGTCGCCATCGCCATCCTGGCCATCAGCGCCATCGGCCTGGTCGTCCCGCTGTTCTTCCAGATCGTCGTCGACAAAGTGCTCGTGAACGAAGGCGAGATCACGCTCATGACCATCGGCATCGGCGTCACGATCATGCTCTGCATCAACGCCATTCTGGAGTACCTCGAAAAATACTTCCTGCTGTACGCCACGAACCGCATCGACATCCGCCTGGCCGTGAAGACCTTCGCGCGTCTGCTCAGCCTCCCGGTCGACTTCTACGAACGCATCTCGTCCGGCGTGCTCATCAAGCACATGCAGCAGACCGAACGCATCCGCTCGTTCCTGTCCGGCAGCCTGTTCTACACCGCGCTGGAACTCCTCTCTCTTGTGGTCTTCCTGCCGTTCCTCTTCATCTACAGCCCGGTCCTCACCGGCGTCGTGCTGCTCTTCACCTTCATGATGGCGCTGGTCATCGCGCTCCTCATCAAGCCGTTCCAGCACCGCCTCGAAGAGCTGTACATGGCGGAAGGCAAGCGCCAGGCAATGCTCGTGGAAACCATCCACGGCATCCGCACCGTGAAATCCCTCGCGCTCGAGCCCACGCAGCAGCGCAAGTGGAACGACACGGCGGCCTTCGCGATCACGCGTTATTTCCGCGTGGCGCAGATCTCCATCACGGCCAAGACCCTCTCCGGCCTGATCGAAAAACTCATGTTCATCGCCATCATCTGGATCGGCGCGCTCGCGGTCTTCGACGGCACGCTCACCGTCGGCAAGCTCATCGCCTTCCAGATGCTCTCCGGACGCGTCACCGGCCCGCTGGTCCACATCGTCGGCCTCGTCCACGAATACCAGCAGACCCTCCTCTCCGTCCGCATGCTCGGCGTCGTCATGAACTGCCCGCAGGAACAGGTCGGCGGCTCCCTCCATCACCAGCTCCAGGGCGAGCTCTCCATCGAGAACGTGAACTTCCGGTACTCTCCGGACACCCCGATGGTCATCAAGGACTTCAATCTCCACATCTCGCCCGGTTCCACCATCGGCCTCGTCGGACGTTCCGGTTCCGGCAAGACCACCCTCACCAAGCTCATCCAGGGCCTCTATCCGCTCCAGACCGGCATCATCAAGTATGACGGCATCGACATCCGCGAAATCGACCGCGCGTCGCTCCGTTCCGCCATCGGTATCGTGCTGCAGGACAACTACTTCTTCTACGGCACCGTCCGCGAGAACCTGTCCCTCACGAAGAAGGACGCCACCATGGAGGAGATCATCTACGCCGCGCGCCTCGCGGGCGCCGACGAGTTCATCCAGAAGATGAGCCGCGGTTACGACTCCCTCCTCGAGGAAAACGCCTCCAACCTCTCCGGCGGACAGCGCCAGCGCCTCGCCATCGCCCGTGCGCTCCTCCCGAACCCGCGCTTCCTCATTTTCGACGAAGCCACCAGCGCCCTCGACCCGGAAAGCGAGACCATGGTCCGGAAGAACCTGAACATGATCGCCAGAAACCGGACGGTGTTCATCATTTCCCACCGCCTCTCCGTCCTCTGCCGCGCCGACAGGATCGTAGTCATGGACCACGGCGACCTGATCGAACAGGGCACGCACAAGGAACTGCTCGAACAGGGCGGTATCTACGCCGACTTCTGGAAACAGCAAATGGGGTTTAACGAAGATGAGCAATAACACGAATGCCAATCTGCCCGTCAAGAGCATGAAATCCGCGCAGGATTTCCAGCCTGATGCCATCATGCTGGAGACCCACGCGCCTCCGATCCCGCTCCACATCATCTGGTACATCATCATCTTCCTCGTCGTCGGTTTCATCGTCTGGGCCTGCTACGCCCACGTCGACAAGGTCGTCGTCGCGCCCGGCAAGATCGTCACCGAGCGCCCGAACATCGTCATGAAGCCCTTCGAACGCGCCACCATCGAAAAGGTGCACGTCCGCACCGGACAGGAAGTGAAGGAAGGCGACCTGCTCTTCTCCTTCGACCAGACCAACAACAAGGCCGAGATGGAACGCATCACGGAACAGCTCATGGCGTTCCGGGCGCACCGCGACCGTCTCCAGGCGGAGATCGCCGGCTATGACAAGCCGTTCCCGCTCCCCTCGAACCCGAACACCTTCGAGATCCTCCAGCACAACGCCTTCGAGGCCCGCAAGAACTCCTACAACGGCAAGCTCCTCTCCTACGACGCCTCGCTGGCGCGCTACGAGAAGACGCTGGAACAGCTCCATATCTCCATGGAGAAGTTCGAGGCCCGCAAGGGAAAACTTGACGAAATCGAGGATATGATGAAGGGCTTCGAGGACACCCGCGTGGTCAGCCTCCGCGACTACCTGAACATCCAGGTCCAGGTCATCGAGACTGCCATCTCCGTCGACCAGCAAAAGGTCTCCATCGTCGAAAACGAGCAGGCCATCATGTCCGTCAAAGCCGAGCGCGACGCTTTCATCAGCGACTGGCATCGCCAGATCTACGAGGAACTCGTCGAGATCGACCGCAACATCAGCTCCCTCGAAAAACAGCAGGTTCAGACTGCGCAGATGGTCGAGTACACCGAGCTCCGCGCGCCGTGCGACGCTGTCGTCCACGAGATCGCCCCGTTCCAGGAAGGCTCCGCGGTCCGCGAGGCGGAATCCCTGATCACACTGATCCCGCTTGAAGACAAGATCGAAGTCGAAGTCAACATCCCCGCCAAGGACATCAGCTGGGTGCGCGTCGGCCAGACCTGCCGCGTCAAGTTCGACACCTATCCCTTCCAGCAGTGCGGCACGCGCACCGGCAAGATTACCTACATCTCCGAGGACGCGTTCACCGGCAACGAACGCATGATGACCGAGGACAGCATGATGAGCGACGCCGGCGGACGCCTCAGCAAAATGGCGCGCGGCGCGACCTATCAGGCGCGCATTCTCCTCGAACCCGGCGATTTCCGCGGCTGGGCCAAGGGCGCGAAGATCCGTCCCGGCATGACCGTCAACGCCGAAATCAAGGTCGGCGACCGAACCGTCATCAACTACATCATCAACCCGTTCGTCAAGGCACTTGACGAATCCATCCGCGAGCCGTAACACGCTTGCGCACACGGCAAGCCGTGTCGAATAGTGCGCGGCTAAAAACCGCGCACAAAATAGGTCTCATACGACCTATAAGACCTATCATCACAGTCCCCGAACTGGAAACAGTCCGGGGACTTTTTTTTGCACACGGCCCACATCCTTTGCAGAATTCAGAATAAAAAAACAATCGCCTTCTTGTAATACGGGAGATTTGTATTATAGTTATAGTCGAAAAAACTTTTCGCCGGAATTTCTATCCTCCGCATTTCCCCTCGTATCCAATATAGAAAGGCATTCAGCATGGCAACGACCGTTATCTCCGGAAGCTCCTCGATCAGCAACAAAACACTGACTGATGTACTTGTCAGCGGTTCCGATGCAATGTTATATGTTCGATCGGGCGGACGGGTAGTCTCCGCAACAACAACCAACAACGGCAACATCTATCTTATCAGCGGAGGAAAATGCGAAATCGCGTCTTTCTTAAGTGGTGGCGAGTTGTTTATCTATAGCGGTTCGGCGTCCAAGGTCAATATCGGTTCCGGCGGATTTCTTGGCATTTATGGTGACGGCTCCAAGTCCAACTCCGTAGCCATTGCCTATACGACAACCATTTCTTCCGGCGGCACGATGTTACTTAACTATGCAGGAGCCGCGAACGGCACCACCGTCCTGAATGGAGGGCAATTGATTCTCGGAGGGTACTCTTCCTCTTTTGGATCTTATGCATACAACTATGCCTTCGATACGACACTCAGCGGCGGCAGCATGGCTATAAGGTATAAAGCGCGTGCCGAGAAAAACTTTATATACAGCTCAATATACAGCTCAGGGAGATTATTCGTTTCAAGCGGCGGAACCGCCACCTCAAACTATGTCAGCGCGGGCGGAAGCCTGATTGTTGACGGGTCCGCCACCTCAAATTACATCTATTCGGGCGGGTACATGGGGGTTGAAAGCGGCGGAATCGCGTCCTCGAATACCGTCTATGCCGATGGCAGCATGAAAGTGTGGAGAGGCGGAAAAGCATCAAGCACCGAGATGTTCGGCGGTAAGCTTACCCTTTATGGAGAAAGTTACTCCGGCACGTACAGTGGCGGAAGCGTCACGATCGCCCCCAGCGGATATTCCTTCAAGGAGGTCTTTTCCAGCGGCACGTTCCTCGTGAACGGCAGCACCAGCAACGGCAGCAGGGCCGAAGGCAACGTCTCCAGCGGCACGATCGGGAGCGGCGTCACGATGAACATCAACGGCGGCCGGTTCGTCGGCACGACCGTCTCCAGCGCGATTATCAATGTGACGACCGGCTACGCCGACCTGACCAATCTGAGCGGCGCGGTGGCGACGATCAAAGGCGGCACATTCTACGCGTCCTCCGGCGGGGTCATGAAGTCTGCGGTGATTTCCGGATACGGGAACGGGACCTCCATGGGAACGATGTACGTCATGTCCGGGGCGACGGTGAATACCGTCAATGTGTATGAGAGCGCGCATCTGGGGATCATGACCGGCGGCTCCGTCACCTACGCGAGCGCCAGTGTCGAATGGGCTTCGGACAGCGCCTCGATCGGCGTCTCCAGCGGCGGACGGCTCGACATGGCGTTCGTTTACGGCGGCATGCTTGATATCGGTTCCGGCGGCAGCGTGACTTCCGCGATCTTCTCCAGCGGCGGAAAAGGCACTGTCTTGGGGACGCTCGACGGCGCCATCTTCTCTTACGACTGTTCCGTGCAGGTCTTGAGCGGAGGCGCCGTCAGCTCCGCGGTCATCTCCAAAGCGAGGATCAACGTGAACGGCGGTACGCTGGGCAGCGCATACGTCGCATTCGGAGCGATATTGAGCATCAACAGCAACGGATCGGTCGGCTCTGCCACCGTGTCCGGCTCGGCGCAGGTCAACATGGACGGAAAGGCGGCCGGGCTGAACATCCGCTCCGGCGGACGCCTGCAAGTCTCCGGCGGGCCTGGGTCTGCCGTCGCCCGGGATTTCCGGGTGAGCGGCATGGCACAGGTCTGTGAAGGAGGATCGCTCCTCAGCGGCTCGGTCAACTCGGGAGGCAGGATCGACGTCGAATACGGCGGCACGGCTGGTTCCTGCACGGTCAGCGCGGGCGGCATGCTCAGGATCTACAGAGGGGGGATGCTCCACGACATCAGTGTCCTGAGCGGAGGAAAGATCACCGGCAACTACAACTGCAGCGATTTCACCTGGTCTTCGGGCGCTGTCGCGGATATGGACATCACCGACTCTTTGCCGGGCTACTCCTCGGCCTTCGTCACCAATCTCAATTACGCAAAATCCAAATCGGTGGTCTTCACGCTCTCGGTGGTCTACGCCTCGCAGACGAAGGGCACCTACAGGCTCGCGTCCGGCGCGGCGGGATTCGACGGGACGATCACCGTGCAGAACTACGACGGGACGAAACTCGGCACGCTCACGGTCGGCGAGATCGTGGATATCGGCGGCGTGAACTACAGGCTCGATTTGGGCACGGACGATGTCCTGTCCGTGACGGTCGGCGCGGCCGCATCGACGAACGTGAAGAGCGACATCAACGGAAACGGCATTTCGGACGTAATGTTCCAGCTCGTCAAGGGCGATTATGGATTCGGCCAGATCGGATTCTGGCTGGACGGCACGAACGAGTGGCAGAGCACGATGTCGGTGCACCCGACCGATTCCTGGAAGGTCCTCGGAGCCTACGACATGGACGCCAACGGCAAGGCGGATACCGTTCTTGTCGGCAATATCGTCATGGACGTCGGCGGAACCGATCTTCCGATGTATGCGATCGGCTACTACACCGATTCCGTCGATCTCGATGCCAACTGGAACAACATCAGCTACCTCGGCAATCCGGATCTCAACGTCTGGAACAACGAAGTGGGCAACCTGACCGGAAACGCTGGAAAGAACTCCATCGTCTGGCATTCCACCGATTTGGGCGTTCTCGGCGCATGGACCGACGGGACCGACAACTGGGTCAGCCTGGGCATCGGTTACAAATCCGACTGGGAAATGGTCGGATGCGGCGACTTCGATGGTGACGGCAAGGACAGCGTCCTGATGGCCTTCCAGGGCGCAGCGTACTATACCGTCGACATTGTCGGAGCAGAGGGAGCGGCGAATCCGCTTACGTCCTCCGACTCCAACTGGGCCGTCTCTGCAATCGGCGATTTCTCCGGCGACGGGAAAGACGACGTCATCGCCTATAATGCCTCGGCGAGTCTGGTCGCGATGTGGGGCGACGGCGATGCTGTAAACAAGTGGTCGCTGCTTGGCATGCTCGACAAGAACGACTGGTTCATCGTCGGCGCGGGCGATTACAACGCCGACGAGAAAGACGATCTGCTCGTCCGCCAGAATTCGACCGGCATGCTCGGCTACTACAAGTCCGGCGACATGGACCAGTGGGTCGAGCTCGGCCGAGGCGTTGACATGAACTGGAATGTTATAGCTTAGTAGAAAGTATTCGTGCCGAAGCGCAAGCCCGGCACCGTTGCCGCATACGTTGCACAGGCACGGGAAAACGCGATTTTTCCGACAAAATCCGGTTTCCGGCTTGACTTTTCCGGCAGATGCAGTATATTAATATCTCGTTTCTTGTATCTGAATATCAACCTTATATAATTTGGAGAACGAAAATGGCACATAAAAAAGGCCAGTCCAGCAGCCGCAACGGCCGCGACAGCAAACCGAAAATGCGCGGAGTGAAAGCCTACGGCGGGCAGTTCGTCACCGCGGGCAGCATCATCGTCAGACAGTGCGGTACGCACATTCATCCGGGCAAGAACACCGGCCTCGGCCGCGATTTCACCATCTTCGCCCTGTGCGACGGTCACGTCAAATTCAACAAAAGCGCGAAGAGATCCGTGGAAATCCTCCCCATCGCGGAAACGATCCCCGCGGAGGCCGCTCAGGCGTAATACCTGCGGCGTTTCCTCTTCTTCTTTTTGTTCCTCCTGCCCCGGTATGCGCTGTCGTTTGCCGGGGTATTTTTGTAACAACCGCGCGGAGTTCATTTTCCACTTTGACCGCGCGCGCATGAGGTAACGGTAAATGTTTGTTGATCGCGCTGAAATCACTGTCAAGGCCGGAAACGGCGGCAACGGCTGCTGCAGCTTCCGCCGCGAGGCGTTCGTCCCGAAGGGAGGCCCCAACGGCGGCGACGGCGGCGACGGCGGAGACGTCATCTTCGTCGCGTCCACCGGCGAACTCACGCTTTCCGATTTCGTCTTCAACCGCCATTTCTCCGCGGAGAACGGCGGCGACGGACGCAGCAAGGACATGCACGGACGCCGCGGCCAGAACCTCGTCATCAAGGTCCCGCTCGGCACCATCATCCGCAATAAGGAGACAGGAGACGTCCTCGCCGACATCGACGAGGCCGGAGCCGAAGTCGTCATCGCCAAAGGCGGACACGGCGGACGCGGCAACGCGCGTTTCGCCACGCCGTCCAACCGCGCTCCGCGCGAACACGAACCCGGCGAAGTGACCGAGCCGCTTGAACTCGGACTGGAGCTGAAGCTCATCGCCGACGTCGCACTCGTGGGCTACCCGAATGCCGGGAAATCCACCCTCCTCAGCCGCATTTCCAACGCGCATCCGAAAGTCGCCGCGTATCCGTTCACCACGCTCCACCCTGTCATCGGCGTCATGGAGTACCCCGACTTCCGCAAGGTCACGGTCGCGGACATCCCCGGCCTCATCGACGGCGCGCACCTCAACCGTGGCCTCGGCCATTACTTCCTCCGCCACATCGAACGCACCAAGCTCCTGATCTACCTCGTCGACCTCGGCGGCGTGGACGGACGCAACCCGAACGACGACATCCGCATCCTCAAAAACGAGCTGGAAGCCTACATGGAGGGCCTGAGTTCCCGCGCGAAGATCGTGCTCGCGAACAAGACCGACCTCGTGGAGAACCAGGACCAGATCGACGACTTCATCCTGAATGCCGAGGACGGCCTCGAGGTCATCCCGATCAGCGCGAAGAACGACGATTCCTTCGAACAGGTCAAACAGCGCATCCGCGAACTGCTCGACGAACTCGCCGCCCAACAGCAGGCGGAGGAATGGAAGAGGTCCCTGTGACCATGCCGGACCTCGGAGGCAGACGTGTCCTGATCACCGGCGCGGCGCAGCGTCTCGGCGCAGTCATCGCGCGCGCGTTCGCCGATCGCGGTGCAGCCGTGGTCGTGCACTGTTTCCGGTCAAAAGGCGACGCCGAAAAACTCGTTGCCTCGCTCCCCGCCTGCCCCGCGCCGTTCAAACACGAAGTCGTTTCCTGCGACCTCGCCGACCTCGATGCCGTGCGACGCATGACGGAAGGCGTCGGCCCGGTCGACTGCCTCGTGAACAACGCCGCGATGTGGATTCGCGGCGATGCGCCTCAGTCCGAGCTCGACCGTCAGGAAACCGTGAACCACCTCGCACCCGTCGAGCTCATCCGTCTTTTTGCACGCATGCGCCCGCAGGCACGCGAACTCTCCGCGGTCAATATTCTTGATGCCGCGACGCTTTCCGGCGCCGCTCCGGCTTCGCCCTACGAAGCCGCGAAAGCCGCTTTCCGCCGCGACACCCTCACGCTCGCCCGCGGGCTTGCCCCGTACGTCCGCGTCAACGCCGTCGCGCCCGGCCCGGTCTTCCCTCCGCGTGAACTCGGCGGCGCCGGCATGAAACATATCCCCGCCACGCTCCCGCTCGAACGCCCCGTCGCGCCCGAAGACGTCGCGCGCGCGGTCGTCTTCCTCGCCTCGGCCCCGTCCGTCACGGGCGCGGTCCTCCCGGTCGACTGCGGCCAGTCCCTTCTTTTCCAGCAACCATGAAAGGCATCTGAACATGAAACATTTTGTGTTCCACCTGATTTCCGTCATACTTCTGATCGTCCTTTTCCTGATCACGCTCGACCTCACCCGCACCCAGCAAATTTCGAAGAAGGAGATCGACGAGCTCACGAAGAAATGCGCCGCCTCCGAACAGACGCTGGAGAAGGAACGCGCGGATGCCGCCGCAAAGGCGGAAAAAGCATCCGCGGACAATGCCCGAATCGAGGCGGAAAAGAAAGATTTGCAGGACAAACTCTCCATCCTGGAGGAATCCGTCTCCGAAATGGGACGCAGTTTCCAGGTCGTTTCCGCCCGGGACGTGAAGATGCTCGGACTGACTTTCGAGCAGACGCCGCGCACCGACGCCGACGCCGCCACGGCTGTCGAGCTCGCCGATTCCGTGAAAAACGCCACGCCCGAGACGTTCAAAACCGCCGCCGAGACCACGCTCGCGCCGAAGATCGCCGCCTCGCGCGAACTTGTCCTGGACGCCGACGCCGGTTATATCATCGACCCGCTCGCCGCGATCGTCGAGACCGCCGCGAAGACTGCTAAACTCTCCGCCTCCACCACGGTCTTCTGGGATATCTCCCGCAAGGCCTTCCGGTCCGAGGTCACCATCTCCGATCCCGCGAAGAATGCCCCGTCCGCCGTCGTCTCCCTCGGCATCAACACGAAGACCTTCCGCAACGCCGCGTTCCAGATGTCCCCGAAGACCACCGTCTTCCCGTTCACGGACATTTCGCTGCTCTCCCGCAACGGCGTCGACCTTTTCTCCCGTACGGCGTCCATCCCCGTCGGCGGCCTCTACGTGCATTATTTCCGCGTGTACAGCAAGGCCCCGTGGGTGCTCGAATACGTCTTCCCGGACAACCTCGAGCCCGAATCCGTGAACATGAACCTGCTCCCGCTCACGCCCGGTTCGTCCATCACGTCCTCCGTCTCCGGCAGGATCTTCACGTTCCAGATCGACGCGAAGGACAGCGGATCCGACTTCCTCGTGATCGCCGACAAGCCGTTCTTCCCCGTTCAGGCCTCCGTCCGCCTGAAACAATAATCCGGTCCTATTTCTAAAAAACGGTTGAAAAATACGGCGGAAACGGGTATATTGATAGGATAACTTTTTTCCGACCAACCAACAACATTTGAGGAGTTTACCCCATGAAAGTCGTAGTCGCTTACTCCGGAGGACTCGATACCTCCGTCATCGTGAAATGGGTCAAGGAGACCTACAACGCCGAAGTCATCGGTTACTGCGCCGACGTCGGACAGGCCGAAGAGACGTCCGGTGTCGAACAGAAGTGCATCAACACGGGCGCGACCAAGTGCTACGTGGAAGACCTCACCGAGGAATTCGCCCGCGACTTCATCTTCCCGATGATGCAGGCCAATGCCATCTACGAAGGCAACTATCTGCTCGGCACCTCCATCGCCCGTCCGCTCATCGCCAAGCGCCTCGTCGAGGTCGCCAAGGCCGAGGGCGCGGACGCCATCTGCCACGGCGCGACCGGCAAGGGCAACGACCAGGTCCGTTTCGAGATCAACGCTAACGCCATCGACCCGTCCATTAAGATCATCGCCGCCTGGCGCGATCCGAACTGGCATTTCCGTTCCCGCTCCGAAATGATCGAATACGCCCACAGGAACAACATCCCGGTCTCCAGCACGCTGAAGAAGCCGTACTCCATGGACCGCAACCTCCTGCACATCTCGTTCGAGGGCGGCATCCTGGAGGATCCGTGGCAGGAATGCCCGGAGGACATCTCCGTGATGACGAAGCCGCTCTCCCAGGCCGCGAACGAGCCGGAAGACGTGATCATCGAGTTCGAAAAGGGCGTGCCGGTGAAGGTCAACGGCGAAGCGCTCTCCCCCGCGAACATCATGCGCAAGCTGAATGAGCTCGGCTCCAAGCACGCGGTCGGTCGCGTCGACATCGTCGAGAACCGTTTCGTGGGCATGAAGTCCCGCGGCGTGTACGAAACCCCCGGCGGCACCATCCTCTACACCGCACACCGCGGCCTTGAGGAGATCACGATGGACCGCGAGGTCATGTTCCTGCGCGACAGCTTCATCCCGACCTATGCCCGCCTGATCTACAACGGCTTCTGGTACGCGCCCGAACGCGAAATGCTCCAGGCCGCCATCACCGACAGCCAGAAGTTCGTCACCGGCGAAGTCCGCGTGAAGCTCTTCAAGGGCGCCTGCCACGTGACCGGACGCCGTTCGCCCTTCAGCCTCTACGACGACAACCTGTCCACGTTCGAACAGGACGACGTCTACGACCACAAGGACGCCGCCGGCTTCATCAAGCTGAACGCGCTCCGTCTGCGCGTCCTCGCTCGCAGCGCCCAGAAACGCTATTGATTCATCTTTGCCGCCGGTTCGGATATGACTGCTCCGGCAGAGGACAGACACACGCCCATCCTCCTCCGGGATGACTCGTGGCTTTCGTTCAACGCCCGCGTCCTGGAGGAAGCCATGGACCCCGCCGTTCCCCTGCTCGAACGCGCCAAATTCCTTTCCATCTTCGGCAGCAATCTCGATGAATTCTTCATGGTGCGGATCGCCGGTCTCGCCCGGCACGCACCCGATGCGGTCGCCCGTTTCGGCGGCCGCTATTATTTTTCTCCGTACGAACTCAGGAAGAGACTGATCCGGCGCGTCCGCAGCCTGACGGCGCGGCAGTACGGCAGCTGGGAACGCGATCTGAGGCCGGCGCTCGCCGCGCACGGCATCCGCTTCGTCCGCTGGAACGAACTGCCGGAGGAATACGCCTCGGAGGCGTCCGCGATCTTCGAACGCGAATACCGCTCCGTCCTGACTCCGGTCGCGGTCGATCCTGACGCGGAGGAACCTCCGGTCGTGCCCGCGCTCGCACTGGAACTCCTCATCCGCGTGCAGTGTCCCGGACAGGATGAAATCCGCACAGCGTTCATGCAGGTGCCGACCCGTTCGGGTCGTTTCCTTCAGTTCGAACCGGACGGCGATCCCGGCGAAGTGCTGCTCCTGCCGCTGGAAGAGCTGGTCGAGGCGAAAGCCGCCGGATTCTTCCCCGGCTGTACCGTGCTCGAATGCGCGGCGTTCCGCGTCACGCGCGACCGCGACCTGACCCCCGACGAGGACACAGGCGACCTGCTCAGCGAGATGCAGGCGATCCTGCGGAAACGCGGCAAGCGCACGATCGTGCGTCTGGAGACCTCCGCCGCCATGTCCGCCGACGCGCGGGCGTTCCTCATGCGCACGCTCGGCGTGAACGCGGACGAACACTTCTCCGTGCGCGGTCCGGTCGACCTGACGTGCCTCATGGAACTCCGCGATCTCCCCGGGCATCCGGATCTGCTCGACCCGCCGCTGCCGCCCCTGCCCTCCGTTCACTGCCCCGCCGACCGGTCCATGTTCGACTGCATCCGCGACGGTGGCCCGTTCTTCCTGCACGTTCCGTACGAATCGTTCGACCCGGTGATCCGGCTGCTCTCCCAGGCGGCCGACGACCCGGACGTGATCGCGATCAAGCAGACGCTGTACCGCGTCGGGCAGAACCCGCCGGTCGTCCACGCTCTGATCCGCGCGGCGCAGGCGGGCAAACAGGTCACGGTCTTCTTCGAGATCATGGCGCGGTTCGACGAGGAGAACAACATCCGGCTTTCGCGCAAACTGGCCGACGCAGGCGCGCACGTCGTGTACGGCGTGCCGAAGATCAAGGTTCACGCGAAGATGCTTCTGATCGTCCGCCGCGAGGGAAACGAGGTGCGCCGCTATCTGCATCTGCCGACCGGGAACTACAACTGCTCCACCGTGAAGCAGTACACCGACATCGGGCTCTTCACCTGCGATGACGCGCTCGCGGACGACGTTTCCGCGCTCTTCCACGCCATCACCGGACTCTCCGCGCCCGCCGCATGGAACAAGCTCATCGCCGCGCCTTACAACATGCGCGAACGCATCCTCGCCCTGATCGACCGCGAGGCCGCGCTCTCCGCCCCGGAACACCCCGGCGGGATCACGCTGAAGCTTAACGCGCTTCAGGACCCGGAGGTTATCGAACACCTATACGAGGCCGCGCGGCGCGGCGTCCGCATCGACATGGTCGTCCGCGGCATCTGCGCCCTGAATCCCGCCTCACTCCCGCCGGAAGCCGCCGCGAACATCCGCGTGGTCAGCATCGTGGACCGTTTTCTGGAACATTCCCGCATCTACCGTTTCGCGAACGGCGGCGCGCCGGAGTATTTCATCGGCAGCGCCGACCTCATGCCGCGCAACCTCTCCCGCCGCGTGGAGATCCTGATTCCGGTCGAATCCCCCGCGTTGCGCGACGAACTGGACATGATCCTGTTCACCTCGCTCCACGATCGCAGGAAGGGACGCCGCCTGACCGGAGAAAACCGCTATTCGCACACCTTAGGCGCGATTCGGCACGAATCCGAACGCGCCCAGGTCTCGCTTTACAACTACTACAAAAAACGCCTGGAACGCCCCGCGTTTCCGCAGGACGCCCCGGCCACGGAGTATTAAGTCAATATGAACATGTCCGAACTCGAACGCCTCGTGAACGTCATGCGCCGTCTGCGCGCGCCCGACGGATGCCCCTGGGACCGCGAACAGACCCACGAATCCCTCAAGAAATGCCTCGTCGGCGAGGCCGCCGAATACCTCGACGCCGTCGACCACAAGTCCGACGCCGAAATGTGCGAGGAGCTGGGCGACCTCCTGATGCAGGTCGTCATGAACAGCGTCATGGCCGAGGAACGCGGCGCGTTCACGCTTGAGGACGTCGCGCGCGGCATCTCCGACAAGATGATCCGCCGACATCCGCACGTCTTCGGCGACGTGCATGTGGACAACTCCGCGCAGGTGCTCGTGAACTGGGAGAAGATCAAGAAGACCGAGCACAACGACTACCGCAAGTCCGCGCTCGACGGCGTGCCGCGCAACCTCCCTGCCGTACTCCGCGCCGAAAAGCTCCAGAAGAAGGCCGCCAAGCACGGATTCGACTGGACGAACGACGCCGACATCCTCGCAAAGGTCCGCGAGGAAATGGCCGAGCTGGAGGAGGCGTACAGATCGGGCAACCGCGACAGGATCAACGACGAGGCCGCCGACCTCGTGTTCGCCGTCGTCAATTTCCTCCGGTTCCGCGGCGAAAACTGCGAGGAAGTCGTGAACCGCGCCTCGGACAAGTTCGACCGACGTTACCGCGCCGTGGAATCCAAGCTCGCCGCCGAGGAAAAGACCGTCGACGACACCCCCATGGACCGCCTCGACGAACTCTGGAACGAAGCCAAGGCGGAAGAGAAGAAACAATAACCGTTTTTTCGCAGTTCAATCCAGCGCGAAAAAAGTCCGGCAGCCATTCATTACGGCTCCGGACTTTTTTTGTGAGCGGGAAACGAGGCTGTTTTACGAATACAGCAGCTTGATCGAGAGGTACTGGAGGATCACGCCGGCCAGCACGAAGATATGGAACACGGTATGCACGAAGGGCTTCTTGATGAGGTACAGCAGCGCACCGATGGAAAACGCCACGCCGCCGCCGATCAGCAGATACGTGATCTTCGGTTCGGCCATGGTCCACAGATCCTTCAGCAGCAGGAGCGACGCCCAGCCCATGACCAGATAGATGATCGTGGTAACGTATTTATGTTTGAGCGTGATGAAGGAGAAAATGCCGCCCGCCACGGCGCACACGCCGAGCACGCAGTACCAGATCAGGCCCTCGCGCGGCGACGCGATGGCGTTCAGGATCGGCACATAGGTGCCCGCGATCGTGAAATAGATCACGGCGTGGTCGGCCTTACGGACAAAGGCCTTCACATCCTGGTCGCGAATGGCGTGGTACACGGAGGAGACCAGGAACATGGAAAACACGGAAACGCCGTAGAGCAGAGCGCAGATGACAAAGGCCGGCATGGTCGAGATGTCGACCAGGCTGTATGTGCCGTATATCGTGAGAATGGCGCCGATGACATGGGTAACGGAGTTGCAGATATCCTCCGCCTGAGAGTACTGGTATTGAGGGGTGGCAGATTCTGTCATAAGTTCATTTCCGGTTGAAAAAATGGTTCTATTTCGAGGCGGGCGCGGTAACGGGTTCCAGCGTCACGGTGGCCTGGGCGGGGATCACCTCGACCACCTTGATGCGGTCGTTGTCCGACCAGCATTTGATATCGACGGTATAGACGCCCGGACGCGTCACGTCCGAGAGGTCGAGGAACGGATGGATCTGCGTCTGGGAGATGTCGGGCACGCTGTCGACCAGGACGGTCACGGATTCGGGCTGGATTTTCGAAATGATGAGGTTGTTCGCGCCGGTCCTGCCGAAGAGGACCTGAACGGGAATGCCGTCGAAGGCGCGCGGCTTGTTCTTCTCGACCTTCACTTCGACCTTCACCTTGCCGGACAGGATCTCAATGTTCCTGCCGTACGGCGAGACCGGGTCGACCTGGCGCGAGAAGCTTTTCGTGACATTCGCCAGCGGGATCTTCTCCGTTTCGAGATACTCGATGGTGTCGAGGAGCTTTTTCGGGCCGCGGATCGTAACCGGTCTTTCCGGCTGGATCAGCGATGCCTGATAACCCTCCATCACCTCGGCGGAATCACTGACGGGGTGGACCGGGACGTCCTTCGTATCCATGATGTCGATGTTCAGCGGGATCATGTCGGGATTGACGGCCAGCACGTGCAGTTCGTCGAACACGATGTTCGACCGCACCATGTCCAGACGGAGCTCGACGGGCATATCCGTCTCGACCTGATATTTCGTCACGGGGCATTCGAGGTAGAAATCCGTGTTTTTCAGCGTCTTCTGTTCCTTGGGAACCTCCAGCGTGATGTCGGCGGACACGTCGCGCGGGATGAGCGTGACGCCTTCCTCAAGAGGCACGAAGCGGATCGGCACGTTCCGGATGTTGACCCGAACCAGCTCCATCCGCGATTTCACGTTCTGGTACGCGTACCAGGTCAGCAGACAGGCGAAGATCAGCGCAAAGACTTTACGCCAGAAATCGTGCCGGATGACATACGGAATGTGCGGCAGGACTTTCTTCCAGAAATCGCGGACCGAGCTCATGCTTCACCGTCCTTTCCGGCCTCGGCCGCCTCGTCCGTCTTCAGTTCCAGCTCGGATGCCTTGCCGAGACGTTTCCACGGCGCTTTCTTCCGTTCCAGCAGGATCGTACTGAGCTGGAACCGGAGTTCCTCCGTGTTCAGACCGCGAACCAGACGGCCTTTTTTCGCCAGGCTGATCAGTCCGGTCTCCTCGGAAACGACCACCGCAACGGCGTCGGTCTCCTGCGAGATGCCGACCGCGGCGCGATGACGCGTGCCGAGGCGTTTTCCGTTCACGAAATAATCTTCTTCCGCCAGCGGCAGCACGGCATGGGCGGCCACGATGCGGTTGTTCTTCCCGATGACCACGGCGCAGTCGTGAAGCGGCGAGTTCGGGTAGAAAAGAGACTGGAGCAGCAGGGAATCCACGCGGGCGTCCAGCGAAACCGCCGACCGCGTGGTGTCCGTGAGACCGATATTGCGTTCGAACACGATGATCGCGCCGGTCCGCGTAATGGAAAGCTGCGCGGCGGCTTCGGTCACCTGGTCGATCGTTTCCTGTCCGGTCCGGTTCGATACGAACAGACTGCCCGCCTGCGCGAACGCACGCCGGAATTCCGGCTGGAAGATCACGAGGATGGCGATGCCGAGGGACGGGATCAGGCATTCGATGAGCAGGAACCGCAGCACGGTCAGACGTTCCACGTAGTCGACCGCGATCGTGGCGGTCAGCAGGACCGCGATCACGCCGAAAAGCACGTTGGCGCTGCGGGTG
Source organism: uncultured bacterium (assembly GCA_902778895.1). Classification (GTDB taxonomy): domain Bacteria; phylum Verrucomicrobiota; class Lentisphaeria; order Victivallales; family UBA1829; genus UBA1732. Next base: position 76,285 of record CACYZF010000010.1, read on the forward strand.
CCGCGCAGGAAATACAGGACCCAGTAGATCATCGCCCAGATGATCACGAAGTCGACGGAATAGAAAAGATATTTGACGATGACGTCCTGATTCGGCATGATGCTGGTGTCTCCGCGGGTTTCAAATCATAAAAAGATACCTCAAAAAAACGAAAAAACAAGTATCTTTTCTTAAAAAATCGAGAAATCGCGCGATTTTGTTGCGAGCATGCGCGCAGGAGGACAGATCCTCCACTTCCCCGTGCCCGAGCGGCACTACTACAGAACCGTTTGCAGTGTGTGCGAGCGTCAGCCGCGCACTGTATCAGCACCGCTTGCGGTGGCCAGCTCGCGCAGTTTCTTCAGGTCTTTTTTTCCGTTGCCGAGGAACGGGATCTTTTCCAACGGGAAGAAGCAGTCGGGACGCGGCACCCAGAGGTTCGGCAGACCGGATTCGCGAAGACGGTTCCCGGCGTCGACGGGATCGAGTCCGCAGTCGACGGCATAGAATACGATGAGCTGTTCGCCCTTCCTCGAATCGGGACGCGCCGTGACCGCCACCTTGCCTTCGAGTCCGTAGAATTCCTCCAGACGGTTTTCGATCAGCTCATGCGGGACCATCTCGCCGCCGATCTTGCTGAACCGGGAAAGACGCCCCGTGATGCGGATGTAGCCGTCGCGGTCCATGGATGCGACGTCGTTGGTGTTGTACCAGCCGTCCGGTGTCATGGCTGCCGCCGTAGCCTCGGGATCGTCCAGATAGCCGAGCATCACGGACGCCGATTTCAGCTGAAGCAGACCTTCCTTGCCGGGGCCAAGCAGCTCGCCCGTATCCACATCCGCGATGCGCGCCGCGATACCCGGCATGGCGACGCCGATGCTCCCCTCCGGCCCCGCCTCGCGTCCGACCGCCAGGAAATCCTTCGGCAGGTTCAGCGACACGATCGGCGACATCTCTGTGCAGCCGTAGCCCTCGATGATATGCAGCCCGGCCAGTTCGAAGAACGCGTCCGCGAGACGTTTCTGAAGTTTCTCCGCCCCGGTCACCATCATGCGGAGCGAATCGAAATCGCCCGGCTTGCAGTTCCGCATGTAAGTCTGCAAAAACGTCGGAGTGGAGATCAGCATCGTGACCTTGTCGTCGCGCACCGCCTTGCATACGCCCGCGCCGTCCAGCGGATTCGCCACCAGCGTGACCTTCGTCCCCGTGACGCCGGGGAAACACAGTCCGACCATCAGGCCGAACGCGTGGAAGAGAGGCAGGTTGCCGAGGATGCGCTCCGTGCCGTACAGCCAGTTCAGCTGCCGCCAGAAACTCCAAATATTCGCCGTGATGTTGTGGTGGGACAGAAGGATGCCTTTCGGCATGCCCGTGGACCCGCTGGAGAACAGGAGAGCGGCCGGGTGCATGAGGTCGGTGCCATAGCGCGGCGAGACCAGACGGATGAGGAGCTGATGCGGCAGGAGAATGATCTGCGCCGCAGTCAGGAGTTTATCAGCCTTCGTGACGAGCTTCGGCAGGTCCTCCAGGAAAAACATCTCGTCGCGCATCGACTTCTTCAGCTTGCTCAGGAAAAGACGGCTCGTGATGACCGTCTTCAGTTTCGCGCGGTCGTACATGGACTGCATCACCGCATCGCCCGCCGTGTAGTTCAGGATCGCGGGCGTCCGGTCGGCGAACATCACGCCGAGGAGCACCGCCACGGAGACCGCCTTGTTCGGCAGCAGCACGCCCACGAACTGTCCGTCGTCGCCGCGCTCCTCCAGAATCCGTCTCAGCTTCCGGCTGATGATGATCGACTGCGCCAGCATGGCGAAATTCGACAGGCCCTTCGGAGCGTCGGCGTCCTTGAACGTGCTTTCGAACGGATGCTGCAGCGACCGGCGCAGGTAACGGTAATGGACCGTCTTCTCCCCGCGCACTGGCTTCATCTCCGCCTCCGCGCCAAGCTCCTGGATCCGCTGCCAGATGCGGAATCCGTTCCAGTCCGGCGGGATCGGCTCACCGACAATGATCGTGCCCGGGATCGGCAGCAGACGCGGCTTGATGAACCTCAGTTTCCCGTTGTAGATCGTCAGCAGGCTCCCCCAGTGAAGCCCCAGACGCACCGGGACCACCGGAATGTCCGGCGACGGCATCAGCCGGTACAGGCCCGACCGGAACGCGTGCGTGATGCCGTTCGGGGAGATTGCGCCCTCCGGGAATACACAGACCGCGCCGCCGCGGTTCAGGACCGCGTGCGATTGTTCGATCAGGTGCCGCATTTTCTCCCGGTTCATCCCGCGCGGCACTTCCAGCGCGCCGCTCCACCTGAAAAACAGATGCAGGCCGGGGAACCGGTAGAACGCCTCGTCCACCATGAACGTCACGCGGCGCGGTTTCAGGCACAAGATAAAGATGAAATCAAGGAACGAAATATGGTTCGCGACAAGCAGGACCGGCCCGGAGTCCGGATAGTTTTCGATGCGGTCGACGCGGATCCGGTACAACGAATGCGACAGGATCAGACCGAGCGTCCGCAACGTCAGCGACGGCCGCCAGATCAGCAGGGCAGCCAGCCAGACCGCCAGCGCGATTTCAAGCGCATGGACGCCCTGCGCGCCGCGCCATGCCACGACATGCGCCAGAACCTTCGACAGGATCAGCAGAACAGCCGCGCTTGCGAACACCGATTTACCCGGCCCCATTCCGAGACGCGACCGGACCGCCGCGGCGAGCATCTGCGATCCGATCCACAGAAACACCCAGAATCCGCCGCACGCCATCGCGAGGGCGAGACTGCGTTTCACGTCTCCGCCCGTCAGGGACCAGTGCAGGCCCAGGATTGCGAACAGCAGTCCCGGCACCACCGCGCCGACCAGCACACCGTAATTCCGTGCGCACAGCATCGACGCGAATCCAGCCGCGATCGAGAGTCCGGCGAGCCAGACGCCCCACGCGGGAAGCGAGGAATACGAAACAAGGTTCAAAACGAGCTGGCAGGCAGCGAGCAGCAGGATGCCGGACACACCGGCGATGGCGGAAGTGATCGTGAGTTCAAGATTGTTCTTCATGGCATCGGAAACAGCGCAAAAAATGATTCTGGTGTTGATTCTGACGATAATATATCCCGGCACGCCATCTTTTACAAGTCCTTTTTTAGCTTGTTCCGGTGTTTTGTTTCAGACATTTCCTTCCGGCGAAACGGAATTCTCTTTTCCATCTGAAAAAACACATTTTTCTCCGCAGAACCATTTGAATATTTCGAGGAACGATGTATATTTAGAGGTAGTAATTCGTTTACAAAAACTTTTTACCCCATCGAAAGGCGACTGGACCAAATGAAAATTCAAGTTTTGAGCGCTACCGCCGTTTCCGCGATCCTCCTCGCGGCCCTCACCGCGTGCAACGTCGCGAAACCGCCTGCGGCTATTTCCAAGGACAAATATACCGAGATCACCGAAGAAGAACACCAGCAGCTTCCGAAGGGACTCAAGCTCCTCACGCTCGACGAGGCGCAGTCCATCGCCATCCAGAACAACCCGAGCTTCAAGTCCCGCTATTTCGCCGTCTCTCAGGCGCGCGCCCAGTACTACAGCCGGTTCGCGTCCTACATGCCTACCGTCACGGCTTCCTACGCGATGAACTCCTACCACAGCCACGGCTACACGGAAGACGCCGGCGCCAGCTACAAGACCTATACGTCCAACCCGTCCATGAGCGCCTCGCTGCTCGTCTTCGACAGCTTCCAGCGCGAAATGAACCTGCTGGCCGCCCGCCACAACTGGAAGAGCTCCGAACAGGTCGAGCAGGACGCCCGCCGTCTGCTCCTCCAGAACGTTGCATACGCCTACAACAATGTGATGCTGGCGAAGGCCAGACGCAACATCGCGATTGAGGACATGCGCTACAACCGCCAGCTCCTCAAGGAAACCGAGCTCAAGTACGGCGTCGGCGCATCCACGCTTTCCGACGTCCTCAACTTCAAAGTCAACTACAACAACGCCGAGAGCAGCCTCTATAACGCGAACTACTCCCTCGCCTCCTCGAAGTATGCGCTCGCCGCGCTCATGGGCCTCACCGAAGGCACCATCCCGGACGAAGTCGAATTCCCGGAAGAACTCTCGATCGACGGCGAAATGCTCGCCGATGAAAACGTCTACCTCGACGCCGCCCTCGCCAACCGTCCCGACCTGAAGGCCCTCCGCGAATCCCTCGAAGCCTCCAAGTTCAGCTACTATTCCAGCATCGCCGCGTTCGGTCCGACCGTCTCCGCCCAGATTGGCGTAGGCTACAACAACACCGCCACGCATTACAGCCCGTTCAATTCCGACGCCGGCTACACCCAGCGCCAGGGCATCCGCAGAAACCGCTACAGCACGTTCTCCAGCAGCATCGGCGTCTCCTGGGAGCTCTTCTCCGGCGGCAGGACCTTCTTCAACATGCGCGCCTCCCAGGCCGCGATGGAACAGGCCGAGTACACGCTCGCGGACAAGTGGATCACCGTCATCAACGACGTCCGCACCGCCTACGAAAACTACATCGTCAGCCTCAAGACCGTCAAGCTCTACCAGAAGAACCTCGAAGCCGTCCGCAAGATGCGCGATCTGGTCGACGACGAATACGAGGCCGGCAACTGCGCCATCACCCGTGTGAACGAAGTTCAGCGCGAATTCGTCAACGCCGAGACCTATCTCGCCCAGGCCGTCGTCAGCATGCACAACGCCAAGGCGCAGATCCTCGCCGCGACCAACGCCAACTGATCTGATCTTTTTCAACCGCAATCCTGAACACAATCCGCGGGCCGTCACAGGCCCGCATCTTTTCCCATCATGCAGCACAGACTCAGATTCGCTCCCTCCCCGACCGGGCAGGTCCACATCGGAAACATCCGCACCGCGATCTTCAACTGGCTTGCCGCCCGCCACATGGGCGGCAAGTTCATTCTGAGAATTGAGGACACCGACCTCGAACGTTCCACGAAAGAAGCGATCGACACGCTCCTTGAATGCATGGAGTGGCTAGGCCTCGACTACGACGAGGACGTCCTCTACCAGACCACGCAGGCGCAGCATCACCTCGACGCCGCGAAGAAGCTCATGGACGGCGGAAACGCCTATCCGCTCGGACCCGTCACGGAGCATTCACCGATCCTTTTCCGCATCCCCGTCTTCTGCGACGAATTTCCGTTCGTGCGCACGGTCGGCCCGGCCTCTTATACGCTCGCGCCGGACACCGCGGTCGAGATCAACGGCGGTGGACTGAAATTCACCACGCTCTCTCCGAAGGGCAAGCCCGTCGAGAACCAGGCGTGCCTCGCCGGATTCAAGGACCTCGCGATCCTCGACGCCGCCGGGCAGACGCTCTTCACGCTCACGGATGACAAGCTCAACGAGATACTGAACTACGGTAAGTCCGAGACCGTCGAACACGCCGCCTCCATGACGTTCACCCGCCGCGAAGTCTTCTACGACGATATGGTCAAGGGACACCTTTCCAAGCCGCTCGACAGCATGCGCGACTTCATCATCGTCCGCAGCGACGGCAGCCCGGTCTTCCACCTCGCGAATGTCTGCGACGACATCACGCAGGACATCACGCTCATCGTGCGCGGCGACGACCACGTGGAAAATACCTACCGCCATCTCTTCATGTTCCAGACGCTCGGCGCGAAGGTCCCGTCCTACGCCCACCTGCCGATGATCGTGAATGCCCAGGGCAAGCCCTACAGCAAGCGCGACGGCGACGCGTTCGTCGGAGATTTCCGCGACAAAGGCGTGCTCCCCGAGGCGCTGTTCAACTACCTGACGCTCCTCGGCTGGTCCTCCGGCGACAACCGCGAAAAGATGTCCCGCGAAGAGCTCGTCGAGGCGTTCGACCTCGCCCGCGCCCAGCATTCGCCCGCCCAGTTCGACGCCGTGAAGATGGCGAACCTGAACGGCCAGTACATCGCCGCGCTCGATCCGGCGGTCTTCCGCGAACGCGCCTGGGATTTCGCAGCCGCCTACCCGTGGCGGGAATCCGTCGACCGCGCGAAATTCTACGCCGTGGCCGACCTCATGCAGACCCGCACCAAGCTCATGACCGACCTGGCGACATGGACGTATTTCTTTGCCGTCCCGGTCGACTACGATCCGAAGGGCGTGAAGAAATTCCTCACGCCGGAACCCATGCGCGCCGCCCTCGAAAAAGCCGCCGGTGCGTTCGATTCTCTCCCCGAAAACGATCCGAAGACCGTCGAAGACGCGCTCCGCGCCATCGAGACCGCCGACGGACTTTCCCAGTTCGCCCTCAATCAGCCCGTCCGCGTCGCCGTCTGCGGCATCACCGTCGGCGCCAGCATCTACGAAACGGTCGTCTGCATTGGCGTGAAGGAATGCGCCCGCCGCATCCGCGCCGCCCTCGCCGCGACCGCATAACCGCTTTCTGGAGGACGCATGAACAACATCCCCGTCGAAAAACTGAGGCTCCGGCTGCTCGGCGATCCGATCCTGGCGGCGAAGGCGCGCCCGGTCGAACAGATCACCGAGGAGACGCAGCGCATTTCCGAGGCCATGCTCGACATCATGTACAAATCGCACGGGATCGGCCTCGCCGGAAACCAGGTCGGGCTGCTCCAGCGCATCGTGACCATCGACATCGATCCGCCGACCGACGAGGACGGAAACGAGCTTCCGGTCCATACCGAGGGAGAAAAGAAGCTTCTCCCGAAGATGCCGATCACGCTGATCAACCCGGAGATCGTTTCGTACTCCGGCAATCTCTGCCCGTTCGACGAAGGCTGCCTGAGCGTGCCGGAGGTCTACGCCCGCGTCATGCGCAGCGACGCCGTCGTGCTCAAATCCATGCTTCTCGACGGCTCCGAGTTCGTCCTCGAATGCGGCGGACTCCTCGCGCGCGTCGTCCAGCACGAGCTCGACCATCTCGACGGCATCGTGTTCGTCCAGAAGGTCGATCCGGAAGTCTATCCCGGCATTTCCAAACGCGTCGAAAAGATCATCAAGCGCAACGGCCCCCGCGGCTTCAAAGTCAGGAGGCTCGTCTGACCATGCCTCAACCCGGGACAAACACCGGGTCCACGCCCGGCTTCCTCGCCACGACGGCGCGCCTGTGCGCCGGCACGAAAATCATGACCGAGATCTATGAATCTTCGCCCGCGCGCGCCATATGGCGGTTCTTCCTGCTGACCATACTCTGTTCCATCATGGCGGCGGTCGTCGGGACGCTTGTGCAGAAAGGCGTGTTCGAGCGCGCCGGACGCAATCTCGACGAGGAGATCGGGGCATTCGAGGTCACGCCGGAAACGATCTCGTTCCGGAAAGAACCGGATACGCCGCGCCGCTTCAAGCTGCCTTATATCACGCTGGAATACTACCCCGGGGACACGTTCACGAGCGAGGATTTCAACGCCGACCGCACTTCCGACCACGGCGTCGTGATCCTCCCCGGCGGCCTGGCCTCCTGGGCCTCGGTCAACTGGAACGGCGAAGATGTTTTTTATGCAAGTTTCCTGCCCGCGTCCATGCTCTACGCCTCGCTTTCCGGGGGAAAGAATACCGATCTCAACAGCATCGGCGCACGCTGGGAGATGTTCTCCGGCCCCGGCTTTGCCGAAACGCTGAAAAAAGAGTTCGCCGCGCCAAAATCGAAAAAGGCGGACAAAGCATCTCAGGCGGAAAACGCCGACCCGGTCCTGACGACCGGTTCGCAGGCCGCCAGTTTCGCTCTCTCTCTGCTGACCGCGATCATCCTGCTGTCCACGTTCGCCCGGAATTTCCTGGAGATCGGCCTGATCGTGTTGCTGGTGTCGCTGGTCCAGTATCTGCGCGCCTCCACCCTCCCGAAGGGGATCATCTACAAAAACGTGCTCACGATCATGATCTATTCCACCTTCCCCGCCCAGATCGCCGCCACGCTGTTCGACGCCGCGGGCGGCGACAGATTCATCTCGTTTCAGATTCTTTTCGTCGGAATCTTTTTCGTCTACCAGCTCTTCGCATTCCGGGCCGTCATCAGGAAAGTCTGCCCGCAGATCGACCGGAAAGACGACGATTTCGACGATTCCGATTTTTAACCGCCTGTCAAAAGGAGACAGACCCTATGAACAAAACTCTTGAACACTGCCGAATCCAGAACTGGTATCCGCGTCTCTCCGTATATTCCCTGCCCACCAACTTCGTGTTCCTGATGGATATTGAGATCAAGGCGCTTCAGGAAGGCGATGCGGAATCCGGCATCGCGAAAAACGTGATCGACCGGCTCGAAAGCGCCATGAGCAAGTTCCCGTTCACGCGCTTCGTGGGGACCGACCTCGTCGCTCCGACCGACACGGTCCGCTTCGAGGAGAAACGCGGCGCGGTCCGTTCCGCCACCAGCGCATGGTATTTCCTGACGCAGAGCGCGAAGGTGCGGAACGCCGCCCAGAAAGGCATGGTCTCCGCCCTCTGCGTCCGTCCGTTCCGCCGCATGGATTCCGCCCGTGAGTTCCGTCTGTTCGTGAAAAACGGCAAGCTCCGCGCGATGAGCCAGTACTGGATGACGCGCAACTATCCGCGCCTGGAGAAATCCCGCGAAAAATACTGGACGCTCGCCGTCGACTTCATCGACAAGAACTTCTGGGTGCTTCCGGAACCGGATATCGTGCTCGACATCTACTTCACCTCCAAGGACGAGATCCTCGTGATCGACCTGAATCCGTTCGGTCCGCCCACCGATCCGAAGATGCTCAACACATGGGATCAGGACTGGCTGAACTCCATGGGGATGAAGCTTATCCCGCCGCCGACCGCGATTTCCGGCGACATCAACGTCTCTTTCTGACGCACACTTTTATCCTCATCCCGTCACGGAAAAAAACCGCACGTTTTTTCCGCACGGACAGTTGATTCCGTCATACGGTGTGCTATATTATTAGATAAAATCATTTTTCGTTTTTTCAGCTCCAGTCTGCTCGCGCCGGACAGTACGCGACACACCAAGAAAGGACAGCATACTATGAATATGAAATCATATAAAACCGTCGCCGAGATCGTCTGCCTGTTCCTCTTCCTGCTGCTTCTCGCCGGGACCGCAAGCGCATCCGAAATCTACGACTTCAATCCCGGCTGGATGTTCCTGCATTCGGATCATCAGATCGCATCGAAGGAATATAAAGAGCACAAGAGCATCTGGGCCGGAGCGAAGGCCGCCACGTCGGACGTCGTCTGGCCGTTCACAGGGTTCGATTTCGATGAAGAGGAATTCCGCCCCGTCAATCTGCCCCATGACTGGGCCGTCGAGGACGGCTTCTATCCGGAAGAGGACGGAGAACAGGGCTACCGCAGACGCGGCTGGGGATATTACCGCAAACGCTTCTTCGTGCCGTCCACATGGAAAGGCAAACGCGTGGAACTTCAGTTCGGCGGCGTCGCCACGCACTCGACCTTCTGGATCAACCAGGCCCTTTTCCATCACAATTACAGCGGATACAACACCTTTACCATGGACATCACTCCGGTTCTGATGTACGGACGTGACAACGTGATCGCAGTCGAAGTCAATGCCGCGGTTTTCGAGGGCTGGTGGTACGAGGGCGCCGGTATCTATCGCGACGTCAAGCTCATCGTCAGCGATCCGCTCCATATCGCCACGAATGACGGCATATTGGTCAATGCCGAGGTCAAACTCGATGGCTGGAATGTCAGCGGATATGTGAATCTCATCAATGATTCGGCCAAGGAGGAATCTCCGATGTTGGATATCGACATCCTTGACCCCTCCGGGAAAACGGTTGAGACCAAACGGTTCCTTCCGACTCTTCCGGCGAACCAGACGCTTCAGGTCCCGTACTCCGTCCGCATCGGATCGCCGAAGACCTGGTCGCCCGACACGCCTCAGCTTTATCAGATTAAAGTCACGCTCAAGGACGGAGTCCGCGTTTACGACGAGAAGAAAGTCAACTTCGGATTCCGCACCTACAAATTCGATTTCACCAACGGATTCTCCCTGAACGGCAAGCCGATGAAGATCAAAGGCGTCTGCAACCATCAGGATCATGCCGGCGTCGGAGCGGCCGTCCCCGCCGCCATAGAGGAATTCCGCATCAAAAAACTCAAGGAAATGGGCGCGAACGCTTACCGCTGCGCCCACAATCCGCCGAGCGAAAACATCCTCAACCTCTGCGACAAGTACGGGCTTCTCGTCATCGACGAAAACCGCGCGTTCAATGCGTCTCAGGAAAATCTGAACTACCTCCGCGAACATATCCGCCGCGACCGCAACCATCCCTCCGTCATTCTCTGGAGCATCTTCAACGAAGAACCGCTGCAGAGTGAGTTCCTCGGACAGGAAATCGCCCGCGCACTGGTCAATGTGGTCAAAAAGGAAGACCCGACGCGTCCTGTTCTCGCCGCCATGAACGGCGGGTTCTTCTCGAAAGACAGCGCACGCAACGTCCTTGACATCGTCGGTTTCAACTACCAGTACGGCAACATCGACAGATTCCATGCCGAATACCCGAACATCCCGATCCTGCTCACCGAAGGCGCCAGCGCGTTCGAGACGCGCGGCGAATTCAAGACGGACAAAGAAAAAAACATCGCTTCCTCTTATGACATTTTTGCCGCCGACTGGGGCACCACCCACCGCAAGGACTGGGAAACCGTCCTGAACCGCCGCTTCCTTGCCGGCACGTTCGTCTGGACCGGATTCGACTACCACGGAGAACCCACGCCCTACAACAACAAGTTCCCGGCGAACAGCAGCTATTTCGGATGCATGGACCTCTGCGGCTTCCCGAAGACAGCCTTCTACATCCGTCAGGCGCAGTGGCTCGACAAACCTGTTCTGCATGTCGCTCCGCACTGGAATCTTGATGTCAAAAACGAAGAGGAAGTCGACGTTTTCTGCGCGACGAACATGGAAGAAGTCACGTTCATTCTGAACGGCAAGGACATCGGCACGTTCAAGGTCGATCCTGTCGAAATGCTGACGCAGAAAGTCAAATATGAACCCGGCACGCTGCTCCTCATCGGCAGAAAAGGCGGTCAGGAAATCGTCCGTACGCAGGTCGAGACCACCGGCAAACCTGTCGGGCTTGTAATCACACCAGACCGCAATGAGATCAAGGGCGACGGTTATGACGCCGTTCCCGTCACGGTCAGCGCCGTCGACGCGTCCGGACGCCTCGTCCCGACCGCCAACGTCCCCGTCGAATTTGAGATTTCCGGCCCCGGACGAAACATCGGCGTCGGCAACGGCGACCCCACCTGCACGCTCAGCGAGAAGGCGAATTCCCGTCCGCTTTTCAACGGCTACGCCCAGCTTATCGTCCAGTCCGACCGCGTGCAAAAGGGCACGATCGAGATCACGGCAAAAAGCGAGGGGCTCAAATCCGCTTCCTGCTCCCTCAAAATCGCTTCCTCGACCGGACTTCCCTTCATCGAAGGTTTCACGAACAATGAGATCGCAATCTCCGGTTGGCGCGCCTCCAGCCCGTCCATGGAAAAACCGATTCTTCTCTCGGAAGACTCCGGCGAAGAGCTGAAAAAACAGCTTGCGCCCGCCGAGCTCGGCAGTGTACTCTCCCTCAAACCCAGGACATGGGTCAATTACTATGCCGAGTTCAAGATCCCCTCTGTCATCACGGAAAAAGGCGGCTCCCTGTGCTTCAAAAACATGACGGGGAAAGCCATGATCTACATCAACGGGGAATTGCTCCATGAAAAGAAGACCGTAGCAGCCAGCGACATCATCATTCCGCTGAAGAAAAAGATTGAAAAGATTGAGCTCAACGTCTTCATGCAGCCGGACGGCAAGGGACATGTCCTTCTCGGCGACCTTGTCTACGTTTCGCCGGAAAAGCTCAAGAAGACTTCCGACAAAAAATAAAACATACGCCACAGGCACCACGGCACCAGTATGATCCAGAACACGCCCAAGGGGCTCCGCCTCCAGATCGGTTTCTTCGGCAGACGCAACGCCGGGAAATCCTCGTTGCTCAACGCACTCGCCGGACAGGACGTCGTCATCGTTTCCGATGTCCCCGGCACGACGACCGACCCCGTCGAAAAGCCCATGGAACTGCCCCCGCTCGGCCCCGTGCTCTTCATCGACACCGCCGGACTCGACGAAGACCCGACTGCGCTCGGCGGAATGCGCGTCGAGAAAAGCCGCCGCATCTTCGACCGGACCGATCTCGCGCTGATCGTAACCGACGGCGGCTGGAGCCGGACGGAAGAAGACGTGCTTTCGCTTTTCCGCGAACGCACTACGCCGCTGATCGTGGTCTTCACCAAGGCCGATGTCTCCGCGCCCGATCCGGCTCTTGTCTCCCGCCTCGACACGGAAAAGATCCCCCACGTCGAAGTCTCCGCGCAGACAGGCTCCGGGCTCGCCGCGCTCCGCGCCGCGCTCGTCAACACCGCGCCGGAAGGATTTCTCGGCGGACGTCCCATGCTCGGCGACCTCATCGCGCCGGGCGACTCGGTTCTGCTCATCACGCCCATCGACAAGGAAGCGCCGAAAGGGCGCATGATCCTGCCGGAAGTGCAGGCCATCCGCGACATCCTCGACCACGACGCGCTCTGTCTGTGCGTGACAGAACACCACATAACGGACATGCTCGCGCAACTGGAAACGCAGCCCGCGCTCGCCGTGACCGATTCCCAGGCGTTCGGCATCGCATCGCGTTCCGTGCCGCCCGAAATCCCGCTCACCTCGTTCTCCATCCTGCTCGCGCGCATGAAAGGCGACCTGGCCGCGTGCGCCGCCGGAGCCGCCGCGATCGACCGTCTGCACGACGGTTCCCGCGTGCTTGTGGCGGAGGCGTGTACACACCATCCCATCGGCGACGACATCGGACGCATGAAACTCCCGCGCTGGATCCGCGAATACCGCCACGCCGACGGCATCGAATTCACCACGGCCGCCGGAGCCGATTTCCCCGACGACCTCACGCAATACGACCTGGTGCTCCACTGCGGCGCCTGCACGTTCAACCGCCGCGCCGTCCTGTCCCGCATCCTGCACTGCCGCGAACAGGGCGTACCGTTCACCAACTACGGCGTCGCCATCGCGCACATCCACGGCATCCTCGAACGCGCCCTCTCCCCCTTCCCCGACGCGTACGAGGCGTTCAAAGCCGCCGCGTGCGGAGGCCGCGCCTGATCCGCGCGGACGGCGACCATGCCGCAACTCCAAAGACAATCGGCGGACGCCCCCGCGTCCGTCAGGCTCTCAGGCGGAAACACCCCCGATTTCACAAAGACCTGGAAAAGCCAGCTCTGCGTGATCTGGAGCGCGCAGTTCCTGTCCGCCATCGGCTTCTCCTTCGGACTGCCGTTCATTTCCTACCTTATGCAGGAGGACATGGGCGTCACGGACAAGGCCGAGCTCGCCTACTGGGTCGCCGCGTTCAGCGCCGCCTGCCCGCTCACCATGATGTTCTTCTCGCCCGTCTGGGGCGCGCTCGGCGACCGTTACGGACGCCGCAAGATGCTTCTGCGCTCCTACGTCGGCGGAGCGGTGGCGGTCGGACTCATCAGCGTGGCGCAGACTCCCATGCAGCTGGTCCTGCTCCGCGTCATCCAGGGCGCGTTCTGCGGCACCATGTCCGCCTCGCAGGCGCTCATCTCCACGCAGACCCCGCGCGAACACACCGGATTCGCGCTCGGCGCGCTGAACAGCGCCATGTTCTCCGGCACCATCGCCGGGGCGTTCGCGGGCGGCTACGTGGCCGAACTTGCCGGATACCGTCTGGCCTTTGCGATCTCCGCCCTCTGCTTTGTCCTGTCGTTCATCGCCGTCTTCTTCTGCTCCCGCGAATACTACACGCCGCCGCCCGGAAAAGCCTCCGGGATGCGCGGCATGCTTCACGCAATCCGCCCCGAAACCGCCCAGCTCGCGCTCAATCTTCCCATCCTGCTCATCATGGGACTGGTCATGTTCTCCCGTTCGTTCGACGCGTCATTCGTCCCGCTCTTCGTACAGGACCTGCACGGCGGCATCGAGGGCGCGTCGAAGATCACGGGCGCGCTTTCGGGCATCTGCGGCCTCGCGGGCGTCGTGTCCGGGTTCCTGCTCGGGTATCTGGCCGACCACTATCCGCCGGGCCGTCTGGCGGTCATCTCGTCCGTCCTGACCGCCGCCTTCATGTTCTCCATTTCGTTCGTCTGGGGCCTTGCCGCGCTCTTCGTCCTGCGGTTCGCCATGATCTTCATGGGCAGCGGCATCGAGCCCGCCATGCAGATATGGCTGGCGAAAAAAACCGACGAACGTTCCCGCGGGCAGATGTTCGGCTGGGCCTCCGCCATGCGCTGCCTCGGCCTCGGGCTCGCCCCTCTAGCAGGCGGCCCGATCGCGGCCAACCTCGGCATCCGCGCCGTCTTCGCAGGCGGCTCGGTTTTCTTCCTCCTGACCGCGGCCTTCATCTATCTGGCCATGCGGCACTACAGAGAAATCTGACCCCCTCCCCTTTTTCTTTTCTCTTACAGCACGATCTCGAACTCGGAGACGGCCGGGCCGGGTTTCGCCGCGTCGCTCGGAGCGAACGTGACGCGGTAGAAAAGCCCCTCGAACTTGCCGTCCATGGGGATGACTTTCTCCTTGAAGGTCCCCTTGAACTCGCCGACCGGAGTCCAGGATTCCTGGTCCAGCGAGCAGTCCACCTTGAACGCGTATTCCGCTTCGGAGTTGAAGACGATGCGGATGCTCTTCGGCTTGATGATGCGCTCGGCGGAGACCGTCAGGAAGCACTTGTCGCCGGACGCGGCCTGATAGAACGTCTCGGGGCGGCCGTCGACGGCGCAGATGGCGGAGTGTCCGGGGACGGATTCCGAGGCGAGCGTGGGCTTGTCCAGCGCCATGTTCAGCGGCTTGTCGATCGGTTTCGTGCCGATGAGTTCGCCCGTGAATTTGACGTACGGACGGCTCTCGATGACCGGGGTTTTGCCGGGGATGAATCCGAGACCGCGCGTGGAGGTGATCTCGACGCGGGAGGATTCGAGGCCGGGCGACGTCGCCTCGATGACGGTGGTCCCGCTGTAGTAGGAACGGAAGTCGATGGAGCACTTGCCGTCGCGGATGGCTATGTCGGAGTCGTTTCTGAACGTGATGGAGCGTCCTGTGGGGAATTCGCCGGGGCCGGAGACCACGCGGAGCGTCACCTCCGGAGAATTGCTGAGTTCCTTCCCCTCGGCATTGACGATCGTGGCGATCAGCTGAACGTCGTCGGTGCCGTCGGCAAACATGGAGTTCTTGTCGGAGGTCAGGACGACCTTCGCCGGGGTCCCCTCGACCGGCCATTCCGGGTGTTTCACACCGCCGAACACCTCGCGGTAGTAGTACCAGCGGCGTTTGGGCAGGCGGAAATAGTCCATGACGCCCATCCAGCCGAATCGGCCGCCCATGCTGCCGTGGTCGATGCCGCACCAGATGACCTCGCCGCTGCGCCAGTCGTATTCCTTTTTTCCGGTGATGTGGCTGACGGATTCGTAGCCGGCGTCGAACTTGCCGGGCCGGACCTCCATGGCGGAGCCGACCGCGCCGTATTCGCTGACCACGTTCGGCAGGCCGGGGTTCTGGTATTCGCGGATATACTCGCCGTCGCCGTTGTACCCGGCGATGTCGCTGCAATGGTCCACCTGCCCGCGCTGCGCGCCGCCGACCGCCGCCAGACGGGTCGGGTCTGCCTCATGCGCGATCTTCGTGAGACGGCGCAGGAAATCGCGCACTTTCGGCATCACGCGCCCGTCGGAGAAGAAAACCTCGTTGCAGAGGCTCCAGCACACGATGGACGGGTGGTTGCGGTTGATGCGGATCATGTCGCGCAGGCTGCGGATCACGGATTCCTCGAACGGGATCTGGTCGGCCTCCTCCACGGGATACGCGCTCGCGCCGCCCCAGATCGTCGGGCCGCCCATGCCGGTCGTGCCCCAGAAGCAGTTTTCGCTCCAGAACATCATGCCGATGCGGTCGCAGGCGTCCGCGAATGCCGGATGGTGCGGATAGTGGCAGCCGCGGATGAAATCGAATCCGGCCTCCTTCATGTAGCGCACATCGCGCTCGAATCCGGCGTGGCTGACGGCGTCGCCCCAGCCTGCGCGGTCCTGATGCACGTTCGCACCGTGGAAATACCGGTTCTTTCCGTTGAGGAAGAAACCCTTGTCGGCAGTCCATTTGACCGTGCGGAATCCGAAGTTATCGGAGTAACGGTCGTAGAAGAGCGAGGTCTTCGCGTCGACCACGGTGGTCTCGGCGCGGTACAGGTTCGGCGTCTCGGGCGACCACCATTTGGCGTCCTTCACCTGCGGCGTGACGATCTCGACCTCCATGAGGGCATTCGGTGTCAGCGCAATGCCGTTTTTCGACGCCTGCGCCACGAGGTTGCCCTCCGGGTCATAGATGCTGGTCGCCACGTTGATCGTGCGCGCCTCGCCGGACTGGTTGCGGATTTCGCTGACCACACAGACGGACGTGTCGCCCTCTTCGAGTTTCGGCGTGGTAATCGCCATGCCATACCACGCCACATGGACGTCCCGCTTCACGACGAGCGAGACGTCTCGGTAGATGCCGCCGGAGAACGTGTGTTCGCCCGCGCGCGGAGCCAGGCGCGGATTCCAGTTGTTGTTCACGCGCACGGCGATGATGTTATCGCCGTTGACCATCTGATCGGTAAAGTCGACCTCGAATCCGGTATAGCCGCCCTCGTGATGCCCGGCGAGCTTGCCGTTCACATACACGTCCGCGACCTGAAAGACGCCTTTGAAGTCCAGATAATACCGGTATTTCTTGTCCTCCTCGGCAACGACCTGTCCGTCTTTGATGACGAAATCCACGTTCGAGATATGGATTTTCTTCCGATACCAGCCGTCGCCGGTATAGAAACGGTCAGAGAGAAAATACGGCAGACTGAACGAGTGCGGGATATGGGCGAGCTCCCACTTGCTGTCGTCGAGGTCGACCGCCTGTCCGTTCTCGACTGAGCCGAGCTTGAATTTCCATTCCGCGTTGAGGTTGGAAACCACCCGGCCGGAAAGCGGCGGCTTCTTGCCGGCCGCAACAAAAGGCAGATCCGCACCGACGGCCTGCGCGTTCGCCTGAGCGGCGCCGAGGATCATGATTCCGGCGCAGAGGACCGCACCGATGCAATGACGATGAAACAGTTTCATTTGATAAATCCTTTTCAGCATTCTCCGGTCGGCCTCAAGCGCCTCCCGGAACCGTTATTGTTCATGTGTTCGCATGATACAATACTTGACCGACAGCAGAAAAGCAAATATCTTTCCCTCGCTTTTCAGGTAAAAACGGCCAATTTCACGCCCTTTTTCACATCCAGGACGTTAATCATAACGTTTGCGGAAATAAAAAAAGGCATAAGCGGAACGGTCCCGTGCCATGCATTCCCCCCTTTACCCGCCATCACCGGAGAACCGTTTCCCCCCGAAAACGGTCATCCGGCCCCCTTGACGGCGGATTTCAACGCATGGCAAAGCGCGGATCGTTCATCCTGTCCCGGGATTCCCCCGATTCCGTGATTCCCGGGCCAGGACCGCTTATGCCGGAGAAGAGGATCGCTCCCCCTCACGGTGTTACTATACCATGCATCCCGGCGCGAAGCAAACACGAAAACACCGCCGGATGAAAGAAAAAAGGTCCCCCGGCATACTTTTTCCGGGGTGGTCAAGTTTGGTGTACAAGTTTCACCGCCGCCGGCGCATCCGCGGCAAAAAAGAAAAACCGCACCCGGAAACGGTCTCCGGATGCGGCATGGTTCGTTTTTGAGTTCGCCCGGTCGGTTCGGGCGGGATCCGCTCATTTCGGCATGAGGAATCCCGGAACCGGGATCTGCTGGCCCTGATACATGTTCATGTACTGTGCGAAGAGCAGATAGGCGATGAAGCAGACGCAGATGAGCGTGAGGATGGAAAGCGTGAGGAAGAACCAGTTCGGTTCGTCGGCGGACGTGACCGGATCCTTCTGCTTTTTCACCTTCGGCAGTTTGCCTTTTTTCTTCTTGTCCTCGGGCACGGCTTCCGGCACGGGGGTCGGGGTCTCGACCGGAGCGGCGACCGGGGGCTGTTCCACCAGCGTCGCCTCGACATCCTTCTTCTCTTCCGGCTTCTGCGCCTGAGGCGGCATGTTCGGGATTTTCAGGCCGGGGATGATGTTCTTCGGGAGTTCCTTCGGCTGGGACGGCTGGTTTTTCAGCTTCAGCGTGAGCTTGCGTTCCGGCGGAATCGGAGACTCGCCGACCTTCTTGATGGTCGGGGCGGAGGCGGGGGAAGCTTCCTGTTCGGGCTTCTTCAGCTGGACGGTCGGGGTCGAAGATTCCGGCTTCTTCAGCTGGATCGTCGAAGTCGAGGATTCCGGCTTCTTCAGCTGGATCGTCGAACCGGACGAGGATTCCGGTTTCTTCAGCTGGACGGTCGGGGTCGAGGATTCCGGCTTCTTCAGCTGGATCGTGGCAGGGGAAGCGGCCGGAGCGGATTCCACCGGATTTGCGGTCGGAATGCCGGTCGGGGTTTCCGCGGCTTTCGGCACGATCTTGATCGCCGGTTTCACTTCGGTCGCCGGACCGGATTCGACCGTCGAGGGTGTCGGCGGACGGAGACGGATGGTCTGCTTGACGCCGGGGACGACCGAGGCGGGCGACGGTGTGATATGGATCGCGGGTTCCGCCTGTGCGGCGGCATCGGCCGTGGCATCAGCGGCGGCTCCGGCAGGCGCGGCGGCATCGGCCGCAGGCGTGGGCGGAGTCATCGGTTTGAGTTTGATCGTAGCGCGCGGACGAACGTCCTCGGGGGTGTTCATCGGGGTATCGGAAGTCGGATCTGCCATGGCTGTTTCCTTCAAAGGTGGTTCAAAACTACATACTCATAGAGGGAAATATATCACGCTATCGCGGAAAGACAAGTTTTTTTTCTCATTTTTACCGAAAAAAACCGTAAAAATCTAAAACGACGGCAATCTTCCACCCGAACGGCACGGATCGTCAGACCGCGTCGGGCGCGGCGTGTCCGGCTCCGTCAGGGGCCGCTTTGGGCTTTTCGATGCGGACACGGGTGATGCGGCGGCCTTCCAGCGCCTGCACCGTAAAACGCAGCCCGCCAATCTCCGCGACGTCGCCCGCTTTCGGGATGTCGTCCAGCTCCGCCATCAGCAGTCCGCCCACAGTGTCCGGGCGTTCGTCCTCCGGCAGTTTGCAGGCCAGATCGCGTTCGACCTCGGCGAGGCGGACGAGCCCGCCGGATTCCCAGATGGTTTCGGACACGCGGATCAGCGATTCCTCCGGTTTCCGGGGATGAAGCGAACCGACGAGTTCCTCCAGCAAGTCATCGCGCGTGACCACGCCCGCCGTGCCGCCGAATTCGTCCAGCACGACCGCGATCTCGAACTGTTCCCGCTGCATGTCGTGCAGCACCTGCTGGACGCTCGCGCCCTCCGGCACGAAATGAGGCTTCCGCATGACGGCGACCGGCAGCGGCGGCTGTCCGTTTTTGAGCTTGCTCCGGTAGTAATCCATCGCATAAAGGACGCCGATGACCCGGTCGATATTGCCCCGGTAGACTGGAAACGCGGAGAACTCCTTTTCCGTCAGCAGGCGTTCGATTTCCTCCGTCTGCGCGCCGGCCTCGATGGCGCAGACCGCGCCGCGGCGCGTCATGATCTCGCCGCAGGTGATGTCGTCCAGCTCGAAAACGTTCTGGATGATGCGGCGTTCGTCGGCGTCGATGAGCCCGTCCTTCTCGCCCATGTTGATGAGCGAACGGATCTCCTCCTCCGTGACCTTGTCGGTGTTTTCCGCGGACCCGAACGGCATCATGACGAGCTTGACCGAGTTATTCAGCAGCCACACCAGCGGCGAAGTGGCCCGCGCAAGCCAGTGGATCGGGATCGCCGAGTTCAGCGCGACAAACGACGTATAGCGCAATGCGATCTGCTTCGGCACGAGCTCGCCGAAGACCAGCGAGAAAAATGCCAGGATCATCGTGATGATCACCACGGATATATGGTCGATCGTCATCTCGGACAATCCGGTGAAGCCGACGTCGTGATACACCCAGTGCGCCAGCAGGTCGGAAAACGTGTCGGCGGCGAATGCGCTGGCGAGAAATCCGGCAAGCGTCACACCGACCTGGACCGTCGCCAGAAAACGTCCCGTATCGGCGGCAAGAGAACTGAGAATCAGGCCGCGTTTCCCCTCTTTCGAAAGCTGTTCCAGCGTGACGGGTTTCAGTGTGATCAAAGCGGCCTCGGCGGCCGAGAAAAAAGCGTTGCAGAGGATCAGGGCAACAAGAAAAATGAGGTGCAGTATCAAAGCGGGATCCGGGGTTTCCGTTTTCAGTTCAGGGGGCGTCCCGTATGGGACAGAATAATAAAATACAGGAAAATGGCGGAAAGTCAAGTTTTTTTCTTGACTTTTCGGAAAAATGGCTTATTGTTCTATGATTTTATTTGCGGCTTCACAAACTTCAAAGAGCAAAATGAAGTTCCGCCCCGCCTTTTCAGCACATTCAACAGACATTTGCAATAAAGGAAACGCCCATGAAACACACGAAACACCGTCTGGCCGCGATTCTGCTCGGCATCGGCATGCTTTTCAGCGCCTCGGCGTCCGTTCACGCGCAGTCGCAGTGGATGGACAAGGTCACGCTCTATTTCCCGAACCGCGTCCTGGACCTCCTCGATGCGTTCTCCCTTAACATCGGCGTCGGCCTCACTGCGCACGCCAGTCTCCGCGCCACGCACGCGGCCGAGATCGGCGGCGGCTTCTCCGCCACGGCGCAGATGATCAAGGACTACAACCGCCAGTACGGATTCGCCCGCAGAAACGGCGTCTACAGCGGCATCGGACCGATCGTCGCCACGAACATGGAGCGCCGCCCGGCGTTCCTCCTCGCGAAGGAATACTGGTGGGACCAGGACGGGCTCGTGACGCCCTCCGATGACATCTTCCTGCCGAATGAAGGCGCGGTCGACTTCTGGGAAATCGGCGGCTCGCTCGGACTCGCCGTGATCGAGGCTGACGTGTCGATCCACCCGGTCGAAATTCTGGACGCCGTGCTCGGCTTCTTCTTCATCGACATCACCGACGACGACCTCACGTTCGAAAACTTCCGCTAAGCCGGGCACGATCATGGCAATGCTTGAAATCCGCGGCGTCTCCAAGGCCTACGGCAGGACGCCCGTCCTACGCGGCGTCGACCTCTCCGTCGAACCCGGCGAGCTCATGTTCCTGCTCGGCCCTTCCGGCTGCGGCAAATCCACGCTCCTGCGCATCGTCGCGGGGCTGATCCGGCAGGACGCCGGTTCCGTCGTCCTCGGCGGACGCGACATCTCCGCCCTGCCCCCGGAATCCCGCAACACCCCGATGGTGTTCCAGAACTACGCGCTCTGGCCGCACCTGAACGTCGCCGAAAACATCGAATTCGGACTTAAAATCAAAAAACTCCCGCGCGAGGAGATCAGGAAGACCGTCGACGAGATGCTCGGCGTCGTCGGAATGACGGAATTCAAGAAACGCAAGGTCAACGAACTTTCCGGCGGCCAGCAGCAGCGCGTCGCGCTCGCACGCGCCCTCGCCCTCAACGGCGACATTCTCCTGCTCGACGAGCCGCTTTCCAACCTCGACGCCCGTCTCCGCGACCTCATGCGAACCGAGATCCGGCGCATCTGCAAGGAACGCAATCTCACCGCGCTCTACGTCACGCACGACCGTCGCGAAGCCCTCAGCGTGGGCGACCGCATCGCCGTCATGAAGGACGGCGTGGTCCTCCAGCTTGATTCTCCGCGCGCACTCTACTCGCGCCCGGCAAACAAGTTCACAGCGGCGTTCCTCGGCGACGCCGACTTCCCGGAGGCGAAGTGCCTGCGCATCGAAAACGGCGTCGCCGTCTTCGGCACACAGCTGGGCGAACTCCGCGTCCGCCTGGATGGGCAGCCTGTCCGCCCCGCGCAAAACGACATCTGCACGCTCATGATCCGTCCCGAAGCGGTCCGCACCGATGTCGATCCCGCGTCCGTCAACTCGTTCCCGTGCGTCGTCCGCGACAGCGTCTTCCTCGGCGAAACGACCGGGCTCACGATGGACGCTTCCGGCTTCACGCTCCACGCGAGCGAATCCGCCGCGCCCGAACGCCGTCCCGGAGACACGATCACGTGCTCCGTCCCGCCGGACGCGGTCGCCATTCTCCCGCCTGACCTCCACGATGTCAACGTGGAGCAAACCGCCCGCTGACGCCGGAGCAAACCGCCATGAAACGTCTTGCACTCGCGCTGGCAGTCCCTGTTCTGCTGATCATCCTCCCGCTCGTGCTCAGGCCATCCGCCGACTGGAGCCCGGACGCGCCGGAAAGCCTCGTGATCATCACGCCGAACTCGGAACAGATCAAGTACGAGTTCGAGCGTGCGTTCCGCAAATGGTACAGGGAGCACCACGGACGCGACATCAGGATCGACTGGCGCAGTCCCGGCGGCACCAGCGACATCGTGCGCTACATCAACGACCGGTTCGAAGCGGAATTCCGTCTGTACGCGCTCGAAAAAGGACTGGAATGGGACCGTGACACGGCGGCGGCTTTCAAGAATTCCAAGCTCACGGCCGACGACCATCCGGCGCGGAAGCTCCTGCTCGAATCCGACATCGGCATCGGCATCGACCTCTTCTTCGGCGGCGGCACGTACGACCAGGCGAAATTCGCCTCGATCGGCTACGCGGTCGACGCGGGCGTGAAGGACCGCCACCCGGACTGGTTCACCGACGATGTCATCCCTATGAACTTCGCGGGCGAGCAGATCTACGACCCGGAAGGGCGCTACTACGGATATTGCCTCTCCTCGTTCGGCATCGCGTACAATTTCCGGCGCATCCGCGAACTCGGCATCGAACCGCCGCAGAACTGGACCGACCTCGCGGATCCGACGTATTTCGGCACGCTCGTGCTCGCCGATCCGACCAAATCCGGCTCCATCACCAAGTGCTACGAAATGATTATCCAGCAGGCCATGGCCGAACTCGGCCCGGAACAGGGCTGGCTGGAGGGATTCCGCCGCGTGAAGCTCCTCACGGCCAACGCGCGTTCCATCGCCGATGCCGCGGGCAAAGTTGTCCGCGACGTCTCCTCCGGCGAGGCCGCGGCGGGCGTCTGCATCGACTTCTACGGCTTCAGCGAGGCCGAATGGTCCCGCCAGAGGACCGGCGAACCGTCCATGACCTATGTCATGCCGCGCGGCGGCACCGCCGTCACGGCCGACCCCGTTCAGCTCCTGCGCGGCGCGCCGAATCCCGGCGCGGCAAAGGATTTCATCGATTTCCTGCTCTCGAAGGAAGGCGCGGCGATCTGGCTCCTGAAACCCGGCGTGCCAGGCGGCCCGGAAAAATACGTCCAGCTCCGCCCGACCGTCCGGAAGGATTCCCCGCTTGAGTTACCGAAAGACCGGCTCGCCCTGCCCGATTACCGTCCCTACGACCTCGGCGGCACGTTCGAATACAATTCCGCTTGGACGGGGCGCTACTTCAGCCTCATCCGCGTGCTCATCAAGTGCGCGGCGCTCGACCCAGAGGACGACCTGCGCACCGCCTGGAAAGCCATCCTGGACAACGGCGGCCCGGAGGCCAATCCCGAGGCCATGGCCGAACTTCTCACGCTCCCCGTGCCGTATGAATCCGCCGCGGACGAGTCGAAAGCCCTGAGCGGCACGCCCGCCGAAGCGGCAGCCGCACGCACCCGCTGGACAGAAGTCGCGCGCACGACCTATCTTCGCGCCGCCGAACTCGCCCGGAAGAAAGGAAGCGCGTCGAAATGAAACGATTCCTCTCCATCTTTCTGGCGCTCGCGGTCCTGACCTTCTTCGCGCTGTTTCTCTTCCTGCCGCTCTTCACGGTCGTGGCGGTGGGGTGCGACCCGGCGGTCATGCGCGAAGTCTTCCGCAGCCGCCTGTACCTTCATGGCATGCTGAACTCGCTCGCCGTCGCGGCCGTCACCACGGCCCTCGTCTTCCTGATCTCCATTCCGCTCGCCGCGATCTACGACAAATACGATTTCCCCGGCAAAAACGCGTGTTCCGTGATGATGATGGCTCCGATGATCCTGCCGCCGTTCGTCGGCGCGCTCGGATTCCAGCAGCTCCTCGGCCACTACGGCCTCCTGAACAGCATCCTCGGCGCGGCCGGGCTGCCCACGGTCGACTGGCTCGGTGGAAACGGCAGGTTCTGGAGCGTCTGCGTGATCCAGGCCCTGCATCTGTACCCGATTGCCTACCTCAACCTCGTCACGGCGTTCGGGAACATCGACCCGTCCCTGCTCGAATCCGCCCGCAACGCCGGCGCGGGGCCGTGGCAGAGGTTCCGCAGCATCACGCTGCCCATGCTCAAACCAGGCCTCCTCGCGGGCGGCAGCATCGTCCTCATCTGGGCGTTCACCGAACTCGGAACCCCGCTCATGTTCGGATACAACACCGTTACTCCGGTCCAGATCTTCAACGGCGTGACCGAGCTCGGCACCAATCCCGCCGCGTATTCCCTCGTGATCGTCACGCTCGCCGTATCCTGCCTGCTCTACCTCGGCGCAAAGCTTCTGCTCGGACACGGCACGGCAGCCTCGGCCGCGAAAGGCACGCCGGGCGCTTCCGCCAGAAAACTGACCGGCCCCGACCGCTGGATCCCGCTCGCGGTCTTCCTCGGCTTCACGTTCATCGCTTCGCTGCCGCACATCTGCCTCGTGCTGATCGCATCCTCCGCGAGCTGGAGCGGTACGATCCTGCCGGAACACTTTTCGCTGATGCACTACCGCAATGCACTCGGCGACCATCTGGTCGTACCGAGCATCGTGAACAGCCTGAAATATGCGCTTCTCGCCACGGCGCTGGCGCTGGCCGCGGGCGTACTGACGGCGTTCCTGACCAGGCGCGGCAGTCTCAAATTCGGCTGGCTGCTCGATCTCGTCGCCATGACCCCGCTCATGATCCCCGGCGTCGTGATGGCAGTCGGATTTCTCGGCATGTCCATCCGCTACCGGTGGGCGCATATGCTGTTCGACCCCGTCGCGAATCCTGTCTTCCTGCTCGCGATCGCCTATGCCGTCCGGCGCGTGCCGTATGTGTTGCGGTCCGTCGCGGGCGGGCTCGACCAGACGCCGGAGGAACTCGAACGCGCCTCGCGGAACGCCGGAGCGGGCTACGGCCGCACGATCCTCAAGGTCACGCTCCCGCTGGTGGCGGCGAACCTGGTCGTGGGCGCGCTGTTCGCGTTCAGCTTCTCCATGATGGAAGTCTCCGATTCCCTGATCCTCGCGCAGAAGGCCGAATTCTACCCGATCACGAAGGCCATCTACGAGCTGTCGCAGTATCTCGGCGCGGGTCCGTACACCGCCGCGGCGTTCGGCGTATGGTCGATGTGTTTCCTGGCGTCCATCCTCGCCGCCGCGTCCGTCCTGCTCGGCAGGAAGATCGGTTCTCTCTTCAGCATCTGACGCCGTCCCGATAAAAAAACGGAATAGTTCGTCCCTCCTGTTTGTATTGCGGATGAAACCATGCTATATTATATAGTTAGCCGTCTTTGACCGTCCGCCGGACGGAATCCGTCATCATTCATCTCTTTACCCATAACGAATCCAAACACCATGAGCAATCTCAAAAAAGACTATCTGTTCACCTCCGAATCCGTTTCCGAAGGTCATCCCGACAAAGTCGCGGACCAGATCTCCGATGCAATTCTCGACGCCTGTCTGGAGCAGGATAAAGACAGCCACGTGGCGATCGAAACGCTCTGCACCACGGACTTCATCGTGCTCGCGGGCGAAATCAGAACGAACGCAAACGTCGACTGGGAAAAGACCGCCCGCGAAGTCGTGCGCGACATCGGCTACACCGATCCGGAAATCGGATTCGCCGCCGACACGGCGGAAGTCCTGCTGAGAATCCACAAACAGTCCGCCGACATCGCGCAGGGCGTGGACGCCGGCGAGAACAAAGCGCAGGGCGCGGGCGACCAGGGCATGATGTTCGGATTCGCCTGCACCGAGACCGACGCGCTGATGCCCGCCCCGATCTACTACGCGCACCGCATCGTGGCCGAACTCGCGCGTCTGCGCAAGACCGAGCCGCAGAAATACGCGTTCCTCCGTCCTGACGCAAAGAGCCAGGTCTCTTTCCGTTACGTGAATGGCAAGCCCGTCTCCATCGAAACGGTCGTCGTCTCCACGCAGCACACGAAGGACGCCACCCGCGCCCAGCTCGAAGCCCTCGTGAAGAAGGTCGTCGCGGACGTGATCCCCGCTCAATACCTGACGGAAAAGACCGTTTATTTCGTGAACCCGACCGGCAACTTCGTGATCGGCGGCCCCGCGGGCGATACCGGCCTGACCGGACGCAAGATCATCGTCGACACCTACGGCGGACGCGGCCTGCACGGCGGCGGCGCATTCTCCGGCAAAGACCCGTCCAAAGTGGACCGTTCCGCAGCCTACATGTGCCGTTATATCGCCAAGAACATCGTGAAGGCCGGACTTGCCGACCAGTGCCAGATCCAGGTGGCCTACGCCATCGGCGTGACCGAGCCGGTCTCCATCTTCGTTGACACCTTCGGCACCGGCAAGCTGAGCGACGCCGCGCTGGAAAAAGCTGTCCGCGAAGTCTTCGACATGACCCCGGCGGGCATCACCTCCACGCTCGGGCTGAAAGAACGCAAAGGCTGGACCTACCGCCAGACCGCGGCCTACGGGCACTTCGGACGCAACGGTTTCCCGTGGGAAGCCACCGACAAAGTCGACGCACTCCTCGCGGCGGCGAAGAAATACGCGGATTGACCTCGCAACGGGGCGTTCCGGGATGAACAACAGCCAGTCCGCCGCAGTCCTCGGCGCGGGAACCGCGATCGTCGATCTGCTGGTTCGCGTCGACGACGAGTTTCTGGCGCGGGAACTCCCCGACGGACGCGGCAACACCACCTGGGTCGAAGCCGCACGTCTGGACGAACTGATCCGGCTGCTCCGGGAACGCGGATTCCAGCCGGAAAAAGCGCCCGGCGGCTCGACCGGAAATCTCCTCTGCGGACTCGCCGAACTCGGCTGTGAAACGCGTTTCCTCGGCTGGCTCGGCCTTGACGACGACGGCGTGTACTACCGCGACACTTTTGCGGAATCCGGCGGCAACATCCGTTCATTCAAATACCATCCGGCGAAACACACCGGACGCTGCCTGAGCCTGGTCTCGCCCGACGCCGACCGCTCCATGGTGACCGACCTCGGCGCATCCGCGGAAATGCGTGCGGACGGGATCCGGGAATCCGACCTCGAAGGCGTTTCCCTCCTGCATACCGAGGGCTATCTTTGCGGACTGAAGGACCGGACATTTCTGCAGCGTCTCTTTGAGCAGGCGAAAAACGCCGGAATCCCCGTGAGCTTCGACCTGGCATCCTACGGGATCGTCCGGGAATACCGCGACGATATCCGCGAGTATCTCGGCAAATACGTCGACGTCGTGTTCGCGAACGAACTGGAAGCGGCGGAATTCGCCGGGACCGGTGATCCCGACGCCATGCTCAACGCCCTCGCGGAACTCTGCCCCGTCGCCGCCGTCAAGCTCGGCGCGCTCGGTTCGCTCGTCCGCATGGACAGCCGCACGGTCAGAATCGCGCCGGAACACGCAAACGCGGTCGACGCGACGGGCGCAGGCGACCTCTGGCAGGCCGGATTCCTGTTCGGATGGCTTCATCATGCCGCACCGGAGGTGTGCGGACGTATCGGCTCCATCCTCGGCGCCGCCGCCGTATCGAATTTCGGGGCACGCCTGCCGGAAGACCGTTGGCACGAACTGCGGGAACGCATCCGCTCCATGATCTGAACACAATCTTCATTCATAACATATCACAACACAAACGGAAAGGACCTCACAATGGCAACGAAAACATCCAGGAAGACCAAAGGCGAATATCTGATCCGGGACATCGGACTGGCCGACTTCGGACGTAAGGAAATCGAGATCGCCGAGTATGAAATGCCCGGCCTCATGGCGATTCGCGAAAAATACAGCAAATCCAAACCGCTCGCCGGAATCCGCATCATGGGCTGCCTGCACATGACCATCCAGACTGCGGTCCTCATCGAAACCCTCGCCGAACTCGGCGCCGATCTCCGCTGGTGCTCCTGCAACATCTTCTCCACGCAGGACCACGCCGCGGCCGCCATCGCGAAACGCGGCATCCCGGTCTTCGCCTACAAAGGCGAAAGCATCCCGGAATACTGGCAGTTCGTCATGAAGGCGATGATCTGGCCGGACGGCAAGGGCCCGGACCAGATCGTGGACGACGGCGGCGACGCCACCGGACTGATCCACATGGGCGTGAAGGGCGAGCTTGATCCGTCTTTCCTGAAAACCGCGCCGAAATCCGCCGACGAAAAGGCTGTTTTCGCGATTCTGAACGACGTCCGGAAGAAAGACCGCAAGTTCTGGCAGAAGATCGCGGCGAACATGAAGGGCGTCTCCGAGGAGACCACCACCGGCATCCACCGCCTCATCCAGCTCGCGAAGTCCGGCGAACTCCTCTTCCCCGCCATCAACGTGAACGACTCCGTCACGAAATCCAAATTCGACAACGTCTACGGCTGCCGCCACTCCCTGCCCGACGGGATCAAGCGCGCGCTCGACGTGCTGCTCTCCGGCAAACAGGTCGTGGTCTGCGGCTACGGCGACGTCGGCAAGGGATGCGCCGAGGCCATGAAGAACGAACGCGCACGTGTCGTCGTGACCGAAGTCGATCCGATCTGCGCGCTTCAGGCATGCATGGCTGGATTCCAGGTCGCCCGCATCGAGGACGCGCTGAAGACCGCCGACGTCTATGTGACCTGCACCGGCAACTGCCATATCATCACGGCCAAGCACATGGCTGCCATGAAGGACCAGGCGATCGTCTGCAACATCGGGCACTTCGACGACGAGATCGACGTGGCCGGACTGAAGGCGGTCAAGGGCATCAAAGTCACCGAGATCAAGGGCTGCGAATGCCCCGTCCACAAGTACACCTTCCCCGACGGGCACAGCATCTACCTGCTTGCCGAAGGCCGTCTGGTCAACCTCGGCTGCGCCACAGGCCACCCGAACTTCGTCATGAGCTGCTCCTTCTCGAACCAGGTCCTCGCCCAGATCGAGATCGCCGGGAAGAAGCTAGAAAAGAAAGTCTACCTGATCCCGAAGAAGCTCGACGAGGAAGTCGCGCGTCTCCACCTCGCCAAGTGCGGCGCGAAACTCTCCAGGCTCACGCAGGAACAGGCCGACTACATCGGCGTGAAGGTCTCCGGCCCCTTCAAGCCGGACGATTACCGCTACTGATCTGCAAGTTCAGGCAAAAACAGTCCGCCGCCCGCGTCTTTTTCAACGGGAGCGGCGGATTGATTTGAACCGGAAATGATGCGCGGGATTCCGATTCCCGCGCCTTTTTTATTCCTCTGCGGGTTCAACACCCCGCTGCTTGCGGCGAATCCGCATAGAAAATGTTTTTGCGTCCGGCTCGTTCAGAGCCGTGAACGGTCGGGTCGGGCGTAATACCGTGAGGCTTGCCTCGCGGATAGCCTGACCGGAAGCAAAAACTTTATTTTCCGCTGCCGCCTTTTTCCTCCGGTTGTTTCACATCCGGGAGAAGAAGGCCGAAGGCGGCCATGGTCTCGGCCTGATGGATCACGGTACCTTCATTCATTTCAATGGCAAAGATCGTGTCGACGAAACAGTAAAGGGGCGGAGTTTTATCCCGTGCCGGGAAAAGTGTAGCGGTATAATTGTATTCCCTGCCTCTGTTGTCCGGGCCCTGTGCCTGCATTCCCCGGACAGAGAATCCGGTGGGATTGAACCGGCTGTTGTGAAGCGGGGCATGGATGCTGTTGGAGCCAAGCCCGACGATCCAGCAGAGATTCAGAGGGTTGCATCCGAGCGTATTATCCGCGGTCTTGATCATGGCTTCGCGGTATGCTTTGACCTTGAGTTTATTGTCCGTAAATGCCCAGGCGTGCCAGACGACGGTGAGGAAGTGTTCGT
The DNA here is from genome assembly GCA_902778895.1 of uncultured bacterium. Taxonomy (GTDB): domain Bacteria; phylum Verrucomicrobiota; class Lentisphaeria; order Victivallales; family UBA1829; genus UBA1732. The sequence continues at coordinate 106,246 of CACYZF010000010.1, forward strand.
AAGCGCCTGTACCCCAGTTGATCGGCGCATAGGGATGCCGGACGAACTTGTAGGGGGCTTTGTTTGATTCACTGATATACATGTCGGCTTCATCGCAGATGGTGCGGAGCACATCGGAATGAATCGTGGGATCTGACTTAGGCGGCAGAACTGCGGCATAGGCATAAGCCGCCAGCGTAAGATCGTAATTATCGTCCACCATCTTTGCCTTCGGATTCTTTTTCCACGGCGTATTGTCAAAAAAAGCCTGGTGATAAGCTTCTTCCCCCGTAGTATGGAAAAGCTGGGCTGCCGCATAGGCAAGCGGCGCGGTATAGAATGAGGCGAATGTTTTCGCGTTATTAGTCTGCGGCTTGTTCTTCAAGGCCCAGTCATAGGCACGTCGGGCACGGGCAAGGTAATCGGCGGCCATATCCTTCTTTCCAATGTTTTTGAGAAGGCGGGAGGCTTGCGCCATGGCTCCCGCAAAAAGGAATGACCCGCAACTATCCTTGGCAAAGACGAAATCGCCTTTCGGATCAAGTTCGACCGACTGGAAGAAGTTCGGGTCGCCGTCGGATTCCGTGCCGTTGTAAACGCCGCCATCCTCGTCCTGAAGCCCGATCCAGAGCTTCAGCGCCCAGAGCGCCTCGTCAAGAATGTCCGGGATGCCGTTGCCTTTTTCCGGAATATTAAGCTGTCCATCGTAGAATTTCTTTGGCGCCACCTCATATGCGTCCATCAGGATCTGTGCGACATCGATATGCGAACGCGGGTTGTAGTCGCCTGCATCGTGGTGTCCGCCGGACGCCGTAAGAATCTTCGGCACGACGGCCTCAATCCGTTCGGAGAGTTTCGCGATTTCCTCGACAGAGAGAACACGGTTATAAATACGGAATTCATCGAAATAGCATCCCTCCGCACCGATGTTCGTGACAGCACCGATCGTGATTTCATCCCCCGGAGAAAACTTGTCGGAAGTGGATGCTGCCTTCAGGAGTTTGCCGTCGCGATATACACGGCACATCCACTGGCCGGAAGCGGAGTCCGGGCCGATCGAGACGGTGTAACTGTGCCAAAGATCATCGCCGAACCGCCCGCCCGAATAGATTGTCGTGCCGTTGAATTGATAATACGGTACGCCCCAGCCACAATAGAACCGGAAGGAATTGGATTTCCCTGACCGGAGGGCCAGCACATCGCCATCGAACTGGTTTCCCTTCGGCGCATCGGTACGCTGCAACCAGAAGTGGAACGTGATTCCCTTCGACTTGTCATAGTCTATTTTTCCCGTCCAGCCGTTGTCCCGGCCGGATTTCGTCTCGAACACACGATTGGATTCCCCATCCCAGATCAGATTCGGCAACTTTTTGAAGGATTGAGCTGTCCCGTTCGACGGAGAAAGCGTCATGCCGCCCGGAACAGTATTCGCGGCGGAACCGTTGAACGGGAAATGCGCAATAAGCCCGGGACCGGCATAAACAGAAGGAAGGTTGTTTACATCAAGGGAAGAATTCTTCTCGAAAATGGCTTTTTTCGCGTTAATATGAGCGTCGTCCCCGTCAATCCGCCGCTGCGTGGTCAGTTGAATCCCGTGATTGTGACAGGCGATACGGCGCCAATCCGAATACGGCGGCTCCAGCGCGATCCCGCACCGCTGGGCGAAAATACCGTATGCGGCGGTCTGAAACGCCTCGCCGTAAATATCGGACGCGATGGAAAATTCGAAGCTGCGTCCGGTGCCGGGGACCACGATATAATAACGGCCCGGTGTCTTGAACGACGTAAAGTCAATCTCGTAGACGTTCTCTCCGGAATACTGGCTCCGCCCCTCCGAACGGTTTCCCGGATTGGAAAGGACACTCTGTCCGGAAAAAACGACCTCATCCGTACGGGCATCCCGGATCTCGAACGACGGCGGAGTATCGTATTTGAGCGCGCGTTTCGAAAAATCATGCGCCGCGGCGGATACGATTCCCGATCTGACCGATTCCGCCTTGTCCGTTTTGGCCGGATCGGCTTTATCCCGGGAGGAATCCTTGTCCTTATCGTCTTTATCGTCCTTTTCGTCTTTATCGTCCTTTTCACCTTTGGCCCCTCCGAAGAATATCTCATCCGTGGAAATGTCGCGGAAATGCTCCTTTTCCGTGGATGTCGCCAGAATCGCGGCCTCGTCCGGGAAGGAACCGAGCCAGCGCCCGATTTCCGCCGTCTTGACCGCGGTAGTGATGTAGCCGACCTGATTGACCTTGATCGCGCTGGAATACGACTGTTTGCCGGAAAACACGATCTCAGCCGAATTTGCACCGGAAACAATGGCAGGATCGACCTCGACACGGAGCCGGTCCCCCTCCTTGAGCACACGGTCCATCTGCAGGAAGACCTCATGCTGCAGGATGACGGAATACGGCCAGCCGGTCGGACGGTACAGATCGATCTGACTGCGGCGGCCCATGGCCTTGATCGCGGCGGATTCGCCATTCACCGTGACATGATAATGCTTGAGCAGATATCCCTCCTGACAGAAAAAGGTCGGACCGAATTCCAGACGGATGATGCCGTTGCCTACGCTGTCCAGTCCGCGGAGCCCCAGTACCGTCAGGGTCCTGAGCTCAGGCTGTCTCCTGATATCCGGAGCATTCGCGATATCGGCAGGATCGAACCGGAACTCGTAGGCGGCACGTCCGGCGGATACCACTTCGGTACCGCTTCCGTGCGTGACGACCGCATAGGTTTTGCCGGGCTGCATCGGCGCATGCAACTTCAGATCGACCATTTCCCGCCTGAATTCGGAAATATTGGCCGCCTGGGATGCGGCTTTGAATCCATCCGGCACGGAGACCTCCACAACGCTGTGATTCTTCGGGAAAGACACGTCGGAGGGAAGAACAAACTTTTCATAGGCGTATTCCGGATCATCCTCACTGACGATACGGTATGCGCCAAGCTCCAGGAACGGGCTGGAGTTAGACGCCATGCCGATTTCGACCCGAATGACGTCGGCAGCGACGGGATATGCCTTTCGCACCCCCATCACCGTCATCACGAACGGTTTCTTGTCCGGTGCGGCAATCAGAACAGGATCGGCATCCAGTGCATATGCCGATGCCCCCCCGGCAAAAAACATACACACAAGGGCAAAGGCGGGAAGAACAGGATGAAATCTTCCAGTCATAACACGTCTCCTAAATAATGTATTTTGCGTTTCCGCCGACCTGCATAAGGACAGACAACGGAAGCGATTCGCATGTTTTTGAATTACGACAATATTATATACCGCAAATCCCGCTTTGTCAAATCGAAACCGTAACGGATTCAGGGATTCTGCAAACGGGCGTCCTCGACAAGGGGTCACGCCGCCGCTTTGCGTTCGTTGCGCCGTTTGTAGTACAGGCACAGAGCCGTATCGGTCCCGACCATCAGCATGTCGAAGATGTACAGAAAAAACACTCCGTCCGCACCGTCGCGCATGAACCGGGCGGTACATCCGGCGACATATCCGACGATGACCAGCGCGGCGAACAGATAACTCTTGCCCGCGGGATTCTTCGCGCGGACGGTCTTGATGATGGCGAAAGGCCAGCTGGCGCCGAAGCAGACCAGCATCGCGGCTTCAAAAAAATGAGGCATCTTGAATAACCCTTGTGGTTGGGAAAAAGAATCTCCGGCGTTCCCGGGCGGGACTGCCGGAGAAATCGAATCAAAGTCCGGACGGGAACAATTATTTCTTGTGCTTGCCTTCCTTCGGATCGCGTGCCGTGGCGTTATTGCCGGCGGCCTTCTCGTCCTTGGCCTTTTCGCCGGGCCGGAACGTCGGGATCTTCTTGATGGTGTTGATGACCTGTTCCGCGGAGATGAGGCGCGTGCACTCGAAATGGCGGTCGGTCCCCTTGTGGCGCGGGCACCACAGGAAATCGTAGTGGTCGAAATTCTCGCGCATGTCGTTCCAGCAGGAATGGCAGGTGTGGTAGTTGATGATACGGTACGGCGTCGCGAATTCGTTGGTCGGATGCGTGAAGCCGGAGATCATCACGACGGGCACTTTGCAGGTCCAGGCGAGCCAGGAGAGGCCGCTGGAAAGGCCGACGAAGAAATCCGCGTCCTTGATGAGGTTGATGCGTTCCTGCAGCGGGATGTCGCCGGTGAAGTCCTCGGTGCCGTAGGGGATGTAGTTCCAGTTGAGGCCGATGCCGTGCACTTTCTCCTTGTCGATGCAGAGCACGCGGTAGCCGTTGTCCTTCAGGAACTGCACGAGCGTGATCCAGCCGAACGGGTTGTTCCAGTATTTGGCCTGGGAGCTGGACTGCGATGCGATGCACACGTATTTTTCCTTGATCTTGCGCGGGGCGGAGAGGTCAACACGCGGCGGGATGTCGGAGGTATCCTCGAGGCCGAGGATGTACCCCGCGGTCCGGTGCAGGCCGATGTAGCGGAAGTCGATCGGCTGGTTGTCCACGTCGCCGCGGAAGAAAAGGCCCATGTAGTAGGAGGCGTACGGACGGTGCGTCTTGGTCTCCTCGGTGGTGATGAACGTGATGTTCGGGTACTGTTTCTTGAAGATGTCCGCGATCCACGGGGTCATCACGCAGACGAGCTTGCATTTGTGTTTCAGCTGGAAACGTTCGACGTAGCTGAACCAGCCGATGCTGTCGCCGATGGTGCCGACCGGGAGCTGGATCATGACTTCCTTGTCCGTGGCGTCGTAGTCATGCGTGAAGATCGGAGTGTCGTTGCCCTTGGCGTGGATGATGAGGCGGAACCGGATGAAGAACTTCTTCACGCTGGTGATGAACGCGCCCGGCACGGTGTCCGCGCTGTACAGGATGATGCCGGTGTCGATGTCCGTGAACGTCACATGGTAGTTCTTGCCGTTCTGCGGAAAGAGGATGCGGATGCCGTGGTTGAAGTCGAACTTGATGCCGTCCACCGCGTCCAGAACCGGAATCTGCGGGATCTCGCCGTAGATCGAAGGCTGTTTCTTCGGATCGGGTTTCTGACCGGGAGCCAGATCGGGCGCGCCGGTGGCCTGCGAAATCGGCTGAGGGGCCGGGCCCTTCTGCGTGATGTTCGGAGCTTTCTGGGGAGCGGCGGCAGGCGCGACGGAAATGTCCTTGGCGAAATCCTGGGCCTGCGGCGTAACAAGAATGGAATTGGAATCCACGGTTTTTCTCCTTTGTTCTGTCAAACGGGTTTGTCTATTCGTAAAAACAATAGCACCGGGACGGGAAAAAGTCAAGACGCTCTCTGATATTTTTTCTTTTATTTCATTTATAAAATTCAACATTGTTTCCCCACAGGCTTGATTTTTTCAAAAGTTGTGCTAATTTATAATTCGTACATCGAATTAAAAATAAAACCAAACCTTTTGGAGAAAGCTATAAATGGGTAAGAAAATCGTTCTGCTGGCCCTCATCGCAGGTTTCGCGGCGATTGCCGTTTTCGCCTGGCAGCGCTATCAGGAATCTGTGAAAGAGGAGGAAAGGAAGGCGCAGAAGCGTCCTGAGGAAGCAGTCGTCGTGAACGTGGTCAAGGCCGAACACGTCACTATGCTGGACGAACGCGTCTACTCCGGTACGACCCAGGCATGGAGTTCCTTCGACATCGACCCGGAAGTCTCCGCCAGGCTCGTCTCCCTGAAATTCGACATCGGCGACCAGATCAAGAAAGGCGACCTCATCGCCCAGCTCGACGATTCCAACTATGAACAGGCGGTCCGCCAGGCCGAAGCCGAACTCGAAGTCGCGAAAGCCAAGGACGTCGAAGTGAAGGCTATGCTCAAGCTCCGCAAATCCCAGTACGAACGCCTGCAGCTCCTCCACGACCGGAACGCCACCAGCGATTCCGAGTTCGAAAACGCCGAAAGCGCCATGAAGGTCCAGGAAGCCGCCCTCGTCCAGAGCGAAGCGAACATCCAGAACTGCGAAGCCCGCCTCGCCGCGGCGAAAGTCAAACTCGACGACACGCGCATCTACGCCGACTGGAACTCCGGGGCCGACATCCGCCACGTCGGCGACCGTTATGTCGACGAAGGTACGCTCGTTTCCCCCGGCAAGCCCATCCTGAAGATCATTGAGATCAACCGGATCAAGGCGAGAATCCCGATCATCGAACGCGACTTCCGTTTCCTCCAGGTCGGGCAGCAGGCCGAAGTCACCACCGACGCCTACCCCGGCGTCACGTTCGAGGGAACCGTCGAAATGATCTCCAATGAGCTTGCCGAAAGCACCCGCACTGTGGTCGCCATCCTCTCCATCCCGAACATGGATTTCCGCCTCCGCCCCGGCATGTTCGTGCGTGTGCGCATTATCCTTTCCGAACACAGAAACACGCAGACCATTCCGCCGAACGCCATCCTTTCCCGCTACGACCAGCGCGGCGTCTTCATCATTGATCCGACCGACCAGACCGCGAAGTTCGTGCCGGTCAAGACCGGCCTTGAAGACCGCACCCGCGTGGAAATCCTTTCTCCCGTATTCAAACCCAATGACCTGATCGTGACCGTCGGCAACCACATGCTCGAAACGGGCAAGAGCGTCGAAGTCTCCCAGCTCAGCCGTCTGCACATGGCGGAGGCCATGGCAGCCGAAGCGGCGAAGAAGGAAGAATTGAAGTCCGCCCCGGATGCCGCCGTGCAGGGACAGGGCAAACAGCCGGAACAGCAGCCCGCCGCTGAAAATCAGCCGCAGGCCGTTCCTGTCGAATCCGGAGACAAAGCGCAATGAAATTAGCCGATTTCTCGGTCGGACGGCCGATTTTCATCTCGATGTTCGCCTGCATCACTCTGGTGCTGGGCGGCATCTCCCTGAAGTACCTCCCCGTGGACCTGTTCCCGGAAATCGACTTCCCCGCCTGCTCCATCACCACGTTCTACGACGATGCCTCACCGCAGGAAGTCGAAGAGCTCATCACGCGTCCGATCGAACGCCAGATCAGCGCCGTCACGGGCATCGAGGAGATCACCTCCATCAGCTCCGAGGAGACCAGCTCCGTCATCGTGCGTTTCACCTGGGGCACCAACCTCGACAACGCCATTTCCGACATCCGCGACCGCATCGACCGCGCGCTGAAAATGCTCCCGGACGACGTCGACCGCCCGATGCTCATCCGCTTCAACTCCGCCTCCATGCCGATCATGCGGCTGGGCGTCAGCACGGACATGGACCTGACGAAAGCCAAGAAATATCTCGAAGACAGCGTCGTCTACCGTTTCGAGCGAGTCGAGGGCGTAGCCAGCGCCAACGTCAGCGGCGGCCATGACCGCGAAATCCACGTGCTGCTGGACGTCGACAAGGCCAAGCTCCTGCGCATCCCGCTCACAGACATCCTCAACAAGCTCCGCAGCGCGAACGTCACCACCCCCGCCGGCAACCAGAAGTCCGGCACGCTCGACGTCCGCCTCCGCACCATCGGCACGTTCAGCAACCTCGACGAGATCCGCAACCTCTTCCTCACGGTCGGGCCCGACGGTTCCGCGATCTGCATCCGCGACGTCGCCGAAGTCGTCGACACCCACGAGGAAGCCACGCGTTTCGTCCGCATCAATGGCAAGCCGGGCATCTACATCGAGATCTACAAGCAGTCCGGCTCCAACACCGTCGGCGTGGCGAAGGAAGTCCGCGCGGAACTCGAAAAGATCAACGTCGAGCTCGCGGGCAGCTTCAACATCGTCCCCGTCACCGACGAATCCGAGTACATCCAGCGGTCGATCAACAACGTGTCGAGCACCGCCGTCTCCGGCGGCCTCCTCGCCATCCTGATCCTGTTCATCTTCCTCTGCAACATCCGCAGTACGCTCATCATCGCCATCAGCATCCCGCTGTCGATCGTCGCCACCTTCGCGCTCATCTACTTCTGCGGATTCACGCTGAACATCATGACGCTCGGCGGTCTCGCGCTCGGCGTCGGCATGCTCGTGGACAACTCCATCGTGGTGCTGGAAAACACCGTGCGACTGCACGACGGCGGCATGCCGCGTGCCGAAGCCGCCAGGCAGGGCGCCAGCGAAGTCACCAGCGCCCTCATCTCCAGTACGCTCACCACCGTCGCCGTCTTCCTGCCCATGGTCTTCATGAAGGGCATGGCCGGCGTCATGTTCAAACAGCTCGCGTACGTGATCGCGTTCGCCCTGCTCTGCTCGCTCATCTCCGCGCTCACCATCGTGCCCATGCTCTGCGGCCAGATGCTCACCGAAAGCGAGTCGCAGAAGACCGGCTTCATCGCCTGGTTCGCCAGGATCTCGAAACGCGCATTCGACGCGCTCGCCGACTATTACGCCGACGCCCTCGACTCCGTCCTGCACCACAAGCTCATCACCATCATCTTCAGCGTCGGCCTCCTGTCCTTCTGCTTCGTGATCGCCCCGCTCATCGGCACCGAGCTCATGCCGAAGACCGATGAAGGCCAGCTCCGCATCAACATGGAAGACGCCGTCGGCACCGGTCCCGAATTCGTCAACGAGACCGTCATCGCCACCGAACAGATCATCTCGAAGATCCCGGGCCTCAAGCACTGGACCTCCTCCGCCGGCGCGTCCACATGGAACTCCTCCGGCGGACACAAGGCCAGCTACAACATCAAGCTCCTGCCCAGGACCGAGCGCACCGAGGGCATCGAATCCATCGCCGCGAACCTCGGCAAAGAGCTCAACAAGCTCCCCGGCACCATCTTCCGCGTACGCGCCGCACAGTCCTTCATGGGCGGACGCGGCGCCGGCGGCGACGCCATCCAGATCGACATCCGCGGCTACGACTTCGAAACCGCCGAGGACCTCGCCCGCCGCGTGCAGGCGCTCTGCCTCTCGGTCGAGGGCGTGACCGACGCCAAGCTCTCCCGTGACATCGGCATGCCGGAAAACCGCGTGATCATCGACCGCGAAAAGGCCGGCAAGATGAAAGTCGACGTGAACACCATCGCGAGCTGCCTCCGCCTCGGCCTCGCCGGGACCCAGGCCAACTATTTCCGCGAAAACGGCTACGAGTACAAGATCCTCGTGAAGGTCAAGGACGCCAAGTACATGACCACCGATTCCCTGCTCGACCTCACCGTCCGCAACGGCGACGGCGAGAACGTCGCGCTCCGCAACTTCCTCACCACCGAAAAAGTCCTCGGCCCGGTCACCATCGAACGCAAGAACCAGCAGCGCAACCTGACCGTCTCCGCCAACCTCTACGACCGCGACCTCGGGTCCGCCGTCGAGGAGATGCAGGAGAAGATCAAGTCGCTCTACCCGCTGCCAGCCGACTTCACCATCTCGTTCTCCGGCGACTACGAGGACCAGCAGGATACGTTCCGCGAGCTCGGCATGGCGTTCGCGCTCGCGCTCGTCCTGGTCTACATGGTCATGGCGTGCCAGTTCGAATCCCTGATCGACCCGCTGATCGTCATGTTCTCCGTGCCCCTCGCGGCCATCGGCGTCATCCTGATGCTCTTCCTCACCTACACCACCTTCAACATCCAGTCCTTCATTGGCTGCGTCATGCTCGCCGGCATCGTCGTGAACAACGCCATCCTGCTCGTCGACACGGCCAACCTCCTGCGCCGCCGTGACAAGCTCCCGCTGGCGGTCGCCGTCCGCGAAACCGGACGCCGCCGTCTGCGCCCGATCCTGATGACCACCCTCACCACCGTGCTCGGCCTCATCCCGCTCGCGCTGGGCCTCGGCGAAGGCGGCGAATCCCAGGCGCCCCTCGCCCGCGCCGTGATCGGCGGCCTCACCAGCTCCACGCTCATCACCCTCTTCTTCATCCCCGCGTTCTACGCCGGGTGGGAAGGCTGGCGCGAGCGAGCCCGCGAGAAGAAGGCGCTGAAGAAGCAGAAGAAGGCCGAAGCGGCCGGCGATGTACCTGACGGCGCGCAGCCCGCATAACAGGAGTTCCCGTCCATGCGCCAGGCATGTTTTTTCGACCGTGACGGCGTCATCATCGAGGAGGCCGACTACATCCACGATCCCGCCCAGGTCCGCCTGTGCCCGTTCGCCGCGGAGGCCGTCCGCGCCATGCACGACGCCGGACGCCTCGTGATCGTCGTCTCCAACCAGTCCGGCATCGCCCGCGGCTATTTCACGGAGGCAGACCTGAAGGCCGTCGACGCCCGCATGAATGAGCTCCTCGCGGCGGAGGGCGCGCACGTCGACGCGACCTATTACTGCTACCACCACAAGAAGGGCATCATCCCGGAGTACGCCATCGACTGCGACTGCCGCAAGCCGAAGCCCGGCCTTTTCCTGCGCGCCGCAAAGGACCTCGACATCGACCTTGCGAATTCCTTCATGATCGGCGACAAGGAATCCGACCTGGAGGCCGGGATCAATGCCGGATGCAAAGGCGTCGCGCTGGTCCGCACGGGCCACGGCGTGCATCAGAATATCGAGAAGATCCCGCAGGCGGTCGACGTCGGCGACGTCCTGACCGCCGCGAAGGAACTCCTCGCGCGGGAGGACAAGTCCTCCACGGAATAGTGTCCGGCTTCGCCCGGGCACACGGCAAGCTGCGGCAAGGCAGTGTCCGGCATTCGGCGAACCCTTTTCAAAAGTGTTCCGGTAGAGTTTTTCGCCGGAACAGCTTGTATTTTCGCCTGAAAAGATGTATAGTAAAAGTTGTATTTAATTTGGAGGACTCCTTCATGAAATTCGAAGACCGCAAGTACATCCTGAACGCACTCGTCAAAAACGCGAAAACGACCGCAGCGGACCTCGCCGAACAGCTCGGTGCGTCCGAACAGGAAGTCGCCGCCGAGATCGCCGACCTTGAAAAACAGAACATCATCCGCGGCTACCATGCGCTCGTCAACGAGGACAACCTCCACGAAAAACCCGTCAAGGCAATCATCGAGGTACGCGTGCGCCCCGAACGCGAGGGCGGATTCGACCGCATCGCACGCCGTCTGAGCAATTTCCCGCAGGTCACCGCCCTGTACCTGATGTCCGGCGGCTACGACCTGATGCTCGAGGTGCGCGGCGCGGACCTCAACGAAGTCGCGTCGTTCGTCTCCAGCAAGCTCGCCACCATCGACGGCGTGCTGTCCACCGGAACCCATTTCCTGCTGAAAAAATACAAAGAATCCGGGGTCATGCTCCTGGAGGAGGAACACGATGAGCGACTCAAGATCGTGCCGTGATTTCGTAGCGCCGCATATCGCCGTCCTGCCGAAGAGCGGCATCCGCTATTTCTTCGACCTCGTGAACACCATGTCCGGCGTGATCTCGCTGGGCATCGGCGAGCCCGATTTCGTGTCTCCTTGGTCCGTCTGCGAGGGCACCGTGTATTCGCTCGAACGCGGCCGCACCCACTACACGTCCAACCTCGGGCTCCTCTCCCTCCGCAAGGCCATCTGCGATTACGTCGCCGAAGAGTTCGGCGTGCGCTACGCCCCGGAGAACGAATGCCTCGTGACCGTCGGCGTCAGCGAAGCCTTCGACCTCGCCATCCGCGCCATCACCTCGCCCGGCGACGAGATCATCTACCACGAACCGTGCTACGTCTCCTACGCCACGGAAATCCGCATGTCCCACGGCGTGCCCGTCCCCGTCTGCACCTACGAGAAGAACCTCTTCGCGCTCGACCCTGCCGACCTCGAAAAAGCCGTCACGCCGCGCACCCGCGCCATCATCCTGAACTTCCCGTGCAACCCGACCGGCGCTGTCCTCACGGACGAACAGATGCGCGACATCGCAAAGATCGCCGTCAAGTACGACCTCGCCGTGATCGCCGACCACATCTATTCCGAGCTGCACTACGACGACCGCCCCATGCACACCGTCGCCGCCCTCCCCGGCATGCGCGAACGCACCATCTTCCTGCACGGGTTCTCCAAGGCGTTCGCCATGACCGGATTCCGAATCGGCTACGCATGCGGCCCGAACAGCATCGTCGACGCCATGATGAAGATCCACCAGTACGCCATGCTCTGCGCCCCCACGACCGCGCAGTACGGCGCCGAAGAGGCGTTGAAGAGCGCCCGCCCGGACATGCAGCGCATGGTCGCCGAGTACAAGGGGCGCCGCAACGTGATCGTCTCCCGCTTCAACGAAATGGGGCTTTCCTGCTTCAATCCGCAGGGCGCGTTCTACGTCTTTCCGAACGTCACGTCCACCGGGCTCAGCTCGCAGGATTTCGCCGTGAAGCTGCTCCAGTCGAAGCGCGTCGCAGTCGTCCCCGGCAACGCCTTCGGCGCGTGTGGCGAGGGCTACGTACGCTGTTCCTACGCGACCTCGCTGGAGGACATCCGCACCGCCATGGACCGCATCGCGGAATTCCTCGACGAGCTCAAGACCGAAAAAGCCTGATTCCACCTGAACACGATCAAAAATATCGCCCGTTCAAGTCTCAAGATCTGAACGGGCTTTTTTCGACTGAATCAGGAAATCAGACAAGGGCGCGGCCGGCGCGTTTGCCTCCGTCGGTCGGTTCGCCGTTCACGTACACGCGGACGATCCCCTCGGCGGGGGTATGCGGATGGGCGAAATCCGCCTTGCAGTCCAGTTTCGCGGGATCGAACACGGTCAGGTCGGCGAAACAGCCGGGCTTGATGATGCCGCGGTCCTTCAGGCGGAACAGCGAGGCGGGGAACGAGGTCACGCGGCGGATGGTCTCCGGCAGGCCGCACAGCTCCGAGGTCATCTTCAGGAAGAGCGGGAACGACCCGAACGAACGCGGATGGCCGCGCCCGAGCGATTCGTCAAGCGGACGCGCGTTCTCGTCCGTGCCGCAGCACACCCACGGCTCCGCCAGGATTCTTTTCAGATTCTTCGGCGACATCCCCCCGAACGCCGCCATCGCCCGCGCGCCGTCGTCCCGCAGGACTTGAACGGCAAAGGACGCGGCGGAGGATATTCCGGCGCGGACGGCGCAATCCTCGAGCGTGAGGCCGCAGTACGGCAGGAATTCCGGTTTGGACACCGCCGTCAGGATCGCGCGCTTCACGCGATGGGAATCCGCCAGCTCATCGATCAGACGTTCGCATTCGGCAGGATCGCCGCTCAGTTTCTCCTGGATTTCGCGGTCGCGCATGGAATCGTAGCGCGGCGGCAGGATCACGCTCAAGCTCGTCTGGGAGTACGTATACGGATAACGGTCAGCGGTAATGCGCAGACCATTCACACGGGCTTTCTCCAACAGCTCCAGCGCGGCGTCGAGCTTGCCCCAGTTCGCCTCGCCCGCCGTCTTGAAGTGGCTCACGTGGAGACGTCCGCTGCCAGCCGAAGCGAACGCGACGGCCTCCTCCAGCGATTCGAGCAGGCGCGCGCCCTCGCTCCTGAGGTGCGTCGTATAGATCGCGTCTGTTGGCTTCAGGACGGCAGCCAGACGCAGCAAGTCGCTTGGCGGCACGGTGCGTCCCGGCGCGTACAGAAGCCCGCTGGAAAGCCCGGGGCATCCCGCCGCCAGCATCTTATCGAGCGCAGCACACTGGTCTTCGATTTGAGGATACGCCGCACACAGGGCATTGTGTCCGCACAGCACGGCGAAATTCACCGCCGGGCAAACGCGTTCGACCGCTTCGCAGTAATCCCGCCAGTTGCTCCACGACGGCTTCACGCCGACCGCGGCGCAGTCCGACACAATCTGGTCGGCGTTGTGTTCAGTTATGGGAAACAGCGAATGTCCGCAGTTGCCCATAATCTCTGTGGTAATCCCCTGCGTGCGCTTGCTGAAGGCGTCGGGCGCGGCGAGCAGCGTGGCGTCTGAGTGCGAATGCGCGTCGATGAATCCGGGCGAGACAACGCATCCCTGCGCGTCGAAGACTTCGGCGTCATTCACGCCGGAAATCTCCCCGTCCGGGACGACCTCGGCGATCCGGTCGCCGTCGATGCGGATGGCCCCGGGGTAAACGTCGCCCCCAGTCCCGTCGCAGATCAGCACATTCCGGATGATCCGCACGGCGTTCACCTGGCGATCACACCGTCTTTCAGCACGATCGCGCGGTCGGCGATATCGGCGACGCCCCGGTCGTGCGTGACCATCACGATGGTCGTGCCGTGCCCTTCCACGAGCTTGCGGAAGAGGGTGAGGATGCCTTTCCCCGTCTTGGAGTCGAGGTTGCCGGTCGGCTCGTCCGCCAGCAGGAGGCGCGGTTCGTTCATCATGGCGCGCGCGATAGCGGCGCGCTGCTGTTCGCCGCCGGACATTTCATTGGCGCGGTGCCCGATGCGGTCCTTCAGACCGACGCGCTCCAGCAGGTCGAGGGCGCGCGCCTTGCATTCGCGCGGCGGCTTGCCGTCGAGCAGCGAGGGCAGCATCACGTTTTCGAGGATATTGAGCTCGGGCAGGATATGGTAGGACTGGAACACGAATCCGATGTTCTTGCGGCGGAACGCGACCAGTTTCGAGGCGGACAGCTCGGCGGGGTTCACGCCGTCGATCATGATGGAGCCTTCGTCCGGGCGCGAGATCGTGCCGATGATGTCGAGCAGGGTCGTCTTGCCGCTCCCCGACGCCCCGAGCAGCACGGTCCACTCGCCGCGCCCCGCATCGAACGACACGCCGCGCAGGACCTTGATCACGGACGACCCGATCTTGAACTGTTTGGAAACGGACCGGACGGACAGGAAATCGCTGGTATCACTCATAGCGCAGGGCCTTTGCTGGATCGAGGTTGGCGGCGCGGATCGCGGGAACCAGCGCGCCGCAGGTGCAGAGCAGGATCGAGATCACGGAGATCAGCGCCACGTCGCCCCACACGATGTGCGCGGGCAGTTCGCTGAAGAGGTAAAGCTCCTTCGGGAATATCTCCTGGCCCGTGATCGCGCGCATTGCGTACAGGATATTCATGCGGAACACCACGACCAGCCAGCCGAGGAACACCCCGCCTGCCGTGCCGATCACGCCCACGAAGAACCCCTGCATGATGAAGACGCGCATGATCGAGAACGAACCCGCGCCCATGCTTTTCAGCAGTCCGACCTCCTTCGTCTTCTGGATCACGGTCGTGATGAGCGTATTCGCGATGCTGAACGCCGCCACGAGCACGATGAAGACCAGCAGGAAGAACATCATGTTCTTCTCCACCGCCAGCACGCTCAGGAGCTGGCCGTTCAGCTGCTTCCAGGAGTACACCATCACGTCCGGGTGGCTCTTCGACAGCTGATCGCGCAGCGGCGCCAGGAAGCCGTCGATGTGGAACGGATCGTCCACCCACACATAAACGTGCGTGGCGCAGCCCCAGTCCAGCCCGAACAGCTGGTCGGCGTCGTCAAGCGAGAGGAACATGATGTCGCGGTCGTAGTCGTACTTATCGAAGCTGAAGATGAACGACACGGTGTACTCGCCCGGCAGATAGTATTCGGATTTGTCGGATATTTTGTACTTGCCC
Source organism: uncultured bacterium (assembly GCA_902778895.1). Lineage (GTDB taxonomy): Bacteria > Verrucomicrobiota > Lentisphaeria > Victivallales > UBA1829 > UBA1732. The sequence goes on from CACYZF010000010.1 coordinate 121,531, forward strand.
GATTCGTCGCGTTCGATGAGCTTGGCGAGGCGCGACGGCGAGTGCAGGAGCACCTTGCTGCCGACCGAAAGCCCGAACTCGTTCGCGATGACCTGGCTGACCGCGATCTCGCCGCGTCCGAGGGAGTATTCGCCCTGCTTCACCACGCTTTTCAGGTCAAGTCCGGCAGTGTCCATGTCGGGATCGAACGCCGCTAGCACCTTCGGATTGAACGCCTCCTTCACCTGGAGCAGCACGGGCGAAACCAGCAGAGGCAGCGCCTTGCCGCCGTTCTGCTTCACGATGTTGACCACGTCCTCCGCCTCTTCGGAGAAGAACACCCCGGCGTTGCCGCGGGGATTGGTCGAATAATGCCGCGTGGGCTTGCGGATCTGGGCGTGCGACCCGGTCTCCAGCAGTTTGATCTTCGTCTGGTCGGTGAAACCGGTCATGACGGCAAGCACTACGATCAGCACCGCCACGCCCAGGATCACACCGATCACGGAGATCAGCGTGATCACGCTGACCGCACTGCGTTTCGGCTTGAAGTACCGCCACGCCAGAAAACATTCCGTCCGAACACTCATTCCGTGTGAATTCCAAATTGTTTCGCGGGACGGACGCGCCACCCCGGCAGGTTGCAAAAACTGGGGGCATCCGGAAGACGCCCGAATAATATAGAAATAAAATATACCTTGAATTCGCGCTTTTTTCAAGCCGTCCTGTTGCCTTTTTCCGGTTCCCGCGCTATATTATTTTCATTATGCAGAACTTCATGCCGCACAAACCTGAACTCCTCGCGCCCGCCGGAAACGCCGCCTGCGCCCTCGCCGCCTACGACGCGGGGGCCGACGCCGTGTACGCCGGGCTCAAGCGATTCAACGCCCGCGAACGCACCGGCAACTTCACGCCGGACGAAATGGCGCGGGTGATCCGCTACGCCCACAAAAACGGCCGGAAGTTCTACGTGACGCTGAACACGCTCATCAAGGAAAGCGAGGTCCCGGAGGCTGCGGAAATGCTCGCCGTGCTCGACCGCATGCACCCGGACGCCGTGATCGTGCAGGATTTGGGCGTGGTCGCCATGCTCCGCGATTATTTCCCGCGCCTGACCATCCACGCCTCCACGCAAACCGGCATCCACAATACCGCCGGGCTGGAGCTCGCGCATGAACTCGGCGTAAAACGCGTGATCCTCGAACGCCAGACGTCGCTGTCTGAACTGGAAGCCATCGCCGCCTCAAAACCGCCCGTCGAGCTCGAAGTCTTCATCCACGGCGCGCTCTGCTGCTGCATCTCCGGTTCCTGCCTGCTCTCCAGCTGGCTCGGCGGCTGGAGCGGCAACCGCGGCAAGTGCAAACAGCCCTGCCGCCGCCGCTACCATACGGACAAGGGCAACGGGTTCTACCTCTCCGTGCAGGACCTCTGCACGATGGAGCTGCTGCCGCGCATCGCCGCGACCGGCGTCGCGTCCGTCAAGATCGAGGGACGCCTGCGCCGTTCCGACTATGTGGAACACGCCGTGTCCGCCTACCGGATGCTGCTCGACGCGACGAGCGAGGAGGAGTTCAAGTCCCTGCTGCCGGCAGCCCGCGACCGCATGGCGCACACGTTCGGGCGCAAATGGTCGGAAGGCTTCTACACGGCGGCCTCGGCGAAGACGCTCGTCAAGCACGATTCGCTCGGCGCGTCCGGCCAGCTCTGCGGCACGGTCGTCTCCGCGAAGGACGGGCTCGCCGTCATCGACGTGACGAAGCGCATCCACCTCGGCGACGTGCTCCGCATCCAGCCGCGTTCCGGCGACGAAGGCCCCGCGGTCTCGGTCACTTCGCTTATGGTCAACGGCGTCCGCGTGAACCGCGCGCTTCAGGGCGAACGCTGCACGATACGGCTGGCGGCGGATACGACGGCCGCGCCGGGTTCGATCGTCTACAAGACCGGCGAATCCACCTCGGATTATTCGCGACGCGTGGCGTCGCTCCCCGCGCCCCGTCCCGAGATTCCTCTCAAATTGTCCCTCGACGCCTCCGGTCTGACCGCCGGCCTCTGCGGACGCACGTTCCGCAAACCGCTCGAGCTCGCGCCCGCCACGGCACATCCTGTCACCCCGGACACACTCGCGGCGGCGTTCGAGGGCGAAGGCTCCCCGGATTTTGTTTTCTCGCCCGTTCATGCCGAAGTCGACGGCGGGTTCTTCCTGCCCGCAAGCGTGCTGAAATCCGTCCGGCGCGAACTTACGGCGTTCGCCGAGGACATCCCCGTTGCCGAACGCCCCGATCCAGCCGCGGATTCCCTGAAACGTCTCCTCGCCGACTACAAAACGTTCCGCAGTCAGGCCGGTTCCGCTTCAACGGTTGAAAACATCATCCTGCCGCGCGGCGTCCGGCCGCCCTCCCCCTGCATGACCGTCGTCCGCGAACTCGCCGACGATCCGTCGCCGCACGAGGAACTCCTCCTGCCGTTCTACATCCCGCAGAAATCCCTGCCGAACGTCGCCACCGCGCTCGACCGATTCGTCAGGAAAGGCGGAAAGAGCGTCCGCGCGACCTCGATCCAGCATTTCACGCTCTTGAAAAAATACCCTGATTTAACCATCCGTACCGGATTCCCCCTGCCCTGCTGCAATTCCTTCGCGGCGCGCGAACTCGGTCGCCTCGGCGCATCCTCGGTGCAGGCGTGGGTCGAACTCGAACGCGCCGAACTCGAGGCGTTCGCCCGCAAGTCGCCCGTCCCCGCCGAACAGTTCATCTTCGGCCGTCCGGTCCTGCTTTCCACACGTGCCGCGATCCAGGTCGACGGCGACATGCAGGACGCCCGCGGCAACGTCTTCCGCGTCTCGCGTCACGGCGTGCTCACGCAGATCACGGCGGACAAGGTGATGGGGCTTCCGCACGTCAGCGGATTCGCCGCGTATCTGACCGACCTGCGGGACGCCCGCGCCGACGAGCCCGGCGAAGCGCTCTTCAATTTCGACTACGAACTGAAGTGATACTTTTTTTTCAAAAAAACATGGTCCGCTATTGATTTACCGCGAGTTTGTGATATATTGCTGTTTGACTTCTTTTTTCGCAACCTTCCGGAAAGGCTTTCTCTCATGACAAGATTCCTCTCTTCCGTTTTTCTTCTCGTATGCTGCGCCATACTCTCCGCGTGCCAGCTCTCCGACGCCGAGATCGAGGTGATGCTCGGGCTGAACGATCCCGGCGAACCCGCCGACCTCACTGTGGAACAGCTCATCAAGCACATGGAGGCCGCGACCGACCCCGAGGGGAACTTCAAAAACTCCAAGTCCTACATCCTCCGCCAGGTCATCGTGGAGGAATCCCAGAAGGATGTCGACGACAACCCGTTCACCCAGCGCACCCGGACATCCGTCGACCAGTACGAGACCGAAATCAAGTTCCGCAAACCAGATTTCCAGCGTCAGATCTCCTACCGCAACGGCGAACCGTTCGCCTCGCTGCTGTACAAGGGTGGCCGCGCCTGGACCATTGACCCGAAGAAGGGCAAGGCCACCGAGATCACCGGCCATCAGCTCCGTCTGTTCCACATCTTCAACTCGTTCTCCCATCCGAACAACAATCTTGAGGATGTTTTCAGCACCATCGAAATCTCCACCGTCTACCTCAACGCCGCGCGCCATTACCGCGTTGTCTGCCGCGCCGACGACGTCGAGATCGCGCCGTATGTGATGTACGTCAACGCGAATACGTTCATCACCACAAAAATGGAGACCATCCTGTACACGGACGGCGGAGAGGAATTCCTTTACGTCGCCCAGCCCGACCGCTTCGAAAAACGCAGCGGCGTCGTGATGCCGACCATCACGAAGACGACCATCGGCGAGGATCGCCACGAAGTCATCCTGCTTCGCGAATTCGAACTGAACGTCACGTTCAGCGACGATGTCTTCCAGGTGCCGGAGAACAAGATCAAGATCGGCCGCAAGAAAGAGGAATGAAATACTCGGTCGGAAGAATGACCGTTCTGTAAGATGCAATCGCCGGAATCGTTGTCCAGACGGGTCCGGCGGTTCTGTTTTAAGCGGAATCGAAAAGACCGATGTCTGATGCGGCAGGGGAAGCGCCTGCTCACTTGCGCCAGAAGGACGGCAGGAAGAGCACGAGGATCGTGAAGAGCTCAAGACGTCCGATCAGCATTTCGAACGCGGACAGGAGTTTCGCAGCCGGACTGAGCCAGTCGAAATCGCATGCCGGGCCGACCTGCGCCGCGCCGGGTCCGACGTTGCTGAGGCTGGTGATGGAGATCGACACCGCGGATTCCCAGGTGCATTCCGGGCAGACGGCGGGGATCAGCAGCGCAAACAGCAGGATGACGCCCATGTAGGCGGCGAAGAAAGCGACGGTTTTCTGGACGGCGGGCGCCTTCAGGCGGATGTTGTTCAGGTACACGCCCGTGACGAGCTGCGGGAAGATATTGTGTTTGACCTCGGTCAGGCTCTGCCGCCACACCAGCAGCGCGCGGACGCATTTGAGGCCGCCCGAAGTCGAGCCGCCGCAGCCGCCGATCACGGAAATACCGAGAAGCAGCGCAACCGCAATGGACGGCCATAGGCAATAGTCCCCGATCGCAAACCCGGTTGAGGTCATGAGGGAAACCGACTGGAACGCCGCGTCGCGGAACGCCCGTCCGACGACGGCCATGGACGACAGGAAGCCCTGCTCCGCGGTAACGTTATATGCATCCCCCTGAAGCAGCAGGGCGACCGCGATGATGCAGCTGACGCCCGCGAGGATCGACGTGTACACACGGAATTCCTCGTCGCGGAAATACGACAGCGTCTTGCCGGACAGAAGCCGCACGTGCAGGTAGAAATTGACGCCGGAAATGAACATGAAGAACATGACGATCAACGTAATGGGCGTGCTGTGGAACGCCGCGATGCTGTCCTGACGCGTGCAGAACCCGCCGGTCGAGATCGTCGTGAAGGAGTTGCAGACCGCCTCATACAGATCCATTCCGGCGAAACGCAGCAGGACGACCTCGCAGGCGGTAAGCCCGACGTAGATCAGCCACAGGATCTTCGCAGAGGACGTGATGCGCGGGGCGATCTGCGTGTCGGAGGACTTCAGACCGGGCGTCTCCGCGTTGTACAGCATCTGGCCGCCGCGGTTGAACATCGGCAGGACGGCCAGCGCGAGCACCACGATCCCCATGCCGCCCAGCCACGATTCCAGCGCGCGCCAGAAGACCACGCCGCGCGACAGGCTCTCCACGCCGTCCGTCAGCACGGACCCGTTCGTCAGATGGTATCCGCGGTGGATCAGCGCCGCGCCGGTCGTCGTGAACCCGGAGACGGACTCGAAAAAGGCGTCGTACCACGGCATTCCCGCCACGAAAAGGAACGGCAGGCCGCCCAGAATCGAGGCGGCGAGCCATCCGAACGCCGCGACCGCGTAGCCTTCGCGCAATCCGGCCTTGCGGTGCTGTTCCGTACGGGGCCGGAACGCGATGCATCCGGCCGCGCCGGCGACAAGCGTGACGGCGGCGCAGATCAGAAGCGCGCGGACGTCGCCCGTCGAATCGTGACGGAAGAAACCGACGATGCCGGACACGGTTTCCATGAGGCCGACCGCGGCGGAAATCACGCAGATGAAGAAAAGTATGAGCCTGTGGTTCATAAGCCAGACGCGTTATTTCGCGGGAAAGATCTTGTCGATCATGCGCATGGTGTCCCGCGTGACGACCGCGACCACGGTGTCGCCTTCGACCAGGACGGTGTCCCCGGCGGGCGCGAATATCTCGCTGCCGCGGAATACGAGCGCGAGAACGAGGCTGGCGGGGAGCTTTGCGGCGGAGAGGGGTTTTCCGCACAGCGGGGAGCTGCCGGTGATATGGAATTCGGAGATGGCGGCCTTGAGGCTCTGCAGCTGGACGTCGACGCGCTTGTTGCCGCCCTCGAGAAGGCGCAGCACGGAGTTCGCGGCGACCAGCGTGGCGCTGAACGCACAGTCGATCGGGTCCATCTCGCGGGCGATACGGATGTATTCGGGGCGATGCGTCAGGCTGATGACCTTCTTCGCGCCGAGGCGCTTGGCGATGATGCACGACAGGATGTTCTCCTCGTCGTCCTGTCCCACGCTGACGAACACATCGGACGCCGCGATCCCGGCGTCTTCCAGCAGGGATTCGTCGGTCGGGTCGCCCTGCAGCACCATGATCCCGGGCGGAATTTCGTCCTGGATCCGTTCGCCGGTCTTTTCGTCGCGCACGATCATGCGGACGCCGAAACCGAGTTCATGCGCCTTGCGGGCCACGATCACGCTGGCGTCGTCGTCGCCGGACACGATGATCCGCGACGGCTTCCCGGCGTTCTCCGGCGTCGCCCAGTCCACGAACGCGTCGATGTCCTCCTTGCGGCCCGCCACATACACACGGTCGCCGGGAATCAGCAGCGTATCACCGTGGGGAATCAGCAGCTGGCGGTCGCGGACAAGCGCGGCGAACCGGATCTTGCGGAGGAGTTCCGGGCCGGGAATGTCGCGGATGCGGACGCCCTGCAGGACGCTGGACCGCGTGATCTCCAGCACGAGCATGGCGGCGTCCTCGCGGGTAAAGTTGATGGATTCGAGCGTGATCGGGTTGGCGAGGACCGCGAGGATCTTCTGGGCGGATTCCTCGGGCGAGGAAAAAGTGCGCCAGAGACCGTAGGTCGCCGGGCTGATGCCGTCGTCCTCGGAGAAACAGTCGTTGCTGTACAGACGGCAGATTGTATGCTTCACGCCGAGCTTGTTCGCGATCTGGCATGCCAGAATATTCGCGGCTTCGTCGCCGCTCACCGCCAGCACGGCGTCGGCGTTTTCCGCCCCGGCCTGCTTCATGATGCGGACGCTGGAACAGCTGCCCGTCACGGTCATGGCGTCGAATTTATCGGAAATCCGGGCAAGTTTGTCCGCGTCGCTGTCCACGACCACGACGTCGTGGTCCTCTTCGCTGAGCGCGGACGCCAGAAGACGTCCCAGTTCGCCCGCTCCGATCACGATGATGTTCATAAAGGCTCTCCCCCAATTCCGGCGATTGCAGCGGATTCAACAGAAGCGCGAAAGCTGTTTCCCGGCCGGACAGGCGTTTTTCAGGTGAAGTCGAATTCGGTTTCGAAGAGTTCGGCAAGCTTCTTGCACAGCTCTTCCTCTTTTTCCCCCGTCACGGAGATCGTGACCGTCTCGCCCTTCTGAAGCCCCATGGTAAGCAGGTCGAGAATGCTGGTGAGCTTGGATGCGCCACGGGGGCCGGTGATCAGGATCTCATGCGTGGCCGAATACGGCTCGGCGGTGAACATGATGACGCTGGACGGACGGCAGTGGATGCCGGCCTTGTTGCGGATTTCAACGGTTTGCTGATACATGCGTATGCTTTCGGAGGGGGGTTAAAACCACACGGCGCTGTTGATGGCCTTCTGCGTCCAAACGGACAGGATGCCCTGTTCGTGGAAATAATCATAACCCCAGCCCTGCAGAACGCCGTCGTCGTCGAAGAGGAACGGGGTGCACTCGTCCTGCGTGACCAGGCCGTCGTACCATTTGGGGCTGGTGTAGTAAAACCAGAGGTTGTCCGTACTGTAAAGCTCCTTGCTGAGCGGCTCTCCGGCGATCTCGACGACCTGGTCCTGCGTCATGCCGACACGGATGTCCGCCAGTTTCGCGCGCTGCTCCTTCGCCTGAAAATAACCGCAGGAAGCGCACAGCGCGGCCAACGCGGCGCAGGCAATGGTCAGGATCATGTGTCGGATCATTTCCGGTTCCTTTCGGGTTCGGAGACAAAAACAGTGCGTGACGAAGTAAAAAAGTATTCTATACAATATACTGCAAAAATACGTTTTGTCAAGCGCGTTCCACCAAAAACCCGGCCGTATCCGCCCCGAAAAGATTCAGCATCGCGTCGGGCGGCGCACTTTCGCATTCGACCGCCTCGCCCGTGCCGGAGACGGTGAACCGCAGCCGCCATGCGTGGAGCGCCTGCGTCGGCAGGACCAGCGCCGCGCGGTCGGCGTCCGTCATGGCTTCCTCCGTGAACCGCAGGAAGACCGTGTCGTCCGGCCCGTAGAGCTTGTCGCCGACGAGCGGGAAACCGCAGGAACACAGCGTGGCGCGGATCTGATGCAGACGCCCCGTATGCGGACGGCATTCGACGAGGCTGAACCGCCCGTCCGTTTTCAGACAGGCAAACTCCGTGGCGCACGGCTCGGCGTCCTCCGTGCCCGGATCTGTCTCCGTGAAACGCCGTTTCTTCCGCACCGGGGAATCCGGATCGGACGACAGCCAGCCGTTTTTCACGACCATGCTGGCGGGGAACTCACCGAAGACGGCGGCAAGATACGTTTTCTCCACCTGGTGCGAAGCAAAAAGTCCGCTCAGAACGCCCGCGGTCTCCGCATCCTTCGCCAGCACGACCAGCCCGGACGTCTCCCGGTCCAGACGGTTCACGACGAAGAGCTCGCCATACCGTTCCTTCATCAGCATCAGCAGGGTGTTTCGGAAATAGCAGCCCGACGGATGGACCGGCAGGCAGCCGGACTTCGACACGACCAGAAAACCGGGCCGTTCCAGCACGACCGAATACGCCGGGTCGACCTCCGGCTCCGCGATCCCCTGCACGTCGAACTCGATCACGTCGCCCGCATGGAGCCGTCGCGACGCCCGCACCCGGATCCCGTTGACCGAGATCCGCCCCGCGCGGATGATCGACTGCCATCCGGTTCGGGACTGGTAGGTGAAACGCTCCGTGAGGAAATGGTCAAGGCGGACGCCTTCGAGTTCCGGTCCGGCTGTGGTGCTGATGGTGCGTTCGTGCATGATTTCACTAAAAAAAAAGTTTTTTTCGGGTTCCGGTTAGATTTTTTTCATTCTTATGCTATAATATAACACCGCATGTATTTTTTCAAAGTGCAAGAGACCGTAAAATGTTTGAAAATCTTTCCGACAAATTCCAGGAAGTCTTCCGCAAGCTCCGCGGCCAGACGACCATTTCCGAATCCAATATCGCGGAATCCATGCAGGACGTCCGCGACGCCCTGATCGACGCCGACGTCAATATCGAGATCGCCGACGAGTTCGTTTCCGAAGTCCGTCAGGCCTGCCTCGGCGAAGCCGTCGTGAAGAGTGTCACCCCCGGCCAGCAGGCTGTCAAGATCGTCCACGACAAACTCGTCGAGCTCATGGGATCCGCCGAAGCGGAGCTCAATACCGGGGCGCATCCGAACATCATCCTGATGGTCGGCCTGCACGGTTCCGGCAAGACGACCACCAGCGCCAAGCTCGCGCTCCACCTCAAGAACAAGGGCAAAAAGGTCCTTCTCGCGGCATGCGACGTGTACCGTCCCGCTGCGATCGAACAGCTGAAGGTGCTCGGCGGCGAGATCGGCGTCCCGGTCTACGCGGAGGAAGGCGTCGGGGACGTTCCCGGCATCGCGCTCCGCGCGCTGGAACAGGCCCGCAACGACAACGCCGACTTCCTCATCATCGACACAGCGGGCCGCCTCCAGATCGACACCGCGATGGTGCAGGAACTCGTGATGGTCTCCAGCGTCACGCAGGCGGGCGAAATCCTGCTCGTGGCGGACGCCGCCCTCGGCCAGCAGGCCGTCTCCGTGGCGCGCCATTTCAACGACGCGCTCCACATCACCGGTATCGTGCTCACCAAGCTCGACGGCGATGCGCGCGGAGGCGCGGCCCTCTCCATCCGCAAAGTCACCGGCTGCCCCGTCAAGTTCACGGGTTCCGGCGAAAAACTGGAGGACCTCGACGTCTTCCATCCCGACCGCATGGCGTCCCGAATCCTCGGCATGGGCGACGTGGTCTCGCTCGTCGAACGCGCCGTGGAAAAGATCGACCAGGAGGAAGCGGCGAAGTTCGAGGAGAAGATCCGCAAGAACACGTTCGATTTCGACGACTTCCTGGGCCAGCTGCGCCAGATGACGCGTCTCGGCGGCCTCGAAGCCATCCTGAAATTCCTGCCCGGCGGCGACAAGCTCTCCGGGATCGCCGAACTCGCGCCCTCGAAGTTCGCAGGCATGGAGGCGATCATCCTCTCCATGACCAAATACGAACGCGCCAACGCCGAACAGATCGACATGCCGCGGCGCCGCCGCATTGCGAAGGGCTCCGGACGCTCCGTCGAGGAAGTCTCCCAGCTTATCAAACAGTTCCTCCTCATGAAAAAAGTCATGAAGAACAACAGCCTGCTCGACCGGATGGCCGGCGGCATGCGCGGCGGTTTCGGAGGCATGGGCGGAATGGGCGGCATGGGCGGTTTCGGAGGCATGGGCGGAATGGGCGGTTTCGGAGGCATGGGCGGAATGGGCGGTTTCCGCATGCGCGGGAGCAACTACACGCCGCCGAAAAAGAAACGCCGAAAGAAATAAGCTGAATCACGGGAGCAAACGATTATGAGTCAGGAAAAACCGCTGATCTGGATCATGGCCGGAGAATCGTCCGGCGACCTTTACGGCGCACGCATCGCGCAGGAAGTGATGAAACAATGCCCCTCCGCCACCGTTCGAGGCATGGGCGGGCAGCGCATGCGCGACGCGGGCGTGGACCTTTTCATCGACTCCTCCGAGCTCGGCGTGGTCGGGTTCATCGAGGTCTTCGCCCACATCGGCACGTTCATCCGCATCTTCTTCCAGTGCATCGCCCTCGCGAAGAAGGAACGGCCCGACGCCGTAATGGTCATCGACAATCCCGGATTCAACATCCGCCTCGCGAAACGCCTCTGGAAGCTCGGCATCCCGGTCGTCTGGTTCGTCAGTCCTCAGGTCTGGGCGTGGCGCAAATCCAACATCCCGCGTATCGCAAAATACTGCCGCAAGCTCATCGTGATCTTCCCGTTCGAGACCGAAGTCTGGGCTGGGTCCGGGCTCGAAACGCATTTCGACGGGCATCCGCTGATCGAAATCGTCCGCGAACGCATCGACCCGACGCTGAAACGCGACCCGAACCACGTGCTGATCCTGCCAGGCAGCCGCGGACACGAGACGTCTCAGCTGCTTGAACCGTTCCTGAAGACCGTGCTGATCCTCCACGAACGCCATCCCGAGCTCTACTTCACGATCTCGCTTCCGCGCGAACAGATTTACCGCGATGTGCTCGAAGGACTTGACCAGTTCACGCGGCATCACCCCGAAATGCAGGACGTCCGCATCGACGTCAAAACAGGCATCACCCCGGTCGCCATTCAGGAATGCACCGCGGGGATTGCCGCCTCGGGAACCGTCACGGTCGAATGCGCCATTGCCGGGCTTCCGCTCGTCGTGGCCTACCGTCTCAACTCCATCACCTTCCTTTTCGCGCGCCTCGTCGTGCGCAAGCTCTTCCGCAACGCCTTCACCATGGTGAACATCATCCTGAACAGGAAATCCTTCGAGGAATTTCTCCAGTATCAGGTCAGGCCACAGGACATGGCCGACGCGCTGGAACGCATCCTGCCCGGCGGATCCCGCAGGGCCGAGGTGGAAAAGGATATGGAAGAACTCCGTCAGATGCTCGCGCCCGGATCGACGAACGCCACGGCCAACGCCGCGCGCCATCTGCTTTCCACGACGAAGCTGCTGCCGGAATAAGACGAAGGGGACATTCCCTGTTCAGTTTTGCCCGCCGGGAGCTTCACTGCGTCCGGGGGATTCTCATTCTGCCCAGCATCCGGCCCCTCGTTTCGGCCGGCGGGGTTCTCATTCCGGCCGCCGCGGCCGGCGGCGCCGGCGGTCCGGTCACGATTGAACCCGGGCCGGTTATTGTTCGGCGCAAACGGCCGCATCACGCCTCCCGCCGGGGGCATGAAGATGTTCCCGGCGCGTCCCTGCCTGGCCCCGCTCTGCGCGGTTGCCGGAGTGCGCGTCCGGGGCCTTGACTGCAAAACCGGATTCGGATTCTGTCTGCCCGGCTGGCGCCCCGGCTGAACTGGCTGACGTGCGCCGGGGATAGGCTGACGTCCCGTCATACCCGGACGGACCGCCGCAGGAAGGTTCGTTTCCAGCCGGGCCAGCTCCATCTGGAATTCCGTCAGTCTGTCTCCATGGTAATCATCCAGTTCGTCCCGTATCTTCGAGGCGAGTTCCTGAACGTTCCCCGGCTGGATCCGCGTGGGCGCGCTCATCTGTCCCAGCTGTTCCAGCTGCATCTCAAGCAGGGCTTCCTTCACCTCGTCCGGGGCGTCCGGGCTGCGGTACAGGAGTTCCAGCATTCCCTGCAGTCGCGCCATTTCGCTGCGCACGGCGGCCTGGTCTCCGCTCCGGCGCAAACGGGAAATATAAGCTGAGTAAAGCTCCACGGCGGCCGAGGCGACTTCCGGCGTATTCGGATACCACGCCAGCAGGTGGTCAGCCAATGCCAGAGCCTGTTCGAGCGACTGCCTGTCCTCCTGTGCGAACCGCGTCTGCGTGCCCAGTCTCCGGCTCATCAGGTCGACGAGAGCAAGCGAGAACTCCATACGGTCCGGGTACTGCTTCGCCAGTTTTCCGAGGATCTCCGGCGGGTTCGGATCGATGCCGGGGATCGGATCGGATTCCGCCAGACCGGGCTGCGTTTCCAGCAGGAGAACATACTGATAAAGGTAGTCCGGGTTCTCCGGTTCGGCCTGAAGAAGCGAACGCAACAGAACGGACGCCGCGTCGTATTCGCCGAGCGTCTGATACGCCTGGACCGCCTCGCATGACTTCGGATAATCCTCGATGACCTGACGGGACAGCTGTCCGGCCTGAACGGTCTTCCCCTGCTGGCGGAACGCCGCGGCAAGCAGATTCAGCGTGGCGGCGTCGGTCCGGAGTTCGGCGGCGCGCCGGAATGCGTTTTCCGCGAGCGGATAGTTGCCGGACCGCATGGCCGCCGTGCCGATCATCAGGTTGATGTCCGCAATCTCCGACTGCGGCAGGTTGCGCTGTTCGGCGATGTCCTGATAATACGGCATCAGGCGTGAAAGCAGTTCGCTCCCGCTCGAAGTCGGCGTGCGGTGTTCGATGTGCGCGAAAATATCGGACAGGGCCGCGTTTGCCGCGGCAGCATTCTTCTCGGCCAGTTTCAACGCGGAATTGGTGCGGACATATCCGACCGTCACGGAAACGGCAAACGCCATGATCGCGGTCAGCGCCAGCAGGCTCAGAGCCGCCACGGCGGGCTTGCGTTTCGACCAGAGCCGGAACCTCCGGAACGCCGACGTGTTTGCCGCCGAAACGGGTTCGTGATGGAGGAAACGCTCCAGATCCGCCGCGACTTCCGCCATGCCGGGATACCGTGCCGACGGATCGAAGCTGATGCAGCGGTTGACAATCGCCGCCAGGTCGGGCTCGGAGCATTGCAGCGGCGGAAGCGGCGCGGTGCAGATGCGGTCGATCAGCTTCTGCGGATTCTGTTCCGGCAGGACCGGAGCCTGCGTGATGAGCTCGTACAGGGTCACGCCGAACGAATACTGGTCTCCGGCAAAGGACTTGATCCCGTGCTTGAGGCGTTCCGGCGCCATGTAGCGCAGCGTCCCGCTCCGCATCCCCGATCTGCCCGGTTTCCCGACCATGTCTTTCAGCACGAACGCCAGCCCGAAGTCGCCGATGTGGATTTCGCCCTGCGTGTCCAGCAGCATATTCGCGGGCTTCACGTCGCAATGCAGGACGCCGCAACGATGGGCGTAGGCAAGCGCCCGGGAGGCCTGAAGCCCCAGACGCGCGATCTCGCGCGGAGCGTTCGTGCCGTAATGGTTCAGCCCGGTGCCGTTGATCAGCTCCATGGCATAATAGCACCGGTCGGCGCTGACGCCCGCGTTGTAGATCTTCACGATGTTCGGGTGGTGAAGCATCGCGATCACGCGCGCCTCGTTCTCGAACTGCTCGCGCTGCGCCGGATCGGACGTCAGCGACGGCGAAAGCACCTTCACTGCGACTTTCCGGTCCAGCGAGATCTGGGTGGCTTCGAAGACCTCGCCCATGCCGCCCGCGCCGATCTTCCGGATCAGACGGTAATCCGATCCGCTCAGATCGGGGAATTCCCCGCCCGAAACGGCGTGCGCATGGTCCCGGCGCGTATCGGCGGCGCAGTTTTCCATCTTCACCATCAGCGGCAGGAGCTCCGCAAGACGGTCCGCATATTCGGGATGGAGATGCGTGAATTCCCCGATATCCGGGGCCGTCCCGCTTCGGAACATCTCCAGATACGATTCGATCAGGTCTTCAAATGTCGTGTCGTCGTTCACGGCCGGAACTCGGTAAATTCGATCAGCTGTTTCTTCAGGTGTTCCAGCGCGCGGACATAACGGATGCTCGCAGCCTTCTGCGTCAGGTGCAGCGCCTCCGCGCACTCCGTGTTGCTCATCCCGTCGAAATGCCGCAGCTCCAGGATCTCGCGGTCGTGTTCCGGCAGGGATTCCATCGTCTTCCGCAGGAGCTCGTAGCGGTCCTGACGGGCAAGCTGCGTGAGGGGGCCGGTCACCGTGTCGGCGAACAGGTTCCAGTCCATCTTCGGGGAAGAAACGTCCTCTTCCGCGGCGACTTCGCATTCCCGGTAGGCGTCGCGCTTCATGCTCTGCAGGTGTTTCCGTTCCAGATCGGTAATCGTCTGGAACAGGATCCGCCTCAGTTTGCAATACACCGGAACCTCCGGACAGTTCCGCAGGAAATCAAGCCTGCGGCACGCCGCCGCCAGCGTCTCCTGCACCACGTCTTCCGGCGAAATCCGCCGCGCAAGAACGGGGTTCAGGTTGCGCCGGGCCAGAGCCAGCAGCCGGTCGCGGTGTTCCGCGAAAACCGGATCGAGGGGATTCAATTCTTCTGCATCCTGCGGAGCCATAACGGGAATTCCTATTTTCAGGGAAAGTGTTGCAATGTTTTTCGTATTACTATAACTAAGTTTGCAGGAAAGTCAAACAAAAAACTCCCGGACCTTTGCAGGAACCGGGAGTTTTTTCGGATTCAGGTAAATCTACTCTTCTTGTCAGGCTGGTCTTTCTTCCATAACGGGAGGATTATCTTCTTCCCGGTCCCGCCTGAGGGCCACGGGCTTGAGGTCCCGCCTGAGGGCCACGGGGCTGTGCCGCCTGAGGTCCGCGTGCCTGAGGTCCCGCCTGAGGGCCACGGGGCTGTGCTGCCTGAGGTCCGCGTGCCTGAGATCCAAATCCGAAGCCTCTCTGCGGAATCATGCCGAAGCCAAAACCGCCGCGCTGTCCGCCGCGTCCCGCCTGCTGACGACCGTGCTGTGTCATACCAAACCCCAGGCCAAGCTGGCCGCGCTGTCCGCCGCGTCCCGCCTGCTGACGGCCGCCCTGCGGAGCCGCACCAAGGCCGAAGCCCTGACGGCCGCGCTGCCCGCCGCGTCCCGCCTGCTGACGGCCGCCCTGCGGAGCCGCACCAAGGCCGAAGCCCTGACGGCCGCGCTGTGTCATACCAAACCCCAGACCAAGCTGGCCGCGCTGTCCGCCTCTGCCGAAGCCGCCGCCCTGCGGTCCGCGCTGGAAGGTTCCGGCCTGTTGTCTGCCAAACGGCGCCTGAGCATTCACGATTCCGGTTGTTCCGATTCCGGCGAAAAGGATTCCGGCGACTGCAAGTGTAAGAATCTTGTTCATAGTAGCCTCCTTGATAGTGTCGTTTGCGGTTTCCGTTTCTATTTCATCGGGTCTTCGTCCCGCATTTTCAAGAACGCGTCTTTCCCGCCGATTCAACGCCCCGCATCAAAAAAAAATCAGTTTTTGATGTACCGGCAGGAAAGACACAACATTAAGAACGCATCTTTTCCGCCGATTCTACACGGTTTCCCCATTTTTCCCGTTTTTTTTCTGACCGCCCCCCGTTTTCGACAAAAGATCAGGCCGAAAGCATGCGGAAACGTGTCTCCACCCAGCTGTCGATACGGTTCAGCGTGGTTTCGTCGATCTCCGGCCACGGGGCGTCCGCCTCGACTGCGCACCGGAACAGCGGTGCGATCAGGTCCGGGTACGGCACGGCATCGGAAAGCATGCCGTGTTCCCGCAGGACGGCCAGACGCGCAAGCATGAGCGGGATTTTGGGCAGAAGTGTGCGTTCCATGCGGGTCAGCATCACGGAAAACGCCTGCCAGGTCAGCGGCATTTCGAGCATCGGCTGTGCGCGGCGGAGCGTCTCGACCGCGAACGAACACGCGGCAAGGTAGCAGTCCATGGACTGCGCGATGCCGTCATGCGAAGCGGTCAGGTCCAAAGAAACAAGCGTCGGCATGGATTCCGCCCGTCGTGCGGGCCGGAATTCCAGAAGAAACTCGCGGAAAACGTCCGCGGTCGGGAACTGTTTTTTTCCGATGGCGCGCGCGCCTTTCAGCACGAAATCGAGCCGTCCGTGCTCCGCGCTGATCCCGGCGACCACAAGGCTCGTGTCGCGGAACGGCGTTTTCCGGAGGATCATGTACCGGGTTTTGAAGCTTCCCGCGGTCATTCTTCCTCTTCGGCGGCGATCTTCATGGCTTTGTCAAGATAGTCGATGGACTCGCGCCTGCGGGCGTATGCGATGGGACGGTTTCCCGCATGGTCGATCTCGTTGGGATCGGCGCCATGCTCCACCAGGTACTCCAGGATCGGCAGATTGTTGGTTTCGGCGGCCCAGAAGAGCGGCTTTTTTCCGTCCTCGATAATGCCGTTCCGTGCGAGAAGTTCGTGGAAACCTTCGATATTGACACGGTCCAGGCCCCGGTAGACGCGGTTGATGCTCGAATTCAGCGGCAGATCGCGTTCGACCAGCGCCTGCACGACCTTCATGTCGTTGGCATAGATCGCGTGCTTCATGGCGGCAAGTCCGATGGCCGTGGCTTCATTGTAACGGTTGAAGATGGTGTATTCGATCTCCACCGGACCGGCGCTGAGGAGCATCTGGTTTCCTTCGAATCTCTCGACATTGTTGATCAGATACAGCGCGGTGTCGGTGTTGCCGTAGTCGATGGCGAGGAAAAGCGGGGTCTGGCCTTTATCGTCGAACGTGAAATCCGGCGCACTGTGTTCCTGCAGATACTTCACGATATCGAGCGAGGACTGCTTCGCCATCGCGGCGAACATCAGGGTATTGCGGTTCTGGTCGTCGTGCGCGTTCAGGTCCGCGCCCGCGTCGACGAGGATCTTCACGTTCTGGAACATCCCCAGGCGGGCGGCCTCCATGACCGGCGTCTTGCCGGTGCGCCCCTTCGCGTTGATGTCCGCACCCGCGAGGATGAGCGTACGCAGGATCGCCGGATCGGGTTCTCCCGCGGCATAATGGATCGCGCGGACGCCGTTCGCATCCCTGGCATCCGGATCGGCCTTGGACGCCAGAAGCGCGGAGACGCGCGGCGCATCGGAGAGCGCGATAGCCGTCATAAGCGGAGTGCGTCCCGTTTCCGGGTCGATGAAATTCGGGTCGGTGTACGAAAGCACATTATAGAGCGGAGCGAGGTCCTTTTCGGGGCTTGCGACTTCCGCCATGAGTTCGCGCTGATGCTCGTTGAGCTCCTTCGGGGTCGAGGAGAAAAGCGAGCAGGAGGCCGCGGCGAGGAGCGTCAGGACGGCGGCGAACGCCGTGACGGCTTTCCCCGCAGCGGACTTTTTCGAGGTCGCGCGGAGTTGGCCGCACGCGGCCGTGGCGGAGGAGCCCTTTTCGACACGGACGGTCACGGGCACATGCAGGGTCTTCAGGGCGTTTTCGAAACGCTTGACCGCCTCGCGCGAGGGACGCTCGAACGCGCCGCGCGCCTTGTTGTACGGGATGAGGTTGACTTTCGCCCCGGCATCGGCGGCGAGACGCGCGAATTTGCGCCCCATTTCAGGCGAATCGTTGATGCCCGCGAGAAGAACGTATTCGATGGTGAGCAGACGACCCGTTGCCTCGCGGTGTTCCTGGCAGGCGGCGAGTATCTCGCGGATGTCGCGGCGGAATTTCGTGGGGATGAGCATCGCGCGCGTCTTGTCGTCCGGAGCGTGAAGCGACAGCGCCAGATTCCACTGCTTGCGCAGTTCGGTCAGCGCCTTGATGCCGGGCGTCCATCCGCTGGTGGAAATGGTCACGCGGCGCTGGGCCAGCGCGACGCCGTCCGGGTTCGTGATCACGTTCAGCGCGGCAACGAGGTTGTCGAAATTCAGGAGCGGTTCGCCGATGCCCATCATGACCACGTTGTCCGGGGCCTGTCCGAGCTTGCGGCAGAGCAGGAAATACTGCTCGATGATCTCACCCGCGGCGAGGTTGCGCGTGAGGCCGGATTCGCCGCTGGAACAGAACACGCAGGAGACGGGGCAGCCGACCTGCGAGCTCAGACAGAACGTCATGCGGCCGTCCTCGGCTGGGATGCGCGCGCATTCCACGGTCTCGCCGTCATGAAGCCGGAGCAGATACTTCGCGGAACCGTCGTCGGCGGGGTATTCCGCCTCGATCGCGACGGACGGGCACAGGAACGCCGAGGAAAGCACCTCTTTCGCGGCCGCGGAAAGATTGGTCATGAGCGCCGGATCGACGATCCATTTCTTCACGATCCAGTCATAGACTTGGTCGGCGCGGTATCCGGGCTGTCCTGCCGCTTTCAGCGCCGCTGCGATATCCTGTTTCGAGGCGGACGCCAGATACGGTTTCGCCTCATTCGTAGTCATAGTCGTAGTAGTCGTCATCATCGGAAAGCTCCTTCTTGAGAGAAACGCCCTTGTAAATGTACAGATGTTTGCCCCGGTACTCGCAGTCGTAAAGGCGTGTCCAGGTCCGTGCGATGTGCGAGGGCACGTCCGCCGTCAGCACATAGGCGGGATCGACGCTCGCGGGTATCTTGTCGTGGGCCAGCGTGCGGATCGGGATCCCGATGTAGCAGCCCTCGGAATACAGCCCCATGATGGCCGGGTCCTTGTAAAGTGTCGCGGGAACGGAAGCGGGATCCGCCGCGGCGTCTTTTCCGTTCAGCGCCGTCAGAATGCCGTCCGCCAGGTTTCTTTTGTTCTCCTTCATGCTCCGGACCGGATTGACCACAGCCCAGAAGAGCAGCATGAACGAAGCGAACACGAAAAGATAGGCCATCCAGACGGGACGGCGCAGACGGATCAGGACCAGCGCCGCGACCGCCGCGGCAAACGACATCACGATCTCGGCGGCAATCAGTGTGGTAACGGCGGGTCTCGCCTCGGGAAGCTCGATCCCGACCGCGAACCTCGAAAACACGTCCTGCGGCAGCATCAGGTACGCCACGGCCACGGCGCCCGCCGCGATCGCCAGCACGGAAAGCAGCATGAAGATGCCGAAGAACTTCCCGGCATAACGCCGCACCAGGATCCAGTAGTTGCAGGCCGCCAGCACGGACGCGAGCGGCAGCAGGTAGAAGAAATCTCGAGGCTTGGTCTGCGGATTGAACCAGATCAGAAGCCCGAGCACCACGAACAGGATGCGGTGGTACTTGATGAGCAGAGGATTGCGTTCGATGGCGATCAATGCCGGACAGAAGGGAGCCCACAGCATCAGCGACCACGGGAAGAACCGGAACGCGGCGTCGAACGGGCGGACCGCGATGTCCTTGAAGTACGTCAGGATGCGGAAGGAAACGGCCTCGCGCGGAGCTGCGGAGTTCGCCGCCAGGAAGTTCTGGATCGGCGTCAGCCATGCGAAGAAGAAGACCGCGCCCAGCAGGATCGCCGCGAAAAGACCCGGCTTGTTGAGTTTCGACCACACACGGAACGGTCTCTGCTGGAACGCCAGCGGCACGAGGAAATACACCACCGCCGTGAGGCCGTTGGAATAGAACGCCAGCCCGCCGAACACGCCGACCGAAAGCCACGCGGCGTTCCAGTTCGACCGGATGAACCCGAGATAGAACCACAGCATCCACCCGCCGTACACGATCAGCGCGGACAGCAGCTGCGGATACCCCTCCGGCGCTTTCGATCCGGTCAGGATCGTGGTCAGCACGACGACGGCCGCAGCCGCGCCCGCCTGACGGTCCGTGGTGCGTCCGCAGACCAGACCCGTCAGCAGCGCCAGCAGCGCCAGAGGCAGCAGCGACATGAACCGCAGGGAGAATTCGAGCGGCAGTCCGCAGTTCAGCAGCAGGCGCACCAGCGCCGGGTACAACGGGAACACCGAGTCCGGCAGTGTGCCGTGCACGGTCACCAGCGTATTCCACCCGGTGAACTCCAGTGCCGCCGCCGCGTACTCGCCTTCCGTGGAGTACAGCTCGTTCATCCCGATCTGGACGAGCGGGAAGGAAACGAGGAACACCGCGGCGATCAGCAGCACAATCCAGCGGACCGAAGGCTGTTTTTCTTCGAAAATGGCCATAAAAAAGGGTGAAAACCTCTTAATACATGTTGAAAAAGAAAAAAGATGTAGTAAATTTACACCGTAAACCCAATTAAGACAAATCAAAAACGGATTATTTCCGTAAAAACATACAGGTATTTCGGCCGTTCCGGCCGGAGATGCCGCACAGGAGGCCGCCTTATGAAAGCCATTTCCGGTACACACATGCGTTCCGTCGAAGCCGCCGCCATTCAACAGGGACTGGTCGATTCCTGGGCCATGATGACCATCGCGGGCAATGCGCTCGCACGGGAGGCCGAGGCGTTCCGCGACCGCGGCGCGTTCTACGCCGTGCTGGCAGGCAAGGGCAACAACGCGGGCGACGGCTTCGTCGCCGCTAAGGCGCTGTTCGAGCGAGGATGCCGCGTCAAGGTCTTCCACACCTGCCCGGCGTCCGAGTTCAAGGGCGACGCCCTCCGCGCCTGGTCGCAGCTCCCCGACGCCATCGAACGCGCCACGGAACTCCACGCCGCCGACCTCCGCGGCTCCATTGTGATCGACGCGCTCCTCGGCACCGGGTTCAGCGGCACGCTGAAGGAGCCCTGGCTCCACTGGATCAACCTCGTGAACTATCTGAACCTCCCGGTCATCGCCGCCGATCTGCCGTCCGGGCTCGACGCCGACGACGGCGAAGTGCGCGGCGGCACCGCCGTACGGGCGGATGTCACGGTCACGTTCGGCTATCCGAAGACCGGGATGCTGACCGGACGCGGCCCAGAGCTCTGCGGATGCATCCGCGTCGTGGACATCGGACTGCCGGACGAACTGCCCGACGCTGTGCTCATGCGCGCCGTGCCGTGCACCGGACTCGCGGACGTGCGCCGCAGCCTCAGTCTGCATCCGGTCGAGTTCGACACCTACAAGCAGAAACGCGGCCATGTGGCGGTCATCGGCGGCAGCCGCGATTACCCGTCCGCGCCGTTCCTGACCGCCGAGGCCGCGCTCCGGGCGGGCGCGGGGCTCGTGACCGTCTATGTCCCCGCCTCAATGGAGATCGTCTGCGCCCCGCCGAAGGCACTCATCGTGAAGCGTCTCCCCGACGACGGCAACGGCGTATTCTCGGCGAAATCCGCCGAGGCGCTGGACCTGCCGCCGAACGTGACTTCGATCGCCGCTGGCATGGGCATGAATACCGCGGAGGAGACCGTGCCCTTCCTGCGGAAACTGATGGCTTCCGCGCAGTGTCCGTTGCTGCTGGACGCCGACGCGCTGAACCTGATCGCGAAGCATCCCGATCTGCTGCATGAGCTCGGCACCGCCACGGTCGCAACGCCCCACGAGGGCGAGATGAAACGGCTTGAGGCGGCGCTCGGGCTGAACTCCGGCGGACGCAGCCGCGTCGAACGCGCCGAAGCGCTCGCGAAGTTCACCGCGCTGCATGTCGTCCTGAAGGGCGTCCGCACCGTCGTGATGTCCCCGAACGGCCTCTACGCGCTCAACCTGAGCGGATCGCCCGTGCTCGCGACAGCCGGCAGCGGCGACCTCCTCTCCGGCATCGTCGCCGCGCTCGCACCCGCCTCGGATTCCCTCTACACTGCGGCGAAAAATGGCGTCTTTCTGCACGGCTTGCTCGGCGAACTGGACGCCCCGCTCGCCCTGCGCGGCCTCATCGCCGACGACCTGCTGACACGCATCCCGCGCGCATTCGACTTCATCCGCACCGGAGGCATCTGACATGGCGTTCCCCATCGAAGACAAGCTCGTCATCGCGGTCGCCTCCAGCGCGCTCTTCCGCCTGGACGTCGCCGACGAGATCTACCGCAGCAAGGGCCTTTCCGCCTACCGCCAATACCAGCGCGAACACGAGGACACCGTGCTCGAGCCCGGCATCGCGTTCCCGTTCATCCGGCGTTTCCTGAAGTTCAACGAAATCTTCCCGGACACCCAGCCGGTCGAGGTCGTCCTCCTCAGCCACAACGACCCCGACACCGGAAACCGCGTGCTCCGCTGCATCGACCATTACGGGCTCGACATCACGCGCTCGGCGTTCCTCACCGACGGGCACCCCGTGGACTACATCGACGCCTACAACGTCTCGCTTTTCCTCTCCGGCAACGAGGCCGACGTGCGCGACGCCATCCGCCGCGGGTTCGCCGCGGGCTACGTGCTGGAAAGCAAGCTCAACGACGACGAAAACGACGACGAGCTCCGCGTGGCGTTCGACTTCGACGGCGTGCTCGCCGACGACAGCGCGGAACAGGTCTTCCAGTCCGGCGGCATCGACAAGTTCTGGAAATCCGAGTCCAGCAACTCCGCCGTCCCGCTCGGCCCAGGTCCCCTCGCCGACCTCTTCGCCAAACTCGGCCGACTGCACACCATGGAGGAGGACCGCCGCAGCGCCGACCCGAAATACCACAGGTTCCTGCGCACCGCCATCGTGACCGCGCGCAACGGCCCGGCGCAATGGCGCCTCGCCACCACGCTCCGCGACTGGAACATCACCGTCGACCAGACGTTCACGCTCGGAGGCATGAACAAAAGCCGCATCCTGAAGCAGCTCCGCCCCCACATCTATTTCGACGACCAGTGGTCGCCCCACCTCGAAGCCGCCAAGGAGTACACCCCCTCCGTGCACATCCCCTTCGGCTGCGTCGGCGACTGCGAGGAAGATTGACCAGGACAGCGGGGGAATTGATAGGACATATCGGTCCTACTGGTCCTATCCGGCACCTCCGCCATCCGCGCCTCGCGGTCAAGTAATCCGTCGAGCGCAAGCGAGCTTTCCAAGGCGGCAGAGCCGCCCCCAGCGAAGCGTGGACGCGAATGCGTCCTTTTTTCACTGAAGAAGGGATTATTTATCTTGTTGATCGGGTGTTATCTGTTAGGGAACCATAAAAAATGGTCCATTTTACGCCGGATATGAGGAATGCTCTGTAAATCATGAACAGCAATCAGCGTGTCAATGATTCTTTTGTATTCTAGGAGAACGTTAAGCACGATTCTCACTTTTTTTTGGGAAAACTAGGAGCCGCGCACCGGTGCACGAAAAAACCATGACGGGTTCAGCGCCCGCCATGGCCGGATTGACAGAATGTCGGAAATCAGCCGGGATTACGGATTAAAGCGCACCCAGTCGATCTCGATGTGGTTGCCGCTGCGCATGCTCACATAGAGCGTGTGAACGCCGTTCGGGGTGGCCTGGAGCGGGCAGACGACCTCGGTCCAGTCGGGCTTGCCGGGGATGGTCACGGAGGCGAGGAGCTGGCCGTTCGCATCGTCCGCGCGGAGGTCGATGACGCCGCCTGCGAGGGAGTGGCACTTCAGCGTGACGGACTTCAGCGGCTTGTCGCCGAAATCGACGCGGTCGTAGGTCAGGTAGATCGGCTGGCGGTATTCGGTGGTGTTCCAGAAGATCGCCTTCCAGCCGTCGAACGTGCGGTCCGAATTCACGAAGTCGATCTTCACATTTTCCGGTCCGACGCTGGAGTAGCGGTCGATCTGGATCTCGCGGGTGGCCGGGGTAACGCCGACGCCGCGGAGCGTGGGCTTCACGAGGTTGATGGTGCCGTCTTCATTGAACGTGAGCTCGTCGATGCAGACGGAGCGGTTCTTGTCGAAGTAGGGCGAGTAGTCGTTGTGGTGGTAGAAGAGATACCATTTGCCGTTGAACTCGACCACGGAGTGGTGGTTGGTCCAGCAGACGGTCTCGGACTGCTCCATGATCTTGCCCTTGTACTCGAACGGCCCGTACGGGCTGCTGCCCATGCAGTACGCCAGCGTCTCGCGTTCCTTTTCGGCCCAGGGGAACGTGAAGTAGTAGATGCCGTTGCGCTTGAACATGAACGGGCCTTCCTTCATGCCGCTCTGCGGGGTGTTGTGCTGGATGCTTCTGGACGCGCCGTCGAATTCCTTCATGTTGTCCTTCAGCTTCGCGATCTGCATGCCCATGCCGGACCAGATCAGGTACGGGGTGCCGTCGTCGTCGATGAAGATGCACGGGTCGATGCCGTTCGCGCCCTGGATCGGCTGTTCTTCAACGCGGAACGGGCCGTAGGGCTGGTCGGCGGTGGCGAGGCCGATGCGGTTGTTCGCGGGGAAGTAGAAGTAGTATTTGCCGTCCTTCACGTTGCAGTCGGGCGCCCACATGCTGTAGGAACGCGTGTTCACCCACGGCACATAGGTCTGATCCACGATCACGCCGTGGTCCACCCAGTCGACCAGGTTGTCGGAGGAGTACACGTGGTAGTCCGCCATGCAGAACCAGTCCTTGCGGTTGTAGTCGTACGGCGCCGGGATGTCGTGCGAGGGGTACAGGTACACGCGTCCGTTGAAGACGTGGGCGGAGGGGTCGGCCGTGAAGTTGTCCCGGATGATCGGGTTCTGGGCCAGGAGGGGCGCGGAGAGGAGCATCAGCGCGCCTGCGAGGAAGCCGTAGTTTTGCGGTTTCATATACTTTTTTCCTGTTTGGTTAGGGGTGAAGAATGCGAAGGGGAAAACCGCGTCCGCGACAGGCCGGACGGCGTTTTTATTCAATACTATACAACGGAGCGGAGAAAAAAACAATCTCGCGATACGCGAATATATGATTGAAAACATGTGTTTTTTTATAAAACGCCGCAAAACGCGATGACAAAACGCTCTCGGGAAGGCAAGCCCTCCACGGCGGAAGCGTCTGAAACAAAACCCGGAAATCAACGGCGTTTCGTGCCGTCTTTTCCCTGATTTCCGCTTGACTTTCGGCGTTTTTATAGTATATTATTGTTTCCCGTTTTTATCAAGGGCACCTCTGCATGTTGAACAGGGGTGTACTCAAAACCAGTTTGGACAACGAAAGATGGAAAACAAACTTCAGCAAATCGGCAATCGCATTCGCGACATCCGTCAGATCAGGGAAATCTCCGAAGAGGAAATGGCCAAGGTCACGGGCGTCACCGTAGAAGAATACCGGAAGCATGAAGACGGCCTCGTCGAAAGTCCGTTTGCCTTCCTTTACCTCTGCGCGGAGAGATTCGGTGTCGATGTCGGTGTACTTGTGAGCGGCGAGTCGCCCAAGCTTTCGTTGTACGATATCACGCGCAAGGGCGAAGGCATGCCGATCAAGCGCCGCGAGGAGCTGGACTACCGCCACCTCGCGCCCCTGCTGAAGAACCGCCACACCGAACCGCTGTTCGTCCGCGCCCAGCCGCAGGACGAAGGCCTGCCAATCCACCTCACGACGCACCCGGGGCACGAGTTCGACTACGTGCTGAGCGGACGCCTGCGCATCCAGCTCGGCAGCAAGGTCGAAGTGCTGAACCCGGGCGACAGCGTGCTGCTCGACTCCAGCCTGCCGCACGGCATGGTCGCCGCGGACGGGAAGCCCTGCGAATTTCTCGCGATCGTCATGTACGGCGAAGGCACCGAGGCCCCCGCGCCCGCTCCGGCCGCCGCGGTCCCCTCGGACGACGAAGCGCCGTCCGACCAGCGCCTTCTGTATCAGGACTACCTCGACGCCGAGTTCGACGAGAACGGCATCCTGAACAAGGTCAAGTTCCACTATCCCGACACCTTCAACTTCGCATACGACGTGCTCGACCGCCTCGCCGAGAAGACCCCGGACAAGGTCGCGCTCTGCTGGCTCAGCCGCACGCACGAACACCGCGAATTCACGTTCAAGCAGATCGCCGACATGTCCTGCCAGGCCGCGAACTACCTCGTTTCGCTCGGCATTAGGAAGGGCGACCGCGTGATGATGGTCCTGCGCCGCAACTGGCAGTTCTGGGTCCTCATGAACGCCCTGCACAGGATCGGCGCGGTGGCGGTCCTCGCCCCGAACCAGCTCCTCGTGCACGATTTCCAGTACCGTTTCGACAAGGCTGGAATCCGCGCGATCATCTGTACCTCGGACGGCGAAGTCCTCGAGCAGGCGGACGCCGCCGCGAACCTCTGCAAGTCCGTCGAATTCCGCATCGCCACCAACGGCACGCGCCTCGGCTGGCTTGATTTCGACGCCTCGCTCGAACGCTACAGCACGGTCTTCAAACGTCCCGCCGACCTGAAGGCGACCGACCTGATGCTGATGTTCTTCAGCTCCGGCACCACCGGCTACCCGAAGATCGTCACGCACATTTTCTCCTACCCGCTCGGACACATCATCACCGCCCGCTGGTGGCACTGCGTGGACCCGAACGGCCTGCACCTGACCATCTCCGACACCGGCTGGGCGAAGTCCATGTGGGGCAAGCTCTACGGCCAGTGGCTCTGCGAAGCTCCGCTTTTCGTGTACGACTTCGACCGCTTCAGCGCCGCGGACATCATGCCGCTCTTCAAGCAGTTCGGCATCACAACGTTCTGCGCGCCGCCGACCATGTACCGCTTTTTCATCCGCGAGGACCTCTCCAAATACGATTTCTCCACGCTCAAGCACACCACCATGGCGGGCGAGGCGCTGAATCCCGAGGTCTTCAACCAGTTCCTGAAACAGACCGGCCACAAGATGATGGAGGGCTTCGGCCAGACCGAAAGCACCATGATTATCGGCAACATCCACGGCATGGAGCCGCATCCCGGCTCGATGGGCAAACCCTCGCCCATGTACCCGGTCGAGCTCTTCGATGCCGACTGCAAGCCGGTCAAGCAGGGCGAGGTCGGCGAGATCGTCATCAAGGCGGAACCGGGCGAGATCCCCGGTCTCTTCGTCGGCTATTACGGCGACGAGGAAGCCACCAAAGCCGCCTGGCATGACGGATATTACCACACCGGCGACACCGCCTGGGTCGACGAGGCGGGCTACTACTGGTACGTCGGACGCACCGACGACCTCATCAAGTCCTCCGGCTACCGCATCGGCCCGTTCGAGGTCGAAAACGCGATCATGGAACTCCCGTATGTGCTCGAATGCGCCGTGGTCGGCGTGCCCGACCCCACCCGCGGCCAGCTCGTGAAGGCGTACATCGTCCTCACGAAGGACAAACAGCCCAGCGAAGAGCTGAAGAAGGAGATCCAGGAGTACGTGAAGCACAACACCGCGCCGTACAAATACCCGCGCAAGATCGACTTCCTCACCGAACTCCCGAAGACCGTCAGCGGCAAGATTCGCCGTTCCGCTCTGCGCGCGCTCGGCGACCAGCCCCAGCCCTGACCGAAAAACACAAACGGCATTCAGTGTGCCCGAGCATAGCCGGGCACAACTGCAGTACAGGCGTCAGCCTGTTCGTGCGCCGCTGAACATGGCACTGCCGCGGCAGAGGCCTGGCCTCCGGTTTTTTTCGTTTTTTTTCGGTTTTCCTCTTGTTTTTCTCCGTTTTTTCGGGTATAATATTGTGTGTATTTTTATCAAAGGAACGATAACCGATGACTGAACCGGAAGCACTGCCGAGAGGCACCGAAACACTGCTGATCGTGGACGACCAGGAGACCGTATGGGATTTCCTGATCGAGGCGCTGCAGAATCTCGGATACTCCGTCCTCCTCGCCGAGAACGGAGAGGACGCCGTCGCCATCTACCGCGACAATCCGAGCCAGATCGACCTGGTCCTGCTCGACATGGTCATGCCCCGTCTCGGAGGACACGGTACGTTCTACCAGATCCGTGCCATCGACCCGGAGGCGAAGATCCTGCTCTCCAGCGGATTCGTGCAGGAGGGAGCCGTGCAGGATCTCCTCGACAACGGCGCCGCCGGATTCATCGCCAAGCCGCACCGCCTGCCGAAGCTCACACGCGCTATCCGCGACGTGCTGGACGGCAAGCCGGTCGCCGGCCAGATTTAACACCCCAAGGGGGAAGGACAAGTCCTCCACTGAAATCGTGCGCGGCTGCCGCTCGCGCACGATTAAGATGATTCCAATCAAACCATTTTGCTCCTCCCGTCTTTCTGCATCGACGAACACGCGTCTCTACTTGCTGTGTGTCCGAGCGTAGCCTGACACTGCTGCCGTGGAGGGCCAGCCTTCCGTGCGCAAGCGAAGCTGAGCGCACAAATGCTGTGGAGGGCTTGCCTTCCGTGCGCAAGCGAAGCTGAGCGCACAAATGCTGTGGAGGGCTTGTGTGGAGGGCTTGCCTTCCGTGCGCAAGCGAAGCTGAGCGCACAAATGCTGTGGAGGGCTTGCCCTCCATTTTCCTCCGTTTTTTTGGAAAAAAGACTGGAAAAAACGGAAAAATGGACTACTTTAAAAATGGGTTTTAGAAAAGGAGAATCCACGCCGATGAAATTCACGAAATCGCTTCACATACTCTGTTTCGCCGCCGTCTGCGCGGCTTTCCTGCTGACCGCCTGCGGACCGGAACCGACCGCCGACGAATGGATGCGCAGATCGCTCGTCTCCGCGAAGGAAGCGAAGTGGAAACGCGCGCTCAGCCAGGCCGAAAACGCCGTGGAGAAAGCGCCCGGCGACACGCTCGCGAACGTGCTGTACGCCATCACGCTTGAAAACAGCGACCGTCCCGAGGAAGCGCTGAACGCCGCAGTCCGCGCGGGCGCAGACACCTCGAGCTTCATCGCGCAGTACACACTCGGCCGCCTCTATGTCCGCCAGCAGAAATATGACAGCAGCATCAAGCCGCTGACCCGCGCGCTGGAGCTGCGTCCCGACGACGCGAACACGCTCATCCTGCTCGCGCGCGCTAAACTCCGCCTGAATACCGAGGACGCGCTGAACCTCACCAGACGCCTCCTCGATCTTCCGCAATTCAAGCAGTCCCCGGTCGTCTACAATGAGCTCGGCGTCATCCTGGTCCTGAAAGGCGAGGCACGCCGCGCCGCCGCGCTGTTCAGCACCGCGCTCTCCCTCGACGCGGACAATCCGCATCTGCACCTGAACAACGCCATCCTTCAGGACTACTACCTCGGCGACCTCATGAAGGCGCGCCAGTATTACAACTCCTTCCTGCGGCTTTCCGCCAACCGCCGTGAACTCCTCGACGAATACAAGGAAGTTCAGACGCGCCTGGAAATCATCCGCTGACCTCCGGCCATGCCCCGCTATATCCCGGACGACGTACTGGACCAGATTCGGTTGCGCGCCGACATCGTGGACGTCGTGCAGTCGTACGTCCCCACGCTCAAAAAAGCAGGCCTGACCTGGAAGGCGTGCTGCCCGTTCCACCACGAGAAGACCCCCTCGTTCACGGTCAACCCGGACCGCCAGTATTTCAAGTGTTTCGGCTGCGGCAAGGGCGGCGACGTCTTCAAGTTCGTCATGGAGCTGGAGAACCTCGATTTCTCCTCGGCCGTCGAACAGCTCGCCCACAAATACGGCATCATCATCCCGGAGGCGCCCGCCCGGCACGGATTCGGCGGCAGCAGGCGCGAGAGCTTTGACGGCCAGATCGAGTACGGCACACGCGAACGCCTCTGCACCCTGCACGAAAAGCTCGCGAAGTTCTACCGCCAGTATCTGCTCGAGCACCCCGACGGACCCGTTGCGGCGTATTTCCGTACGCGCGGCATCCCGAACGACGTCGCGGATAAGTTCTGCATCGGCGCTTCGCCGGACAGCTGGGACGCCGCCATCCAGTTCGCGCGCAAGGAGGGATTCATCGACGACGAGCTCCGCGCGTCCGGCATCGTCTCCAGCAAGGACGACAACCAGGCGCGCATCTACGACCGCTTCCGCAACCGCCTGATGTTCCCGATCTGGAACGAATCCGGCCGCGTCGTCGGGTTCAGCGCGCGGACCGTGGAATCCGATCCGCAGGGCTGGAAATACGTGAACACGCCCGATTCCCCGATTTTCCACAAGGGGCATCTGCTCTACGCGCTGAACTTCGCGCGCACCTCCATCCCGAAGGCCGGGGCCGTGGTCCTCTGCGAGGGCCAGCTCGATGCCATCGCCATGCACCGCGCGGGCATCACGCACGCCGTCGCGCCCCAGGGCACCGCGTTCACCGCCGACCAGGCGACCATCCTGAAACGCCACACCTCGACCGCCATCCTCGCCACCGACAACGACAACGCCGGACGTGAGGCGGTCTTCAAGGACGCCGCGATCCTCCTGCCGCTCGGATTCAACGTGAAAGTCGTGCATTACCCCGGCGCGAAGGACGCCGACGAGACGCTTTCCAAGTACGGAGCCGACGCCCTCGCCGGAGCCGTCCGCGACGCCGCCGACTTCTTCGAGTTCGCGCTCGAACACGCCCTGTCGAACGTCGATCCCTCTACGCCCGCCGGGCGCGCCGCCGCCGCAAACGACGTGATTTACTGGATGATCCAGCTCGAAAACGAGGTTACGCGCGAGTTCTATTTCGACTGGCTCGCGAAGAAGCTCAACGTCCCGCTGTCCTCCGTCGAAAAAGTCGCGGAACGCCGCCTCTTCGACGGCGCGCGGCATCCGGCCTCCTCGGTGCGTCGGCAGGCAAACGCGGCCCCGCCCCCGAAACCGAAGAACACCGCGCTCGAAAACGCCGTATACGAACTGCTGGTCCTGATGCTGGATTCGGAGGAATACACGCAGAAGGCGGTTGACGACCTGCCCGAAAACTCGCTCGGCGATTCCGTCCCCGGCAGAGCCGCCGAGGCACTGCTCCAGAGCGCCATGAACGGCGAATGGAAGGACGCGCCGTCGTCCATCCTGACCTCGCTCGAAATGGAAGGCGCGGATGTCTCGAAGCTCATCGAGGCGCTCGACCTGGCCGCCGGACACGCCGCGGAACGCGCCGCGATCGAAGCCGCGCGCGAGGCTGGACAGCCCGCGCCGGCCGCCTCCTGCCCAGCCGCCGATCCCGAGCTCAGCAAAAAGTTTTTCCGCAACACCTACAATTCGAGCGTGCGCCTGATCCTGACCGATTATTACACGCGGAAACGTGCTGCCCTGCTCGAACAGGTCAAAGCGCTCCCGCCGGACGCCCCGGAACGCGCCAAGCTCTTCAAGGAGATCAACGACATCTCCTCCGCCCTCCTCAAGCTCCCCCAGAAATACCGCGTCGTCATCTGAACACGTGTTTTTTTCGCTTCGGACATACTGGTTCTTTCACAAACCCTGACGTTCGCGCCTCGCGGTACAAACAAACGGTCTTCTGTCTCCTCATCCCCCAAAAACCTTGCCGTTCGCGCCTCGCGGTAAAGAAAAAGATGTATGAGCGCAAGCGAGCTTTCCGAGGCGGCATCGCCGCCCCCAGCGAAGCGGGGACGCGAATGCGTCCAAAACCGCCCATGGGATGTGCAAGGGCAGGTGTTAATCAATCTATACCGGAACGGGGCTAATTTGTGTTTAGCAGGCAGTCGGATTTCGCTCATTCCCCTGATATGTTTTAGAACAGAAGCACGATCCACCGTCCGGCCCAGTACAGCACCTCGGCGGGCAGCATCGCGATATCCATAAGGACTGCGCCGCCAACAAGGTACCATCCACCTTTCACGCCGTCTTCTCTTGTTTCTTTTTTTGCGATGGCATTGAATTCCTCTTCGAACGGCTGCAGCTCAAAAACACGATGATACGACCAGGGAATGGAATCCTCCTCGTTGGATATTCTGGCGGTCAAGACCTCATAACGGTTTCCCTTTTTTCCACGCGGGAATACCAGGATGGACCTCTCTCGACGATACGCTTTGCCGTTATCCCAGACTGTAACGCAAAACGGCTGTGACAGTTTATCCCGGTCGTCGGGATGAATGATCAAGCGAAAGGTGCCATCGGGCCAGACGTTGTGATAGTAATCGGGAACGGGGTTGTTGCTTCCGATGGAATCCAGCAGGAAAGGAAAAAGATAATCCACCGGGACCGGGCTGCTCCACTTTGAAGTCGGGACACTTCTTGACTTGGCTTGCTCCTGGGACGGATCTTCCTTGACCTCCAGCGTAAAGAGGAACATTCCATCCGGGACGGGGTCCGTCGGGATCCGTTTCTTGAAATGCGCTCCATCCGAACGTATGTAGCCTCCCGAGGGACTTTCTCGGTAGATTCCCAGCACGGAAGAATAAACGATTTCGCGGCCATCGGGAGACAGCTCGAAATGACGGTCTTCGAGTTTGACTCTTCGGGGCCAGATATAACCGATCGTCCAGATCGTGCAGCTTCCGCCGAACAAGCAGACGATGACGAGAGAAATGGCAAAATACCCGAAAAGAACGATCAGGCACGACCTGAGCCATTTCCGTTTTCTGTTTTTCTTCGGTTCACTGGAGCTTGTTTGCTGCATGGTATAGTTTTCCTCCATAGGTGTTGCCGGTTGGGGGCATGCAGGACGTTAAGCGGGGAACAACCCGTTCATTTTTTTATATCCGAACAATAATCTATCACATGAACCTGGGATAGTCAAGCACGATTTCCGCCTTTTTCGGATTATTTATGAGATTAAGAACAAAGAAAGGACGCAGACGCGTCCACGCTTCGCTGGGGGCGCTTCGCGCCTTGGAAAACTCGCTTACGCTCGCACATCTTTTCTTAACCGCGAGGCGCGAAAGCCAGAGTTTATAGAGAACGGAGGAGGTTGCCCGTTGGTACCGCGAGGCGCGAAAGGCAAATAGATGAGGATTTATGCCATCGAATGGATGGAGGATAATCTGTCCGATCCAAGAAACGGGATTATCCTCCAAACAATTATCCGCGTTCTCAGCGGAATTTGCGCAGGCGGAGGGCGTTCGTCACCACGAAGAGCGAACTGCACGCCATCGCCGCCGTGCCGAGCATGGGATGCAGACGCCAGCCCCAGAGCGGATACAGCACGCCCGCCGCGACCGGAATCCCGAGCACGTTGTAGAAGAACGCCCAGAAGAGGTTCAGGCGGATATTGCGCATAACGGCGCGGCTGAGACGGACCGCGGTCACAACGTCGCGCAGGTCGCCGCGCAGCAGCACCACGTCGGCGGTCTCCATCGCGATGTCCGTGCCGCCGCCGATGGCGATCCCGACGTCCGCCCGGGCGAGCGCGGCGGCGTCGTTGATGCCGTCGCCGACCATCGCCACTTTTGCCCCGTCCTGCTGAAGCCCGCGGATGCACGCCTCCTTGCCGTCCGGCAGGACGCCCGCGATCACGCGGTCGATCCTGAGTTCGGACGCGGCGGCATTCGCCGCGACCTCGGTGTCTCCGGTCAGCAGCACGGTCTTCAACCCGAGGTCATGAAGCGCGCGCAGGGCGTCCGCGCTGCCGTCCTTCACGGTGTCGCGGAGCGCCATAACGGAGCATAGCTTTTTCGCATCGCGGTCTGCCATGAAAAGCAGGCTGTGGCCGCCGGATTCCAGTTCGCGGATCAGTTTTTCCTGCTCAGACAGTGATATTCCCTCGCGTTCCATCAGGCGTGCGTTGCCGCAGACGTACCGGACGCCGCCGACCTTGCCGGACACGCCCATCCCCGGCATCGCGGAAAAATCCTTTACGCTCGCATCTGACACACTCACGCCGTGTTCCTGCGCGTACTGCACGACGGCGCGCGCGAAGGGGTGTTCCGACTTCGATTCGAGCGGGGCGGCGATCTTCAGAAACGCAGCTTCCCCTCCCCCGGATTCCGCGCTGTCCGAGTTCAGCGTCACCACGCGGGTCACGCGGTGCCGCCCCTCGGTTACGGTTCCGGTCTTGTCCAGCACGATGGTCCCAACGGCGTGAAGTTCCTCCAGAGCGGCGGCGTTCTTGAACAGGATTCCGTACTTGGAACCGACGCCCGTGCCGACCATGATCGCGATCGGCGTGGCGAGCCCAAGCGCGCACGGACAGCTGATGACCAGCACTGCGATCGCCGTCGTGAGCGCGAAATACACGGATTCATGCCCGACGAACAGCCAGACGCACCCGGCAGCAAGCGCCGCGACCAGCACGACCGGCACGAAAACGCCGCTTACGCGGTCCGCGAAACGCGAGATCGGCGCGCTGGAGTTCGACGCGCTCTCCACCAGCTGGATGATGCGCGACAGCGTGGAGTCGCGCCCGACGCGTTCCGCACGGAACCGGAACGAGCCGTTCACGTTCATCGTGCCACTCACCACATGGTCGCCGGGCTCCTTGCCCGCGGGGACGCTCTCCCCGGTCACGCTCGACTGGTCCACCGTGCCGTTCCCGCTCACGACCACGCCGTCCGCCGGGATCGACGATCCGGGCCGGATCACCACGACGTCGCCGACCGTGAGTTCATCCGCCGCGATCTCGACCTCGTTTCCGCCCCGGACCACGACCGCGGTCTTCGGCGACAGATTCATCAGGCGGGACACGGCGTCCGTTGTGCGGCGTTTCGCCCTCGCCTCCAGGTATTTCCCGAACGTCACGAGCACCAGGATCATGCCCGCCGTCTCGAAATACAGATTGCCCGCCGCCTCGGACACGCGCGCGGCGTCCCCCTGCATCTTCCCGAGCAGCATTTCCCCGGTCATCACAAGGCTGTACAGCACGCTCGCGCCGGACCCGAGCATGATGAGCGAATCCATGTTCGGCGACAGCTTCAGGAAGCGCCGCGCGCCGCTCACGAAATATACGCGGTTCACGAACAGGAGCGGGATCACGAAAACGAGCTGGAGCCAGGCGGCGTCGAGCGGATACTCCTTCAGCCAGCCGTGCATGGACGAAAACGCGACATACATGAGCGGAAGCATCAGGATCGCCGACCAGATGAACTGGCGGAGCAGTTCGCGGCTGGGATCGGGGATAGAGGCTGTCGCTTTATTCGGGATCGGTTTTGTCTGTTCTGGGGTTTCTTGTACAGGTGCCGCCTTCGGCGTCTCTTCGAGCAGCTCGGCCGTAAATCCGGCGTTCTTCACAGCATCAATGATCTTTTGCGGCATATCCGGCGCATTTTCGCATTTCACGGTCATGCGTCCTGTGATCAAATTGACCTCGGCAGACTGCACGCCGGGAACCGCCTTTACGGCCTTCGCCACGTGCGCCTGACAGGACGCGCACCGCATCCCGCCCACCTGAAAAACATGTTCGACAACGGCGACGGGCGCGGGCGCTTCTTCCACAAGTTCGGCGGTAAATCCGGCATTCTTCACCGCCTCCTCGATCTTTTGCGGCATATCCGGCGCATCGTCCGTTTCCACGGTCATGCGTCCCGTGATCAGATTGACCTCGGCATCCAGTACGCCGGGAACAGCCTTTACGGCCTTCGCCACGTGCGCCTGACACGACGCGCAGCGCATCCCGCCCACCTGAAACAAATGTCTCATTGTTCAACCTCCATTTTTATAAAGCTATCATCATATCGGAATCGCCATCGTCGTCGCGGATTCGGGCGAACCTGCCATCGGAGAATGCGTCAGCTGAACAAACGCCGCGGCCTGCTCCTCGCTGCCGATCGCCGCGATCAGGTCGCCGGCGTGCAGGACCGTGTCCGGGCGCGGATTCGCGTCGATCCTGCCCTTGTGGATCACGCCCACGATGGACATGCCGGTCCGGGCACGGACCTGCGACTCCTCGATGGAACGCCCGACCAGGGGGCTGTCCGGCTGGACCTGCGTCCATTGAAGCGCGATCATGCCGTTGAACGCACGGATCTTTTCGGCGAGCGCGAACGCCGGGCTGTCTTCGAGCATAGGCTTGTAGCGGCTGGCACGGACGGAATCCAGATAGTTCTGGATGCGCGCCTCGGAAATGTCGTTCAGCACCAGGATGCGCCGGGTCAGCTCCAGCGACACCTCGAAATTCGACAGGATGATCTCGTTGACGGTCTCGTCGGAAAGGCGCTTTTCATTCTCGGGCGAGGCGGCGCACATGACCGTGAGAATATCCGGATTGAACCTGCGCGCCAGTTCGATGATCGCCAGGCATTCCTCAAGTTTGTCAATCATCGGCACCAGGACTTTCGCGTCCCGGATATGGGCCGCGGTCAGGATGATGTCGCTCATGGGGTCGCCGTAGATCACGTTGAGCCCCTCGGCCTGCGCCTCGCGGTAGGCATCGTAGAACGGTTCGACGATCACGTATTTCAGTTTCAGGCGTGTCAGAACGTGCGCGATCACGCGCGAAATCCGCCCGCCGCCGATCAGTACCATGTGGTCTTCCAGGTCGGGCTGAGGCAGCTCGATTTTTCTGCTTTGCAGATTCCGCCAGACGGTCCGGCGGAGCAGCGAATAGACCGGAGCCGTGAGGTTGTTGATGATCGGACCGACGATCATGGAGCAGACGACCACGCAGAGGATCAGCGAGTACAGCTCGGTCGTGATGAATCCGGCCATCAGGCCGGTCCCGATCACCACGAACGCGATCTCCGAAGTCGGAAACATCCCGAACAGCATCGCAACCGGGATCACATTGCGGTACTTGAAGAGCCATGTGACAGCGGCCAGGAACGCCGTACGCGCAAATCCGGTCAGGATGACCAGCACGGCCACGAGCCACCAGTGCATGCCCAGGTACCGTACGTCGAGCATCATCCCGATGGAGACGAAGAACAGCATAGCGAAGAAGTCGCGCACGGGGGACAGCTCGGACAGCGCCTTTTTCCCGTACGCACTGTCGCTCAGAACGATGCCCGCCAGGAACGCGCCGAACGAGAAGGACACATGCATCGCCACGGAGATCGCGCCGGACACCAACGCGATGCCGGTGATGGACAGCAGGAACAGTTCCTTCGACTCCAGGCGCGCCGCGTGTTCCGTGAGTTTCGGCAGATACCGGGCGCCGACCGTCAGCATCAGCGCCATGAACGTCGTGCTGAGTATCAGCGGCATCAGCGAGGAAACGCCCCCCCCGGCCGACGACAGCGCGCCGAGCTGGCAGACCAGCAGCATCAGCGGCATCACGGTCAGGTCCTGCACGATGGAGACGCCGATCATGACACGTCCGGAGAGCGAGTTTTCGAACCCTTTGCTGGAGAGCGTCTTCAGGACGACCGCGGTACTGGTGGAGACAAAGCAGATGCCGAAGAGGAACAGCGAAACGTTCGAGCTGAACAGCGGGATCTTCGTATCTCCGGCATAATTGACGGACGGATCACGGCTCAGCAGCCATGCGATCCCGGTCCCCGCCAGAAACGTGAAAAGGACCTGCGCCAGAGCGCCGAAGACCGCGATCCTGAAAACGGGCCGGATGTCCTTTTTGGAGAATTCCAGCCCCATGGAAAACAGCAGCAGCGCCACGCCGACGTTCGCCAGCGAGTTCACCGCGGTGTTCGCGACTTCGCCCAACCCGGCCTTGAACAAATAGCCGACCACTACGCCCGCGAGAATATATCCCAGGATCAACGGCTGTTTGAGTTTCTTCGCCACAGCGCCGCCGATCAGGCCGGTGACCACGATCAGGAGCAGAGCTGTCAGGATCGCATCCTCGTCCGTGACGCTCATGTTGCTTGTCAGTTCCAGGAACCAGGACCGGATGCGCGTCAGGTAATCGGCCATTGTTTCCATCCCCCTTCTTCCGGGCGGTCAGTCGTCGCGGTCCATGGAGAACTGCGTGTCGTGAAGCTTGCGGTAGCGTCCGTTCATGGCCAGCAGCTCCTCGTGTGTGCCGCGTTCCACGATCTCGCCCTTGTCCATCACGAGGATCAGGTCGGCGTTGCGGATGGTGCTCAGACGGTGCGCGATGGCGAACACCGTACGGTTCTCCATGACGCGGTTCAGGGCGTCCTGGATGAGCTTTTCCGTCACGGTATCGAGCGCGCTGGTGGCCTCGTCGAGCACGAGGATCGGCGGATTCTTGAGGATGATTCGGGCGAGCGCGATACGCTGTTTCTCGCCGCCGGAGAGCTTGCAGCCCTTTTCGCCGGCCTCCTCCTCATATCCGAGCGGATGAGTGCCGGAAACGATGAAATGATGCGCATTGGCGCGCTTCGCCGCCTCCTGAATCTCTTCCATATTGGCGCCGGGACGGCTGTACGCGATGTTGTTCGCGATCGTGTCGTTGAAGATGATCGGCTCCTGCGTCACGATGCCGATCTGACGGCGCAGGGAAGCAATCGAATAGTCTCTCACATTCCGCCCGTCGATCCGCACCTCGCCGCCCGTCACGTCGTACAGACGGGACAGCAGGGACGCGATCGTGGTCTTGCCGCTGCCGGTCTCGCCGACCACGGCGACCATCTTGCCGCGGGGGATGGAGAACGAGATGTCGCGGATGACGTCGCGGCCGGGCTCGTAGGCGAACGACACATGGTCGAAGACGATCGAATCGCGGAACGAGAAAAGATCGACGGCATCCTTCTTTTCCGGAAGCGCCGTATCCGTATCGACCAGGTCGAAATAGCGGTCCGCGGCGGCCATGCTGCGTTGGAGGTTGTTCACGATTTTGGTGATCTCCTTAATCGGCTGGTACATCAGGAACGCCGGAGCCAGCAGCATGAACATCTGGGAGATCGAAACGCCGCGGGCGTACGCATACACCAGGAACACCAGGGAAATCGTGGCCGTGACGGTCTCCATGAGCGGCGCCATGAAGAGCTTCAGGCGCAGGGCCTTCACGACCGTCCGGAAATACTTGCCGTTCACCAGCACGAATTTCCGCGTCTCGCGCGTTTCCGTGTGGTTCGACTTGATCAGCAGGATGCCGGAGAACGTCTCGTGCATACGGGAGACCAGTTCCGCCACCTGCGCGAACGCATTGCGGTAGATGCGGCGGATCTTGCGGGCGAGCACCATCACCGGGATCACGCAGACCGGCATGCCGAACACGATGACGATCAGCATGGTGGACATGTGCTGCTGGACGCTCACCATGATCATGGCGCAGAGACAGGCGACGATCTCCAGCGGACACCGCGTGATGTCCGCGATCACGTCGGAGATCGAGCTCTCAATCATGGCGGTATCGTTGGTGCAGCGGCTGATGAGATGGCCCACGTCCTGATGCCCGAAGAATTTCATCGACTGGGAGAGCAGGCGTTCATACAGCAGATTGCGCATGTCCGCAATCACGCGGACGCTCACCCAGCGCATGTTGTAGTGGTTGATGTAGGTCGCGACGTTTTTCAGGATCCAGGCGAGGATGAACAGCACGGCGTAGACCATGAAGAACTGCCACGTCATGCGCCCGTAATCGTCCACGATCGGGAACTCGAAATCCACAGGCCACTGCACCATAACCGAGCGTTTGCCGACCTCGATGGGCAGATGGAACGTCTTCTGATAGTCGCGGAGCTTGTCCAGCGCCTTGGTCAGTTTCGGGTCGGTGTCGACGGGGTGCATGATCTCAGAGACCATCCGCGTCTTTTCCTCGTCGCTCATGCCCTCCGGGGCGTCTTCGAGCGCTTCGATCACTTCTTCCGCCGTCTTCCGGCTTTTCACGGACTGCCCGGTGTCCTGGTCCACGATCATCGCCATGTCCGGCAGAAGCATCAGGCCCCCGAACAGCGATCCGCCGACCGTCAGGCCGGCCAGGATGCCGATCGAGAGCATGAGCCAGTACGGGCGTACGAAGCGCAGGATGCGCCAGTAGCTTACGGACTTGAGTTTTTTCTCGTTTTCGGTGCGTCTGCTCATGGATGTGCGGCGGGGTGGCGGAGGGGATTACGTTCGACAGGTTAATGTAGCATCTTGCGACATATTTTTCAAGCTCGCGGGGGAAAAACCCGCGAAACTTGCACGATTATTTTGCTTCGACCGTGTACACCCAGCCGCCGTCCTTGCTCCAGGCCCGGCCGATGCGGACCGGAATCTGACGCGTATCGGAGTTCGCGGAGAGTTTCGCGAGGATGCCTTCGAGTTCGTAGAGATTGTCCTCGAGGTTGAGCTTCTGCGCGAGTTCGGCGGCGGAACCGGAGAACGGCGCGACGGAGGGAAGCGAAGCCTCGAGTCCGGTCAGGAGCTTGATCACGCCCTTGCTCGCGAGCTTGTACGCCTGCACGCCGGGCTGGTGGAACGCATTGATATGGATGAGTTCGGCGTAGGCCGCCACTGCGCGTTCGTACAGCGCGATGATCATGCCCAGGCAGAACGCGTTCACGTCCGGGATCCGCATTTCGATCACGCTGCGGCCGTGTCCGCGGAGCGCGTTGGAGAGACCGGTCAGGAATCCGTGCAGATAGTCGCCCATGTCGATGCCGTCGGAGACGGGCGCGGGCGTGCTGTCCTTCAGGACCTCGATGAACGTGATAAAGAAGTCGTTGCGGCCGTCGTTGAGCTGCTGGATGAACGCGTGAGCATCGGTGCCGCCCTTGTTGCCGAAGACGTTAAGCCCCTGGTGGACCACGTTGCCGTCCAGGTCAAGCTCCTTGCCAAGGCTCTCCATCACCAGCTGCTGCAGATAGCGCGACAGCAGGATCAGACGGTCGGAATACGGCACGATGACCATGTTCTTGTCGCCCTTGCCGTTTCCGGCGATGTACCACATGGCGGACATCATGTAGGCGGGATTGTGCAGCAGAACAGGATTGCGCGTGAGGGCGTCCATATGGCATGCGCCTTCCAGCAGCGCGCCGAAGTCGATCCCGGCGAGCGCGGCGGGCAGATGCCCCACGATGCTGGTCTCGCTGGTGCGGCCGCCGATGGATTCCGCCATCTCGAACGTCCTCAGCCAGCCCTCGCGGGAGGCGTGCAGGTCGAGTTCGCTGCCCTTCATGGTAATGGCGCAGGCGTGCTTGGCGAACGGCAGTCCGGCCTTCGCGTAAGCGTTCTCGCAGAAGATCATGTTGTTCTTGGTCTCCTGCGTGC
Source organism: uncultured bacterium (assembly GCA_902778895.1). Lineage (GTDB taxonomy): Bacteria > Verrucomicrobiota > Lentisphaeria > Victivallales > UBA1829 > UBA1732. The sequence continues at coordinate 162,191 of CACYZF010000010.1, forward strand.
CGCCTGACTTCGAGATGTTCACGACGAGCGTCGTTTCCAGGTCGCAGACGCGCATGGCGTCCACCGCCCCGGCCGTATCGGTGTTGTCAAGGAAGTAAATCTTCAGGTTACCGCCGCGCTGCTCTTCGCTGAGTTCGTTCCAGTACGGGCCGTTCAGCGCCATCTGGAGCAGCTGGGGACCGAGCGCGGACCCGCCGATGCCGTTGATGATCGCGGCCTGGAAACGCTTTCCGGTCGATCCGGTCAGCTTGCCGCCGCGGATGTCGGCGGCGAATTCCTCGACGTCGGCGAACTCGGCGCTGCCGGAGTACACGGAGCGGTCGGTGAAATGCGTGACTTTACGGTGTTCGTCCGGGTTCTTGATCTCGCCGCATTCGATCTTCTGCATTTCGGCGTGGACATTCGCGAACCGCGGCTCGATCGCCTGCAGATCCTCGTCCTCGAATTTCATTCCGGCAAAGTTGATCTGGAACGATGATTCTCCGTCGATGATGGTATATTTATGACAGCGTTCGATCCACATGGCGCTCTGTTCCGACATAGGTCCGTCCTTTCAATTGATCCGATTCAGATAAAATGGAGGGGGGTTCAGAAATAAAAATAATATCCATATAATATAGCATGCGAACCCCGTTTTATCAAGCTCGTTTCCAAGTTTTCCACGGCAAATGCGCCATACCCGGCTCCGATTCGAAAACTTGTAAAACGACTAGATACTGTTTGACATTTATACAAAGCCAGTGTATAATAATGCATGATTACGTCCCGCATCTGTTTTTCACCTCACAAGGAAGGATACCTCCGCCATGAAAAAAATCCTGTTCGTCCTGCCGTGCGCCGCTGTCCTCGGTCTCGTTTTCACAGGCATTTTCGCGCCCGTCCCGCTCCTCGGGCAGTCCGCCGCTTCCGAAAAGGACGCCGGCAAACAGGAGCCGGACAACGCCCCGATCGTGAAAGTTTCGCTCTACAAAAACGGGTTCTGCTTCGTCACCCGCGAAATCGCCCCGCTCAGCGAGTCCGAGCCGCATAATGCTCGCATAATCACCCTGACCCGAAACATCGCCCCCCGCCACGGCACGCTGTGGTTCGACCCGCCGACGGTGAGGTTCCGCCGCGCTACGATTGAAAAATACGTCGCGCCGGAACCCGCGCCCGCCGTGAAGAAGAACGACGCGCCGGGGTACCGTCCCGAATGGAGCACCATGACCGACGTCTTCGAGTGGCAGCAGGTCACGGTCCGCACGAAGGACGGCGCGAAGATTTCCGGCCGCGTGGTCGGCAACCAGAAGCCCCTGCCGCGCGAAGACGCGCAGGAGACGCCCGCCTACGAGCTCATGGACGAGCTTTCGGCGTACCGGTCCTCCTCCATGCCCGTCCGCATCAGTTCTTCCTCCTCCGTGAAGGCGCGCTCCCCGTTCGGCGCGAACTTCCTCACGCTCGAGACCGAAGACGGGAATTTCATCGCCGTCCGGCAGGCCGACGTGGTGGAGATCAACGCGAAGAGTCTGTACGAAGGCGACGACGTCCAGCCGCCGCCGGAACCGAAGAAGATCAAACAAACCGAGGAAATCCAGATCGTCAGCATCCCGTACAGCGTAAGAGTCCCCGTCCGCATGCGTTATCTGACCGAGGGGATCACCTGGTCGCCGTTCTACCGGCTGGACCTTTCCGAGGAGAAAGGAAAAGACGGCGGAGGCAAGCTCACGATCAGCGCCGCGGCGACGGTCATGAACAACTACTGCGACTTCGAGAACGCCGAAGTCGAGTTCATTTCCGGGTTCCCGAGCCTGGACTTCGCGTCCGTCGTCGCCGCCGTCGCAAAGAAGCTCCCCATGAGCACGTTCCTCCGTTCGCTCGCCAACCCGGCGGCGGGTACCCCGGACTACATCCAGCGCGCCTCCTCCGGCATCCTGAGCCAGAGCGTCATGAGCAACATCGCCAGGCCGGTCGTCCAGATCGACAAGGACGACGAGCCGGACGCGCCGCCGTCCAGGTGGTCATCCTCCGGCATGGAGGACGTCCAGTACAAATCCGTCGGAAAGCTCACGATGGATAAGGGCGACGTGCTGTACCTCCCGATCGCATCGGAAAAGACGGATTTCGAATACGTCACCACCTGGTCGGCGCCGCTTCAGGGCGAATTCGCGTTCGGGGAACAGACGCCCGACACGAACGTATGGAGCACGGTCCGCTTCCGCAATCCGTTCGATTTCGCCCTCACCACCGCCCCTTACGAGATCGAACGCGACGGAAAGATCCTCGGGCAGAGCACCGGCTCATGGTCCGGCGCGGGCGAACTCGCGTCAGTCAAGATCACGCACGCGCTGGACGTCTCCTGCACCATGTCCCACTTCGAGAGCGGCAACCGCGACCGCGTCTTCCGCGTGCCGAGAACGGAAGGGCTCCCCGAACTGCGCTACCGTTACCCGGACGTCACGGTCGAGCTCGCCCTCGTAAACCGCACGGGCAAGGACGTGAAGATGTGCGTCGACTCCGTCTTCTTCGGCGAGCTGATTGAGGCGGACGAAAAACCGGCGAAGGCCGTCATGACGACCGACCGCACCATGAACAGCAAGAACAAACTTGTCTGGGACATCACCCTTCCCGCGAACAGCAAAAAGACGCTTACCTACACGTACAAAGTCATCAAAGACCGCTAACACCGCAAGCGGTGCTGTAGTAGTGTGCGGCTACGCTCGCACACGTTATCAACTCAGCCTACCATGCTCACACGGGCAATAATACACGTGTGGGCATTTTCCTTTTCTGCTTGAAAATCGCCCGCCCGCGGAGTATATTATTGTTTGCGAATCTTTTTGACAGGAGATACAGGATCATGCTGGACGACAGAGACTATATGAGACGGCGGCCCGAGCCCGAAAACACGGTGCGGACCGGGCTGAAATGCGTGTATGCGCTGATCGCGATCAACGTCGCGGCGTACATTTTCATGATCGGACAGCAGCGGACCGCCATCGACATGTTCTGGCTCAGCGGGGACGGCATCCGCAACGGGATGTTCTGGCAGCCGCTGTCCGCGATGTTCATGCACGCCAGCCTCTCCCATATCATCTTCAACATGTGGGGACTCTACATCTTCGGCGGCATCGTCGCGCCGCGTCTCGGCGGCAGGGCGTTCCTCGCGCTCTACCTCGTCACCGGCCTGCTCGGCAACCTCGTCTGGCTGGCGGCGGCGTGGAACAGCCCGGCTGTACTCTGCGGCGCGAGCGGCGCGGTCATGGCGGTCACGGCCGCGGCCGCGGTCATGGCCCCGGAGACCCCGATGCTCCTGCTCTTCATCCCGTTCCCGATCAAGCTCAGGACCATGGCGGTCGTCTTCTTTGTCCTGGAGATCGTCCTTGAGATCACGGGCAGACAGCCCGGCGTGGCGAACCTCGTCCATATCGTCGGATTCGTCGGCGGCTACCTCTTCATCAAGTTCTTCTTCCGCCGCGAAATGCTCTGGGACCCGCTGGCCGCCCTCGGCGGTCGCCGCGGATACCGTCAGCCACACGGCAGCAACAGCAATGCATCCGCCTCCGGCTGGACCTACCATCGCCGCCCGGACCGCGAGCCGGACTACGGTCCGAACTTCAGCACGGGCTCCAATTTCGGGTTCAACGGCACGCGCGTCTCCCAGCGCGAACTCGACTACCTGCTCGACAAGATTTCGCGCACCGGCATCAACAGCCTGACCGAACAGGAGCTTCAGCGCCTCAGGCAGGCACGCGAGGAAATGCGCCGGAACTGACCTCTTTCTCCTCAAAACGACACCCCTTCCCCATCCCCGATTCACACCGAAAGGAACCGCATCATGAAAATCCTATGGGTCACCAGCGAAGCCACTCCCTACGCCAAAACAGGCGGCCTCGCCGATGTCTCCGGCGCTCTGCCGGAAGCGCTCGCCAAACGCGGACACCAGGTCACCGTCTTCATGCCGTTTTACCGCCAGCAGATGGGGAAGCTCAACCTCAAGTTCGACGAACGCCTCGACCTCATCGGCGTGCCGTTCGGCGCGGGCATGGAGTGGGCGGGCGTCAACATCCTCAAGATCAACGACAACCTCACGTTCATGTTCCTGGAGTTCGACCGGTTCTTCGACCGTCCGCGCCTGTACGACTGGGACGGCCGGGAATACGGCGACAACGCCGAACGGTTCGCGTTCTTCTGCCGCGCCGCAATGGAGGTCGCCGTGCTCCGGAAGCTCAACCCGGACATCCTGCACGTGAACGATTGGCACGCCGCGCTGTGCAGCGTGTACCTGAAGAGCGACTACTACCGTACGCTCCCGGCGTTCCAGAACTGCCGCAGCGCGCTCACGATCCACAATATCGGCTACCAGGGCATCTTCCCAAAGGACAAGCTGTACTGGACCGGGCTCGGCTGGGACTACTTCAACTACACCTGCCTCGAATTTCACGACTGCGTGAACTTCCTGCACGGCGGCATCATGACCTCCGACATGGTGAACGCCGTCAGCCCGACCTACGCGTCCGAGATCCTCTCCCCCGAATACGGATTCGGCCTCGACGCCTCGCTCCGGCACGTCGCCGCGCGCGGCAGGCTCCGCGGCATCCTGAACGGCATCGACGTGGACGAATGGGACCCCGCGAAGGACAAGACGCTCCCGGCTATGTTCACGCCCGACGATCTCGCGGGCAAGGCCGTCTGCAAGGCTGCACTTCAGGAACAGTTCGGCCTGAAGCAGGACCCGGACGTGCCGCTCTTCGCCACGATCTCGCGCTTCGCAGAACAGAAAGGGCTGGACGTCTTCGCGCGCGGCCTCGAATACCTCGCGCAGAACTTCGACATGCAGTTCGTGGTGATCGGAAGCGGCGACATGTACCTCGAAAACTGGTTCCGCTACCTCGCCGGAAAATTCCCCGGCAAGATCGGCGTCTACATCGGATACGCCAGCCAGGCCACCGCGCACCTCGCGGAAGCCGGCGCCGACTTCTTCGTTATGCCCTCCCGCTACGAGCCCTGCGGCCTCAACCAGATGTACAGCATGCGCTACGGCACGCTCCCCATCGTCCGCAGCACCGGCGGCCTCGCCGACACCGTCATCAACCTCGACAACGACAAGGCCCCCGCGACCGGATTCGTGTTCTGGGACCTCAATTCCATGGCGCTGAACAACACGATCACCTGGGCGGCGGACGTCCGAAGGGGCAAGCCCGCCGTCTTCCGGAAGATGATCCGCCGCGCCATGACCACGGATTTCTCCTGGAACCGCACCGCCGGAAACTATGAGCGGATGTACGCCGATGCGCACAACTGATTTCGACTACGAACTCCCCGAAGAACTGATCGCGCAGGAACCGTCGCAGGTGCGCGGCGCGGACCGCATGCTCGTGCTCGACCCCGCCACGTCGGACGTCTCGGTCGGGATGTTCGAATCGCTCCCGGACTTTCTGCGGCCCGGCGACGCGATCGTGCTGAACAACACCCGGGTCATCCCGGCACGCATGTTCGCGCGCAAGGAATCCACCGGCGCGGAAGTCGAGCTTTTCTACCTGAATCCCGACACCGGAGGACGCTGGATCTGCCTCGCGCGCGGCGCGAACCGCCTCAAGGAAGGCACCGTGCTGCGGCTGCGCACCTCCGGCGGCGAACTCTCTCCGTACCGCGTGACGGTCGCCGGGAAACTCCCGGACGGCTCGTGCGTGATCGACCTCGCCGGAAACGACCCGCAGGAGGTTTTCGCCGCCTGCGGACACCTCCCCCTGCCCCCGTACATCAAACGTCCCGACCAGCCGCTCGACAGCGACCGCTACCAGACGATCTACGCCCAGTGCAAGGGCGCGGTCGCCGCCCCGACCGCCGGACTGCATTTCACGGAAAAGACGTTCGCGGCGCTGGCGGCAAAAGGCGTGGAGCGCGTCGAGCTCACGCTGCACGTCGGCGCGGGCACGTTCAAGCCCGTTTCCGAGGACAACATCGAGGACCACCCGATGCACGCGGAGTATTTCGTGTTTTCGCCGGAGGCCGCCGACCGCCTCAACCGTGTCCGCGCCGCCGGGGGCCGCATCCTCGCCGTCGGCACCACCTCGCTCCGCACGCTCGAATCATGCGTGGACGACCGCGGCGTCTTCACGCCACGCACCGGTGAGACGTCCATCTACATCTATCCGCCGTACCGGATCAAGTCCGCCGACATGCTCCTCACGAACTTCCATCTGCCGAAAAGCACGCTCCTCATGCTCGTTTCGGCGTTCGCCGGCATGGAGCCCATCCGCAAAGCCTACCGCATCGCCGTGCAGGAACGCATGAAGTTCTTCAGCTACGGCGACTGCATGCTCATCACCGGACGCGTCTGAGCGGGCTGAGGGGGAACGGAGACGCGCATGTCGAAACTGCATCCCGAGTTCAGGCCGTCGGACATCCCGGACAAGCCCGGCTGCTACATCTACCGCGACCGTTTCGGCACGGTCATCTATGTAGGCAAGGCGGCGAACCTGCGGCGGCGCATGAGCCAGTATTTCCAGGACTCGCGCATCCGCACCGCCGACCCGAAACTGCGCTCGCTGATCCATTCCATCGCCACATGGGAGACCATCACGGTCCGCACCGAGGACGAGGCGCTGATCCTCGAATCCCGCCTCATCAAGGAGTACGCGCCGCACTACAACGTACTCATGCGCGACGACAAGCGCTACCTGATGCTGAAGATCGACCCTGCCGAGACGTTCCCGCGCCTCCGGTTCGCCCGCCTCAAAAAGGACGACTCCTGCCTCTACTTCGGGCCGTTCCCGAAGGGCGGCGCGCTCCACCTCACCGCCGACTTCCTCGTGCGGCATTTCGGCATCCGCGTGTGCCGCTGCGCCGAGCCCGGCCCGGAGGACCGCGCGCACTGTCTGGCCGGGACCGTCCGCGACTGCTGCCGTCCTTGCGTGGGCGAGGTCACGAAGGAGGAATACGACGAGCGCGTGAAGAAGCTGATCGACGTGCTGAACGGCCACATCGGCGAGGTCGCCGCGATCCTGAAGCAGCGCATGACCGAAGCCGCCTCGAAACAGCAGTTCGAGAAGGCCGCCAATCTGCGCGACGTGGCGGACAACCTCGACTGTCTCTACGCCGGACGCCGCCGCAACCTCGCAAACGTCAAGATACCCTCCCTCGACGCGGGCGAAGGCGCGGTGAAGGAGCTCGGCGAGGAGCTCTGCCTCCCCGTCATGCCCGAAAACATCGAATGTTTCGACATCTCGAACATCTCCGGCACGCTCGCCGTCGCCAGCATGGTCCACTTCACCGGAGGCCGCCCCGACAAGAAGAAATACCGCCGGTTCCGCATCCGCACGGTCGAGGGACCAAACGACTTCGCCATGATGAAGGAAGCCGTCACGCGGCATTTCACGCGCCTCATTGAGGAGGGCCGCCCCCTGCCCGATCTGCTCATGGTCGACGGCGGCAAAGGCCAGCTCTCCAGCGCCATCGACGCGCTCGTCGCCATTCATTGTCCGCCCTTCCCGATCATCGGTCTCGCGAAGAAACACGAGGAAGTCTTCATCCCCGGTGAATCCGAGTCCATCCGCCTGCCGCTGGACAGCGCCGCGGTCAAGCTCCTGCAGGCCGTCCGTGACGAGGCACATCGGTTCGCCATCACCTATCACCGCGAGCTCAGACTGAAGACCATCCGCGATTCCCTGCTCGACGAGATCGAGGGCATCGGCGAGGCGAGAAAAGCCGCGCTCCTGCGGGAATTCGGCTCCGTCCGCGCGCTCCGCAACGCCACGGCGGAGGAGATCGCGTCGCGCGTCACCGGCATCGGCGTCGAGTTCGCGCGCACCATCTGCGACTACCTCGCGAAACACGCTTCCGACGGCTCGGTCGATCCGCTCTGACCCCTATTTTTTCAGCACCTTGAAAAGCGCGCACGTTTCGTCGTCATACAGACAGCGGAAGCGTTCCGAGTGCGCGGACGCCGCACGGTATTCCCAGCCGGGATCCGGCAGACGTTCCTCGTCGTCGGTGAACTCAACATAAAGATAATCCGCGTCCGCCGCGTCCAGACGCGCGATCCATTCCTCCGCATCGACCGGATCCGAACGCATTTCCGCCAGAGATCCGAACTCGTGCGGCTTCAGAGAGTTCTTTTTGTTGATCGGGATCGAGACCACCCGGTTTCCGGCGGCATCCTCCATGAACCCGTAGGAGAACATGGTCCCGATCACCGCCGTCGTCTTCGGCCCCTCGTCTTCCGACGCGCGGATCACCTGCCGGATGCATTCTGCCGGACCGCGCCCGAAGACCAGCACGTTGCCGTGCTCGCGAACATTAGGGTCAAGCTCCCGTGTCGCCGAGAGAAACGCCCCGGCGGGGAAGCACAGGATGAGCACAAGACAGACCGCGCGGCGCATCCGGCGGTCCGGCACGAACATCATCGCCGCGCCGGAGAGAGGGACCAGCACATATCCGTACTTCGCCGTGACTGGCGAATAATAAACTGTTAGCAAAAGGATAAGGACCGCGGCCGGAAATACGCGCGGGAAACGCTCCGCGGCGGGCGTCAGCGCCACGGGCAGCAGCAGGGAATATGTCATGATCCACGGGATATACTGCCGCGCCTGCGCGATCTCCGGGTACACGCTCAGCTGAACGGCGAAAAGCCCGATCAGCACAAGCGTCAGGATGATCGCCAGGGCGCTTTCCCGCGTTTTTTTGCGGATCAGCACGGCCGCCAGCACGGCGAACGGCGTCAGTCCCCACAGAATTCCGCTCGGGATGTTCAGCCCCCACGAACCGCCGCGGAAGAAGAAGTTCCATGCTTCCGCCGTGAACCCGACCGCGTTCCGTTCGAACTCCAGTCCGGCGTTGAAAAGCGGCGGCACGCGCACGGGATAGAACGGATTCCCAGTGACGATCCAGCTCCGCAAATAGAACGGTGCGGCGAAGACAAAGGCCATTCCGGCAGACGCCGCGACATATTTGCGCGAGTCCGGTTTCCGTACGAAGAAATACGCCATGACCGCCAGCGCGAGGACCGGCGAGAGCATCAATCCGGTCAGCTTGACCGAGGCGGCGATCCCGAGCAGGATCCCCGCGCCCAGGCATGACGGCATGTGACGGCGGGACGCGCCGATACACAGCAGCGCGATCCCGGCGGTCAGATATCCGCCGTTCAGCACGTCCGTGTACGCCATCACGGCGTTGCCGGAGACCATGCTCGTGAACATGACCAGCGCGGCGGACGCGAGGCACGCGGTCCACGATGTCCCGAACAAGTTCCCAAGCGCGCAGACCGCCCCGGCGTTCAGCACCAGCGCCCACACCTGCAGCAGACACGCGAAATCCGCGCTCCCCGGCGTCGGCGCCATCAGGAAACAGTACAGCATTTCCCCGTATGCCGGATAGTATTCGCACGTGTAGCCCGGGACCGGCACATACGCCAGACTGCCGTTCCGAAGCCACATCGCGGGGAAATACAGGTGGTAGAAAAACGTGTCCGTCCCGAGGTGCGCCGCGAAACACGACATGCTCAGGATTACCGTCCCGCACAGCAGCAACCCGAAACAGAACTTCTTGCCGCGTTGTTTCAATGGGAAAGAAGGGTTCTCCATGGCGGCGGCTTCCCCGTTTCCTTTCTGCTTTCGCCGTGCGATCCAGTACAGCCCGACCGAAAACACCAGACAGCAGATTTCCACGGAGAAAAACGAAAGGCACCCAAGCATCCCCGGCACGCCGACGGATGCCAGCATGATCGCCGTGCCGTATGCGGACGCGAGCAGAAAACGTTCCGCCGGATTGAGCTCCGGCGAACGCGCGGCATTCCACGCCGCCAGCATCGCGACCGAAACGGGAATCGCCGCGAACAGGAAGAACAGCACTTTGCAAAGAAACAGGATCAGCATTTCAAGATGTTGGCTTTCTGGAGAAATGTAATTCGTGGATATAGTATAATTCTCCGCTATCTCTTTTTCAAGTTGCGTTCCGCCCCATCCGCGGAAAAAACGCCGGAACCGTTTGAAAAAAGCCAGCTCCCGTGCTATTGTATCTCATACTACCATTCATTCAACATCCATTTGAAAGGGATTTACCATGTCCGTTGAACTCGCAAAAGCCTTCTGTGTCCGCCTCATGTCCGACGATGAATTCCGCGACGCCATCGGCCGCGCCGCCTCCGCCAAGGAGATCGCCGATCTCGTCGCCGCCAACAACTACACCTTCAACAAGCACGACCTCCTGAAAGTCGTCAGCGACCTCTCCGGCAAGAAGATCGACATGGAACACCTCTCCGCCATGATCTGCGAGGTCTACGAGGAAGAGATCAAGACCGAAGGCGGCTCCGCCGACGCCGTCGCCGACTGGCTCGCCTCCCTCCAGTAATCCGTTTTACACTTCCGGCGGACCATGTCGGCGCAAACAGACGAGGATAGGTATTCCCCGTTGGACGGAACCAGCGACGTTCCGTTCGATCCTGCCGATTATGCCGGTCCGTCTGCAAAAGACAGTCCGCCCGAGGAAGAAGACAACGATTCCGCCCCGGATCCCCTGTCCGGGGACGAGGAATCCTGTACGTCCCGCCCCCGCTGGGTCCAGTTCGTCAATACGCACTGGCAGAATATTCTGGCGTGGGCTTTCTTGTGTCTCGTAGTAGGAAAAAGCGTTTCCGTCATCTGCGCCGGCTCCGGATGGGACGGCGACAACATCCCGCAGGCGATCTTGCTGGTCTATCTGCTCGCCGAACTGTTTTTCTCCGACAGCATCTGCGCGTCTCTGACCTCGTGCATCCTTCTGACGGACTTTTTTCTGGTTGAAACCTTTACATACCATACCTGGCCGTATGACAGCCTGTTCCAGATCACGGTGGCGGAGATCGGCCTGCTCGTCATCCTGCTGAAAGAACGGTATTTCCCTCTGAAGGTCGTGAACGTGCCCATCATGGGACTGCATTTCGTGTTTTTCGTGTTCAGGCTCGCCGCGCTTTGACCGTCGGTATTGCCCGCCGTAATATCTTTTTTTCCTCCGGATTCTTTTCGGAAACATCCGCGCGCGTATTGCAATTTCAAAGAAACTGTGCTATATTATAGTTTATACTTGTTTTCAAAGCTTTATCACAACCCCGAATCCCTATGCAGAACATCCGAAACATCGCCATCATCGCGCACGTCGACCACGGCAAGACCACGCTCGTCGACGAGATCATCCGCCAGGCCAAGCTCTTCCGCGAAAACCAGGAAATGCACACCTGCTTCCTCGACAGCAACGAACTCGAACGCGAACGCGGCATCACGATCCTCGCGAAAAACATCAGCGTGAACTACCGCGACACCAAGATCAATATCATCGACACTCCCGGCCACAGCGATTTCGGCGGCCAGGTGGAACGCGTCCTGAACATGGCGGACGGCGTCCTGCTGCTGGTCGACAGCGCCGAGGGCCCCCTGCCCCAGACGCGCTTCGTGCTGGACAAGGCGCTGAAGCTCAAGCTCCGCCCCGTCGTCATCATCAACAAGATCGACCGTCCCGACGCCCGTCCTCAGGAAGTCCTGAACGCCGTCTACGACCTCTTCATCGACCTCGACGCGACCGAGGAACAGCTCGAATTCCCCGTGCTCTATGCCAGCGGACGCGACGGCTGGGCCACCACTGACCTCGAAAAAGGCTCCCGCGACTCCATCCTCCCGCTCATGGACGCGATCATCGACCACATCCCGCCGCCGCCCATCAACGATGGCCCGGCGCAGATCCAGATCACCACGCTCGACTACAACGACTACGTGGGCCGCATCGGCATCGGACGCGTCCACCGCGGCACGCTCTCGCTCGACAAGCCGCTCTGCCAGATCAAGCGTGACGGCCAGACCTTCCAGACCTCGATCAAGCAGCTCTTCGTGTTCGAGGGCATCTCCCGCAAGGAGGTCCGCGAGGTCCCGTGCGGCGACCTCTGCGCCCTCGTCGGCGTCGAGCACATCGACATCGGCGACACCATCGCCGACGCGACCGCGCCCGAGGCCCTGCCCCCGATCTCCATCGACGAGCCCACGCTCTCCATGATGTTCCGCGTGAACGACTCCCCGTTCTTCGGGCAAGAAGGCAAGTTCATCAGCAGCCGTCACATCCGCGAACGCCTCCTGAAGGAAGCCGAGCGCGACGTGGCGCTCCGCGTGGAGGAAGGCGACGGCGACAGCTTCAAGGTCAGCGGACGCGGCGTGCTCCACCTCGCGATCCTCATCGAGACCATGCGCCGCGAGGGTTACGAGCTCACGATCACCAAGCCGCACGTCATCATCAAGGAGATCGACGGCGTGAAGAACGAGCCAATCGAGGAGCTCACGGTCGACGTCGACGGCTCCGCCGCCGGAAAGGTCATCGAGATCGTCGGTCTGCGCCGTGGCGAAATGATGAAGATGGAACAGCACGGTTCGCGCCAGCTCCTCGAGTTCATGATCCCCACGCGCGGCATCATCGGCCTCCGCAGCAAGGTCATGACCGCCACCGCCGGCGAAGCCATCATCTCCCACCGCTTCGACCACTACGAGCCCATGAAGGGCGACGTACCGAGCCGCACCAACGGCGTGATGGTCAGCATGGGACGAGGCAAAGCCGAAGCCTACGCCATCGACGCCCTCCAGCTCCGCGGCACGTTCTTCATCGACCCCGGCGTGGAGACCTACGAAGGCATGATCGTCGGCTCCCACTGCACCGACGACGACCTGGAGGTCAACCTCCAGAAGGCGAAGAAGCTCACCAACATGCGCGCCGCCGGTTCCGACCGCAACCTCAAGATCGCGCCCGCCGCGAAGCTCTCCCTCGAGGAAGCCCTCGAATACATTGAGGACGACGAGTACGTCGAAGTGACCCCGCTCAATATCCGCCTCCGCAAGAAATACCTGACCTCGCTCGAACGCCGCCGCATCCGCGGCAGGATGCTGAAGGGCGAAGGCGCCGACGAGTAAGCCGGAGAAGCCAGCCGGACGCGATTCCGTTTCAGCCGACACGACGAAGACAGCCCCATGATCGACTTCCAGAACGTCACCAAGCTCCTGGGCGGCAAGGCCATCCTCGACAACGCCTCGTTCCGCATCAACCGCGGCGAGCGCGTCGGCATGGTCGGGCCGAACGGCACGGGCAAGACCACCGTCTTCAGCATGATCCTCGGCGAGCTCCCGCCCGACAAAGGCGAGATCCTGATCCCGGAACGCCTCCGCATCGGCATCCTCCGCCAGCAGATCGACCTCTCCGACAAGACCGAGGACGTCCTCTCCTACGTCGCCGCCACGGGCGAACTCCCGCACATTCAGGCGCGCCTCGCGGAGGTCGAACGCGCCCTTGAGACCGATCCCGCCAACCGCCAACTCCTCGACGAGTTCGGCCACCTGCAGACCACCTACGAACACCTCGGCGGATACGATTCCGGGCACCGCGCCGAAGCCGCGCTCGCTGGGCTCGGATTCGACGAGGAAGTCTTCCACAATCCGCTGAACTCATTTTCCGGCGGCTGGCAGATGCGCGCGTCCATGGCGCGCGTCCTGCTCTCCGAACCGGACATCCTGCTCCTCGACGAACCCTCGAACTACCTCGACATCCCCGCCGTGGAATGGCTTCAGCGCCGTCTGCGCGGCTACACCGGCACGCTCCTCCTCATCTCCCACGACCGATTCCTGCTCAACTCCCTCACGGACGTCACGATCGAGATCAACGGCGGCAAGGCGACGCGCTATTCCGGCAACTACAGCAAGTACGTGGTCGAACGAGAAACGCGCTCCGCACTCGCCGAGGCCGCCCGCAAGAACACCGAGAAGCGCCGCGACAAGCTGAAGGAAAACATCGAGCGGTTCCGCTACAAGGCGAGCAAGGCCGCCCAGGTCCAGATGTGGATCAAGATGCTCGACAGGATCGAGGCCGAGGAGCTGCCCGAACAGCTTCACTTCCAGGGGCGCATCCGCATCCCCGAGCCGCCCCGCTGCGGCGCCGAGGTCTGCGCCGTCGAAAACGTCTCGCATTCCTACGACGGCGCGCGCTTCGTCTTCCGCGACGTCTCGTTCACGGTCAACAACGGCGACAAGCTCGGCATCGTGGGCTACAACGGCATGGGCAAGACCACCCTGCTCCGCATCATCGCCGGCACCCTCGCCCCGACTTCCGGCCGCGCCCGCCTCGGGCACAACGTCGTGATCGGCTACCAGGCGCAGGAATTCGCCGAACTCCTCCCCGCCGAGGAGGCCGCGTACGACGTCGTGAAGCATGCCGCCCCCGGCGACACCCCTCCCTCGCGCATCCGTGAAATCCTCGGCGCGTTCGGGTTCTCCGGCGACGACGCCATGAAACAGTGCAAGGTACTGTCCGGCGGCGAGAAGATCCGCCTCTGCTTCGCGCGCATCTTCGTAAACCCGCCGAACCTGCTCATCCTCGACGAACCGACCACGCACCTCGACATCGCCGCGCGCGAGGCCCTGCAGGACGCCATCATGAACTACAAGGGCACGGTCTGCTTCGTCAGCCACGACCTCGAATTCATCCGCGGTACCGCCACCACCATCCTAGAAATGCGCCATGACCGCGTGAAACGTTTCTTCGGCAACTTCGACTACTACAAGGAAAAGCTCGCCGAGGAGGAAGCCGGATCCTCATCGAACGCAACCCAGCAGGTGAAAGTGAGTTCCGCGCAGGCCGCATCGAATTCCGGTTCCGCCGGGTCTTCTCAAGCTCAACCCCAGCCGCAGGCCGTCGGCAAGGACCGTCGCCGCGAAAAGGCCGCGAAACGCAACGCCCTGCTCCCCGAAAAACGCCGCATCGAACGCGGCCTGGCGAAGTGCGAGAAGATCATCGAGGACGCCGAAAACGAGAAGGCGGAGATCGACAAACAGCTCATGGAAGCCACCCCGCAGACCGATTTCGCCGCCCTCCAGAAACGCCGCAAGGCTCTCGACTACGACATCGCCGAGGCCACCGTCGAATGGGAACGCCTCGCCTCCGAACACGAAGAATTCATGAAGAAATACAACGACGACGCGGACTAAACCGTTTTTCAGTCGCCGCCCGTCGCCACCGCTCTCTCCCAGTATCCCGCCACGCCCACACAAATCTCCGCCGTTCGCGCCCCGCGGTCAGTGAAACAAGCTCCTTCCCAAATCAAAAAAACTCCGCCATTCGCGCCTCCGCGGTAATAAAAACATGTCGAGCGCAAGCGAGCTTACCGAGGCGCGCAAATGCGCGCCCCCGGCGAAGCCAGATTCTATCTTTTGTTATGATCTCTTAAAACAACTATCTTATCCAACCTGTTTTTGAATTTCTCGTCTTCATATTTATCCTTATGTAAGAATGCGGTTTTCTTTCCATTTTTGATATAGTTGTTTCCCCTGGCTATGACCTCATCTTTAGTGAGGACATACATCGTGGGATTACTAGATGGACTTTTTTCGTCTGGCAAAACAACTATAATCCAATAATCCCCCATGATTTTTTCTTTCTCTTTTCCGACAGAAATATGTACAGGTTTAGACAAGGTCTTGACTTGAAACCCTAAATAATCTTTCCCGTCCGGCGAATACGCGATAATATCAATGCCTTTTGCATTCCTGGAAGTCGGCATGACATTCCATCCCAACAGCGAAAGCTGATAGCAGACATAGAACATTCCGACATTGCCGACAATCTGTTTATCTGTTTTCTTTTCAGACATATCAATTCCTCCTAAGTTGTTTTGTTTTTTATGAGGTTATTCCTCTCAATGTTTCAATATACATTCCTGATCTGAATTATTTTTTTTCTCGCTTTCTTTTTTATCTACCAGATATGCAATACCAAAAACAGCAAACAAAACGCCGATCATGATAAACCCAATACCCCACAATAACTTCTCAGCGTAAATACAACATGTCCCAACGGCAAACAAAACAGCTGTCAGACAAGCACCAATACATATCATCTTTCTCCTTTTCCTTTTTTGTTCTGCCTTTGCCCTTTCTTTTTCTTCTTCTCGTTTTCTTTGTTCCTCCTCTTCATATTCCTTTTGTTTGTTTTTTAAAACTTGAGTTGCCAGTTCAGCGTCAGGGTTATCAATATTTCCCATTAACTGAAGAGCGGTATCAAAACAATCATTGTTCTCTTGGACGTATTCGAGACAATGTTTGCAAAAGATTTTAAAAACCTCAGGAGATGGTCCAGCAGGGGTGACATTTTCCCAATCTTTATGTCTCATAGTTCTTCCGTCAAGTTTATAAAATGAGAAAAGAAGAAATTGCAGTTGGGAAACGGATTCGATTAGACCATTCCGGGTAAAATTACTCCAAAACCATTTGACATTTTCGACGGACTCCTGAAATCTTTCAATGCTCTTCTGTAAAAAAACAGAATTCTCTATGGTTAATTCCGGCATTTCATCTGTTATTACTTTTATTTCATCAAGCAATATTTTCGCCCTATGGAAATCATCAAATGTTTGAAGAGTCTGAAGGGCATTATAAGGCTCTGCCTGTTTCTTTAAATCGCAGAATTTAAGATAAAGCATCCATTCCTTAGAATAGTCTCGCGATATAACTTTCTGCTCTTTTTCCAGAGTCTTTTTTACTTTAGTATATAGTTTCCGATATTGCAAATCTTCTATAGTATCTTGGGAAATCTTTTCAAAATCCACATTAACTTCATTGAATAGTCGTATTTTTGCTATGACCGTTTCTTGTGTCTCCAGTTCCTCAAGTCTACACGATATGTCATACAGCTTGAATTGTTGTTGCTTCGTAAACTCTTTTGCTTCTTTTTCCTTTCTGGCCAGTTCCTTCATTTCCGCTCTGTGGCGGTCATTTGCTTCTTTTTCTGCCTTTGCCATTTCTTCCAATTTCGCTCTATGACGATCATTCGCTTCTTTTTCCGCCTTTGCTATTTCCTTCATTTGTGCACGATGAAGGTCGTTTGCTTCCCGGTCAAGTTTCGCTTGTCTTGCCTGTTCTTTTTTTGCTTGGGCGGCTTCTTCCGCAGCTTTAGCGCTACGGGCTAAAGCGGCATTCCGATTGTGTTTCTGCATGTAGTCCACGAAATCGAATTCGTTTTTCTTTGAACTCATCTTTTACCTCGCTATGTTCTTTGTGGTAAGAAGTACGAACTTGTACACGAGGTAACAGCCAAGCAATTAGGTAAAGTCTGGTCAAAACTTGACGGCTGAACACAAAAAAAGCCGGACGCTTCCCCATGCGAGTACACGAGGGTCCGACCAAGAACCCGATCCCGAGACGACAGAGAAACGCCCAGCAGAAACGGAGATACAATGCTCCTGCTGGTATTTCGTGTTCGGGATCAAAAGATTGTTTGCAAACTTGGTCGGTTTTCGTGTACTTTTGATTGAAATACGGTTGAAATGAGCTTGAAATCAGATTCCCGTTGGTCAGGAAAGCGATTCCAAAACACAATTTACACGTTATCGGAGAAAAATCAAATTCTTTTTCTGCTTTTTTTAGTAAAATTCTCCCTTTGAGGGTAAAATGAAGGACGCGTTCGCGTCCCGCTTCGCTGGGGGCGGCTACGCCGCCTCGGTAGCCTCGCTCACGCTCGGCGACAGGTTCAATTTACCGCGAGACGCGTGCGGCATACGCTTTTTGGGCACAGAGAAACACAAAACCATATTGCAACTACTTTCAATTAAGTTTCAACATCAAGAACGGGCTGTGTAATCAGGAGGACGCTTCGCTGGGGGCGGCTATGCCGCCTCGGTGGCTTCGCTCACGCTCGGCGACAGGTTCAATTTACCGCGAGACGCGTGCGGCAAAGTTATCAGGATGAGGGTGGGGATGCCATCTTTCTTTACCGCGAGACGCGAACGGCAGAGTTTTTTTGGATAAGGCAAGGGGAACCTTCTCTTCTTTACCGCGAGGCGCGAACGACATTCGTTTTTGTATTTTGCAGATCATCGAATCAGCAAAAACCTAACGTTAGCTTTTTCCTATATTGATTAGCAGACTGAGGGCGGTGTCCTGCGTTCGTGACCAACGGCGTCAGTCAGCAAGGTCTAGATTTTATTTGAAAAGGGGGATGTTTTTTCCGGTTATGGATTTGAATTTCGGGTTCGGTGTGCTATTGTAAACGTATCCCTTCCTATCCTCTTCCACTCCAGGCACGATTAAGGAGTCCAGCATGCCCGAGAAAATCTATTTCTGCAACTTCCGCACGAAAATGTACGGCGCGCCCCTGCCCGACAAACTCCACAACCTCATGGCGAAGGCCGGATTCGAGACGCTCGACCTGCGCGACAAGTTCGTCGCGATCAAAATGCACTTCGGCGAGCTCGGCAACCTGGCGTTCCTGCGCCCGAACTACGCGAAGGTCGTGGCCGATTTCGTGAAGCAGCGCGGCGGAAAACCGTTCCTGACCGATTGCAACACGCTGTACCCGGGCTACCGCAAGAACGCGCTGGAGCACCTCGAAACCGCCGACCTCAACGGATTCGGCCCGCTCACCACGGGCTGCCACGTGATCATCGGCGACGGGCTGAAGGGCAACGACGAGGTCGAACTCCCCGTCCCGAACGGCGTCCACTTCAAGACAGCGAAGATCGGCCGCGCCATCTCCGACGCGGACGTGATCATCACGCTGAACCATTTCAAGGGCCACGAGCTGACCGGCATGGGTGGCGCGATCAAGAACCTCGCCATGGGCTGCGCCTCGCGCGCGGGCAAAATGGCGATGCACAGCGACGGCAAGGCGGAACTCGACCAAGACCTCTGCATCGGCTGCAAAATGTGCTTCAGGCAGTGCGCGAACAATGCCCTGCACTTCGACGCCGCCAGCAAGAAGATGTCGCTCGACCGCGAAGCCTGCGCCGGATGCGGCCGCTGCCTGAGCGTGTGCCCCGTCGACGCCATCCACGCATCGATGGCGAAGGCCACCGAGCCCCTCGACGAGAAAATGGCCGAATACGCCGCCGCCGTCGTGAACGGCAAACCGAGCTTCCACATCAGCCTCATCTGCGACGTCTCGCCGAACTGCGACTGCCATTCGGAAAACGACGCACCCATCATCCCGGACATCGGCATGCTCGCCGGATTCGACCCCGTCGCGCTCGACGTGGCGTGCTGCGACCTCTGCAACAAGATGCCGCGCATACAGGGCTCCTGGATGGACGAGTGCGAGCACGGAAACGACGTCTTCAACGACGCGCACGACAATACCCGCTGGCGCGTCACCGTGGACCACGCCGTGAAGATCGGATTCGGCACCGACCAGTACGAGCTGATCGACCTCGACAAGTAATACTGGCTTTTTCCTCAAGAATTACCCCGCCCGGTGTTTTTTCTGCTCCGTGCGGGCTTTTTTTTTGCTCAAGAACATATTCTTTCCAAGATATGGCGAGGAGTTTTTGAACTCCAATACGCACAAAGCATACAGACAAATGTCAGTTGAAAGCCGTTTTTTCTTCCTCTTTTTTTTCTTTTGAAGATTGACTGTTTGCATGACACGCGATATAATAACAATGAAATAAACATAAATCTTTTTCTCCATCCCCGTACAATGAGGTAAACATGAACATCAATGACACCAACTTCAAATCGTTTCTTTCCGTCACTTCAAAAGAGAATCTTCTTCACTTTCTGACCAGCCGCAGACACCCGTTTTATCATCACTTCACGAATTTTTCCACACTCGAAAAAAAGCTGAAAGGCAAATCGTGGGTATTTACCCCGAGCAAAAGCAAAAATGATTACCACGAATACGATTCCAAAAGTGATCGGACTATCCGGGATAATATTTTGTCGACGTCCTTTTCCTGGGGAGACGAAGACAATATGGCAATGTGGTCAATGTATTGTGTTCCGAGGGAAGACGCGGTAAGGATCACTTTCAACGAACAAGCAATGGAGCGATGGCTTCAGGTTTTACAGCAAAAAATGGCAAAACCTTGCGACACAGTCTCTCAATGGTTTCAGACATGGGATCGGACCGAAGCGTATCAGGATGGTCCCGTTCCCGCGCCAGAGAAAACGATGGGGGCAGTCTTCCTGCATGATATCGTTTACTTCCTGGGATATCAAAACGACAGCCCAGAAAACAAACTGTGCTGGGGTGGCATAGAACAGCCAGCTCAGGACAACATGCTGGTCAATGATATTCGTTATATCCGTGAAATGACCGGTTTTGTCAAAAACAGCGCTTGGAGCTATGAACAGGAATCAAGGCTGTCCATTTATTTCAATCGCAAGCCGGAACAATCGTATTTGCTTGAGTTCGAGGAAGAAGACTGGGAATATATCCTGTGCAATTCGCAGATATCGTTCGGCCCCTGGACACCTCTTTTCCGTTTTGAGGAAAGAAAAAGAGAAGTATTGGGCTGGATCAAAAATCCGAAAACAAGAGAGCATTTCAGTTGCAATATAATGTTGAGAAATAGTTTCTTTTCAGCAAGGGTAAAGATGAGCGATAACAAATATGTAAGATCTCCACGAAAGAAAATCCTGTATTTATTGGATGAAACAATACGCCATGCAAACGTTTATCGTTGCGACAGAGAAATGATTCCGGACGGGGGCAGAGCTCAGTTTATCCGCGAAATGCAGCTGCTGGTCTTTCAAATTGACAACTACAACCAGTATTTCCTTTCAAAAAGGAAAGATCCGTCCAACAAAAAACCATGCAAGAAAGTCGTCACTCTGGTTTCTGAATTCATCGAAAAACTGGAATCAAATAGAGATGATCTTGGATATCTATACCCGACTGAAGTCATTGACGAGTTAAAGACTACCTATCTTCAAAACGAATGAAGAATGCCGATCATCAGTTCATACTCCTGCGGAAAATCACGGGGCAAAACATCCCTGCATGCAAACATATCAGGAAGATGAACTTGCCGCTTTGCTGGGGGCGGCTACGCCGCCTCGGTGAACTCGTTTCCACGAGTTCGACTGATTACTTGAACGCGAGACGCGACAAACGTAGTAATAGCAGATAATCTCTGCTGGGCGCGGCTCGCGGTCAAGCAACCTGATGCCGAACTTGTGCGAGGCTACCGAGGCCCGCGAATGCGGGCCCCTCGGACGCAGCGCGTCCAGCCCGCAAGATCCTATCTATTTCATTTCTTTCAGGAGATCGGCGGCATAGGAATCGCCCTGGGCGGCGGCCTTTTCCAGCCACTTCCGCGCCTCGACTGCATCCTTTTTCACGCCTTCGCCGTGAAGGTACAGATACCCAAGATTGCGCTGTGCGGCGAAATCGCCAAGCTCCGCCGCTTTCCTGAACCATTCCGCGGCCTGCTCCATGTCCCGGTCGACACGCACGATCGTGGGCCAAAACCATGGCGTCTCCGACGGCTCGCAATAAGCCATACCGAGCGCCCGCATCGCACGCGCATCCCCCTGATCAGCCGCCTTCCGATACCATTCGACCGACTCTTTCCATTTCTCAAGCTTTTCCTGATCGACCGGAAGGCTGAATTTAACATTTCCATATCCGCATTCCAGCAACAGACCGAGGCAGAACTGCGCGTCCGCGTCTCCCTGTTCCGCGTATTTCCGGAATATCTTCTCGGCTTTTTTCATACGAATGCCTCTATGTCCCCAGGAGTCCGCATACATGAATGCCAAACGGAATTCGAGATCGCGTCTCTGCGTCTGCTCCACGGCTGCCTCCAGCCATCTTTCGGCGCTGGCGCGGCTCTTTCTGACCCCGGCACCCTCGTAATAACATTGGCTGAGCCGAAGCTGCGCGTCGACGTCGGCGTTCTGCGCGGCTTCCATCACCCCATCGAAAACGAACTCATCCATTCCTTCCGGGAACGGTTTCACGGCCACTTTCAAAGCCGCATCCGTGCCCGGTTCCGTCAAGAGCCCTTTCTCCTTCAGTTCGTCATCCGAAAGCTCGCCCAGGTCTTCCACCAGGTCCGGGTCCAGAATCATTTCGGTGCTGTATCGCCCGGCCCCCTGCCAGCAAGGATGCGTTTCTCCGGCGGGATATTCGAACGGCGTAAGATGAGAGCGGAAATCATCGCCGAAACACACATATACTTCCTTCCCTGCCAGAGGGCCATTCAAGACCGTGGCATAAATGCTTGCACCGTTCTCGAATTCCCAGAATAAATATCTGTTAGTCCGGAACAGCGTCCCCGGCGCAAGCAAGTAAGAAACAGATTCCCCTTTGGACGATGTCCCGTCGGAATAATACCCGCGCCTGACTAAAGACCGATAATACTCCTGTTCGTGCCGACGCCCTTCGTCCGCACCTCGCGCCTGCGTCAGGAAAAACGTGTCGTCTATCTCCTTCAGATACAGCATGGGCTCCCGGTCCGACGGACAGAAAGTATCAGGCTCCACCTCGCCGTAATCCTTCATCAAATAAACGTGATGACCCTGATATGCTTCGCCGGGCAAGGACTTGGCCCAATAGCACGACGACGCGAAAAACGACAATAGCAGGAGCATGCCAGTCAGCAGAAACATGGGCAGACGGGATTTGAATTTCATCGTATTGCATCCTTCTTTTGCCGTTCTGCGAGGGCGGGATATCTCGTTTACGCATGCCCCCTCTGCAAATATACTCAAAGCTCTTTCAGAATTTCCTGTAGATGCTGTTTCAACGGAGCCAAATCGTTCCGGTAAGCATCCCACATGTATTCCGGGCGGGGCCTTACATAATCATGAATCAGGATGTTTCTCATCCCGATGATGTCGCCCCAGGGGATTTCCGGGTGTTTTGCCTAAAGCGCATCGGAAACCCTGTTGGCGGCTTCCCCGAGGATCGCGAAGTTGAAGGACATGGCATCCAGCAGAAGCCTTGATTGAAAGAATTCCTCTTTGGAAACGTCTTTCATCGCGTCCTCAATGCGGGCGATGCCCTGAATCATGTGTTCGATCCTGTCACGGTCACTTGTCATAACAGGACCATATCCTTCCTTACATTGGCCGCGAAGGCGTCTTCGGTCAGAGAATCTTCCGGAATCAGGTCGACTTTGCATCCGAGAAGCTTTTGCAGGTCGTATTGCAGCCCGCCGAGGTCGAACAGGGAAGAATGCGGCTGAAACTCGGCAATGAAATCGACGTCACTGTCGGGCGTCTCCTCCATCCGGGCGCAGGAACCGAACACATAGACCTTGCCGGCCTTGTGCTTTCTGGCGATCGCATAAATCTCGCTCCTCAAACTCCGGATTCTGTCGAGCTGGCACATTGTTTTTCTCCTGATTAAGAAGAATTCTTTCGATTCATTATCTATAATTTACGACCGGAACAGGAAAAAGTCAAATCGGTTTCCGAACAAAAATGAAGGGGCCGGAATCCTCAACAGAGTTCCGGCCCCGTGAGGGCAAGCCCTCAACTGCAATAGTGCGCGGCTACGCTCGCGCACAACAAATCTGGCTTAATTCTTCTTGCCGTCGAGCTCTTCGAGGGCGGCCTTGCGGCTGAGACGGATCTTGCCGCTACGGTCGATGTCGACAACCTTCACGCTCACGACGTCGCCTTCCTTGCAGATGTCGGTAACGTTCGCGACGCGGTAGTTCGCCATCTCGGAGATGTGGAGCAGGCCGTCCTGGCCGGGCAGGATCTCGACGAACGCGCCGAAGTCCTTGACGGTCTTGACGACGCCGCGGTAGATCTTGCCGATCTCGGCCTCGGCGGTGTAGAACTGGATCTTGCGCTTGACCTCTTCGAGGACGTCCTTGTTCGCGGCGAGGATGCTGACGGAGCCGTCGTCCGCGATGTCGACCTGCGACTGCGTGGACTCGGTGATTTCCTTGATGTTCTTGCCGCCGGTGCCGATGAGGGCGCCGATCTTGTCCGGGTTGATGTGGATGACTTCCATCTGCGGGGCGCGCGGGCTGACCTCGGGACGCGGCGCGGCGATGCAGTCGCGGACGACCTTGTGGATCTCGGCGCGCGCGGCCTTGTTCTGCTGCATGGCGCGGGCGAGCGTGGCGATCGGGATGCCGGGGAGCTTCAGGTCGAGCTGGAATCCGGTGATGCCTTCCTCGGTGCCGCAGACCTTGAAGTCCATGTCGCCGAAGTGGTCTTCCGCGCCGATGATGTCGGTGAGGAGAAGTTCCTTGCCGGTGTCGTCGGTCACGAGGCCGCAGGAGATGCCCACGACCGGGGACTTGATCGGCACGCCTGCGTCCATCAGGGCGAGCGTGGCGCCGCAGACGGATGCCATGGAGGTGGAGCCGTTCGACGCCATGATCTCGGAGACGCAGCGGACGGTGTACGGGAAGTCCTTCGGCACGACCTGCGCGACGGAGCGTTCGGCGAGGTTGCCGTGTCCGATCTCGCGGCGGCCGGGGCCGGCGATGCGGCCGGTTTCGCCCGTGCTGTAGTTCGGGAAGTTGTAGTGCAGGTAGAATCTCTTGACGTTGGTGCCGCCGTAGATTCTGTCGGATTCCTGGGCGTCCTTCGGGCCGCCGAGGGTGGCGATCACGAGCGCCTGGGTCTCGCCGCGCTGGAAGAGCGCGCTGCCGTGGACGACGGGGAGCACGCCGACTTCGGCGGAGAGCGGGCGGATCTGGGTCACGCCGCGGCCGTCGGGGCGGTAGCCCTTCTCGAGGATGGCCTTGCGGATGGTGGCGCGGACGTACTTGTCGAACGCCATGCCGAGGTAGAAGTTGAAATCCTCTTCGCCGTAGGCTTCGAGGTACTGTTCCTTCAGCTGTTCGGCGCAGAGTTCCTTCAGGGCGGAGAGACCTTTTTCACGGTCTTCCTTGCCGGGGACGAGGCACGCGGCCTCGATCTTGTCGGAAATGAGCGCGATCATGGCGGCGTTGAAGTCTTCCGGGACGAGATGGAGCGTGGGCTCCTTCTTCGGACGGCCGACCTTGGCGGCGAGCTCGAGCTGGGCTTCGCACTGCTTCTTCACGATCTCGTTGGCGAAGATCATGGCCTTTTCGAGCGTTTCCTCGGAGCAT
This sequence comes from uncultured bacterium, assembly GCA_902778895.1. Classification (GTDB taxonomy): domain Bacteria; phylum Verrucomicrobiota; class Lentisphaeria; order Victivallales; family UBA1829; genus UBA1732. The sequence goes on from CACYZF010000010.1 coordinate 187,002, forward strand.
TCCTTCGCCTCGCCCTCGATCATGATGACCTTGTCCGGCAGGCCGGCGTAAACGAGCTCGAGCGTGCTCTTTTCCATTTCCTGGATCGTCGGGTTCGCGATGAACTGGCCGTCAATGCAGCCGACGCGGACGGCGCCGATCGGGCCGCGGAACGGCAGGTCGGAGAGCACGAGCGCGGTGGACGCGCCGAGCATGGAGAGCACGTCGCCCTCGTTCACGCCGTCGGCGGAGAGCAGCAGTCCGCAGACCTGGACTTCATCGAAGAAGCCTTCGGGGAAGAGCGGGCGGATCGGGCGGTCGGCCATGCGGCAGATCAGGATCTCCTTGTCGCTGGGACGGCCTTCGCGCTTGATGTAGCCGCCGGGGAACTTGCCGGCCGCGGAATACTTCTCGCGGTAGTCGACCTGCAGCGGGAAGAAGTCCTGGCCTTTCTTGGCCTCGCCGGAGCAGGCGGCGGAGAAGACGATGGTGTCGCCCTGACGGACCGTGCAGGAGCCGTTGGCGAGGTGAGCGAGCTTACCGGCTGCCAGCGTGAGGTCGCGGCCCGGTCCGATGTTGATTTTGACTGAAATCTCTTCCAGCATATGGTACCTCCTTGAGGTGGTTTGTTGCCTCAGGAGCCTGCATGTCCCCGAATGGATTATCGGTCTGGTTGCCCGCGTGGAACCGCGGTATCAGCCTCCGCACCCGGACTGGATCGCTGTCCATGTCGGGAGCTGATAACGTCAATTCCACACCGGCCGCCGGAGAAAGGTGCATCCATTCAGTTTCAGGGCTCGCGGTCGCTTCGTTTTCACGGAGCAGGTGAGCGTGGCTCCTGTCGGCGGGTTTGGATTGGTTGTCTGCCTCGCTTCAGCTGAAAAACAGCCGGTTTGATGTGCGCGGCAAACGTTTCGGTTAAGGGTTATAATACACAAAATGGCCGCATCCCCGAGTTCAGCCCGGGAACGCAACCATTTGCGTGTGTCGATTCAAAGAGCAGCGTGCTGTCACTTCTGGCCGCGGATACCGAGTTCGGCGGCGAGGGAGAGATAGCGCTCGTGGTTCTCTTTGGAAAGGTACTTCAGCAGGCGTTTGCGGCGGTTGACCATGGCCATGAGGCCGAAGCGGGAGCTGTTGTCCTTCTTGTGAGAACGCATGTGGTCGGTGAGTTCGGCGATCTTGGTGCTGAGCACGGCAATCTGAACCTCGGGGGATCCGACATCGCCCTCGTGGCGGGCGTATTTCTGCATGATCGCGGTTTTAGTTTCTTTTTCCATTGAATTCCATTCCTGTTTCGGGGATTAAAACGAATTTTATCCTTTTAAGATACATGCCTTTTCGGAAAATGCAAGCGCGATTCGCTTTTTTTTGCCATTTTTCATCCGTCCGGGCGCGTCCCACGGCTGCCCCGGAACGAAATATTTCCGCTTCCCGCTTGCATCGGCCCGCCTCGCGTGGTATATTAATAGGTTATGATTCTTTCAACCAAAAACGAACGCGTCCGCCGCGAAAGAACGGCGGCGCACCAACCTTCAGGAGTTTTCCCATGCTCGAAGCGCTGAAAAAGAATGAATCGTTCCACACCCGCCGCGGCCCGGTCGTCCTCGTCATCATGGACGGCGTCGGCATCGGCAAGTACAAGGAAGGCGACGCCGTCCTCGACTCCAACACGCCATTCCTCCACAAGATGATGGCCACCCTTCCGATGACCACGCTGAAGGCGCACGGCACCGCGGTCGGCCTCCCCAGCGACGCCGACATGGGCAACAGCGAAGTCGGGCACAACGCCATGGGCTGCGGCCGCGTGTTCGAACAGGGCGCGAAGCTCGTCTCCGCCGCCATCGAAAGCGGACGCATGTTCGAGGGCGCCACGTGGAAAGCCCTGATCGAGCAGGCGAAGAAGGGCGGCACGCTCCACTTCATCGGCCTCTTCTCCGACGGCAACGTCCACAGCCACCTCAACCACCTGAAGGGCATGCTCGAACAGGCGAAGAAGGAAGGCGTGAAGAAGATCCGCATCCACGCGCTCCTCGACGGACGCGACGTGCCGGAGACCTCCGCGCTCGACTACATCGACCCCTTCGAAGCCTGGCTGAAGGAGTTCAACACGGACGGCATGGACTGCCGCATTGCCTCCGGCGGCGGCCGCATGGTCATCACCATGGACCGCTACAACGCCAACTGGGACATGGTCCGCAAGGGCTGGGAAACCCACGTCCTCGGCAAGGGCCGCTACTTCAAGTCCGCCCATGAGGCCGTCGAAACCCTCCGCGCCGAGACCGGCGCGATCGACCAGGACCTCCCGCCCTTCGTGATCTCCGACGACGGCTCCACCCCGGTCGGCCCGGTCGTCGACGGCGACGCCGTGGTCTTCTTCAACTTCCGCGGCGACCGCGCCCTCGAGATCAGCAAAACGTTCGATGCCGAGACGCTTACCGAGTTCGACCGCGGCCCGCGCCCGAACGTGTACTACGCCGGCATGATGGAATACGACGGCGACCTGCACGTGCCGAACCACTTCCTCGTGAACCCGCCGGAGATCGACCGCACCCTCAGCGAATACCTCTGCGCCACCGGCATCAAGTCGCTCGCCATCAGCGAGACCCAGAAATACGGCCACGTGACCTACTTCTTCAACGGCAACCGCACCGGCAAGTTCGACGAGGCGCTCGAGACCTACATCGAGATCCCGTCCGACATCGTCCCGTTTGAGCAGCGCCCGTGGATGCAGTGCGCGCTCATCACCGACCGCGTCTGCCAGGCCATCGACAACAACGAATTCCAGTTCATCCGCCTCAACTTCCCGAACGGCGACATGGTCGGCCACACCGGCGTCTATCAGGCCGTCCAGACCTCCATGGGCGCGCTCGACATCTGCCTGGAGCGCATCTACAACAGCGTGAAGGCCGCCGGCGGCGTCATGCTCGTCACCGCCGACCACGGCAACGCCGACGACATGTACGAACACGCCAAGGACGGCTCCGTGAAGCTCGACGCGAACGGAAACCCGAAGCGCAAGACCAGCCATTCGCTGAACCCGGTCCCGGCGATCCTCTTCGACCCGGAATACCAGGGCGAATACGACACCGCGCTGAACTCCGGACTCGGCATCAGCTCCATCACCGGCACCTGCATGACCCTGCTCGGATACTTCCCGCCCGCGGACTATGACAAGTCCATCGTGAACCTGAAATGATTTAACATAAATCCCGGAGCGGACGCGGCGGCTTCCCCCTCCCGTCTCCGCTCCGGCTCCAATCTTTTTCTGTTCAAACCAGTTCCGGCATCTCCCCCCATGCGTTCCCTCATTCTGATCGACTCCTACGCGCAGATCTTCCGCGGATACTTCGCGGTCCGCGTGCTCACGTCCCACGACGGCACGCCGACCAACGCGGTCTTCGCGATGGCGAAGTTCCTGCTCAAACTCCACGCCGACTACCCCGTCGACGCGTTCGACGGCGCGTTCGTCTTCGACCTCGGGAAACCCGCGCACAGGCTGGAGCTCGCCCCGGACTACAAGGCGAACCGTCCGCCCGCGCCGCCCGACCTGAACGCGCAGGTCCCGATCATTCGCGACCTGATCCGGGCGTTCGGCTGGCCGCTCTTCGAACAGCAGGCGTGGGAGGCGGACGACCTCATTTCCGCGCTCGCGAACGCGTTTTCCGAACGCGAAATCCGCATCATCTCGGCGGACAAGGACCTCGCCCAGCTCGTCAACGGCCGCGTCGCCATGCTCGTTCCCTCCCGCACCGGGACCGGATTCGAACTGCGCGACGAAGCCGCCGTGCTCGAAAAGTTCGGCGTGCCGCCGTCCGGCATCATCGACTACCTCGCGCTCGTCGGCGACACGGCCGACAACATCCCCGGCATCGAAGGCGTCGGCCCGAAGACCGCCGCGAAGCTCATTTCCGAATGCGGCTCCATCGACGCCATCCTCGCGAATCCCGCCGCCGTCGCCAGCGAAAACCTCCGGCGCAAGCTCGTGGACGGCGCGGAACACCTCCGCAAAAACCAGGCTCTGGTCCGCCTGCTGCACGAACCTCCGGAGGGCGCATCCTGGTCCGACGCCATGCTCGAACGCACCGCGCCGGATTTCCGCCGCATCCGCGAGCTTGCCGTCAAACTGGATTTGAACAGCGTCATCCGCGACCTCGACAAAATCGCGCCGGAAAGCGCGTTCGAGGTTGCGTCCGGGGATTCCGACGACCTCTTCTCCGCCGCAGCCGCCGCAAAACCGGAACCTGCTCCCGCCGCCGGAAAAGCCCCGGAGAAAAAGCCCGCGTCCGATCAAATGGAGTTCGATTTCTGACATGAATACCATCCGCGAACATCTCGAATCCGTACGGGAGCAGATCGCCGCCGCCGAAAGCGCGGCCGGACGCCCCGCGGGCTCCGTCCGTCTCCTCGCCGTGTCCAAGACCTTCCCCGCCGAAGACGTCGCCGAGGCGTTCGCGTGCGGCCAGACGTGTTTCGGCGAGAACCGCGTGCAGGAACTCGCCTCGAAGGTCCCCGCCCTGCCCGGCACGATCGAATGGCATCTGATCGGCTCGCTCCAGTCGAACAAGGCCGCGAAGGCCGCCGCGCTCGCGAGCTGGATCCACTCCGTCGACTCCGAAAAACTCGTACGGAAGATCTCCGCCGCAGCGGATTCGCTCGGAAAAACCGTCAACATCCTGTTCGAGGTCAATTCCGGCGAGGAGAACAAGACCGGATTCCGTTCCGCCGACGACCTCCGTGCCTCGCTGGAGGCCGCGCTCGCGCTCCCCGGTATTCAGGTCCGCGGCCTGATGACCATGGCTCCGCTCGGGTCCGACGAAACGACGCTGCACCGCGTGTTCGCCTCGCTCCGCGCGCAACGTGACGCGCTCGAACAGGAATTCGGCGTCAAGTTGCCCGAACTCTCCATGGGCATGAGCGGCGACTTCCGCGAAGCCATTGCCGAGGGCGCGACCATCGTCCGCATCGGCACCGCCATCTTCGGCGGGAGGCAAAGCCTCCTGAAGTAGTGCTCTCAGCTTCGCTTGAGCACGTGTTCTCGCGCAGCAGAACACTTCTTCAGCACCGCCTGCGGTGCCCGCGCACTGAGAGCAAATCAATTTCGCCTCTCATAGTTTTCCGTTTGCATTTTCGCGTCATGCGTGGTATAATATGGGAAAAAAAACATCGTTCGAACTTTTTTTTCTGCAACATCGGAAAGGGCCTGAAACCATGCCGAACACGAAACGAAACATCTTCCTCGCGGCCGTCGCGGGACTGCTGACCGTCGCGGCGCTCACCGGGTGCAGGCATGACGTGTACAATTCCGACGGGGAATGGGTAAACGTGCCGATCTCCCCGATCAGCATTGAGCCGGCTTTGCTGCCATGGTTAGAAGATGAGATTACCACTTACGGCCTTGCAATCGGGGTTGGATCCGAGAATATAGATTCGTATGGACTTTTCGTTCAGTTGGCAAACTACTTCGCTGGTAAAAACTACGGTCTGACGTGCGGTTTGGTAAACGGTTTTACGGAGCCGTATTTGGATCCCGATTGGCCGCGATCCGGCCGCGCGGAGCGAACGGATTTTTACGGGATTGCAGTCGGCGCCCTCAATCAGCCGTATGTCTATCACAAGGGGTACGGCACGCAGAACGGCATTTCCATCCATGCGATCGATTTCATGAGCGACACGAACGGGTTTTCCGTCGAAGCGCTTGGTGGAGAAAAATATTTTAAAGGAGTTGACATCTGCGCTTGCAGACTTGGCATATCCAAGGAGGGAGCCGGACTTCAGCTGGTCGGACTGGATCTGTCATTTGGGCTCGGGAAATACGAAATAACCGGCTGCCAGATCGGAGGATTCCTGAGCTCCGCCGTTCATGGCGCGCAGATCGGGGCGCTCACGTACAATTTATACGATCCGAGTATAGCACTCAAGAGTAATCATTGGAAGCTCATCCGGGGATGCCTGAATTTAGGCGTCCTGAATCTCCAATTGAAGGAGGGGGTTCAGGTTGGGGCGGTCAATCATACCTCGGACGGAAATCCGGTTCAGATCGGGCTGTTCAACACCACATCGGAGGGAAGCCCATTCCAAATCGGTCTGCTGAACTACAACAAAAACGGATTCCTCCCCGTGTTCCCGTTCTTCAATTACAGCGTCAAAAAAGACGCTCCCGAACACTGACGCGAACGGCATAAGCTCTTTTCCCCCTTAATGCAAAACGGGCTGCCCGATTCTCCTCGGACAGCCCGATCTATTTTTTTTGACTTGTCTTCCGTGCCCGAGCGGAGCCGGGCACTACCCAAGTGGAGGCTCCGCCTCCTTATTTTTTGAGCTTGGCGGAGAGGAGCGCCTTGATCTCGTCGTTCGCGGCGGCGTCCACGATTTTCTGCGTGACCTTCACGTTCATGGCGAGCAGACGCTTGACCATGTCAACGTTTCCGGCGCGCGCGGCAAGCAGGACCGGGGTCTCGCCCGCCTTGTTCGGGAGGTCTTCCTTGACGCTGTAGTACAGGAGTTTGCGCACGGTCTCGTCGTCGGCGGTCGCGGCGCAGAGATGCAGCACGCTGTTGCCGTCCTTGTCGACGCCGTTCACGTTCGGCATCTTGTCGGCGAGGAACTTCACGATCTCGGGGTATTTCGCTCCGGCGATGAGGACGGTGGTGCCGTCGTTCGCGGTGGCGGCGAAGTTGGCTTTCTTGCTCACGAGGAATTTCACGAGCGCGACGTTTCCGCTGAAGGCTGCGCAATGGAGCGGGGTGATGCCGCCCTTATCGGCGAGGTTGATCTCCGCCTTCTTTTCAAGCAGGAAATTCACGGTGGAAGCCTTGCCGCGTTCGGCGGCGTAGAAGATCGGCGTGCGGCCGTTCTCGGCGATAGCGTTCACGTCCGCGCCGGCCTGGACCAGGTCCTTCACCATATCGAGGTTGCCGCGGGCGGCGGCCTGATGCAGCGGGGTGAGCCCGGCTTTCGTAGCGACGGTCGGATCCGCGCCGTATGTCACAAGGCTCTTCACCATTTCATACGTGCCCATGCGTGCGGCGTCGTACAGCGGGGTCGCGCCGGACTTTTCGATCTGGGTGCGCGCGGTGCAGGCACGGACCTTCAGCAGGTAGGTGACGATCGATTCCTGTTTCTTCAGGACGGCGCAGTGGAGCAGCGACATGCCGGAATTATCCACGGCGTTCGGGTCGACCTTGCTCTTCCCGGCGCTGTCGAGGTTGCTCAGGATGGTGAAATTGCCGTTTTCGACGCAGTAGAACGCGGGCGTGCGGCCCTTCTCGTCCTTGCCGTTGACGTCGGCGCCTTCCTCGATCATCCGGAACGCGTTTTCCCAGTCCTTTTCCTTCAGGTATCCGAACATCTCCTTGTTGAGCTTGGCGACGCGTTTCGCTTCCGCACGGGCGGCGGCGTTCGCTTCGTACTCGGCTCGGAGCTGGGCGATCTTCGCCTCGCGGTTCTTCACCGCCTCTTCGCGCATCTGGACGCGCTTCTCGCGTTCCTCGTCGTCAATGCCTTCCTCGTCCGGATCGGGCGTTTCCTCAAGCGGGACCATTGCCTCGAAATCGGGCGGGACATCCTCCTCGTCCTCCGCTTTTTCGCCAGCCTTTTCTCCGGCTTCGCCGCCTTCCAGCGCGCCCTCCGCGGCGGCCATTCCGGCCTGGATGGCTTCGAGGATGGAGTCTTCGGAGATATTGAAGGTGATCACGGCGTCGTTGCCCTTGGTCTCGACATTCAGTTTTTCGAAGATCTTGGCGGCTTCGTTCGCGTTCTCCTCTTCGCCTTCCGTCGGGGTCAGCAGCAGCTTCACCGCTTCGAACTGGTCCACGAACTCACCGCGCGCCTTGGCGTCGTTGAACCGGGCGGTCAGGAAGAGGTCGATGGAGTTGTCCGCGCCGGACGCGATGCGGAAGATGAAGCTCTTCATTTCTTCCGACTGGGACAGAAGCCCCTTGATCTGTTCAAGCTGGTCGTCCAGCCCCTCCGGGCCAGCCCCGCCGGCAAGGAATTTCAGGAAGCCCTCGCGGTCGATGGCGAGCGCGAAAATGGAGTCCTCGGCCTTCAGGGAGCGCACCAGCGCGGACGGGGCCTCGACTTCGGGGAGGAGCGCCGGTTTCGCGTCCATGTCATCGGTGAGGACGGCCTGGACATGGTCCTTGGAAACGATCATCAGGAAGAAGTGAGAGGAATTCTCCTCGTCCTTGATCTCGTAGACTTCCGCGCCGTCGAATTCGACTTTCGCGGCAGTGTAATGCTCGTTCTCCGTCACAATTGACTTGAACTCATCGGACTTGCCGTTCGTGTTGGCGATCAGTCCGGCGCGGTGGTCCGCGGTGACGAAAACGACGAACTGCGCTTTCATGTCGTCCGCCTCGATCCCGGCGGATTTGAGCATCTCATTCACGTCGACGTCGAAGGCTTTCAGGATGGAGCCGAACGCAGGCGAGGCGAACAGGGTCTCGATATTCAGGTACAGCGCGCCCGCGACGTCCGACGGCACATAGGTGGTAACGGGTTCCACGCAGAACGCGGGTATCGAAGCAATCGCGAGAGCCAGGGAGACGGCTGCCGATTTGAAAGCAAGCTTGATGTTCATGGTATCGGTCTTTCTTTGGCTTGAGGTTAATCGTTTTCAGGGGGGACGAACACGCACGGCCGCACGGGCGCGGCGCAAAAAAAACGCGCGTGTCTTTACTGGTATTATACAGCGGAAACGCGAAAAAAGCAAGCCCGAACGCCGAAAAAAACGTTTTTTCGCCGAAAAAAACGCATTCCGCGGCATTTCAGGCGGGGTGTTCCTCCGTGGATTCAGCATGTGACGCGTGCCGGACCGAAGAAGAAAAGCCGTAGTCCTTCCCGCGCACACACGCATTCCCTCATTTTCCGCGTTTTCGTCCGCTTTCGATTTGACTTTTTCAGCAAACAGGCTATCTTTAATTCAATATGCATTTTTCGTGGGAAAAGAACAACGACGCGAAACAAGGAGTCTCTCAATGGAGCAGTCCGCCTTCGTCATGAAGCTGAAACCCGGCGTGATTGAGGAATACAAACGCCGTCACGACGAGATCTGGCCCGAAGTCCTGAAAGCGCACACACTCGCCGGCATCCGCGATTACTCCATCTTCTACGACCCGGAGACGCTGATGCTCTTCGCCGTGCGCCGCCTGACCGACGGCGAGACCACGGAGACGCTGAAGGAGGAAGCCTGCATCCGAAAATGGTGGGACTACAACGCCGACCTCATGGAGTGCAAGCCGGACAACGAGCCGTGTTCGCGCCCGCTTCGCCTCGTGTTCCACATGGACTGACCTTTCACGCATTCAAACGGAGTACCGATCATGAATAGACGCCATATCGCCGCCGCGGCAGCGCTTCTGCTCGCCGCCGTTTCCGCCCAGACCCTCCGCGCCGCCGACGCCGAAGTCCGCGAGTGGGAGGACCAGAGCATCAACTACGTGAACACCGAGCCGGTCCGCCCGGACTGCATCGTGCCGGAGGGGAAGGACGCCATGCTGCTGAACGGCGACTGGAAGTTCCGTTTCTCCCTCACGCCGGAGACGCGCCCGGCCGATTTCTACAAGCCGGACTATGACGTTTCCGAATGGGACACGATCACGGTGCCGTCCACGCTGGAGCTCCAGGGCTACGGCACGCCGCTGTACTCCGGCTGGGAATACCCGTTCAAGGTCGATCCGCCGTTCGTGACGAAGGAGCCGGCGCGCGAAAAGACGACGTTCCTCGAGCGCAACCCGGTCGGCTCTTACGTGCGCGAATTCGAGCTGCCGGAAAAATGGCTCCATGAAAGCCAGGTCTTCGTGCGTCTGAACGGCGTGGCGTCGGCGTTCTACCTGTACGTGAACGGCGAGAAGGTCGGCTATGCCGAGGATTCGTTCAGCCCGGACGAGTTCAACCTCACGAAATATCTGCACCCCGGGAAGAACCTGATCGCGGTCGAGGTGTACAAGTACTGCGACGGCTCCTACCTGGAGGATCAGGATTTCTTCCGCTTCTCCGGCATCTTCCGAGACGTGGTGCTGTTCCGCACGCCGGACGTCGCCATCCGCGACATCTTCCTCCGTCCGCTGCTCGACAAGTCCGACTACACGACGGGCGTGCTCGACGGCGAGATCACGCTCAAAAACTACGGTAAGATCGACGACGACCGCCGTCTGTACGGGCTCCTGTACGGCCCTGACGGCGAACTCGCCTACAGTTTCTCCCTGCCCTTCCGCCTTGATCCCGGCGAGGAAAAGGTCGTCTCTCTGAACGGCATCCGGTTTCCGGACGTGATGGCATGGACCGCGGAAACGCCGAACCTGTACCGGCTTGACCTCGGGATCGAAAGCGACGTCCACCGCCACAAGCAGGACCTGAGCATGAACATCGGATTCCGCACCGTCGAGATCGGCCCGGAGGACCAACTGCTGGTGAACGGACGCGAAGTCATTCTGAAGGGCGTGAACCGCCACGAGACGCATCCCGACCTCGGCCGTGCCCTCACGCACGAGGTCATGGAGCAGGATGTCAAACTCATGAAGGAAAACAACATCAACACCGTCCGCACCTCGCACTACCCGAACGATCCCTACTGGTACGAGCTCTGCGCGAAATATGGCCTGTACGTGGTCGCCGAAGCGAACATCGAGTGCCACGCGCATCAGGTCCTCACCGAAGACCCGAAGTGGACACAGGCATATATCGAACGCAATCTGAACAACGTGCTCCGCCTCAAGAACAACCCGGCGATCATCATCTGGAGCCTCGGCAACGAAAACGGCTGGGGCGAGTGCGCCAACCTCGTCGCCGCATCGAAAGCCGTGCAGAAGATAGACGAAACCCGCCTCATCCACGCCTGCGAGCTCGGATACCGTCCCGGTCTCACCGACATGGGCAGCACCATGTATCCCTCGGTCGATAGCGTGGAGAAGATCGGGAGTGACCAGGAGCACGCGAACTGGAACTGGGCCGCGCCGGAAAAGACCCGCGCAAAGACCGGTCCGTTCTTCGTCTGCGAGTTCGCCCACAGCATGGGCAACGCCCTCGGCAACTTCAAGGAATATGTCAACCTGTACGAGAAGTACCCGAACCTCATCGGCGGCTGCATCTGGGACTGGGTCGACCAGGATATGCGCGCGGAGCGTCAGGAGGACGGCAAGTACAAGGCCGCCCCGTTCACCGGGTCCGCGCTCGCATTCGGAGGCATGTTCGGCGACAACCCCGGCGACGGCAATTTCTGCGACAACGGCGTAATCTTCGCCGACCGCACGAAGAGCGCGAAGCTCCGCGAAGTGAAACGCGTGTACCAGTACGTCGGATTCGAGGCGGACACCCCCGCGCCGAAGGATGCGAACTATTTCACCGTCCAGCTCACCAACAAGTATTTCCACAAGAACCTCGCGAAACATACGCTCGTGGTCCTCTACACTGGCGGTCTCCGCTCCGACTTCGACGGCGAACGCATCTGGAGCGCGCATCCAATCCCGACGCTTGAGCCCGGCGAATCCGTCGTCATGAACTGCGCCTATCCGCCGCAGGTCGCCGGGAAAGACGAGGCCCCGGCCATGCTCCTGCTCGTCTTCGACGCCCCGATCAAGTTCGGCACTGCGCGGTTGCTCACCCAGTTCAATTTCCTGCGTGATCCCGACGTGATCGACCTGCTGGACGCGGGCAAGCTCGACGAGTTCGTGGATGCGGCCGTCGCGACGTATTCCGTGGACGGCGCCGCGTATGAGCCCGTCATGCCCGTGAAGAAAGCCAAGACCCCCGCCGATCTGACCGTGACCGAAGACGAAGAAAAAGCGATCACCGTGAAGGGCGACGGCTTTGAGGCAAGATTCGAGCAAGGCAACCTCGTTTCGCTCGCCTACGACGGCAAAGAGATCCTGAAGGCCGGACCGCAGCCGGAAGTCTACCGCGCCCCGGTCGACAACGACAAGTGGATCTTCGACAAGGAGCCGGGCAAGAGCCTGACCGCCGAAGTCATCCCGGAACAGTCGAACCGGGCCTCGGCGGAGGTGAGGCTTTCCTGGGAACGGACCGAAGACGGCGGCGTCAGGGTCACTACGCATAAGAGCTTCCTGGCAATCGGAAAACCCTCTGTCACAGCCGCAGTCAGCACGACCTGGGACATCGCGCGCGACGGCGCGATCACCGTCAGGGCAATGGTCGGCAATGCCCAGCAAATGCCGTTCAACCTCTACCGCAACGGCTTCTCGTTCGTCCTCGACGGCGCATACAGCCGCGTCTCCTACCTCGGCTACGGTCCGCACGAGAACTACCGCGACCGCCGTCACGCCGCCTGGTTCGACCGCTTCGACACCACCGTGCTCGGCATGATCGAGCCCTATGTGAAGTCCCAGAGCTACGGCAACCGCATCGGCACGAAGAACGTGATCCTGTACGGCGACGACAAGGACCTCCCCGCCGTCTCGTTCACCCTGCTCAGCAATAAACACGACTTCGTCGAAGAACTCCCCGGCATGGAATTCTCCGTTTCCCCGTGGACCGAGGGCGAGATCGCCGCGTCCTACACGCGGGACCGTCTGCCCGAGCCCGGCGAAAAAACCGTGCTGCACCTGGATTCGGTCGTGTCCGGCCTCGGCGGCGCCAGCTGCGGCCCGGAACCGCTCAGGCAGTACAAGGTCGACAATCCGAACTTCACGCTGGAGTACGTGATCGCACCCTACCGCGCCAAAAAGATGCCGAAATAAGCATCCCTCCATCAAAAGACACGCCGGGAGCGTCCCGTTCGGGATGCTTCCGGTTTTTTCGTGTTCAAACGAAAACTGAACTCACTTCCGGCGGGGCTTACTGCTGCCTCTCTGCCCGCCATGCTGTCCGCCGCGTTTCTCCCACCCGTTTTTCCGGTCGTTTCGCGGGCGTTTTCCTTCGTTATTACTGCCGCAGTGTGAGGGTCCGGCGTCGCGGTCGCGCCGGAGCATATCGCGCTGTCCGCGGCGTTCGGCGAGGCCCTTGTTGACCTGGATCGGCTGTCCGTCGGGCGTGGTCTCGGCGCAGTACATGGCGCAGCCCATGGTCATGGCAAGCGGGATGAAGTCCTGCACCTGCTTCGGGCTCCAGTGGTATTTCGCGAGGTAGGAATCGACCACGCGCATGTGGCGCTCCGTGCAGCCGGGGAAGTTCGAGATGAAGTACGGGATCATGAACTGCTTCTTCCCGGTCGCGGCGTTCACGCGGTCGAAAATATCCTTGAACTTGTCGAACACGCCCGCCTGTCCCTTCCGCATCAGGCGCAACACCTCGCCGTCGAGGTGTTCCGGCGCGACGCTGAGCTGGCCGCCCACGTGGTCGCGTATGATCTTTTCGGTCAGGCGTGGCTGGATCAGCGCGAGGTCGAGGCGGATGCCGGAGTTGATGAAAACGTGCTTCACGCCGGGGATGCGCTTGATGCGGTCGAGCAGGTCCATGAGCGGCTTCTCGTCCGCGTGATAGTTCGGGCAGATCGAGGGGAAGAGGCACGAGATGCGGCGGCACTTTTTGCATTTTTCCGGGTCGAACGGCCCGTGTCCGTAGATGTTGCCCGCCGCGCCGCCGATGTCGCTGATCGTGCCGTGGAAATACGGCTGTTTCGCGAGCTTTTCGATGCCGCGGACGATGCTTTCCGGCGACCTCGAAACGAGGTGGTGGTTCTGATGCGACACGAGCCCGCAGAACGCGCATCCGCCGGGGCAGCCGCGCACCACGGGCACGGAGTCGCGGATCACGTCCCACGCCGGGATGCGCTCCTGGTAGCTCCAGTGCGGCAGGCCGGTGAACGGCAGTTCGCAGACATGGTCGAATTCGGCGGTGGTCATCGGCGGGCGCGGCGGCTCGACCAGCAGGATGCGGCCGCGCGTCCGCTGGACCAGGCGACGACCGTTCCACGGGTTCATCTCCGCCTCGACGGTCTTCGTCTGGCGCATGATGGCATCCTTTTCGGCGGCGACCTCCTCGCAGGACGGCAGCACGACGCACGAATCGTCCGGCGTGAAGGCTTCGCTCTCGCGTCCGCCGAGGTAACGGCACGTGCCGCGGATGCCGTCGAGCGGCTGATTGTTTTTGATGCGTTCGAATACCTCAAGCATGGTGAGCTCGCCCATGCCGTAACACAACAGATCGGCTTTCGCGTCCACCAGCACGGAGGGACGCATCTTGTCCTGCCAGTAGTCGTAATGCGCCACGCGCCGCAGGCTCGCCTCGACGCCGCCCAGGATCACGGGCAGCCCCGGGAACGCCTGCCGGACAAGCTGGCTGTAGACCACCGACGCGTGCGGCGGACACAGCCCCGTCTTCCCGCCCGGCGAATACATATCCTCGTGGCGCAGGCGGCGGCCCGCCGTGTAGAGCTTCACCATGGAGTCCATATTGCCGCTCGCCACGCCGCACCCGAGCAGAGGCCGCCCGAACGTCTTCACGCTCTCGGGATCCTTCCAGTCCGGCTGCGCCACGATCCCCACGCGGTATCCGGCATCCAGCAGCACGCGCGCGATGAGCGGCGGACCGAACGTCGGATGGTCCACGTACGCGTCGCCGGTCACGATCAGGATGTCGATGGCATCCCAGCCGCGCGCCTCCATTTCCGCACGGGTCATCGGGACGAATGCTGTGAGTTCTTCACGGGTCATGGTCTTCGTTTCAGGAGAAGGACGACAGTTTATGATCGGGGTTCGGTTCGGACAGATAGCTTTTTCATAAAAATATACAGCCGAAACGTCAAATTGCAATCCCTTCGGCAGGAAAGCGCCGCGTCTTCGCGTCCGGACGTTCTTTCTTTTGAAAAAATATGGTTTGGAAGCCCTCTTTTTCCGGTTCCGGGGTTGCCTTTTTCCCGAATACGGTGTATTTTATTTGTTTGATATGAATTTTTCCACCTGAAAGGTATTCACTATGCTGACACTTCTGATCTCCCTGATCACTTCTCTGCTCGTCGGCGCCGTATCCTACCGCGGCCTGCCGACTTCCGCCGTCGTCGTCATGATGATCGCGGTCTTCCTCATCGTCCACATCATCATCTCGCTGCTTCTGCGCGTGCAGTCGAAGAAGATCAACGAGAAACTCC
The DNA here is from genome assembly GCA_902778895.1 of uncultured bacterium. Lineage (GTDB taxonomy): Bacteria > Verrucomicrobiota > Lentisphaeria > Victivallales > UBA1829 > UBA1732. Next base: position 202,027 of record CACYZF010000010.1, read on the forward strand.
AGGCGCTGATGCTGGAGATCCAGCAGAAGATCCAGGGCATGCAGAACCGCATGATGCACCGTCCCACGGGCAGCCCGAAACAGATGATGCAGATCCTGGAGCGCGAACAGCAGGCCGGGCTCGACCGTATGATCGAGGCGCTCGACCTGTACAAACCGCTGTTCAAGTGGAGTTTCCTCATGAAGCGCCAGGTCAACACCATGAAGATGGCGTTCCTGTTCCAGCAGAAGAAGTTCGACGAGGTCGACGCGCTGCTCCCGAAGTGCATGTTCCTCGATCCTCAGAGCGTGACGATCAAGCTCGTCCGCATGTACAGAAACAACGATCCGAAGCTCGACAAGTTCTTCAAGACCCGCGTGCACCGGTTCAAGGGCGACAACGCCGTCATCCCGTACGCCGCGTATTCGTGGATGCTCGTGAAGCAGGACCGCGTGGAGGACGCCATCGCCGCGCTCACCGACGCCCGCAAGCAGACCTCGAACGAGGTGCTGGAGAAGAACCGCGAATTCCTGCTGAACGGCAAGGTCAAGCAGTTCTCCAACGCCCCGCTCGCCGAAGCCTGGTATGCCCTCATGCTGGAGGAACCGAAGATGCCCCGCATCCAGCAGAACGTCCGCTACCGCTGACCGTCCGGCGCGCTCCGGATTCGACAAGCTCGAACTCGCAAAGTATTCCGACCGCGGGAGGCCGACATGGAAGACATCGAATGGAAAGACTCGCTCCTCCGGATCCTGGAAAAGGATTCCCGGTACGACGCCCATGCCTACATCTTCATGAACAACGCCGTCTCCTACACCGTGAACAAGCTCTCCAAGCAGGGACGTCCGCTCGGCACGCGCCATGTGAGCGGCGCCCAGCTCATTCAGGGCATGCTCGAATACGCGGTCAGCACCTACATGTTTCTTGCGCCGGACATGCTCCGCTACTGGAACCTCCTCAGCGGACGCGACGCCGGCAACATCGTTTACAACCTCATCGAGGAAGGCGTGCTCTCCGCCGGCCCGAACGACCGCATCGAGGACTTCGACTGCGTGCCCGACCTGATCTACGTCACACAGGAGATCGTGCGCCGCAGCTTCGGCAGCCGTCCCGCGCCGGCGTCCGATCCCGGCCCGCTTCCGGTCATCGACGTCTGATCCGCGCGGCCGCCCTCCCCGGAAACGGGAGATCTTTCCATGCCTGAAACCGCCCTGCCCCTGCTCGACCTCGTCCGCGAACACCGCCTCGCCAACGGCATCCGCGTTTTCCTCTGCCCCATGCCCGGCGTCCGCACGGTCAGCTGCAACGTCTGCGTGAACACCGGCAGCGCGTTCGAGGACGCCGACCTCGGCAGCGGCCTGTCGCATTTCCTCGAGCACATGATGTTCAACGGCACGAAAAGCTATCCTGGCGGCTCGGAGATCGCCGACCGCGTGAACGCCCTCGGCGGAAACCTGAACGCGTTCACCAGCCAGGACCAGACCTTCTACTACATCAACCTCCCCGCCGCGAACGCCGTCGAGGGCGTCCGCATGCTCGCGTCCATGATGCGCGAACCGCTCTTCCCCGAGGACGAATTCGCCCGCGAGAAGGACGTGATCCTGAACGAAAGCCGCATGCGCCTGGACAATCCCCGCCTCGCCGTCTACGAGAACATGCTCGGCGAACTCTTCCGCGGCAGTCCGTACCGCGTGCCGATCATCGGCTACGACCATATGCTCAAGTCCGTCACGCGCGAGCAGATGGCGGCGTACCACCGCAGACGCTACACGCCCGAACGCATGACGTTCTTCATCGCCGGGCGGTTCGACGCGGACGCCGTGCTCGCGGAACTCCGCGCGAAGCTCGAAGACTGGCAGACCGATTCCTTCGACGACACCGTCCCCGCGCGCCCGTTCAGGCGTTCCGGCCGCCACACGGCCGAACTGACATGGAAGGACTCACTGGCGTATCTGGCGTTCGGCTGGCAGCTGCACGACCTCGACGCGCGCGCAAACGCAGCGCTGCGCGTACTGGCGTTCCTGCTCGACGACGACTCCGGGCGCGTCTACCGCGCCATGCATATCGAAAATGAGCTGATTTCGAGCTCGTGGGCGGATTATCTGATGTTCCAGGACGGTCAGGGATTCTTCTTCACGGCGTTCGAGGGCGATCCCGCGAAGCTCGACGCGATGCAGGCGGGGTTCCTCGACGTGCTCAACGATTTCAAAAAGCATCCCGTCACGAAACGCGAGATCGAACGCGCCCGCGCCGCCGTCGAATGCGAGATCCTCAGCCGATTCGAAACCCCGTCCGGGTTCGCCGCGCTGCTCTCCGGCGCGGTCCGCATCAACGGCAGCTGCGACCTCCAGTCTATGCTGCGCGACCTCGACGCCGTCACGCCGGACGACGTGATGGAAATCCTCGGCGCGATGCTCTCGCCCGACGACGTCACCTGCGTCCGCATGGCCCCCGCGGATGAGGCAAAGAAGGCCGCCAAGAAGAAGGCCGCGCCCGCCCTGCCCCGTCCGGTCGTCGAGACCGCGAAATCCGGCCAGACCGTACTGCTCCTGGAGGACCGTTCGCGGACGATGGCGGAGATCACGCTCGTGCTGCCCTGCGCGGCGGCGTTCGAGTCCGCCCCGGAAAGCCTCTTCTCGCGCCTCGTTTCCGAGACGCTTTTCTGCGGCGCGGGGGCATATGATGAGGTGAAGCTGAACGAATATCTCGCCGACTATGCCATTGAAGCCGACTGCACCGCGGGCAACAATTCCATGTTCCTCTCGCTTCAATTCCCGCTCAGGAGCTTCCGCCGAGCCGTCAGAATCGCCGCGCTCCTCGCAGGCGATCCGAAGTTCCCCGCCGATGCCGTCGAACGCGAAAAAGTGAACTTGATCCGCGAGATCGAGAGCTCGCTGCTCCAGCCCGACACGGTCGCGTTCGCGCGCCTGAAGGAACACCTTTTCGGCGCGGCGCATCCCTACGGACGCAGCCCGGAAGCCTCGCTCGCCGCGCTCAAAAAAGCATCGGCCTCGAAGCTGAAGGATTTCTACCTCAAACGTGTGCTCGCCGCGCCGTCCGCGTGTCTGGCGTTTTCCGGTGCGATCACACAGAAACAGGCCCGCGAAGCCGCACAGGAGATCTTCTCCGCCGGACGCTGGACCGCGTTCGCACCGAAACGCCCCGCGCCGCCCGCGATGAACAAGCCCGCCGAACTCGAATTCGCGCTGGAACAGCGCAAGCAGGCGGTCGTGACCTGCGGATTCCGTTCGTGCGGCGTGGAGACCGCCGATCCCGCCTGGGACCTGGTGCTGAACGCCGAGAACGGCATGTCGGCGAAGCTTTTCAAGAAGGTGCGCGGCGAAAATGGCCTCGCGTACTGGACCGGATTCGTGCGCATGTACGGATTCGGCGCCGGAGTGTCGGCGTTCGCCGCCTCGACCGCGGACGAAAACGCGCGGGAAGTGCGCGGGTTGCTCCTCGACGAATTCCGCCGCCTCGCCTCGTCCGGGCTTGACAAAGATGAGTTCGACAGCGCCCTCGCGGCACAGAAATACGCGTTCGACGCCGCGCCGTCCGGATCTCTCGCGAAACAGTCCGCGCTCGAACAGTTCCTGACCGGGGACGCGCTTCAGCCATGGACACGCCGCGAACAGCTCGACAAGCTCACGCGGGCGGAAACAAACCGCCGCATAAAACGCGACCTGAAGGGCGTGAAACCGTCCACGCTGATCGCGTATGCAAACGGGATTCCGACGGGCAAAAAAGCCGCGAAAAAGGCGTAAATCCGCCCCTTTTTCCCCGTCCGCGCCCCCTTTGCGGAAAAAAACTCAAAAAAAGTCAAAAAAAAGGCCGGACTTCATTTGAAATATCGGCTTTTTGCCTTACAATATATGGTGATGTTCTTTTTCGGGACATCAACCGCTACTACGTATTTTGAAATTCAAATAACTTTTTCCGGAGGTTTCACCCGTCATGAATGCCAAGTTACGCATCGTCATCCCCGCGTCCGCCGCGGTCGCCACAATTCTCCTCACAGCCTGCGCCGACAAGCCCATCCGCGTCCCCGGCGGCACGTTCGTCGAAGAGCCCTACACGGGTGAGACCACCACGAAAACCCACACCGTCATCTCCAACGGCGAAGAAATCACCGACACCGAGGTCATCTTCATCGACGACGAAGTCCCGGTCGGCCCGGTCGAAGACAAACCGCAGGCAGGCCAGCAGGGCGGCGACGCCTCCGCACAGCAGGGCGGCACAACCGAACTCCAGCCCGTCGAACAGGATCAGCAGCAGACCGCGAAAAGCAACGCCCCCGAAGGCTCCGTGGAATACAAGGTAGTGAAGGGCGACACCCTGTGGGGCATCGGCATGGTCTACGGCGTTTCCGTGGCCCGCCTCGCCGAAATCAACGGCATCGACGAAAAGGCTCCGCTCAAGGTCGGCCAGGTCCTCATGATCCCGCCGGACGCCAAGAACGCCGTCGGCAAGCCCGTCGAGAAGAAACAGGAGAAGAAGCAGGAAACAAAACCCGCGACCACCTCCACCGCGACCACGACGAAGCCCGCCACAGCCACAAAGGCGCAGCCCGTCACGAAAGACGGGGAAACCCTCTACGTCGTGAAGAGCGGCGACAACCTCAGCATGATCGCGTACCGCCACCACGTGAAGCTCGCCGACCTCGTCGCGGCGAACAAGATCGATCCGAAGGCCACGCTCCGCGTCGGCCAGACGCTTGTCATCCCGGCCGCCGGCGCCAAGGCCGCTTCCACCACGAAGACCGCCACGACCACCACGAAGACGGATTCCGGCACGAAGACCGCGACCACCACGAAGACCGATTCCGGCACGAAGACCGCCGCCACCACGTCCGCCACGACGAAGACCGATTCCGGCACGAAGACCGCGACCACCACGCCCGCCACACCCGCCACGACGACGAAGGGCGGCGAAGGCACGGGCGGGGTCGTCGAACCCATCGGCGGCTCCATGAGCGGCTCCGCGTCCGCCTCAACCTCGACGCCCGCGGCGACCACCACCACGAAGCCAACGGCAAGCTCCGCTTCCTCCGGTCTCGCGTCCGTCTCCGCGCTTGACGACGCCGACGTCATCTCCGTACAGATCGACTCCGAGTCCACGCTCGAAGAAGTCGCGAACATCCACGACCGCAACCTCGAAGACCTGATCCGCCTGAACCCCGAGTTCAAGTCCGGACAGAAGATCCCCGCCGGAACGGCCGTCAAAATGCCGCTTTTCTGAGCGCAGGCCTCACGAATCCGCGATCCGCAAAATCTTTTGCGGGTCGCTTTTTTTAAGACTGTTTCATGGCTGTCCCTCAAAACCGTTCACCCGTCCCGGCGCACTGGCGGATCCTTTTCGCCACGGCGCTTGTGCTGGCATTCATGTTCGGCGGACTGCTGTTCGTGCGAAAGGACGCCGTGCCGCCGCGTGACGGCGCGGACAACGCCATGGACGCCCGGCTCCGGTTGCAAACCGCCGCCGTCGCATTCTCCTCCGGTAAGCTCGCACCGCGCGTGCTGATCCTGACCGACTGGCCGGAATTCTACCAGAAAAAAGACGCCCCGCACCCGGAATTCCGGTTCTTTCAGGGAAACGGCAAACATGAGGACGAAGCCTCTCCGGAAGTCTATTCCCCTCATGCCGACCTCGTCGTGATCGCACCGGCATCGGTCCCGGAATTCGGCCTCGGCGGCCCGGGAAATGTTTTCACCCAGTTCCGGAACATTCATTCCTATGATCGCTTTCAACGCACGTTCAGGATGAAGAAACCCGATCCCGACGCCGGTACGCTGGAACGCGCAGTGAAGAACAACGGAGCGGTTGTATCCAAATTCGACATCGTTCTGCTGGACTGCGCGTTCCCGGACCGTCTCTTCTCCCGGAAATCCCTGCTCTGGTCCTCCTCGTTCTTCAACATGATGAAAGAGGACGCCATGAACTCCGGCGGGGTCTTCGCGGTCGTCCTGCCGCCGGATCAGCCTGAGGTTTCCGCCTGCATCCTCGCGTTCCTGCGCCGTTCGTTCGGCAACGCGGGCGCGTTCTGCTTCGGGGACCGCGTGATCCTCGCATCCGGCCTGAACGCCGAACCGGTCTTCGAGCTGGACAAACTGAGCGCCACGGCGGAACTCGCCGGATACTACGACGGCGGAAGCATCCCGGACAACGCCATCGGGCTGGTGCTGGAGGAGGATTACTCCGACTCGATCCCCGCCGGGCTGCTGGAAACCGCCCACGATATCGCGATCCCCGGCGTCTTCACATCGTTCCGTGCCGTCTTCGCCCGCGCGAAGTACGGGGCACAAGTAAAACGGTTCCTGCCGGACGGCTTCCCCGTTCAGACGATCTGCGCCTGGATCCTGGGGATCCTCCTCGCCGTCTACCCGTTCCTGCGCTACTTCATCTCGTGGAAGCCCGTCCATAAGCAGGCGTTCCGCGCGTTCGAAGACATGTTCTACCTCACGGGCGTGCTCTCGCTGTTCATGCTGTTCCTCCATGAAAAGATCAGGATCGACGGCATATCGCTGCTGCTGTACCTTGTCATCATGGTATTGCTCTGGTATGACGAAGACTGGAAATGGAGCGAGAAATGGATCAAGGCCGTCGTGGAGAACCCCTTCGGGCGCTTCCTCATGTATCTGCTGGCGGCAGTTCTGTTCGGACTCGCGTTCTTCCGGGATTTTTCCGATCCGAGGGTCCTCAGCGCGAACGCTTTCTTCGCCGTGTTCTTCGCGGTCTGGCCGCTGCGCGCCCGCATGAAGGAGCCGGTCCAGCCCGGCCCGGCGATCCCGCTTGCATACGTGATCGGCGTGGCGGCTTCGCTGGCGCTGTTCGCCGTGAGCCTGTGCTTCCCGCTCGGCCCGGTCGTGTTCGCGGCGGTCGTCTGCGTGTACCGCCTCATCCTGCTGGACTGCTGAACGACCTCTACTTGCGCCCGGCGGCGCACAGCCAGCGGTGTTCCGGCTCGAGCTCGACCGTCACGTCGGCAAATCCCGCCTCGGTCATCAGTCCGCGCAGCTCGTCCAAGTCTGGGCAGCGCATCTTCAGATGCTCCACGATCGCACGCTGGCGTTCGTTCATCATGCCGCCGACCATCTCCAGCGCGGTCATGAACCACCCGCCCGGCGCGAGCACGCGCCGAATCTCCTTCAATCCGGCGATCTGGTCCGGCCAGAAATACAGGCTCTCGACCGAAAACACCGTGTCAAATTCACCATCCCCGAACGGCAGGTCCGGCACGCCGCACAGGAGAAACCGCATCCGCCCGGACTTTACCAGCGCTTCGTTCAGCGCCGTCGCCGTCTCGACCGCGAGGGGGGAGATATCGCATCCGGTCAGCACGGCCTCCGGGCATCGCTCCGCCAGTTCGCGCAGCGCCGCACCCGCGCCGCACCCCACGTCCAGCACGGACCGGCCGACGGGGATATGCGCGAAACCCCACGCCCGAAGCGGGCCGTGTTCGCGGTTCATGCGGAGGATCATGTCGCGGCCCGCGGCGCCCGCGGGGCATCCTGCCGTTTCGACGTTCGAAAAATCCGGTTCGGTCATATCGTACGGTCCTTGTCGGTTGAATTTGAGTTCGGAGAGCAAATAAGATAGAACCTGACGGTGCGGAATTCAAGAGCGGAAGCGGAAAAAACGTGTTTTTGGCGTGTTTTTTCGGAATCGCGTTTGAAAATGCCGGAATTTGTGCTATCTTTTATGGATATATTTTTGTACGCGAACCAAATCCAACAATCATGGAGAACCACAATGGGAAGACAGTATAACAAGCACGAGAAACAGGCCCGCCGCAAACAGTACCTCAAGCGCGTCAAACTCCGCGTCAAAGAGGCGATCAAGGCCGCCAAGAAGAAATAATCCGAGTTCAATTTCCAACCGGATGACCTGACATGGCGCAGATCCACCAGACCGCCATCATCGGAAACGACGTCGAGCTTGCCGACTCCGTTTTCGTCGGCCCGTACTGCATCATCGAAGACCACGTGAAGATCGGCGAGAATACCCGCCTGATCGCGCAGTGCCACATCTACTCGAACACCACCATCGGCGCGGGCAACACCATTTTCCCGTTCGCCTCGCTCGGCGGCGCGCCCAACGACATCAGCTACGACCCGTCCCAGGGTGATTCCTTCACCCGGATCGGCGACGACAACATCATCCGCGAGGGCGTGTCCATTCACCGCGGCGCGCATCCCGGCACGGAGACGGTCGTCGGAAGCCACGGCTTCTTCATGGGCAACGCCCACATGGCGCACAACACCGTGATCGGAGACCACGTCATCATGGCGCTCGGCGCGCTTGCCGCGGGCTACGTCCAGATCGGCGACCGCGCATTCATCTCCGGCAACGTCTGCATCCACCAGTTCGTCCGCGTGGGACGCTACGCCATGATCTCCGGCGGTTCCGCCATTTCCATGGACCTGCCGCCCTTCATGATCGGCGACGGCCGCAACGGCGGCGTCCGCAGCTTCAACAAGGTCGCCCTGGAGCGCGCCGGATACTCCAAGGAGGACATCCGCACGATCCACAAGATGTACGACATCGCGTTCCGCCGCGGCCTCAACATGAAGAACGCGCTGGAAGAAATCGAAACCACCCTGCCCCAGATTCCGGAAGTCAAGGAATTCGTCGAATTCGTGCGCTCCGCGAAACGGGGCGTCCTGAGCGGGGGCAGCACCCGCCGCGCATAAATCAATCGAACGTCCGGCGGGCTTTCCCCGCCGCCGACGCGAAAGAAACGGCACGTATCGCAAATCTGTGATGCGTGCCGCGACTGTTTTTAAATCCCGGAAATGTACAGCTTCCGACTTGTAAAATTAGGAAGAGTGTAGTATATTCTGACTACAAACAGGAACCAACGATCAGAAAGGCTTCACGATCGTGAAAAATAAAGCGGACAATCAGGTAAAATCTCCGGCGGAGGACAGCGCGCCGCGCGACTCGCTCATCGACAGGATCAGGCCGTTCATTCTGGTCTTTCTGCTGGTGCTCCTGCCCATCGCGCTGTTTCACGCGTTCAAGGAGTACATGTACGTCTGCCGGATTCCGGCGGGGACCAAGGTCGTCGACAAGTCCATGGTCCGTCAGCGTTCGCGTCTGGGGGAATACCTTTACAGTTCGGGGTTCATCAAAAAATGGAACTGCGAATGGATCGTCCCGTATCTTGATTATCGGCATTATGTCATCCCGGACGGCGTGGAGGAGATCAGAGACGGGGCGTTTTTTCAATGCGATAATCTCCGCAGCGTCCGTATCTCCGGTAGCGTGAAGAGGATCGGCTTCGAGGCGTTCTCATCGTGCTACAAGCTGGAGGAGATCGTCATCCCGGGCAGCGTGAAGACGATCGGCAACAGAGCGTTCTCAAGTAATCCCGGCCTGAGGGCGATCGTCATCCGGGACGGCGTGGAGACGATCGGTCCCGGCGCATTCTCGATCTGCGTGAACCTGACCTCCGTCCGCATCCCGGACAGCGTTCGGGAGATCGGGAAAACGGCGTTCCAGGATGACAGAGCCCTGCGTCATGTGGACATTTCCGACAAGGTGCAAAAGATCGAAGATGGAGCGTTCAGCGACTGCACCGCCCTGAAGGAAATACGGCTCCCCGCCGGGATCGCCGGAACGGGACCGGGCTTGGGCAATAGGGTGTTCACAAGATGCACCGCCCTGCAGAAAGTCACGCTCCCGGAGGGCATCCGTGCGATCGGGGAATCGGCATTTCAGGATTGTTCCGCCCTGTGCGAAATCAACATCCCGGACAGCGTGACCTCGATCGGCCCGCTCGCGTTCCAGGGCTGCAGCAGCCTGCCGCCCGTTACGCTCGGCAAACAGGTCACGGACATCGGCGGCGGAGCGTTCGCCGGGACCGGCTGCCGCCTCACTGTGCCGGACGACCACCCGACGATCCGGCTCGAGGACGGGATTCTTTATTCAAAGGACCATTCCGAGCTCATTTCCTGCGTTTCCGTGCCGGACGGCCCGTGCATTGTGGCTCCGGGGACGTCGATCATCCGGCAGGGCGCGTTTTACGGCTGCAAGAACCTGACGGAAATCCGTCTGCCGGAGGGGCTGGAGACCATTCCCGACAACGCGTTCCGGTACTGCACCGGGCTGAAGCGCATCAAACTGCCGGACTCCCTGAAAAAAATCGGCTACAGGGCGTTTTACGCCTGCTTCGAGCTGGAGGAGATCGCGATCCCGCCGAACGTGACGGAAGTAGGGGATGGCGCGTTCATCGAGTGCAGAAGCCTGAAACGCGCCTCGCTTTCGGCGAAAATGGGCAGGATCCCGAAGGAAATGTTCTCCCACTGCCGAAGCATGACGGAGGTCGTGATCCCGGAGGGCATCACAAAGATCGATGATTTAGCGTTTGGACACTGCGCCGCTTTGAAACACGTTGCATTCCCGGACAGCCTGGAAACCATCTCCCCGGGCGCTTTCCCTTATCCGAACTTTCTCAATTCCCTGGATCAGGAAACCAAGGAACGGATCGATCAACTGACCCCGAAGCCGCCTCCGGGTACTCGGCGCATGCGGGAATGAGCGGTATCCACCTTCCCTGCCGTACTCATTCAAATATAGCGGGGAACATGGCGATAAACAGCATGATCAGCAAAGCGGAGTAAATGAAGCAGGGGATGAGATAGATCATGCTGATATTACGGACGATCCTGAACCCGTGCGTCCTGCGGAAATCGGGCGCATAAAGTGCCGCCAGCGTAATAATGAACCACAAAATCTCAAGGAACGGATAGAAGATAAAGAAGACTACCTGACCGGCCGTTCTGTCGGCGATGCTGGCCAAAAAAACAATTCCCCATCGGACCACAAGTTCATGGAGAAGAATCAGGACGATCATAGCCTTCAGCGTCTGCCGTATGGACTGGTTCCGGAGCGGCCATCTCCGGACACGATGCCGGAGTCTCAGCAGGGCGACAATGGAATAAATGCCGAAGAGGCTGAAAAAGCCGTACAGGATATAAACCGGCGCCTCGATCCCGTCTTTTCTCGGCTCCGTCGCCATATCCTCGACGGCGCCTTTCAGACATTCCGTTTTCATCTCCCGGATGGTATCCTCGTCTCCCCGTTCCAGCATCGCCTCCAGTTTGTCCATGTCCAGCCCGGTTCCCAACGTCATGTTCTGCCGTTCGTTCCCCGTTCTGATCCATTCCAGGGCTTTTTCCTTGCTTGCCTCGACGCCGTCGCCGGTCGCATAGCGGAGCGCGAGCACATACGGCGCGTCTTCATGTCTCTGGTCGGCGGCTATGCGGAACCATTTCATGGATTCCGCATCGTTTTTCCCGACGCCGTCGTCCTGCCAATAGCAGACGCCGAGGTTGAACTGAGCCACCCGGGATTCGTATGGATCGCTGCTTTTCGCGGCTTTGGCGAAGTATTTCACCGCCGCCCGATAGTCTTTCTCCCTGTAGGCGGCCCGCCCTTTTTCCAGATCGCTCTTGCATCCGGTGAAAAAAGCCACGCTCAAACAAACGGCGGCGAGGAGAAAAAACAATCCGCGGACGATTCGTGACGACATGGTTCGATTCCTTTTGGGTATAGCTGAAAGATGGAAGGATCCGTGAGGTTATAAGAATAATACACCCGTTTACGCAAAAATGCAAGCGAAAAAGAGAAAACGGCGCAAAACAGGTCTTATAGGACATATAGGACTTATAGGTCTTATGTTCTTGAAAAATTGAAGAAGCTCAGAACTGGAATTCGCCCTGGACGGTGTCGGGCGGGTTCAGGATGGAGCGGACGGGCTCGAACGTCTTCCGGTGGAGCGGGCACGGGCCGTATTTGCGGATGAGGTCCGTGTGGAGTCTGGTGCAGTAGCCCTTGTGGACCTCGAACCGATACTGCGGATACTGTTTCGCCGCCTCGAACATGAAGAGGTCGCGGGAGGTCTTGGCGAGGATGCTCGCGGCGGCGATGCTGGCGGACTTCGCGTCGCCCTTCACGATGTTTTCCGAGGGGACGGGCAGTCCCTGCACCGGATTGCCGTCGACGAGCACGAAATCGGCGGGACGCGGCAGCCCCAGGACGGCGCGGCGCATGGCAAGCCAGGTGGCGCGCAGGATGTCCGTGCGGTCGATCTCGTCCTGATCGACCATGGCGACCGCCGTGAGCGCGGAGGGTTCGGCGAGGATCGCCTCGCGCAGCTCCATGCGCTGTTTGTGCGTGAGCTGCTTGGAGTCGTTGACTCCGGCGGGGATGCGGCTCCGGTCAGTGAAAATGACCGCCGCGGCGCAGACCGGTCCGGCGCAGCAGCCGCGCCCGGCCTCGTCGACCCCGGCGATAAAAGAAAACTCCCCGTCCCACTTGAGCTCGTGGACGAGGAGTTCGGAATTTCCGGGAAGATAATCCATGCAGGATTACTTCGCGGCTTCGGCGGACGCCGCGGGTCCGAAGTACTTTTTCTCTTTGACGCGGGCGGCTTTGCCGATCTTCTCGCGCAGGTAGTAGAGTTTCGCGCGGCGGACATGGCCGTGACGCTCCACGGTGATCGCGTCGATGCGCGGGCTGTGGATCGGGAACACGCGTTCCACGCCGTAGCCGTTCTGGAAGCGGCGGACGGTGAACGTTTCGCGGATGCCGGAATTCTTGCGGGCGATGACGACGCCGGTGAAATTCTGGATGCGTTCGGTGGTGCCTTCAATGATCTTGGTGGAAACCTTGACGGTGTCCCCGATATTGAAGTCAGGCACAGAAGCCTTGCACTGCGCCTTTTCGATCTTGTCAATGATGCTCATGGTTGTTACCTCCATATGTTAATTTTTGTCGTTGATCAGGTCCGGACGGACAAGCAGCGTCGTGTTCGTGGATTCGGCGCGGCGCCACTGTCCGATTCTGGCATGATCGCCGGACAGAAGCACGTCCGGGACTCTCATGCCTTGAAATTCGACGGGCTGGGTGTACTGCGGATACTCGAGCAGGCCGTTCTCGAACGACTCCTGCACGGCGGATTCATCGTCGCCGAGCACGCCCGGCAGCAGCCGGACGATCGCGTCGGCCATGACCATGGCCGCCAGGTTGCCGTTCGTGAGGATGTAGTCCCCGATGGACAGCTCCATGTCGACCAGCAGGTCGCGGACGCGCTGATCGACGCCTTCGTAGTGTCCGCAGATGAAGATCAGGTGCTGTTCGCCGGAGAGCGCGTGGGCCGTCTTCTGCGTGAAGCGCCCGCCCGCGGGTCCGGTCAGGATGACCTTCGTCCCGTCCTGTTTCAAAGAACTCACCGCTTCGAAAAGCGGTTCCACTTTCATCAGCATCCCGGGTCCGCCGCCGAACGGTTTGTCGTCGACGGTCTTTCTCCGGTCGTGCGTAAAATCGCGCAGGTCGATCGCACGGATCTCGACCTTGTTTTCCCGCATGGCCCGGCCGGTGATGCTGCTCGCCAGCGGGCCGAAGAATATCTCGGGAAACAGTGTGATGATGTCGATCCGCAGCGCCACGTCAGGCTCCTGCCGCCTCGACCTCATCGTCCAGGACCTCGACGCTCACGCGGCCTTTCGTGCGTCCGGCTGCGCCGGAGACGAGAGCGCGAAGCGCCATGATCGTTTTACCGCTTTTGCCGATGATCTTGCCCCGGTCGCCCGGACGGCACGTGATCTGGATCACGTTTCCGTTCTCGGCGGAAGCCGTGCGGACCTTCACTTCGTCGGGGTAGTCCACGAGCTTCTTCGAGATGTACAGCACGAAATCTTCGAGGTTCTGCTGCGAAGACGGATCGGCGGTCGTTCTGGCTGCCGGCGCGGAGGGTTTGGCTTCCGCCTCTTCCTTGCTGCCGAACAGTTTGCCGAAAATATCAAAAATAGACACGGCCAGTCTCCCGTATTGCACGGGCGGAGGTCAGACTTACGCCTTTTCCTCGCCCTTCTTGAACGTCTTCTTCTTCGTGTAGGGATCGGGCTGACCGTACTGCTTGGACTTGCCGGCTTTCGCGCGGTCGTAGATGTCCTTCACGGTCTCGCTCATGATCGCGCCGTTGCCGACCCAGTATTCGAGGCGGGCGACGTCGAGTTTCTCATCGCTGCGGCGGGGATCGTAGTAGCCAAGTTCTTCCAGCATGCGGCCGTCGCGCTGCGCACGGATGTCGCAGACAACGATACGGAAGCTGATCCAGTTCTTTCCGCCAGTTCGTTTCAGTCTGATCTTTACCATAACGGTTTTTCCTTTGTCTTTACCAGTGGGTTCGACTGCGTCGTTCGACGCTCACGCTTTGTTCGCTTACCGCACTGCGCGTGACTCAGTGCGATATAAAAGTCAATTAATATACAGCCTCTTCCCGCTTTTTTCAAATCATTTTCCCCATTTCTTTCAGCCTTTTTTGCGATTTTCCGCGTTCCAACGGCATCAAGCCGTCAGAACCAGGAGGACAAGTCCTCCACTGATGCAGTGTCCGGCTACGCTCGGACACGGGGCTGTTACAGCATCTTTAGAACCACGCGGAAAGAATCGCGCCCGCGGCGGCCGCACCGAGCAGGAGCGCAGTCGTCGGCAGCTTCGTTTTCAGCATCAGCACGACCGTGACGCCGCAGATCAGGATGCCCGCCGGGGAGAACGTGAAGCCTTCGGGCAGGACGGGGCGTTCGAGCTTGAACAGCGCGCCGAATGACTCCCACGGGATCGTCTGCGTAAAGACCGACATCCCGAGGAAGATTGTCACGGCGAACATGATCAGCGCCACAGCAGCGAGGCGCGTCCCCTTCAGCATGCCTTTCACGAGGAACGTTTCCTTCCAGCGGTTGATACCCGCCGCCGCGGAGCACCCGATCAGGATCGTCGGCACGATCAGCCCCAGCGACGCCGCCAGCGCCCCGAAGAATCCTTCGTTCACATATCCGACGTACGTCGCGGTGTTCAGGCCGACCGGCCCGGGCGTAACCTGCGCAACGGAGCACAGATTGCCGAATTCGCTCATCGTGAGCACCTGTTCCTTGTCGACGTACTCCGCCGTAAGCAGCGGAATCAGCATGTAGCCGCCGCCGAAACACAGCACGGAAAATTTGCAGAACTGGAGGAAGAGGACGATGCAGTGGTTCATTTGCCGCCCTCCTCATGTTCAGGAATATTCGAGGTCGTTTCCGAGTTTTTTGAAGCGTCCGCGGCCTGTTCCGCCTGCGCCAGACGGCGCGTCTGCCACCACACGTAGCACCAGCCGAACGGAATCGCGGCGAGGATCAGCAATGCGGGGCTCACCTTCATGATCGCGAGCACGAAGAAGACGAACACCACGGCGTATTCCAGCCTCGTCTTCACGGTCCGGCGGAACATCCGGCATCCGGTGACGAGGATCATGCCGGTCACGGCCGCGCGGATCCCGGCGAACACGCCGAGCAGATAGCGGTTTTTCGGGTCCAAATGGGGGAAGAACGACGCGATGATGAGGATGACCGTGAAGGGCGGCGTGACGGCTCCCGCGGCGGCGGCGATCGCGCCCGGCACGCCGGCGATCTTCATGCCGATGTACACGGCGGAATTGATCGCGATAATGCCGGGGACCGTCTGCGTGAGCGCGGTCATATCCAGCAGTTCCTCGCGCGTCAGGAGTTTGTATTTGTTAACGAATATCTCCTCGATGACGGGCAGCATGGCGAGGCCGCCGCCGACCACGAGCGCGGTGATGCGGAAAAACGAGCAGTAGAGCAGCAGGAGACGTCTGGCCCTGGACAGCGTCTGTATCTCCATGCCTGCCCCCTCCCCCGCCTCAGAGCTTCACGCCGAACAGGCGTTCCGCGTTCTTATAGAAGATCTTCTCGAACTGGTCTTCCGTCAGGTCCAGCGTGCGCGCCTCGGCGATGCCGTCGCGGTGGGACAGCGCGGGATAGTCCGTTGCCCAGAGCACGCGGTCGACGCCGTGCGCCAGGATCATGCGCTTCACCTCGTGCGGCGGGAGCTTGAAGAACGTGCTGGAGGTATCGAACCAGACGTCGCGACCGACGAGGTGCTTCCAGGACTCGTCCCACACGCTGTAGCCGCCCATGTGCGCCGCGATGATGTTCTTGAGGTGCGGGAAATGGTCCATCATGTTCGCGAGGCGTTTCGGCGAGGAATAATCGCTCTTGGCGTCGCCGACGTGGAACAGGATCGGCATGTCCGGCGGGATCAGCTCGTACAGGCGCATCATGCGCGGTTCGTCGATGTAGAGCTTCTGGAAATCCGGATGGAATTTCAGTCCGGTGAGCCCGATCTCCTTCATGCGCGCGAGCTCACCCTTGAGGTCCGCGTAGTCAGGGTGGAGCGAGCCGAGGCAGATGACCTTCGGACCGAGTAGCGACGCGAGGTAGTTGTTGAGGTTCCGCACCTGGTCGGGACGCGTGGCGGAGGCGAGGAACACCGCCTTGTCGATATGGGCGTCCTCCAGCGATTCGTGCAGATCGGCGACCGTGCCGGTCCTGCGCCAGGGTTCGTGATAGTACGATTCGAGGGAAGCGACGACCTTCGGGGCGACGCTGTCGGGGAACACATGGCAATGGACGTCGAAGTATTTCACGGCACTCTCCAGGACAAGGCATCCGGATACAAAAATGGCATCCCCAACGGGATTCGAACCCGTGTTACCAGGATGAAAACCTGGTGTCCTAGGCCTCTAGACGATAGGGACGCACGCTTAGAAAAAAAGTATGTATTTAAAATAGCATGCCGAACGGATTTTTCAAGCGGGAAACGCGTTTTTTTCCGATTTTTCCGGTTTTTCACGCGGGATTGTTCGTTTCCGCTTCGTGATGATGCTTCGCCTGGACGCGTGTTCTGAGCATGGCGAGGCGTTTTTTGCGGCGTTTTTCCGCACGGATGCGGTAGGCGACGACCATCCTCTTAACAACGATATAGGTAATCGGAGTCAGGACGGCGGCCATGATCGCGCCGCCGACGAAGAATGCGATCGTCAGGTCGCCCGCAAGACTCTTTGCAGCATCAACGAACTCGGAAAAGTCCGACGCATGCACAATCTCCTTGAGTTTTTCCTTGATGTCCCCGTAGGAAAGATCGAGTCCGATCAGCTTCGCGCCTGCATAGCACTGCACGGGATAGATGAAGAACACCGTGATCTGGTTCGTGATGAACGTGCCGAGAACGGCGCCGATCTTGCTGCCCTTCAGCAGGAAGGCCGCCGGAATGGAGCAAACGAGCTGGCCGCCGATGGGGATGAGGCAACCGAAGAACATGCCGATGCTCCAGCCGCGCGCGATGTACTCGGGCGATGCCTTTTCGCGGACGATCTTCAGATAGAATTTCCTCCACTTCTTTTTGAACCACTGACCGGTGCTCATCCCGAAACCATCCTTCTCCGAATCAAATATTGATATAGAACTTCCGCATTTCGGGGGCGCGCTGGGCGATATTGACGAGGTGGTCGCCGATGCGCTCAAGCTCCCAGAGCATTTCGATGAAGATCACGCTGGCGTCGACGGCGCATTCGCCCTTGTTGCGGCGTTCCACATGGACCTGCTCGTACTGCTTGGCGAGCTCGTTGATCTCACGTTCGTTGGCCTCGGCGTCGCTGGCGACGTGCGCGGCCTCCTGCTGCTGTTCGCGGGCCTGTTCGGCCATCATGGCCTTGATGTTCTTTTCGTATTTATGCGCGAGCTTGTTCAGCTTGCGTTCGCCCTCGATCGCGGACCGGATGCCCGCCTCGTTTTCCTCGTTTTTGTGCGAAAGCGCGAGTTTGACGTTCTCCGCCTGCGAAGAAAGGAGTTCCCAGAGGGAATTGAGGTTGTCCTGCGCGACGTCGGAAAGCTTGGTGTCGACCTTGGAGAGACGCTTCGTGAGGCGCATGATGTTCGCCGTATGGTCGGCGATGCGTTCGGCGTCGTTGGTGCAGTGCATGAGCAGCGGGATCAGGTTGGACTGAGGATTGGAGAGGTGCTGCCGCGTGATCTGCACGAGGTAGTTCGTGATGTCGGACTGCATCTTGTCGACCTGCTGTTCGTCGGCCTCCAGCTGTTCGAACTCGGTCTCGTCGACATGCGCCGCGCGGAAATGATGGTTGACCGCGCGGTCGATCATGCTCCAGGAGAGTTCGACCATCTTGCGGATCTCGATGATGGACTGTTCGATAGCCATGGCGGGCGTGCGGAGGAGCAGAGGTTCGAGCGTGCGCGTGCTGACCGGCTTGGTCTTGTCGCCGGGGATGATCGTTTCGCAGAGGTGCGCGAACGGCTTCAGCATGGGCATGATGGCGAGGACCGTAAGAACGTTGAAGATCGTGTGCGCCATGGCGATGTGGCGTTCCAGATTCTGCGGCACGGCGGCGAACGCGTCACCCGGCGTGATGGCGTTCACGATGTACAGGAAGAAAGGCGTTCTACCCTCGCCGACGGGGATATAAAGCAGCACGACCATCAGGACCGCGCCGAAGAAGTTGAAGAGGAAGTGCGCGAGCGCGGCCTGTTTCGCCACGCGGTTGGCCGTGATTGAGGCCAAGCAGGCGTTGATCGTGGTGCCGATGTTCGTGCCGATCAGGAGCGGGACGGCGGTGTAGAAATTGACGAGCCCGGCGGCGGACAGCGCCAGGATAATGCCGATGACCGCGGCGCTGGCGCTGACCAGGAACACGGCGACCATGCCGATGCCGATCGCGCCGAGGATCGGCAAGAGCGGCATGAACCCGTCGGGCGTCTTCGGCGCGCAGTCGATCAGGGAGAAGAGATGGAGGAAGGACGGGAACGTGCCGAGGATGCTCATCTGTGTGCTCATCATGCTCATGCCGAAGAAGAGCATGCCGAACCCGAAGACCGCGTTGCCCCAGCCCTGCAGGTTGCGTTTCTTGGTGAACGTCATCAGGACGAAGCCGATCGCGATGGCAGGCAGAGACAGGCCGCTGAGATTGAACGAGATCAGCTGCGCGGTCATGGTCGTGCCGATGTTCGCGCCGAAGATAATGCCGATGGCCTGAACCAGATTCAGCAGACCGGCGTTGATGAAGCCGAGAACCATGATGGTCGTGGCGGCGCTGGACTGGATGACCGCTGTGACGAATGCGCCGGCGATCACGCCCAGGACCGAATTCTTCGAGAAGAACTGGAGCACCTGCTGCATCTTCTCGCCCGCGATGTTCTGGAGGCCGCGGCTCAGGCGCAGCATGCCGAAGATCAGGAACGCGATGCCGCCGACCATGCTCATGCAGACGGAGAACATGTCGATGCCAAGCATGCGTGCGTCAAGCGCACGGATGTAGATGTTGTGCGCCGGGTCCGCGACTTCGATCGAGAAATGATATTCGCCGGTCTCGCCGCCGAGGCGGACGAACGTCTGCGCCAAACCGTTTTTATTGGTCCTGGCTTCGGGCGTGAGGACCATGGGCTGGGATTTGCTGCGCGGAGCGGACTTGACGCTGAAATAGACGGGAGCGTTCTCGACGGGATTGCCGTCCGCGTCGACGACCTTGATCACGAGCGGTTCGCCCATGACCTCGTTCGTCACTCCCTGCCGTTCGGCGTTTTCGATCTTCGCGCCGACGATCATGCGGACCCGGACGAATTTGTCCGGATCGTTCAGCGGCGTAATCCTAACGTAGTTGTCGCCGACTTTGTGGCCGGCCCGGATCTTCGCGCGGACCACGCCGACGACGTCGGTCTCCTCCGAAATTTGCATGATCTCAAGATCGGACCCTTCGTCAGGTTCGAACTTCACCGGTTCCCCGGCAAGAAGGCGCTGTTTGCCCGAACCGGAGGAATCATCGTCCGTCACCCCGCGCACTTCAACTCGCACATCCCGCTCGAATTCCTCTCCGGGAATGGTGCTTTGGTCGGTGCCGTAGACAACGTCGAGACGGCCGATCTTGTGAGAACCTTCGGATGAGCCGTCGCACGCGGAGAAAACCGCAATCAGAACACACGACAGCAGAAGCGAAACGATACCGGATGCAAATCTCATATAGGACCTTCAGCTGGATTGAATTTTCAAATAATATAACACTCTTTATGGCAAAAATCAAGTATCGACTTGAAAATGGAAGATAGAAGTATTATATTATTTTTGATTATGGTTCTTCCGTCCGGCACAGCTCAGTTTCCGAACGGGACAGAAGAACCGTATTCACCCGCCTGTCAGAGAGGCCGTTTTGAAAACGTCCGTTTGTGAACACGCGGGAACAAAAACTCTTTCGCAGCAAAGGAAATGTCCGTGTTATGGGAACACTGAAAAATTTATTGGCCAATATCATCTATCCGCTGGCGGCGTTCGCCGTCTCCCTGATCCTGACCCGCATCTGCATCGCAGTGCTGCCGCACATGGGTTACATGGATATCCCGAAAGGCAGACATATTCACAAGAAACCTGTTCCGCGCGCGGGCGGCATCGGATTCATCATTGCATTCTGGTTCTCCATCATGCTCTATGCGACGAAGCTCTGCGGCGGAGACTTTTCGAAACTTGCGGACCAGAACGTCGGCCAGTTCCTCATCGCGATGGCGGGCCCATCCGTCATCCTCTTCTTCACCGGGCTATACGACGACCGGTTCAACATGCCGAGCGTGATCAAGCTCATGCTCCACATTGCAGCGGGCGTCACGCTGTATTTTCTGGGCGGCGGCATCCGCTCGATCTTCGATTACACGCTTCCCTGGTATTTCTCGCTGGCCGTAACGGTCTGCTGGACGATCGGCATCGTGAACGCATTCAACCTGATCGACGGTCTGGACGGTCTCGCCGCCGGTCTGGCGTCCATTTCCTCCATCTGCATCGCCGTATGGATCCTGATCAGCGGCGGAAATCTGCCCATGGTGATCCTGCTCTTCACATTCTGCGGAGCCTGCCTCGGCTTCCTGGTGTTCAACTTCTCCCCGGCGCGCATTTTCATGGGCGACACGGGCAGCATGTTCCTCGGCCTTTTCTTCGCCATGACAAGCATGGACCAGTGTTCGCGTCCCGCCGTCACGGTCGCTGCACTGCTGGTCCCGCTGGTCGCCATCGGCGTACCGATCTTCGACGTAATCCTGGCGATCTGGCGTCGCAGCGTAAGACGGTTCGGGATTCACATGCTGAAGGAAAACCTCGACGACGCCGAAGCGGTGACCGAACTGGAACACGGCATCGACGCCACCGGCCGGATCGAGATCAAATCCGTGATCCAAAACGAGAACGGCGTGATGGACGCCGATCAGGACCATCTGCACCACAGACTCCTGCGCGAATCCCATAACAAAACCAGCCGCGCCGTCCTGCTGATGTATGCGATCTCGGTCATCTTCTCGCTCGGGGCCATCGCGCTGACGTTCATCGGACGGAGCATGCCCGCGCTCGCGTTCCTGCTTGTCATCATCGGCGTGTTCTTTACGCTCCGCCTCGCGAACATCGAACTCCTGGCCTCCATGAGCGTGGTGACACAGGGGGTCCGGTTCCCGAGAAAATCATTTGTCCTCACCGCCGCGCATCCGCTGATCGACTTTTTCATGGTGGCGGCCTCGTTTTTCCTGATTTATGCGCTCCTGCAAAAGCCGGTCCGGGCGACCTACAACATCTACATATTCCTGATCCTGGTCGTGCCGTACTTCCTGGTCCTCATCTTCTCCGGCATCTACCGCACGTACTGGCTCCGCGCAGGCATCGACCGCTATTTCCGTCTGATAAAACTCCTTGTCCTGGCCGCGTGCATCTCCTTCATCCTCCTGAATATCTTTGCCATGAAGGGCTGGGTTCTCGGAGGCATCTCGAAGCGCATGGTGATGATCATTTTCCTGCTTCAGACATCTTTCACGTTCGCTTCCATCATCGCCGAGCGGTTCCTGCTTCACTTCTTCGAATCTTTCGCCATCAGGTCCTACTACCTGAAAAACTCGCCGGAAGCCAGCCAGCACAACACCATTATCTACGGCGGCGGTCTGGGCTGCCGCATGTACATCAACAACCTGTACAGCAGCCGCCACCTCTCCTGCCCGTTCCACATCCTCGGCATCGTGGACGAGGATCCGTCGCTCCAGAAACTGAACGTCTACGGATTCCGCGTGCTCGGCACCAGCGACGATCTGGAGGACCTGTACAAGAAGAAACCCTTCGATACCATCGTGCTCACTACGGTGAACATCACCGAAAAATCCATCGACAGGGTTCGCGCGTTCGCCCGTGCTCACAACGTCCGGGTAACGATGTTCCTGTCGCAGGAATACCCTGCCGATCTGGATTTCTTCAACATACTGCAGAGCAAGGCGATCAATCCTATCGAGAAGGATGAACCGGAGGATCAGGAAGATCCCGGACTCGGATTATGACGTTTCACGAAATCGGAGAGAACCTGGAGCAGTATTTCATTGAGATCATCCAGGAGAAACGCCGCGGATCCTTCGACCGCGTCACCTACGGTTTTCTGTTCATGGCCTCGCGCTTCTACCGCCGCGCCGTCCAGTTCCGCCTGTGGCTCTACGAAAACCGCGTGATCCGCAACCACTCCATCGGCTGTCTGGTCGTCAGCATCGGCAACCTCACTTGCGGCGGCACGGGCAAGACCCCGGTCGTCGAGATCTTCGCAAAAACGCTGAGCCGGAAGGGCCGCCGCGTCGCCGTCCTGAGCCGAGGATACCGCAGCCGCGACAACCGCTCGTTCCTGGAAAAACTCCGCGGCAAATTCACCTCGCGCCGCATGGTCATCCCGCCGCGCGTCGTCTCCGACGGCAACAACCTGCTCCTGAACTCGCTTTCCGCGGGCGACGAGCCGTACATGCTCGCGACGAACCTGAAGGACGTGGTCGTGCTGGTCGACAAGGACCGCGTGAAATCCGGCCTCTACGCCATCGAGGAATACCACACCGACACGCTCATCCTCGACGACGGGTTCCAGTACCTCGGCCTGCGTCCGCACCTGAACATCCTGCTCGTCGACTCCACCTGCCCCTTCGGAAACCATCACGTCCTCCCGCGCGGACTCCTCCGCGAGCCGATCAAGAACATCCGCCGCGCCGACTACATCTTCCTCACGAAATCCGACGCGTCGCCCCGTCTGCGCCACCTGAAGGATTTCATGCGCCGCCACAACCGCCACGCCGAAATCATCGAGTGCTGCCACCGCCCGAAATACCTGGAGGACGTGTTCGACCGCGGCGTCCGGTTCCCGCTCAATATGCTCAACGGACTGAAGATTGCCTCGCTCTCCGCCATCGCGAATCCCGCCAGCTTCAACGCATTCCTGACCCAGCACGGCGGCGAAATCGTGCTCGAACGCCATTTCGCCGACCATCACCGCTACAGCCAGCAGGAAATGATCGACTTCGTGAACAGCGCAAAGGCCGCCGGAGCCGAGTACATCCTCACCACGGAAAAGGACGCGGTCCGCATGCCGCGCCTCGACCGCCGCGACCTCCCGTTCCTCTTCCTCCGCATCGAGATTGACATCCTCAGCGGACAGGAAAACTTCGACCAGTGCATCACGCGCATCTGCTTCCTGTGAGGAGGCGGCAAGCACATCAAAAAAAGCTTCCGGCAACTGAAAAAAGCGGTTTCCTCCGATTTCTTTTCTATTTCTAAAAAGAAACTGCTTGATTTTTTAGAAAAAACCTTTATATTAAGTGTTTATCTTTTCACAATCGACATAAAAAGACACGCTAGAAAACGAAAAACAACTCCAGAAAGGATTTCGCATGAAGAAATCTTCCGCGAAAAAGTACGTCTACCTGTTCGGAAAAGGCATGAGCGACGGCGACGCTTCCATGAATGAACTGCTCGGCGGCAAAGGCGCCAATCTCGCCGAAATGGCCAAGCTCGGCCTCCCGGTCCCTGCCGGATTCACCATCACCACCGAATGCTGCGTCGATTATTTCGCGAACGGACAGAAGAACCCCGCCGGCCTCGACGCCCAGATCAAGACTGCTCTCGCAAAAGTCGAAAAGGTCATGAAGATGACCTACGGCGACAAGGACAATCCGCTGCTCGTCTCCTGCCGTTCCGGCGCCCGCAAATCCATGCCCGGCATGATGGAAACCGTCCTGAACGTCGGTCTCGCCACCAGCACGATCCCCGGCCTCGTGAAGCGCACGGGCGGCAATGAACGCTTCGTCTACGACGCCTACCGCCGCCTCATCATGATGTACTCCGACGTCGTCATGGAAAAGGCCGAAGGCATCGAACCCGCCGAAGGCTGCGCCATCCGCAAGCAGCTCGACGCCATGCTCGACGACCTGAAGAAAGCCAAAGGTTACAAGACCGATACCGACCTCACCGTCGCCGACCTGAAGAAGCTCTGCAAGGACTTCAAAGTCCGCATCAAGAAAGTCCTCAAGCGCGAATTCCCCGACGACCCCATGCTTCAGCTCCAGGGCGCGATCGGCGCCGTCTTCAAGAGCTGGAACGGCAAGAAGGCCGTCTCCTACCGCCGCATCGAGGGCATTCCGGACGACTGGGGCACCGCCGTCAACGTCCAGAGCATGGTCTTCGGCAACATGGGCGACACCTCCGCCACCGGCGTCGCGTTCACCCGTGACCCCGCCACCGGCGACAACAAGTTCTACGGCGAATGGCTCATCAACGCCCAGGGCGAAGACGTCGTCGCCGGCACCCGCACCCCGTTCCCGCTGAACAAAGAGACCAAGAACGAGCAGAACAAGCACCTGGCCTCCATGGAAGAGATGCTCCCGAAGACCTACAAGGAGCTCGTCGGCATCCGCAACAAGCTCGAACGCCACTACCATGACATGCTCGACATCGAGTTCACCATCCAGGACAAGCAGCTCTTCATGCTCCAGTGCCGCGTCGGCAAGCGCACCGGCACCGCCGCCCTCAACATGGCGATGGACATGCTCAAGGAAAAGCTCATCGACGAGAAGACCGCCGTCATGCGCGTCGCTCCTGCCCAGCTCGACGAACTCCTCCACCCGATCCTCGACCAGAAGGCCGAAAAGGCCGCCAAGGTCATCGTGAAGGGCCTCCCCGCCGGTCCCGGCGGCGCGGTCGGACGCATCGTCTTCAACTCCGAAGACGCCATGGCCTGCCACAAGAAGAAACTCGCCTGCATCATGGTCCGTGAAGAGACCAATCCGGAAGACGTCGACGGCATGCGCGCCGCCACCGGCATCCTGACCGCCCGCGGCGGCATGACCAGCCACGCGGCCCTCGTCTGCCGCGGCTGGGGCAAGTGCTGCATCGTCGGCGCGGCCGACATCCAGGTCGACGAGGTCAAGAAGACCCTCAAGATCGGCAAGCAGACGTTCAAGGAAGGCGACATGCTCAGTCTGAACGGCACCCGCGGCTATGTGTACGCCGGCGCGCTGAAGACCGTCGATTCCAGCGAGAACGAACAGCTCAGGAAGTTCATGAAGCTTGTCGATAAGTTCAAAAAGCTCGGCGTCCGCGCCAATGCCGACACCGCTGAAGATGCCGCCAAGGCCCGCGCGTTCGGCGCCGAGGGCATCGGCCTCTTCCGTACCGAGCACATGTTCTACGGCGGCAACGAGAAGCCGCTCTTCGCCCTCCGCAAGATGATCCTCAGCAGCACGCCCGAAGAACGCGTCAAAGCGCTCAACGAGCTCTTCCCCTACGTCAAGAAGGACGTTCTCGCCACCCTGAAGGCCATGGAAGGCCTCCCGGTGACCATCCGCTTCCTCGATCCGCCGCTGCACGAGTTCGTGCCGCACACGAAGGAACAGCAGCTTGAGCTCGCCAAGTCCATCGGCATCTCCCATGCGGAATTCCTGAAGCGCGCCGACGCTCTGAAGGAAAGCAACCCGATGATGGGTCACCGCGGCGTCCGCCTCGGCATCACCTATCCCGAGATCACCGCCATGCAGGCCCGCGCCATCTTCGAGGCCGCTTCCGAGATCATGCTCAAGGACAAGAAGCCCTGCCACGTCGAAATGATGATCCCCGTGACCTGCGATCCGAACGAACTCAAGGACCAGAAGAAGATCATCGAAAAGGTCGCCGCGGAAGTCGCGAAGAAGAACAAGATCAAAAAGTTCGACTACATGGTCGGCACCATGATCGAGATCCCGCGCGCCGCCATCCTCGCCGGAAAGATGGCCGAGGAAGCCGAATTCTTCTCCTTCGGCACAAACGACCTCACCCAGATGACGTTCGGTTTCTCCCGCGACGACATCGGTGGCTTCATCAACGAATACCTCAGCAAGGACATCATCCCCGCCGATCCCTTCCAGACCATCGACCGTGACGGCGTCGGCTGGATGATCCGTCACGCCGTTGAGGCCGGACGCGCCACGCGCAAAAACCTGAAGGCCGGCATCTGCGGCGAACAGGGCGGCGAACCGAAGTCCGTGGAATTCTGCCACGAAGTCGGCCTGTCCTACGTCTCCTGCAGCACCTACCGCGTGCCCATCGCACGCCTGGCCGCCGCGCAGGCCGCCATCAAGTCCGATGCCGCCAAAAAGACGAAACGGAAATAATTCCATTCCTTCGGCTTTACCGGGGTGTCCGTTCTGCGGGCACCCCGTTTTCATCTCACCCCTCCCCCAAAAAACCACTGACATTTGTTTCAGACCATGCAGTTCTCCGGCCATCCCGTTTCCTTCTTCTATCCCTGGCGCTTCGTTTCCCGCGAACTTTACCGGTCCGTCATGGTCGATTTCAGCGACCACGGTGCGGAAAATCTCGTGATCGTGCAGGAATGGATGGAGCGCATCCTCTCGGACCATGTGTTTTATCTGGATCTGCTGGAGATGGTCCGCGACGCCGGGATGAGACTGTTCGAGGTGCACGCGCCGAACGGTCCGCACTGGGACCTCTCGTGCGTGTTCGAAGGGCGGCGCGGCCCGATGATCGAAGGGCATAAACGCGCGTTGTGCTACGCCGCGGAGAGCGGATGCCGCACGTACACGATCCACATCGGCGCGGGGCAGTACAACCGGTTCCGCATACCGATCCCGAAACTCCGCGAGGCCGCGCTCCGCACGCTCGACGAACTCGTCCCTCACGCGGAAAAGCTCGGGGTCGTGATCGCAGTGGAAAACAGTTTCGAGCCGCCGAACACGCCCGACGAAGTGCTGTTCCTGCTAGAACACTTCAACTCGCCCGCGCTCGGCTGCTGCTACGACGCCGGGCACGCGAACGTCATGTCGCCCGCTCCCGGCAAACGCCAGGAGCTTTACTGTTCCGTGATGAAGGAGATCTGGGACGGTAACGTGGTCGAATACCCGGATGCGCTCGGCAGGCTCGCGCCGCACGTCGTGACCGCGCACCTGCACGACAACGACGGCTACCGCGATGCCCACGCCCTGCCCGGATCAGGCTCGGTCGACTGGCCCGTCATCCTCGCAAAACTCGCAGCCTGCCCGAGGCTGATATCCGTGCAGTCCGAGGTACATTGCGACCGCGCGGAAAACGAGGTCACGTCCGGTCGCATCTGCCGGAAATTCGCGGAGCTTTTCCGCTGACGTGCCGTCTGTCGGGAGGGATCAGAACCAGTTCCAGCAGCAGATGCCAGCGAGAACGGTGTAGCCGGAAAGCATCATCAGCGGCGTGTCCATGGAGTGAGGCGCAAACGCCTCGGCGAACGTCATCAGCGGCGGGAGGATGACCAGCGCGGCGACGAACTGGCGCGCGGTGTCGAATTCGCCGTGGAAGATGAAGATCGCGATCAGCGTGGTGAAGAACACGCACGCGCTGCCTTCGTAGGAACGCGTGTAGCTGCGTTTGAAATTCCAGGCCGGGACCGTGTATTTGTGCTTGCCGAAATACTTTCCGATGGGCTCGGCGAGACCGTCGCCGATGCTCACCGCCAGCACGATGATCATGACCAGATACGGTTCGTGCAGGGTGTTCTCGAAGAGGTTCTGGAAGATCACGCTCAGCAGCAGGCCGGGGAGCAGGTTGCCGAGGATGATCCATTTCAGCGTGTGCGGACGGTCTTCGGGGCGGTCCATGGAGTTGAACTGGAGCATGAAGAACCGGCAGTTCTCGCGCAGCGGCTTGATGAGCAGCAGGAAGGTCAGCATCACGAAGAGCGTTTCCCACAGGTGCGGCAGCAGACCTTCGTGCTTGCCGAAGGGATTGATGAGCGGAGCGAGGTAGGCGGCGAAATGCTGGAGCTTGCGCGTGTAGTTCACTTTGAACTTGGTCGGACGCGTGTAGATGATGTAGCCTTTTTCGTCCGTGGCGCAGTACTTCCGGCAGATGAGGCCGCCGATCAGAGAAACGGCTCCGACGACGATGATCTTGGTGAGGCCGAACGCGAAGAAATCACGGTCGATGATGCCCTTACTGTCGTACCAGAGGGTATAAACGGTCAGAGCGATAAGAGCATAGATCCACATGAAAAGGAAAGCAAGGTCGAACGTCTTGGTCCATGGGGCATCATAGGTTCCGTATTCTTTTTCGGTGCTCATGAAAAAACTCCTTCGATTTCTTTGCCCGCGAGCGGGATCTTTTGCCGATTCAATATTAGCGATACAATAACACGGGAAGAAAGAAAAATCAAGGCGGTATTCCATCTTTTTCCGGCTTTTCCGAAAAAAACGGAACGGTAATGAATGATTCAACGGAAAGAAGCGGTTCTTTTTTTCACTCTTTGCTTTTTTTTTCGCTTTTTTTCGCTTTTCGGCTTGACTTTTCCTCAAATCGGGGAAACAGTATGTTGAAACAAATCTTCCATTGTCCCCCGTTCAACAGAAAGGATTCCGCGAATGAAAAAAACGTACGTGCTCGATACGAACGTCATCCTCCACAGCGCACAGTCGCTCAATGCGTTTGAGGACAACGAAGTCGTCATCCCCATGACCGTGATCGAGGAACTCGACAAGTTCAAACGCAATCAGGATGAACTCGGTCGCAACACCCGTCAGGCGATCCGCCAGATCGACGCGCTCCGTCAGAAGGGCTCGCTCGCGAAGGGCGTCAAGCTCGACAATTCCCTGAATCCCCGCAAGTGCGGCAGCCTCCGCGTCATGATCAGCGAGGGGCGTCTCTCCGGCAGCTCCGACATGAACGTGCCCGACAACCGCATCCTGAACGTGGCAAAGATGCTGATGGAGAAGGAAAAGCATCCTGTGATCTTCATCACCAAGGACCTGAACCTGCGCCTGAAAGCCGATGCGCTCGGCATCCCCGTGGAGGATTTCGAGTGCGAGCAGGTCAACAGCGACGAACTCTACAGCGGCCTCCTCACGCTCCCCGCCGACGCCGCCCTCATGGACCAGTTCCACCGCGACGGCTTCCTTGAAATCCCGAAAGGCGTCACGCTCTATCCGAACGAATTCGTGATGTTCGCGGACAAGCTGAACGATCACCACACCACCGTCGGCTGGTGCCGCCACGGCCGCATCGAGGTGCTCCCGAACGGAGCGGGCGAACACGTCGGCGGCATCACCCCACGCAGCCTCGAGCAGCGCATGGCGCTGATGCTCCTCACCGATCCCGAAATCCAGGTCGTTTCCCTGGTCGGCCAGGCCGGCAGCGGCAAGACCCTCCTCGCGCTCGCCGCCGCCGTCGAACAGGCCATCAACAACAACCTGTACGAACGCATCCTCGTGAGCCGTCCGATCGTGCCGATGGGCAAGGACATCGGCTATATGCCCGGCGGCAAGGACGAAAAACTCTCCGTCTGGATGCAGCCCATCTACGACAACCTCGAATTCCTCCTGCAGAACGGGGGCAAGAAGGACCAGCAGACCGTACGCCGCCGCCTCGACGACATGCGCCGCTACCATCAGCTCGAGCTCGAAGCCCTCACCTACATCCGCGGCCGCAGCATCCCGCGCCAGTTCATCATCGTGGACGAGGCGCAGAACCTGACGCCGCACGAGGTCAAAACGATCGTCAGCCGCGCAGGCATGGGCTCGAAAATGATCCTCACCGGCGACCCCGCCCAGATCGACAATCCCTATCTGGACGCCTCTAGCAACGGCCTCTCCTACCTCGTCGAGCATTTCAAGAGCATCGATCTGCACGGACACATCACGCTGAGGAAGAGCGAACGCAGTCCGCTGGCCGCGGCCGCCGCAGAACACCTCTAATTTCTATTTACCCCGTGCGCGAGCGTCAGTCGTGCACTGCTTTAACACCGCTTGCGGTGTGCCGGAGCGTCAGCCCGGCACTTCCCATGTGGAGGACTTGTCCTCCCCGCTTGCGGTCCTACGTTAAGTATAGCCCCTCCGGTTCGCCGGAGGGGCTTTTTCGTCAAAAAAGTATATCTTTTTTTCCAAAAAGCGATTTGCATTCCGAAAAAAACGTGTATATTAGAGAAGAATCTAAATTTTCTTCCTCATATCTCAACAAAGAAAGGCTCGATATGACTACCATGATGAAAACGCTTTGCGCCAGTGCAATTTTCGCTACGGCCGCCGCGGCGTCCGCGGATTTCCATGACTGGGCCAAAGCCCCGCCGATGGGCTGGAACAGCTGGGACTGCTTCGGCACCACCATCACCGACGAAATCGCCAGAGCGCAGGCCGACGCGCAGGAAAAATACCTGAAGGACGCAGGCTGGCAGTACTTCGTGGTCGACATCCAGTGGTACGAAGGCGGTTCCCAGGGACACGGCTACAGACGCGACGCCGTCCTCACCATGGATGAGTTCGGCCGCCTGCTCCCCGCCCCCAACAAGTTCCCGTCCTCCGTCGACGGCAAGGGCTTCAAGCCGCTCGCGGACTACGTCCATGCGAAGGGCCTCAAGTTCGGCATCCACCTCATGCGCGGCATCCCGAAGCAGGCCGTCCGGCAGAACACCCCCGTCAAGGGCACGAACTACCGCGCCCAGGACATCGCGAACACACGCAGCACCTGCGCGTGGAATCCCGACATGTACGGCGTCGACATGAACAAGCCCGGCGCGCAGGAGTACTACGACTCCGTCTTCGAGCTCTACGCCTCCTGGGGCATCGACTTCATCAAGGTCGACGACATCTCCCGTCCCTACGACCGCGTCCAGCAGCTCGAGATCGAGGCCATGCGCAAGGCCATCGACAAGACCGGCCGCCCGATCGTCTTCAGCCTCTCCCCCGGCGACACCCCTGTCGCGAAGGGCGCCCACGTGAACCAGTACGCCAACATGTGGCGCGTCTCTGACGACTTCTGGGACCGCTGGAGCCCGCTCTACGGCATGTTCGGCCGCCTCGACAAGTGGACTCCGTACCGCATCGAGGGCGCATACCCCGATGCCGACATGCTCCCCTTCGGCATCATCGAATTCCGCCGTCCCACCCGCTTCACCCATGACGAACAGGTCACGGTCATGTCCCTCTGGTGCATCGCGCGTTCCCCGCTCATGCTCGGCGCCGACATGACCAAGATGGACGACTGGACCGTCAAGCTCCTCACGAACAAGGAGGTCCTGGCCGTCAACCAGAACAGCACGAACAACCGCCAGATCTCGAACAGGGGCGACCTCATCGTCTGGGCCGCCGACATCCCCGGCAGCAAGGACAAGTACGTCGCCCTCTTCAACGCCTCCACCCCCGGCAGCCGCGACGTCGATTTCCTGAAGGCCAAGTACCACAGCATCCGCATCGGCGGCGACGGCGAACGCGAAGCCGACATCAAGGCCAACATCGGCGGCTCCAAGGCGTTCGCGCTCGCGGTCACCGACGGCGGCGACTCCATGAACTACGACCACGCCGCCTGGCTGAACCCCGTTCTCTCCGGCCCCGCCGGAACCAAGAAGCTCACCGAGCTCAAATGGAAGAGCGCTACGCAGGGCTGGGGCGAAACCCGCGTCGGACAGACCTCCGACGGACGCCGCATCGATGGCATCGGCACCCACGCCGTCTCCGTCATCATCTACGACCGGCCCGAAGGCTACGACACCGTCACCGCGCGCGGCGTGCTCGCCGACAACTGCGAGGACCGCGGCGGCACGGTCGAATTCCTCGTCCTCACCGACGAAGCGTTCGGCGCGGAGGCGAAGGACGAAGCCGAAGTCGCCGTGAACTTCTCCGACATCGGCATCGGCAAACGCGCACGCGTCCGCGACCTCTGGGCGAACAAGGATCTCGGCACGTTCGACGATTCGTTCTCCCAGGTCATCAAATGCCACGCCTCCGGCCTCTACAGGATCAGCCCCGTGGAGTAAGATTAAAAGCACGGCATTCATCATGTGCGCTCGCGTAAGCAGCGCACTGTAACAGCACTGCTTGCAGTGGCCGCCGGATTCGATCGTCCGGCGGTCTTTTTTTGTTTTGGCCCCTATCGTTTTTTTAAAAAAAGCTCATGCAAAAATGGATTGTAATTTTTCAAAAAAAAAAAACATCATCATTTTTTCAGAAAAAAAAAGAATAAAACCAAAAAATCGCTTGCATTTTTGAAAAGCGGGTGCTATCGTATGCGTGTTTTCGACTTTTATACTTTCTAAAGCTTTACCCAAGGAGCCAACCGTGAGTACAACCACAATCTATGCAGGAGAGGTCAGTTCCGGCCTCGTCGCCGACTACTCGAACACCATCATCGTGTCAGGCGGCACCGCCGTCGACACCACCATTGACTATGGGGCGATGAGCGTATTCATTGCCGGCGCCCAGGTCAGCAACACCATCATGAGCGGCGGTACGCTGTATGCGTCCGCCGGCCGCGTCGAAAATACCACGATGGGAGACGGAGCCTATTTCAGCGCCATGTACAGCGTGGATATCAACGGCACCACTGTGAACAGCGGCGGTACCGGCGTCTTCCGCGCCAGTTCGGTCAATAATACGGTCGTGAATTCCGGCGGCAGGATCGACATCTACGGCGGCACCGTTACAAACACGACCGTCAATCAGGGCAGCATGTCCCTCGCGAACAGCAACGCCGCCGCGTACAACACCTTCATCACTGGATCGGGCTATTACACCGTGCTGCAGGTCCAAAACAGCGCCACGATCACCGGCACTACGGTAGAATCGAGCGCTTATCTGAGACTGTCCTACGGCGCAGTGGCGAACGATACGATTCTGAACAGAGGTGGCAATCTCATCGTCTCCAACGGCGCCACGGCGGCCAATACCACGATCAACGAGGGCGGGTCCATGTCGATCGAAGGCGGCAACGCGGACCTCGTCACGGTGAACTCCGGCGGCTGGCTCAGTGCGGGTTACTCCTGGAACGGCGCAACTGACACCGCCAGCGCCACGCGCGTCACGGAAAATGGCGGCGCGGTCTACATCGGATCCGGCTCCTCCTATGACTACGAATACGATGAAGAGGCCGGCCAGTACGTCTACCATTACACCTACTTCGACTTCCCCGTTGAATTCACCACCAACACGTTCAGCGGACTGGTCTACTCGGGCTACCGCGGGGGCACGGTCCACTCCGGCACCACCGCCGTCGACATCACCGCCATCGTGGGGGGACTGACCGTCTATTCGGGCGGCAAAGTCAGCGGCTACAATGTTACGCCCTATACGCACGAAGCAGTACAGACGTCCTGGATCTATTCCAGCAGCTACAATGAAGAAACGAGCTCCTGGGACTATACCAGCAGCCCCGTCGTCAGCAACGTCGAAGTCACCGAGCTCGGCGTCCTGACCGTCTCCAGCGGCGGCATCGTCACCGGGCTCGTCGCCGAGGCGCTTCCGGGATTCGAAGACAACGGGACTTATCTCAATTTCCAGATCGCCCGCGACACCGAGATCACCGGCACGATCGACGGGACCGCCTTCGAGATGAAGAACGGCGCCCTCTCCAACGCTTCCCTGAAAAATGCCAAGCTGACGTACATGAGCGGCGCGCTCGCGCAGAACGTGACCCAGATCAACGGCAGCGCATCCTTCCTGTCCGCCTCGTACGCCGGGAATCTGAACTTCAGCGGCGGCAGGGTGACCTTCAGCCGCGGCGCGGCCGCCGACGGCGTCAGGACCTTCGTCGTCCCCTACACCTACACCTCGTACGGCATGGGGGACAGCGACGGCGAATCGGTGGAGACTCTGATC
Source organism: uncultured bacterium (assembly GCA_902778895.1). Classification (GTDB taxonomy): domain Bacteria; phylum Verrucomicrobiota; class Lentisphaeria; order Victivallales; family UBA1829; genus UBA1732. The sequence goes on from CACYZF010000010.1 coordinate 235,785, forward strand.
GAGACCTCCAGCGGAGCCAGCGTGTACACCCTCTTCGGAGCCACGGTCACCAACCTTGACATGGATTCCGTCTCCTACCTCAACATGGAGGTCGCGCCCTTCACTGTCCTGCAGGGCACGTCCGGCGGCCAGACCATTGACCTGAAGAACGGTTATTTCGGGGACGCCTCCCTTGGCAATACCTACGTCAAGGTGCTCGGCCCCTCGTCCTACGTCGACGAGATCACCCAAACGACCGTCAACGTTTCCGCCGGCACCGTGGGCAACCTCATCGCCAACATGCACGCGATCGTCGATGTCAGCAGCGGAGCCGCCGCTCTGAACATGACAGAAAACGGCGGCGCGGTCTTCGTCGCATGGGACTATGAGGACGACGTTCCGGCCGCAACCGCCACGTTCACCTCGAACACCTTCTCCTACGATGATCTGAGAGGAGAAGTCACCGTCCACAAGAACACGATCGCCCAGGACAATATCCTCTACGAAGGCACTCTGAACGTGTACAGCGGCGGCATCGTGAACAATTTCTACACCGCCGCCAAGGACATGGGCATGATCAACGCCTATTTCACCAGCGGCGCGATCGTCTCGAACTTCGACATGGTCCGTTACGCCCAGCTGCCGTACCACCCCGGGGAAGCCGAATTCGACAGCGGAGTGAGCGCTACACAACTCAGGCTCACCGACTATAACGGCCTCTCGCTGAACGTCGACGCCACCACCGTCATCACCAACGCATCGCTCGACAACGTCCCGTTCTCCGTCGAGAACGGCGTCCTCTCCGGTTTCTACGCCAACGGCGAAGGCTGGTTCTCCGACTACGTCACGGTCACCGACGGCGGACGGATGATCGACTCCTACATCAACGCCTGGGGACAGGTCACTTTGGAAGAGGGAGCGTCCGCGAACAACGTCACGTTCGCAAACAACTACATCTACGTCCAATCCGGCTGCTTGCTCGAAAATGCCACGATCGGCCTTCCGCCGGAGACGATCGAGGAGGACGGAGGCACCTACACGAACTACAACAGCGCCACTGTCTACGTTGGCAAGGGCGGCGTGGTCCGCGATTTCACGGTGAATGAATTCAGCGATGTCTATGTTTCCAGCGGCGGCAAACTCACAGGAACGATGCGTTTCGACGGCACCGCCCAGGTCAACGTATACAGCAACGCGGTCGTCGAGTTCGACCTCACGGCGAAGGATGCGCTCTCCCAGGCGCGCGTCGACAACCTCACCGCGGTCGACATGAACCGCTATGCCAGATACGACATCGTGGTCGACGCGCAACAGGCCGCGGGCAGCTACGTCCTGGCCGACTACTATCATTCCGACTACGAGACAACATACAACCTGGTCAGCGTCTCCGGGACCACCTACGGCTACTTCTACGGCACCGAGGTATATGAAGTTCCAGGCGATCCATCCACCGCAGTGTTCGGGTACGGGTTCCACAGAATTGCCGAGACGCTGCCCTTCGGCTTCAAGCTCGACAGCGTCCATGTGGAAGTGGAGGGAGAGGAAGGCGCCTATACGGAACAGCTCGTCCTCACGATCGACTCCACATACTCGCCCGTCGCCTGGCTGGCGGCCCCGACCATCACGGCCAGCAATATCAAGTTCACGAACCAGGACGTCGTGCTGACCGCGACCGCCGAAAAGGCCGACGTGGAGTACAGCCTCGACGGCACGACCTGGCAGGCATACGCAGACGGCCTCACGGTCTCCGGAAACGGCAAGTATTACTTCCGCGCCGTCGACAGGACCATCGTCTCCGACGTCGCGACCTTCACCGTTAGCAACATCGACAAGGTCGCCCCGACCGTCGCGACCAACCTGAGCGTCGCATACGACGAAGAATCGAACGTGATCCTGAGCTGGAAAGACGCCACCGACGATTTCTCCGGCGTCGCGGGCTTCCAAGTCTCCTTCTGGCAGGACGGCGGAGAGGCCCTTGTCAGAAACAACGCCGGGACGAACCTCACTGTTGACGGACTCGCGGACGGCACCTGGCACTGGGCACTTCAGACCATCGACTACGCCGGAAATGCCTCCGAAGTCGTTATGGGGCAGGATTTCGTGGTCAGCGGCAGCACCGTCGGCCCGACTCCGCCGCCCCCGACCCCGACCTATGTCGCGAAGAGCGACATCGACGGCAACGGCATCTCCGACGTGATGTTCCAGTACACCGGAGGCCAGGGCCAGATCGGATTCTGGATGAACGGCACAAGCGAATGGCAGAGCACGATGTCGACCCACTGGCCGGTCGATGCATGGCAGGTCCTCGGCGCGTACGACATGAACGCCAACGGCAAGGCGGATACCGTGCTCGTCGGCAATATCGTCATGCCGGTCGGCGAAATCGATCTCCCCATGTACGCGGTCGGCTACTACACCGATTCCGTTGACCAGGATGAGAACTGGAACAACATCAGCTACCTCGGCAATCCGAGCCTCAGCGTCTGGGTGAACGAGGTCGGCAACCTGACCGGAAACGCCGGAAAGAACTCCATTGTCTGGCATTCAACCGATCTGGGCGTCCTCGGCGCATGGACCGACGGGACCGACAACTGGGTCAGCCTCGGCATCGGGTACAAGGACGACTGGACCATGGCCGGCTGCGGCGACTTCAATGGCGACGGAAAGGACAGCGTCCTGATGTCCTTCATGGGCGCGGCATACTACACCGTTGATATCGA
>CACYZF010000010.1:238528-249132 GCA_902778895.1 uncultured bacterium
GTGGGGAGACGGCGACGCTGTGAACCAGTGGTCGCTGCTCGGCATGCTCGACAAAAACGACTGGTTCATCGTCGGCGCGGGCGATTACAACGGCGACAAACAGGACGATCTGCTTGTCCGCCAGAATTCGACCGGCATGCTCGGGTATTACACCAGCGGCAACATGGAACAGTGGGTCGAACTCGGCCGCGGCGTTGACATAAACTGGACAGTCATCGCGTAAGGAGAACCGATTTTTCGCCGGGGTACAAACACAGTATTCTCAATCCCCCTGCGAGGATGTTCCGTTATGTTCAAAATCGCGTACATTGTCTTGAAAAAAGGCGTGCTTGCAGTATATTAGTATTACCACGCGGTTCAAAGCCAGTCATGTCGGCCGCCTTGCTTCTTAATATACATTGTATCTCGAAACGGCCGTTCTGTTTCAGATGTCCCGCGCCGCGCACCATTTTTTAGTTCAAAAAAGCGAAAACAGCCCCATTTCAGCCCCATTTTGGCAGCTTGTTTATTCTCGTTATCTTTTATAAACACCTTTCGAGTTTCAATGTGCCGCACCTCAAAACGAGAAAGGTTTTGACCTATGGTCAGCACATGCGTTGGTCCGAAGACGAAAAGACCCGAACTGTTTTTCGCAATAATCATTTTTCATTCAAAACAGAGCTTGACATCCGGCCAAAGCCTGCTATAGTATCGTATAGTTCAACCATTAATAATATAATAGTCCGATCCCGGAGGGACAGGGCGCATCGAAACGAGGGAAAAAATGCCGGAACTGAAAAACTATTTTTTTGAGCTCTTCCATCATGACGTCGAACCCGTTATCAAGGGCAACAGCATTTGGAGCCTGCAGGGCGAGTACGCTATCGATTACGAACACTTCGGTTATACCAACTGGCTCTCTGAAGATGATGTACTGCAAACCGTCGTTCCGAACGGCGCGGATGTAGCGATGCATGTCGTTACGGACAACAACGTGGCGCTGGACATGGATATCGTGGCGTACAGCGTCGAAATCGGCGATGCGGCCACTCTGAACGTAACGGACAACCATACCCTGCAAATCGGCGACACCTTTGTCCTCAACGGCCTCCTGTCGGTTACCTACAACAGCGGCCTATCCAACGCGGTCGTCGACACCGCACTTCAGTTGACCGGCGTCGGGACACTGAATCTGAGCGGCAACGGCACATCGGGCTCTTTGGGAACCAAAGACAATCGGAACACGTTTGCCATCGGAAAGGACCTGACGGTCACGACCCAGGGCTGGTCCACCGGCTACATCTATGCGAACCTCGCCAACGAGGGCACCATCACGACGCAGGCCGGATCCCTGGTGCTGAACGGAAACACGATCATGAACTCCGGCCGGATCATCAGCGGCGGGAATAAGACCATTTACCTGGAGAACGCGACGGTCAACGGCGCAGGTACCCTGAACGGCGCGGAGGGAGAAATCCAGCTGAACGGCGTCACCGTAAACAATGGCGTTCTGACCGGCACGGTCAATGTCAATGGCGACAATGCCAGCACCCTGAATCTGATTACGGTGGATGCAAATGGCGAGCTCAGCATTCAGGCGAATACCGTCGCGCAGGAATCGCTCGCCATCGACGGCAAAGTGAATGTCTGGAGCAACAAGGACCTCACCAATGCGTCCGCAGCACGCTGAACCTGAGCGGCAACGGCACATCCGGCTCTCTGGGAACCGAAGATGTGCGGAACGCGTTCACCATCGGCAAGGACCTGACGGTCACGACCCAGGGCTGGTCCACCGGCTACATCTATGCGGACCTCACCAACGAAGGCACCGTCACCACGCAGAACGGATCCCTGGTGCTGAACGGGAACGTGATCGAAAACAAAGGCGTCATCCTCACAGGCGACAGGATCATCTATCTGGAGAACGCGACGGTCAACGGCGGCATCCTGAACGGCGCGGGGAGAGAAATCCAACTGAACGGGGCAACCGTGAACAGCGGCACCCTGACCGGCACACTCGTCGCCACAGGGGATGCCGTCACTCTGAACCGGATTACGGTGGATGACAAAGGTGAGCTCAGCATTCAGGCGAATACCGTCGCGCAGGAATCGCTCGCCATCGACGGCAAAGTGAATGTCTGGAGCAACAAGGACCTCACCAATGCGTCCGCACATCCGGCTCTCTGGGAACAAAAGACAATCGGAACGCGTTCACCATCGGCAAAGACCTGACTGTCACGACCCTCGGCTGGTCAACCGGCTATATCTATGCAAACCTCACCAACGAAGGCACCATCACCACGGAGGCGGGAAATCTGACGCTGAACGGGAACACGATCGAGAACAACGGCGCTCTTGTCACCGACGGGGACAAGAGCATCTCCCTGGAGAATACGACGGTCAACGGCGGCATCCTGAACGGCAAATCCGGCACCGTCTATCTGATCGGTAGCGCACTGACCGGGACCACGCTGAAAGGCCAGCTGCGGGCCACGGATAGTAAGTCCACCCTGAAGAACGTCGCAGTCGACTTTGACGGAAAATTCACGCAGACGACCGATGTCGCGTTGCTGGAAACATTTGCCATCAACGGTACAGTTTCGGTCCAGAGCGGCAGCCATCTTGTGAACGAAACGGCGGACACATTCGTCAAGCTGACCGGCATCGGTACGCTGAACCTGAGCGCAAACGGCACATCGGGCACACTGGGCGGTAACGACACAACAGGCGGCTTTGAATTCGGCGAAGGTCTGACGCTGACCACGCTCGGCTGGTCCACCGGCTATATTTGCGCCGATCTGAAAAACAACGGCCTCATTACCACGTCCCAGGGTAATCTGAACATTTCCGACTGCACCATTGAGAACAACGGCGCGATCCTCTCCGGCGGAAAAGGCATCTCCGTGAGCAGCGCGGCCATTACGGGCGGCGGCACGCTGAACGGTGCAAACGGCACAATCACGCTGAACAATTCGAACATCGACGGAGCGGTGCTGAGCGGCGAACTGAAAGCGGAAACCGGAACCGTGCTGAACGGCGTTACCCTGACCGACGACGGCAATCTCGCCATCGTCGGGCAATCCGCCACCAACGGAATGCGGATAGACGGCATCCTCACCGTGACAAGCAACTCGAACCTGCTGTCCTCCGGCGAGGAGGCGATCGCGCTGACCGGTATGGGCACCATCGGCCTCGGCGGGAACGGAACGAACGGATATCTGGGCGACGCGGACAGCAAATTCACCATCGGCGAGGGGCTGACGCTGACCACCCTCGGATGGTCGACGGGATATATCGCCGCGGATGTGACCAACCTGGGCGAAATTATCACGGATCAGGGCGAACTGAGCATCGCCGGAACGGACGAGGACCTGCTCGTCGTCCGCAACACGGGGACCATCCGCGGCGGCGGCAAGGCGATCACATTTTCCAAGGCGACCGTGAACAACGCCGGAGGAAGCGTGATCGGCGAGAACAGCACGGTTTATATCGGCGCGGGCGCAACACTGACTGGCGGCACGCTCGGCGGCAATCTGCAGGTGTCCGGCGAAGGCGCGGCCGTCGTCCTGGACGAAGGCGACTGCATTCAGGACGGAAAGATTATGGTATCCGGCAAAGGCTCCTTCACGGCAAAGAATGTGCTGGCTCAGACAGAAATCAATGTGGGCAACGGCGGCACGCTTGTTTTGTCCAACGTCACGCTGGCGGGCAAGATTAACGCCTACAACACCTCCCCCGACATGCTGGTCATGACAGGCGTCAGTGGCGTCTATACGCTGGTCCTGAACTCGTCTTCCGCCGCAAAATACACTATCGTCGGAAACGACCTGACCAACGCAACCGTAACGATCCAGGGCGGCGGAAACATCGACCTCTCCGGTAACTACTGGGGCGGTCTTACGGACGAGGAAACGATCCGTTCGACATACGGCCTGGGCAACAATGTGAACGTCAGCAATCCGCTGACGGTCGCGCCTACGGGCAATGCCTTCTTCCTGACCGGAGCTGAACTGGCGAACGAAAAGTATCTCTCGCTCGCGCAGGAAGCCCTCAAGCTGGATTTCCTCTTGGACCTCGACCCGCAGACCATTACGGAAGACACCGTCCAGTTGTGGGATGTTTCCAAACAACAGCAGGTTTCTCTGGCGGACCGGCTCCCCATCGCGCAGGGCAACCGGCTCGTCTTCGACAATGTCCTGTTCGAGGAAGGGCACTCCTACCGTGTCGTCCTTTCAGACGGCATCATGTCTACGGATGGATGCACTTTGAATACGGAGTTCAAGGGCTCCGTCGGTTTCACGGTGGACCGCAGCGCGCCCAAGGTCGTGAACATCGAGAAGACAGTGAACCTGACCGGCAAACTGCCGGACTTCCGGATCACGTTCTCCTCGGACGTGGACGTCGCGACGTTGAGAAGTGCCCTAAAAGTGACTTCTCCGGACGAGCAGAACGTGGGCGTGCAGATCACGATGCTCACCGACGCGGTTGCCCTGGTCACCTCGAAAAACGCGATCAACGTGCCCGGCGAATATACGGTTACGATAGACGCCGCAAAAGTCACCGACAAAGCCGGCAACCATCTCCAGGAATCGTTCACGGGTACCGTCGACATGACCCGCATCAACCTGGATATTTCGGACCTTGCCGTTTCCAAGGACAGCGTCGAGCAGGGCGAGACTTTCACCGTCCAGTGGAAGACCTTCAACCAGGAGGAAGCCGACCTCTACGGAAAATGGTCCGACGGCGTTTATCTTTCCAAGGACAACATCTGGGATAATTCGGACACACTGATTGCCTCCGTCGCGCATTACAACGGCCTGCCGCAGGGCGAATCGGTCTCCGGACAGACACAGATTTCGCTCTCGGGCGTGGTTGACGGCGACTACTTCCTGCTGGTCCGCCCGGACATCTACAACGAAAAACCGACCGGCGCTTCCGAGCGCAATGTAAAATCCGTTGCCGTCTCCGTGAGCACGGAGACTCTGACGGACGGACAGCGGACGATCCGTTCCGGTCAGAGTGCGACCTACAAGTTTACCGCCGCGGCCGAAAGCTCCTACCGGCTGATGCTGGACACTCTTCGCGACGACTATGACGGCATGGAACTCTACGTCGGCTACGGCTATGCGCCGACGCGTGAGAACTACGACACCGCCGTGCGTAACGTCAACGATGCGCAGCTGGCTCTGGCCACTCAGAGTTATGACCGGGACGTTTACGTGATGCTGTACGCCAAGAACGGCGGCAATATCGGCTACACGCTGACCGCCGAGAAGGTCGGGCTTGAGATCATATCCGTCACGCCAGGCATCCAGAATGTTTCGAACGAAGAATCCCTGACATTTGTGGTGGACGGACTCTGCTTCACGCCGGGCATCACAGTCGCCGCCGTCAATGCCGCCGAACAGGCGACCGCCGGCGAGGTGACTTTTATCAACGACCATCAGCTGCTCCTGACCTTTGCGCCCGGCCTGCTTGCGGAAGGCGATTATGTACTGAAGGCGACGGACGGCGAAGCAAGCGCTCTTTCCGATACCATCACGCTGACCTCGGCAGGGGCTCCGAATCTCGAGGTTACGGCCGACCTGCCGCAGCGGATCGGAAATCACCTCATCACCAGTTTCGACGTCAACTACGCGAACACCGGCGACGCCTCCATGGGGGCCGTTCTGCTCACGGTCAACATCTATGAAGTCGACAAGGACGGCAAAAAGACGCGTTCCGTCGGCATCATGGGCATGAACAAGTCTGTGGACCAGAACCACACGGCATACAACGGCTCGTACAGCGCGCTGCCGACCGGCTATGTGTCCACCGCCGCGATCTACGCCCAGGGCAAAGTGCCCGGCCAGCTGGAGGCGGGCGCAAGCGGATCCGTCAACATCGACCTCGTCGGCCTGCTCCAGCCGTGGAACATCAACGGCAACAACAATCTGCTGTGGGAGATCAACTACTTCGACGAGAACAGCACGGAGACGCTGGACTGGCGGGAGACCATGCCCGGCCAGAGCGATGAATTCTACCTCGCCATGCAGAATGCGGTAGGGAACACATGGGGCGATTACGTGAAGATGCTCCAGCGGAACGCCCTGACGCTGCAGAGCGTCGGCGCGGACTCCACCAATGCCACAGAGCTGTTGCAACTCACCGTGCAGACTGTTTCCGGCAGTCTCAATCCTTATGCCACCGTCGAGGCCGTCACGGACCTGAGCGTGGCGACCCCCGGCAGCAGCCTCCAGCTGAATTACAGCCGTTTCTACTCCAACTGCATGGACGACCGCGGTTGGCACACGAACTGGGAATATAGTCTGCAACAGGAAGACAACGGCGCCGTGACCTTCTATTCGCCTGAGACGGGCGTCTACACGTTCCGCAAGGACGCATACGGCAAGTATTTCTGCGAAAACGACACCGACCTCACCCTGAAATTCAAGGGCAGTCAGGCCATCCTTCAGGACCCCGCAAACGAGCGCACCTGGACCATGGAGCAGGTCAACAGCCAGAACTGGCGTCTGGCGCAGGCCGCCGACACGCACGGCAACACAATCAGCCTCAAATACGACCAGGACGGCAACCTCCTCAAACTGACGTCCAGCGACGGAGCGTTCATCCTCGTCTCGAAGGACGGGCTGACCGGATCCAACGGCATAGAAGTCACTTACCAGCGTTCGGCCGACGGCAAACTCACCGGCGTTTTCTGGAACGACGGCAGCAATCCTCTGACCTACCAGTACGTCGGCGACGCCCTGACCGAAGTATTGAACGGCGCCGTGCCCGTTTCCTCCTACAAATACGATGAGAACGGCACAGTCGTCCAGGCCACGCACGGCAACCTCGTCACCGATGTCCTGACCGAGATGCCGGGCGTCATTACCGTTACGGACAACTGCGACCACAGTTTCACCGCCGTGTACTACGCCGACGGCAACTTGGCCAAACTGACCGACAATGTCTCCGGCGACTGGATCAGTTACACGTACGACTCCAACGGCTGGCGGCATACAGTGACCAGTTCCACCGGAATCGAAGAATCCTACGTGTACAACGCCAATGGCGACATGCTCCGCTATACCGACCGTTATGGCGACACGTACACCTACACGTACTTCCAGGGACACATGAAGACCGCCGAAAACGCCACAGGTTACGCAGTCAATTACAGCTACGATCAGGACTGGAACCTCACCGAATTCACCTGCAGCGACGGAACTGTCGTCACGTTCAGCTACGATCAGAATGGCAACATGACCGGGATCACGGATCCACTGGGCAACGTGATGACCTACGCCTACGACGATTCGCGGCGCATCAGCAAGGTCACTTACGGCGACTACTCGTTTACCCTGACCTACGACAACTTCGACAACATCGCCACCGTCACCCAGAACGGGCACACCGTCGCCTACGAGCGCAACAACATGGGGCAGCTCACGTCGCTGACCGACGCGAATGGGAATCAGGCGCGGATGACCTACGACGGCAACTTCCTGCTGACGGAAGCCGTCTTCGCAGACGGGTCGAAACTGAACTGGGCATACGATACCGAAGGCAACGTGACGTCAAGCACCACCCGCGCAGGGGACGTGATCGTTAACACGTGGACCGCGGACAGACTTCTGAGCAGCACCGCGGTCGCCGGCACGCGGTATCTGTATGCCTACGACAACAAGGGGCTGCTGACGGGTGCCACCGACACCGCCATGAACAAGAACCTCGCCTTCGAGTACAATACGAACGGTGACCTGACCGGGATCACATTCAATGACAGCACGACCGTTTCCATCGACCGGGATAACCTCGGCAGGATCGCCTCCTATACCGTCGGCGGACAGACGTTCGCCTACACTTGGCAGGGCGGGAAAATGGCTTCCGTCTCTGTCAACGGCAATGAGTTCACCACCTACACGCGCAACGCTCAGGACTACCTGACGGCTGGCAATGGCATCGACTACGAATACGACGCCATCAACAACATCACGAAGGTCGGCGGCACGGAATACACCTACAATTCCGTGTTGCAGATCGTCACGAAGACCACGACCGAAGGAAGCTGGACGTACACGTACGACCTCGACGGAAACCTGACCGGCGAAAAGCTCGGCGACGGCACCGAAATCAACCTCACGTACACCTACGACGCCGCGGGAAACCGCCTCACCCGTAAAGATATGGTGTCCGGCGTCACCACGACCTGGACCTACGGCTCAATGAACCAGATTCTGACGGTCAAGGCAGGGGACGCCGAGGCAGTGGAATACTCCTACGACCTCAACGGGAATCTGCTGTCGGACGGAAACATCGTCTATACATGGACTGAGGACAGCCGCATGGCGACCATGACCGCCGGCGACACCACCTGGACCTTCACTTACAACGCCCTGGGCTTCCGCAACAGCGCAAGCAACGGGACCGACACCTACACGTTCTGCTACGACGGCACGGGCAATCTGCTGGCGCAGTTCAAGAACGGAGAAGCATATCAGATTTACATTCAGGGCGCGAGCGGAATTGAAGGCTATGTCGATGCCGAAGGAGCGGTCTACACTTTCACGTACGACCTGGGCGGCAACGTGACGTCCGTTTCCGGCACCAACGGCAAGTCCGCGACCTACACCTACGACGCCTTCGGCAACATCATCGCACAGACAGGTGACATCACAGACAACGCGCTGACCTGGCATGGCCACTTCGGCACGCTCATGAATCCGGACGGCTCCTACTATGTTCTCGCGCGGAATTACAGCGCCGCCGACGGACGTTTCATCTCGACCGACCCCTCCTGGTTCAGCGACGGCGCGAACCTCTACACCTATGCCTACAACGACCCGGTCAACTACCTCGACCTGGACGGGATGAAAGCCGACTGGTCCGGCGCGCCCACCCAGCACGAAAAGGGATCCTTCCTCGACTTCCTTACCAACCCCACGCAAAGCAAACCGATCCAGAAGCTCAATGAAAAACTGAATAATGCTGACCTGACATCCAATCTGCCGACGGGCGGTCCGGAAATCGGTTCTGGTCATGCTCCCGAGTGGTGGTTCAACGCGATGGAATCCATGATCGATGAGAACATGCCGTCCGGCTGCGACGCGGTCGGCGACTACTATACGGGAGCTATCGAAAGGGCGAAGGCCCTGTACGAAAAAGGCGCCGTATCCACGAAGGACGGCACGACCTGGCCGTCCCGTTATTCCGTCGAAACCGTATTCGACAAACAAATGAGCGATTACTATAATCACTACCGGGACGCTACAACACAACATGAAAAGGAGAAATACATCCAGAGGGCATGGTATCGCTACCGTCAATTGAAGGAAGAGGAAAAGTCCAACAACTCCAAGCTGAAGGGAGGCACCAGCGCCACCAGCGCAAATACGCAGTCCGCTTCGAGCCACGACCCCAACGACAAACTGGCCACAAAGGGTGTCACCGATCTGAATTGTGTCCTGAGCGGCGACCGTCTGGAATACACCGTCCTCTTTGAGAACGACCCGGAAAATGCGACCGCCCCCGCGCGGAAAGTGCTGGTCCGGGACGTGATGGACGCCAATCTGGACCTCAACTCCTTCCTGCTGCAAAGCTTCACGCTGGCCGGGTACACCTACCAGCTGCCGGAAGGACGCGACTCCTTCAACGAGAACGTCATTCTGGACCTTGGCGAATCGGAGATCACCGTCGCGGTCGCGATCAACCTTGATCCGGAGACGCGCGAGCTCATCGCCTCCTTCACTGCCATTGATCCCGAAACAGGCTTCGAACTTCAGGATCTGACGAAGGGCGTGCTGCTCATCAACGATGAATCCGGACGAGGTGAAGGCAACCTCAATTATACCATCAAGACCTTGTCCGGTCTGCCGGGCAAAACGCAGATCAAAAACACTGCGGAGATATTCTTCGACTTCAACGATCCGATCGACACCCCGACCACGATCAACACCATCGATGCCGCCGCACCGACGGATCCGTCCGGACTCCAGGCAGTCGTGGCCTACCAGACGGTCACGCTGAGCTGGACGGCGAGTACGGACGACGCCTCCGGAGTGAAGGAATACATCGTGAAGTATTCGCATGATGGGCAGGAATTCATGGCCACAACTGCGGAAACGAATTTTGTGTTGGAGAACATGGATTTCGCCACGTGGCAGTGGAGCGTGCAGGCGGTCGACAACATCGGCTTCTCGTCCGAAACGACGGCGGGCGAAGATTTTGTCGTGGATCAGGCCGCCCCGTCCAAGAAGTTCGTCGTGAACTCCGACATCGACGCCAACGGCATCTCGGACGTAATGTTCCAGCTCGTCAAGGGCGACTACGGCTTCGGCCAGATCGGTTTCTGGCTGAACGGTACAAATGAGTGGCAGAGCACGATGTCGGTGCACCCGATGGACACCTGGAATGTCCTCGGCGCGTACGACATGGATGCCAACGGCAACGCGGACACCGTTCTCGTCGGTAACATCGTCCTGCCTGTCGGCGACATCGATCTCCCGATGTACGCGATCGGCTACTACACCGACTCTGTCGACCTCGATGCCAACTGGCAGAACATCAGCTACCTCGGCAATCCCGGACTCAGTGTCTGGGAAAACAAGATCGGCAACCTGACTGGTAACGAAGGCATGAACTCC
>CACYZF010000011.1 GCA_902778895.1 uncultured bacterium
TGCCGACATGGATGACCGCGCCGCTCTCCAAATCCCGTACAATCGTGAGGAAGGCCCTGTTCGCCTGACCATGTCCGATATGGATTTCGTCGACGCCGACGGCCTGAACTTTCGATGTGTCAATTGTTGCAAATTTCTGCTGAAGATACCTCTTTTCGATCTCTTTCACAGTATGCCACCTCAAATGAAAGTAGTTTGCCAGAGCCCGGATACTGATTTGTTCCCGGAGTTCAAGGATTGTCCGCTCAAACTCATTGCTGAGGCGGGCTTTCGGATGCGAAATGAACGGAATCTGCTCAATGGAACGTTCATGGCAACGGTGGCAGTACACCTGATGCATTGTGTAAATGAAATGAACTTCCCGAATCCGTCCCATCGGCAAACCGCGCACGTCTCGCTCGTAGAGAACTCTCAGCGTGACATCCTTTGACTTGCACTTCGGACATTGATGTTTCTTGCGTTTGAGGCGGATTTCCAGGCTTTCTTCAGAATAAGTGGCGGTTTGTTCTTGAAAATCACGGATTCCCTGTGTATAGTAGAGATAGGTCGGCATTGGTACTCCTATTTTTGTTGGGCAAATTCAAAAATAGTACCGATGTCGATTTTTTCAACCCTATCTCATTGGTTCATCACGATTATCTCCCATTTTCCCTGTCAGAAACCGTCGAAGAACCTTTTTTTTGTCCGGACACGGGCTTTCTTTTCTTTCTTCAGGACCATGAAAAAGCCGCCCGGCCATGGACTGGGCGGCTGTGTTTCGTACAGGGAAATGCGAAAACGCTCCGGGCTTACTTGACCGGTTCCTGAATGCCTTCGTTCGTCTGGCGGACGGGCTTGATCGTGCCGTCTTCGTTGAAGAACATTTCGTCCACGCAGACCGCGCGGCGGCCGAGCGCGCCGCCTTCGCCGTTGATGGAGAGCGCGGCGTTGTGGTAGAAGAGGAACGTGCGTCCCTTGAAATCGACCACGGCGGGGTGGATGGTGAAGCTGTTGCGCGCGGAGCCGGTAACCTGTCCGCGGTAGGTCCACGGGCCGGTGATCTTTTCGGCGGTGGCGTAGGCGATGACCTCGTTGCCCTGCGGGTTCTTGTGGTTGGCCTCGTCGCCGTAGGTGCGCGAGGCGTAGATGCAGTAGTAGAGGCCGTTGCGCTTGTAAAGCCAGGGGCCTTCCTCGTAGCTCTGCATCTTCAGGTCGGTGATCTCGCCGTCGAGCTCGAGCATATTGTCCTTGAGCTTGGCGAGATAGCAGTTGCCGTTGCCCCAGCAGAGCCAGGCTGTGCCGTCGTCGTCGATGAGGCAGGTCGGGTCGATGTCGTTCCAGCCCATGAAGCCGCTGGTCAGGTTGTCGGTGACAACGGGCTTTTCATAGGTCTTCCACGGGCCGACCGGGTTGTCGGAGGTGGCGACGTTGATGGACTGTCCGCCGTACTTGTCGTTGCGGATGGTGACGTACCAGTAATAGGTGTCGCCCTTCTTCACGACCTGCGCGGCCCAGCAGGTGTTTTTCTGGCCGTACGGGAAGTCGGTGGAGGTGAGCACGTCTCCGTAGGACTTCCAGTTCACAAGATCCTTCGTGGAATAGCAGCGCCACGCCTTGATCGTGAACATCTCGCGTCCGTGTGCGTCGTCATGTCCGGCGTAGAGGTAGAGCGTGTCGCCGACGACGAGGGCGGCCGGGTCGGCGGTCCAGACGTCCTTGAAGAGCGGATTGCCGGTGGTCTTCACGTCGACCGGATTGGCCATCGTGCCGCCCGCGGAAGCGGAGGCCGCCGCGCCGCCGAAGATGCCTTCCTTGGTCATCACGATGGGCTTCATGGTGCCGTCGGCGTTGTACTCGAGCTTGTCGATGCAGACGGAGCGGTTGTAGCTGCCGCCGCCCGGGAGCGTGCCGTCGTGGTAGAAGAAGTACCACTGGCCGTTGAACTGCGCGATGCCGGGGTGGTTCGTGCTGGTGTTCTTGTTGCCGTCGCAGAGGATGCCCTTCGCCTCGAAGTGGCCGTCGATGCTGTCGGCCATGGCGTAAGCGATACGTTCGGGCATGAACCCGGAGGCGTAGGTGAGGTAATACTTGCCGTTGTACTTGTGGATCCAGGGGCCCTCGGTGAAGCGGTACTGCTTCCAGTCGACGTCGAGGCTCTTCACCGGGCCGTCGAGCTCGATCATGTTTTCCTTGAGCTTGGCATAGTAGCAGTGGCCGTTACCCCAGATGAGGTAGGCCTGGCCGTCGTCGTCGATCATGACGGTCGGATCGATGCAGGCCCAGGAGTGCTGGGTGGCGAAGCAGTCTTCCGGCTTCACGAGCTGCTTGCCGATGGCGTCCTTGTAGGGGCCTTCCGGCTTGTCGGCGACCGCGACGCCGATGCCCGCGCCGTTGGTGCTGGTGTAGAGGTAGTACTTGCCGTTGCGCGCGATCATCTGCGCGGCGTAGGCTGTGTGCGTGGTGTCCCACTTGAAGTCGGACACGGGGATCGGGGCGGGCCATTCCGTCCAGGTCTTCATGTCCTTCGTGGAGAAGAGGCACCAGTCCTTCATGGTGTAGTTGCCGTTCGGACGGCCGTTCTCGGCGGTGTGATCGTGGCTGGTGATGAGCCAGAGCGTGTCGCCGATCACGACGGGCGCCGGGTCCGCCGTGTATTTGTGCTTGAAGACGGGGTTGTCGACCGGTTTGTATTCGCCGATGGGCTTCACGTCGCCTGTAGCGGACGCCGCGGGCTGGGCTCCGGCCGCCGCCATCTGGGCCTGACGGTTGCCGCGCCGTTCCTGACGGCCGTCCTGGCGCTCCTGCGGGCGTTCCCGGCGGGGAGTCTCAAGCCCGTCAATGACCTCCCGGCGGACAGCTCCGGCTTCCTGACGGCGCTGACGCCGCTGTTCCTGGCGCTGCTGACGGGGCGGGCCCTGTTGCTGCTGGTCCTGGGCCGCGAGTTCGACCGCCGTTGCGGACAGCGCGAACGCGGAGAGGACGAGGAGGGTGTGTTTAAGGGAGAACATGATTCATCGCTCCTTTCTTACTGTTGGACTGAATCAGATATCTGGGTTTTCAAAAGTTGGATGGTCTCCAATAAGACGGCGGCAGATTCCCTGTAATCTTCGGCGGCTTTCCGGTATTCTTCGGCAGCTTTCCGGTATTCTTCGGCGGCGGCGTAGCCGGAATAATCCTTGATCGTATCGGCGCCCTTCCCGGCAAGTTCCTCCGCGCCTTTTTTGATGCCTTCGGCGCTTTTCTGGAGTTTATCGACGCCTTTCCTGGTCATCTTCTCATACGCTTTTGCCGCAAGCGTGGAACCGGCGCGGAGTTCCTTCCGGGAAGACTGGATGATCTCATCCGCCGCGGCACTGAGCTCTTCGGCGGAGGCTTTGATCTCCTCCGCGCCCTTCCGGTACTGTTCGACGCCCTTGCGGGCAAGGTCCCGGGAACCGGCATCAAGGTCATCGATGTTCTTTTTGATGATTTCTTCCGCGGCGGCCTTGATCTCTTCCGCGGCGGCTTTGATCTCCTCGACGTCCTTTTGATATTCCTCGACGGCTTTCTCGGCAAGCCCTTCGGCGCCTTTCCGAATCTCTTCCGCACCTTTTTTGAGTTCTTCCGCGCCCTTCCGGTACGCATCGACTCCTTTGTCGGCGAGATCCCCGGCTTTGTCCTTCGCCTCGTTCAGACCGGCCTTGACAAGTCCGCTGGTTCCGGCCTTGATGTCCGCCGCGCCTTTTTTGAGCGACGCGACGCCCCGCCGGATCAGATTGCCGGATTCTTCCTTCGTTTCCTGCACGCCGGACGCGGCCTGCGCTTCGGACGGTGCGGCGTCCTGCGCCGCGAGTTCGACCGTCGCGGCGGACAGCATAGAGATGGACAGGATGAGGACGGTGCGTTTGATGGAGAACATGATTCATCGCTCCTTTCTTGCCGGTTGGACGAAATCAGCCGGCATGTGACGGTATTCAGCTAAAACGGGCGTCCGAAACGAGTCCGGACGCCCGGGATACCCTTGGCGGGTCTGGTCAGACGGGCTGATCAGAGATCTTTGAACGTCTTGTTGACGCCGTCGAGCGTGCCCTGGAGACCCTGTCCGATGGCGTCGGCGGCGCCCTTCACGCCGTTGTTGATGGCGTCGAGCGCGCCTTCGCCGTCCTTCTGGGCGTCGTCGGCTGCCTTTTCGGCATCCTTCTTGACGGCTTCCGCGCTTTCCTCGATACCTTCAATAACTTTCTTGAAGAATTTCTTGATGGCAGGTTCGGTCGCGACCTTGATGTCGTCGGCTTCCTTCGCGCTCTTCGCGGCTTCACGCTCGACGAGCTCGTTGAAGGCAGCGAGCTGGGCGTCGGAAATACCGTTGGCCTTGGCGTAGTGCTTGCCGATGGTCTGGTAGACGATCTTGCGCGTGACGGCGGTGTCGGCGGGCTTCTTGTCGCTCTTGTCGAACTCGTCGATGGACGCCTTGATCTCGGTGATGATGACGCCCTGTTCGGTTTCGTCGATCTCGAGGGCGACCATTTCCTTGTTGGCGATGTCGGTGGCGATGAGCTCCCAGTGATACGGCACGGGCTCGGTCTCATTATCCTTCAGCGCGCTGAAGTCGGCGAAGCTGGCGTAGATGAGCGCGACGAGGACGAGGAGGAGTCCGCCGGCGACCCAGGAGAACTTCCACGGGGTCATGTCGACGGCCTTGGCGTCCTGCTGGATGAACGCTTCCTTGCGCGGGGCGACGAACGACCAGATGCCCATGATCGCGACGAGGATGAGGAAGACGATGGTGTCGACGTGGTAGATGTTCATGCCGCCGGTGACTTTCTGCACGAGGGCGGGATCGCCGAACGTGAGGAACGCGATCAGGACGACGCCGACGAAGAGGGCGACGTTGGCGGCCATCTTCGGCACGAACTTGGTGAGCATGCCGACCACGATGATGGCGAACAGCGGAATGTTGTAGATGCCGTTGGTCTTCTGGAGGTAGTCGAAGATGCTGGAGGTGTTCGCGAGGAGCGGAGCGCCGCACATGCAGAGGACGGCGATGATGAAGCCGAAGATACGGCCGGAACGAACGACCTTCTTGTCTTCCGCCTGCGGATTGATGAGACCCTTGTAGAAGCCGATGCTGAACAGGGTGCAGGAGGAGTTCAGGGCGCCGTTGAAGCTGGAGAGGACCGCGCCGATGAGGACCGCGCCGAAGAAGCCGGCGAGCCAGTTCGGGAGCACGAACGTGACGAGCTTGCCGTAGGCGAGCGCGGAGGAGTTCATGTCGAGGTCAAGCAGGCCCTTGCAGGCGAAGTAGAACGCGATCATGCCGGGGAGCACGAGGTACAGCGGGCCGAGGAGCTTCAGGAGACCGCAGAGCAGGACGCCCTTCTGGCCTTCGGCGAGGCCCTTCGCGCCGAACGTGCGCTGGATGATCTGCTGGTTGGTGCACCAGTAGAACATGTTGATGATGAGGACGCCGGTGAAGAGCGTGCCGAACGGGACTTCGGATTTCGGACGGCCGAAGGTGTTGAACATGTCGGCGTGGGCGTTCTTGACCTCGGAGAGGGACTGCATGAGGGAGAGCTCGCCGCCGTTGACCGCGGAGACCTTGCTCAGGGCGAAGAAGACGATCATGAAGCCGCCGATGAGGAGGCCGATGCCGTTGATGGTGTCAAGCACGGCGCAGGTGCGGAGGCCGCCGAACAGCGAGTAGGCGCAGCCCATGAGGCCGATCAGCCAGATCGCGATCCAGAGGATCGCCGTGTCGCTGAGGCCGGGGAGGAGCGTCTGGAAGTCGAGGATCTGCTTCAGGGCGACGGCGCCCGTGTACAGGATCAGCGGGAGCAGAAGGAAGACGTAGAAGAACAGGAAAATCGCGTTCGCGATCGTGCCCGTGGACTTGCCGTAGCGCAGTTCCAGGTATTCCGGGACGGTGGTCACGCCGCTCTTCAGGAACTTCGGCAGGAAGAACCAGGCCATGGCGACGAGGGAGACCACCGCGACCACTTCCCAGGCCATCACGCAGAGGCCCTGGCGGAACGCGGAACCGTTCAGGCCGACCATCTGTTCGGTGGAGAGGTTGGTGAGCAGCAGGGACGCCGCGATCAGGGGATACGTGAGGCTGCGGCCGGCGAGGAAGAAGCCGGTGTTCGAGCCAACGTCTTGTTTTCGCACGATGAACCAGGTGAGGGCACCGGCGAAGGCGAGGAACAGGATGAACGAGACAATCGTCATTTCTTTTGCTCCGGGTTGTGTTTTTATATTTAGGTTAGGGCTTTCGATGGGCTAATATATCATGCGTGGATAGAGAAATCAAGGAGGAAGAAACTTTTTTTCGGCTTTTTTCACCGTTCCGCGCGCTTTTAACGTTAAAAAAACGTGAAAAAGACGGTTTCCCGGTCAGATGGAAGCGGTATTATGTAAAGGGGCTGCTGCAAAACCTCATCAGCTGGCAACAGTCCCAATGTTTTTAGAAGGTGGTCCTCCGGTTTTGAACCCGGTCCCGAAGAGATAGATCAGAAACTGTAATCCGGAAGATCACTCGGAGACCTGCAGAAATCCTTGATGGCCTTATCCTCATACCATTTCATAGAGCGATTGCCTTTCGCGAGCCCGACGGAACCATCGCCTCGGACAAAGCGAAAGTAGCTGGAAGAGGAGTGGTTGTTCGCACCGTCGGCGGCCACCGGAAACATGGTGGCTTCTTCCTCCACGAGTCCGTCGCACCACTGATAGCTGACGTGGCCGGAGAGGGACTGGCCCCGTATAGCAGCAGAGACTTTTTTGTTGCAGGGACAGATGAGAACTTTCG
The DNA here is from genome assembly GCA_902778895.1 of uncultured bacterium. GTDB lineage: Bacteria > Verrucomicrobiota > Lentisphaeria > Victivallales > UBA1829 > UBA1732. Next base: position 6,761 of record CACYZF010000011.1, read on the forward strand.
GGTCGTGCAGAAGATCGGCGTCAAAGAGGAGCGTAAAGGCTTTGCAGCTGTCCGCGCCAAGCCATTTGCCGCCATCAACAGCCCTCTCATATACATAGATTTTACCATTCGTACCCGTCCTTGAAACAGTCTCCGTTCTGTAACTTCTGACGGTCGGATACCAGCCGTCATAGCTCATGGCATATTGGAAGAAGGCTTTGCCGATTTGGGAAAGGTGGCTGGTGCAGTTGATCTCTCTTTCATGTTCCCTGACGCGGATGAGGGTGGGGAGAAGCATCAAGCCAAAAGCGACAACAACTCCTACGAGCACAACGAGAAGCTCAGCCAAAGTGAAGCGTCTGATTTGTTTTTTCATGATCGGGTTCCTGTGTTTTGTGAGGTTGGAAAAGTATGGAACGAAAGACAATGCATCAAGGCTGGAGCCGGATCCTGTCGTTATGAAAAAGTGATTCTAAGACACAATTTACATGCACAAAGAGAAAAAACAAATATGATTTCTGCTTTTTTTAGGAAATATCCATCTTCGATCAGATAACAGGCGGAAAAGACGCCCTGGCGTCCGTGCTTCTCCGGGTCGATTCGCGCAAAAGAATGGGACTGCCGCATCCCGCAGAGGTTTTGCAGCAGTCCCCGGATTGCGCTTTTTCGGAACGCGGAAAACTTACTTGATCTCGACGATCTCGATACCCGCCATGCGGGCGAAGTCTTCCATGTATTCCGTGGTGAGGGACGGCGCGTTCACGCTGTGGTGGGCTCCGCCGGCTTCGATCCAGCGGCGCGCGCCTTCGTGCAGGTTTGGCTTCGGGATCCAGACCGTGCTGGCGACCGGGAGCTTGGCGAGCTTCTTGTCGGGCTTGACGATCTCAAGCTCGTTCACGATCAGGCGGAAGTGATCGCCGAGGTCGATGATGGTGGCGTTGATCGCCGGGCCGGGCTTCGTGGTGAAGACGAGGCGGGCGGGGTCGGCCTTGCCGCCGATTCCGAGCGGATGGACTTCAAGGGATGGCTTGCCGGCCGCGATGGACGGGCAGACTTCAAGCATGTGCGCGCCGAGGACGCGTTCACGGCCCTTTTCGAAGTGGTAGGTGTAGTCTTCCATGAAGCTGACGCCGCCGGGGAGGCCGGCCGCCATGACTTTCGCGGTGCGGAGGAACGCGGCGGTCTTCCAGTCTCCTTCCGCGCCGAAGCCGTAGCCCTCTTCCATGAGGCGCTGGCAGGCGAGGCCGGGGAGCTGGTCGAGGCCGTAGAGGTTTTCGAACGTGGTGGTGAACGCGGTGAATCCGCCGTCTTCGAGGAAGGCGCGGAGACCGATTTCCTGTTTTGCGGCGGCGAGGAAGGACTTCTTCTCGGCGGCGCCTTTCTTCGGCACGGTGTAGAGGTCGAAATACTTCTTGACGAGTTTTTCGGCTTCCTTGTCGGTGACGGCGTCGATGAACTTCAGGACGTCCGGCACGGCATAGCCGTTGCAGGAGTAGCCGAACTGGATCTGGGCGGAGACCTTGTTGCCTTCGGTCACGGCGACTTCGCGCATGTTGTCGCCGATGCGGGCGACCTTCATGGTCTGGGAGTCGGCCCAGGCGGCGGCGACGCGCGCCCACACGCCGATTTCATGCTGGACGACGGGGTCGGCGTAGTAGCCGTTGACGACCTTGCGGTTCAGGCCGAGGCGGGTGCAGATGAAGCCGAACTCGCGGTCGCCGTGGGCGGCCTGGTTCAGGTTCATGAAGTCCATGTCGATGGTGGTCCACGGAATGTCGCGGTTTCCCTGGGTGTTCAGGTGGAGCATGGGCTTGTTGAGGATCTTGAGGCCGTTGATCCACATTTTGGCGGGGGAGAAGGTGTGCATCCAGCAGATGACGCCGATGCACTTCTTGTCGGCGTTCGCTTCCTGAATGGCGGCGACGACTTCCTCGTTGAGCTTCACGGTGGGGACCCACTCGATCTTGATCGGGATCTCTTTGGAAGCGTTCAGAGCCTTGACGACTTTTTTCGCGTTGTCGGCGACCTGTTTCAGGGTTTCCGGCCCGTAGAGGTGCTGGCTGCCGGTGATGAACCGGATCGTGTACTTGGAGAAATCAATTTTGGCCATAATAGGCATCCTTTCCGTGTTTACGGTTGTAATGTTTCTGGATCAGAGAATCTTTCAGACGCGGGACCTTGGGGTTCACGAGCTCCGTGATGTACGCCATCTTGCAGAGTTCCTCGAGGACGCGGGCGTGATAGACGGCCTTCGCGGCGGTGGCGCCCCAGGTGAAGGGACCGTGACCGGCGACGAGCGCCATGGGGATCTCGGAGGCTTTCAGTTTGTGCTTCTTGAAGCAGTCGATGATCTGAAGGCCGGTCTCGGTCTCGTAGTCGTTGCGGATGCGATCGTCGGCCATGAATTCCGTGCAGGGAATGTCGGCGGCGAGGTGGTCCGCATGGGTGGTGCCGTACAGGGGCACGGCGCGGGCGGCCTGCGCCCAGGCCACGGCGAACGTGGAGTGGGTGTGGACGATGCCGCCGACGGACGGGAACGCCTTGTACAGTTCGACATGGGTGTTCGTGTCGCTGGAGGGACGGAGCTTGCCGTCGACGATCTTGCCGTCGAGCCCGACGATCACGATGTCTTCGGGCGTGAGCTTGTCGTAATCGACACCGGAGGGCTTGATGGCGAAGACGCCTTTCTTCCGGTCGATGCAGCTGACGTTGCCGAATGTATAGATGACGAGGCCGAGCTTCGGGAGCTCCATGTTGGCCTCGTAGCACTCTTTGCGGAGGGATGCGAATTTCATGGATCAGAGCCCTTCCTTCTCCAGCGTGCGTCCGAACCGGAGATAGCGCTGATAGAGTTCTTCGTACAGCTGGACAACTTCCTTGTTCGGCGTGTATTCCGCGTCGAATCCGGCGCCCATCTTCTCCATCGCGTCTTCCACGCGGGCATAGTGTCCGGCGGCGACAGCACCGAACATGGCGCTGCCGAGCGCGCAGGTCTGGTCGCAGGCGGCGATCTTGATCGGGAGGTTGAAGACGTCGGCGCACATCTGCATGATGAACGGGGACTTGCGGCTGATGCCGCCGGTCATGATGACGTTGCGGATCGGAATGGACTGCGCTTTGAAGTGGTCGATGATGGCGCGCGCACCGTAGACGGTGCTTTCGGCGAGGGCGCGGTAGACCATCGGGGCGGTCGTGCCGAGGTTGAGGCCGCAGATCGCGCCGGTGAGCTTCTGGTTGGCGTTCGGGGTGCGGCGGCCGTTGAACCAGTCGAGCGCGAGGACGCCAGTGGTGCCGACCGGGATGGTGGCGGCTTCCTTCTCGAGCACGGCGATCTTGATGTCGCCGGCGTAGGAGAGGAGACGCTTGAACCACGCGTAGACGTCGCCGAACGCGGACTGGCCGGCTTCGAGGCCGATCATGCCGGGGATCACGGAGCCGTCGACCTGGCCGCAGATGCCGGGGATGCAGGAATTGACCTGAGGTGCCACGAGGATGTCGCAGGTGCTGGTGCCGCAGACCTTGACCAAATCGTATGCGTGGATCTGGGCGCCGACCGCGCCGAAATGGCAGTCGAACGCACCGGCGGCGACCACGACGTTCGTGGTAAGGCCGAGGCGGTCGGCCCACTTCTGAGAGAGCTTGCCCGCGGGCTTGTCGCCGGTCACGGTGTCCTTGAACAGGCGGTCGCGGAGTCCGGCGAGCATGGGATCGAGTCCGGCGAAGAATTCCTCCGGCGGAAGTCCGCCCCAGCTCTCGTGCCACATGGCTTTGTGGCCGGCGGCGCAACGACTGCGCGCCATCTTCAGCGGGTCGATGTTGCCGGTCAGTTCGGCCGGGATCCAGTCGCAGTGTTCCACCCAGCTGAACGCCGCCTTGCGGACGGATTCGCTCATGCGGAGGGTGTGCAGGATCTTCGCGAAGAACCATTCGCTGGAGTAGATGCCGCCCTCGTACATGGTGTAGTCGGTGCCCCCGTGGGACTTGGCGTAGGCATTGATCTCGTCCGCCTCGAAAATGGCGGTATGGTCTTTCCAGAGGATGAACATGGCGTTCGGGTCGTCGGCGAACTCCGGCAGCATGGACAGCGGGATGCCTTCCTTGTTGACGGCGCACGGTGTGGATCCGGTGGTGTCGACGCCGATGCCGATCACGCGTTCCTTCTCAATGCCCTGCATGACGCCCTTGACGACGACTTCGAGGCTTTCGAGGAAGTCCAGCGGGTGCTGGCGGAACTGGTTGTTCGGAGCGTCGCAATATTTGCCTTCGCTCCAGCGGGGGTAGTTCTGGACGCAGGAGGCGAGAATCTCGCCGTTTTCCACGTCGACCAGCACGGCTCTTACGCTGTCGGAACCGAAATCAAGTCCGATCGTCAGTTGACTGCTCATGGTTTTCTCCTTCTGGGATGTTTATGTATGGTGAATCTTATGTTGGGTTATTGTTCAAAAGGGGCGAGGATTGAACGGAAGAACAGGACGCGGAGAGGGAAGACGCGATACGTTTTTCCGCAGCATGCGGAGGAATGGAATCCAGCTCGTCCGGCTCGAATCCAGCCCGATATCCTTTGTCCTTCCCGGCTCCATTCACAGGAGGCTCGCGCAAAGACGGGCCCAGCCCTCCGCCAGAGGCAATGCGCGCGGACCGCGCATCCAGAGGCAGAACTGAGCTCAAATCTGTGCCTGTTATTCCGGTCATAAGCCCGTCTTTGTCTCGTCAATAAATTGTTTCATTGTGAACTATACCACGAAATCCGTATAAAATCAACCGGAAAACATGTTTTTTTATCTCTTTTTTCACCAAAAGATGATTTCATCCGTTTTTTGCCGGAACGGCGACTTTCCATTCCATTTCACATTTTTCAAAGATTCCGCTTGACACGAGAAATGAATGCAATTATATTATCCCATGCTAAACTCTGGAAAAGGTATGCGTCTTTGCCTCAACCGGTTTCCACCCCTTTGCACAACAGTATCCCGAAAAAAAGATCATGCCAAATCACGCCGCAGTCATCGCGCTGGTCGTTCCCTGCTATAACGAATCCGCCATCCTGGAAAACAGTGCCCGAACCCTTTCCTCCAAACTGGATGAAATGACCGCATCCGGTCTGGTCGACGCAACCAGCATGATCCTTATGGCCGACGACGGCTCGACGGACAGCACATGGGAGATCATTTCCCGTCTGCACTCGGAACGTCCGGATCGTTTTCTCGGGATTCGTCTGGCCGCGAACCGCGGACATCAAGCCGTACTCCTGGCGGGGCTGATGGAATCCAGAAAATATGCCGAAGCCGCCATCAGTCTGGATGCCGATCTTCAGGACGACATCAACGTCCTTCCACAGTTCGTAACGGAATATCTGAGCGGACATGACATCGTGTATGGAGTGAGGGGCGACCGTACGAGTGATACGTTCCTGAAACGTACGACGGCGCAGGGGTTCTACAGACTGCTCGGATGGATGGGAGTGAAGACGATTTACAACCATGCCGATTTCCGCCTGATGAGCGCCCGGGCCCTGGATGCCCTGTCGGAGTATAAGGAAGCGAATCTTTATTTGCGCGGATTAGTCCCCCTGATCGGATTCGGACAGGCTATTGTAACCTACAGCCGGAAACCGACTACGCGTCCCACGCATTACCCGCTCGCGAAAATGCTGCTCCTGGCCTGGGACGGCATCACGTCCTTCAGCATCCGGCCGATCCGCATCATAACGCTGACCGGACTTATCGCGCTGGCAGTCTGCATTGTGATGCTGCTTTATGTTCTTCATTCCAAATTTTTCGGATATACCGTCGCCGGCTGGACATCCCTGACCATTGTCGTCCTGCTTTTCAGCGGGATTCAGCTTGTTTCCATCGGCGTGATCGGCGAATATATCGCAAAAACATATATGGAGGTGAAGCATAGGCCGCGCTACCTTGTTGCCGAACGCCTCATGCCATGTTCAGAAGAGGAAAACAAATGAAAACGTTTAACCTTCTTGCACCGCTTGAGCAGTTTTTCGAACAGAAACTGAACACCATCCCCGCCCGCCGGCTGTATCCGCGCCTTCTGGCGGTTCTCATTCTTCTGGGATTCCTGCCCCTGCTCATTCCGGGCATTCCGAACGGGCACGACTGCATGTATCACCTGGCCCGGCTTGTGACGTTACGTGAAGGTCTGCGCGCCGGAATCCCTCTCCCTGTGATCAACTATGACTCGATGGAAGGCTTCGGCTATGGGCCGGGACTGTTTTATTCCGATCTGTATTTTTATCCGTTCGGACTGCTCGTGGCACTCGGACTTCCGGTAGTCATCGCATATAAACTCTTTCTCGTTACATGGTGTCTTATGACGGCCTTTTCCATGTATTGGGTGGCGAAGCGCATTTCCGGAGACGAATTCACCGGATTTGCCGCTGCGCTCCTGTACTGCTGGAGCAGCTATTACGCGTGTGACTTCATCATCCGCGCCGCGTGTGGTGAAATCATGGCGTTCCTTTTCGTCCCCTGGTGCATTTACGGTTTTTGGAACTTGCTGTACGACGAACATTCGGAACGGAACTGTCTGATTTTGGCACTCAGCTTTGCCGGATTGTATTATGCCCATAATATCACATTTGTCCTGATGTGTCTGATCGGGGGTATGATTACGGCGTTCAATCTGCCCACGCTGCTCCGGGACATCCGTCGGATCAGGACGCTGTTCTGTGCCGGATGTATTACGGCGGGGCTGGCGGCATTCGCGTACGTCCCCCTGCTGGAGCAGATTCTTTCTCTGAAGTTCAATCTGACGAAGGCGACGGTCGAATCTCCCATTGCCGAACGGATGGTGCCGTTCCCCCGGCTTTTCCTGGAGCTCCCCTATATGAAGATGGAATTTTGGATCCCGCCGGGAATCGGCATCATTTTCGTCATTGTTTTCCTGCAGCGGTTCCGTGTCAAATCGGATCGCACTCCCGCGGAACGTTTCCGCGATCTTTGCATGGTCACCGCATTCGCGGCGCTTATTTCCGCCTCGGAGTTTCTGCCGTGGCAGGGTATGATGCGTGTAATTGCAGCGATCCAGTTTCCCTGGAGGCTTTATCTTCCGGCAACGGCGTTCGGCGCATTGGGCGGAGGTCTGCTTCTTGGACGGCTGCTTGCCGGACGTTCGACGGCTATGCGCCGTACCTGGCTCTGGATTCTGCTGTGCGGATGCGGCTTCCCGTGGTGGTTTCTGCACTGCTATTTGTATGCGGCAAAAATCTCCGAACATAGAGTTTATACAGACATCTCAAGAAGAAATGCGGGAAGACGCCTTCTCAGCGGTGTGCATTTCCTCCCGCAGGGGCATGTCAACGGCGATTATGCGGGACTTGGCCGCAAGGCGGTCGTCACGAGCTCGAATCCCGATGCCCAGGCCGAGGTCACATATCCCTCCTGGGGCAAACTTGAGGTCACGTTCTCGGGGTTTTCTCCCGGTGATTCTTTCGAGATTCCGCGAGTGTATTATAAAGGTTATTGCGTCGAAACAGACCAAGGGGGCGTTATGGATCTTTCCGAGCAGGATCATTTCCGTTTCAGGCCGAATGCTTCCTCCGGAAAGGCTCTTGTCGTTTACCGCCTCACAAAACTGCACAAGGCTTCCTTTGTGGTTTCGCTCCTCTCGTTTGCCGGAGTTTTGTCCGCTGTGTTGTTCAGGTGGAAACGATGCCGGAAAAAGGCCTTGAAACCGGAGTCTGATCCCGTCGTCCCATGATCTGACGGCACATTCGATTCCGTCATTTCGTCGACTGCGCATCATATTTCAGCATGGAATGAATGCGTTTCCCGTTTTCTCTGTCCGAAAAACAAATTCTTTTGCATCATAGACTTGAAAAAGACAAAACAGGTGATATAGTAGTTTTATGCCGGATGAAAGAATCTGTACCATGTTCCTCTTCCCCACACAGGCAGGAAAAGAACCGTCATGATCATAAAAGTATCACTTTATATCATATCCATTGTTTTGGCCATCATCGGAGTTCCGACGGTGCTGGTGCTGGTTTATCTCAGTCTGATCAACTCCGGGATTTCCTCCAAATTCTTCTGGACCGGATCACTGACATGCTGTGTTCTCAGCGTTCTATTCTTCCTGCTCGCCCGTGTCCTGACGGCCTGGGAAGAGGAAGACGAAAGAGAGGAGGAATGAGCGCATCTCCTGCGGAGACGTTCATTTCCTGACAAGAATCCCGTTCTCGAACAAAACACCTGCAACCGTTCCAGACCCAATAACGGAGTGTCCCCTCCCGGATATTCCCGTTGTTTGCTTTCTTTTTGAGAGCGCTTTTTGTTTTCCGAGCGGATTCCGCGCGTAAAAATACATTGTGCCGCTTGCTTTTTCGCGATTGCAGGCTATATTATTCTCTGCTTTTTTTGAAATCCGGAGAGATGGCTGAGCGGTCGAAGGCGGCGGTCTCGAAAACCGTTAACGGGTTTTTCCCGTTCGGGGGTTCGAATCCCCCTCTCTCCGCCATTTTACGCTTAAATCCCTGAATCCCTCCCCGTTTTCTTTTCATTTCCTTCCCGTCGCGAGCTGATGTACGAGAAAAGATTTTTCGTACTTTTTTCGAGTTTCAGTTTGCTTTTTCCGAATCCGGGGTGTATATTAAGTCTCATGCAAGAAATTGCGGGGGCGTAGCTCAACTGGTTAGAGTGCCACCCTGTCACGGTGGATGTTGCGGGTTCGAATCCCGTCGCTCTCGCCATTTTTGTATCTACAGAGTACAAAATGGCGATTTTTTTATGTCTTGAATCCGTGCCGTCGCGAAGCACGGCACAACCGCAGTGGAGGCACAGTCTCCTGGGGGGCGCATGGAAAAGATCCTTCAACATTTCATCGGCTACCTGACGGCCGAACGCGGCCTCAGCCGGAATTCCACGTCCGCCTATTCCTCCGACCTCGAAGACTACATCCACTGGCTTCACGCGCAAAGCATCGAATCCTTCGACGCGGCCGGACGCGACGCCATCATAGACTACCTCGAATACTGCCGCGACGAACGCAATCTGGAGACGGTCAGCATCGCACGCCGTCTGGTCGCGATCAAGATCCTGTACCGCTATCTTTTCCGCGAACGCCTGATCGCCGCGGACGTGACGGATGTGATGGATTCGCCGAAATTCTGGCGCATCCTGCCGGATTTCCTGAGCGTGGCGGAAGTCGACGCCCTGCTCAACGCGTTTCCCGTAAGGGCGCAGGACCCACTCATCATCCGCAACCGCTGCATCCTGGAGCTGCTGTATTCCTGCGGACTCCGCGTGAGCGAATGCGTGAACCTCAGATTCGGCGCGGTCCGGTTCGACGAACGCACCATCCGCGTGCTCGGCAAGGGCTCCAAGGAACGCATCGTGCCGATGGGCGACGCGGCGATCCACCAGCTGAAACGCTATCTGGAGAAAGCACGTCCCGAACTTGCCGGAGACGGCGGCGCACCTCAGCTGTTCCTGTCCAATCACGGCAAAAAACTCGACCGTGAACGCGTCTGGATGGTCGTAAAGGAAGCGGCGCGCCTCGCTGGGATCACGAAGAACATCCATCCGCACACGCTCCGGCACTCCTTTGCAAGCCATCTGCTCGAAAACGGCGCGGACCTGCGCGTGATCCAGGAGATGCTCGGGCACGCGGACATCAGCACCACGCAGATCTACACGCACGTTGACGAAAACCGCCTGCTCGGCGTGTTCAACAAATTCCATCCAAGAGCCTGACGCCTTATGAAACTGAAAGAACTCCTCAATACGCCCATCCGGCGCATGGTCGCGCGCAACATCGCGCTGTCGCTCGTCATCGGCATCTGCCTGCTGTACGTGGCGTTGCGCGACGGCCGCCGCATGCACTCCGAGACCATCATGTTCTCCACCATGAGCACGTTCGGGACGGTGAGCCTGGCCCATCCGGAGAAAATGACCGTGAGCAACGCGCTGGCGGCGGCGCACGAGGCGATCCGCGAAGTGGAAAAGACATGCAACATCTTCGACCCGGAAAGCGAGCTTTCCAGGCTCAACGCGACCGCGGCGGACGAACCGTTCGCGTGCGGCGATCTGCTGTGGGACGTGCTCTCGCAAGCGCGGGCGTTCTGGAAGGATTCCGGGGGCGTTTTCGACGTGACGATCGACCCGCTGATGAAGCTCTGGGGATTCCACAGCAAACGCGAGACGCTCCCGTCCGAGGCGGAGATCGCCGAGGCGAAACGCCTCACCGGGCTTGACAAGGTCGTGTTCGACGACGAAAAGTACACCGTGAAGTTCACCGTGCCGGGCATGTCGATCAACCTCGGTGGCATCGCAAAAGGGTACGCGCTCGACCGTGCCGCCGACGCCGTCCGCAAGCTCGGCGTGAAGACCGGCTGGATCGAAATCGGCGGGAACATCCTGGCGCTGCCGAAGAAATCCGGCGGCGGCAAGTACGCGGCGGGGATCAAAAACCCGTTCCACAAAGACAATCTACTCGGCAAGACCACGCTCAGCGATGCCGCGATCAGCACCAGCGGCAATTACGAACGTTATGTAGTCATCGACGGCAAGCAGTACACGCATATTATCAATCCCGCGACCGGGCTTCCGGTGTCCGGCATGGACTCCGTGACCGTGATCGCACCGACCGGCATCGCCAGCGACGCCATTTCCACCTCGATCTTCATTGCCGGACCGGATGCAGCGGCGGGCTGGACGAAGAAGTTCCCCGGTCTGCGCGTGCTGATCGTCCGAGGTCCGGCGGACAAGCCGGAAGTACTGAAATACGGCAAAGCCTGGGGCGATATCCCGTCGGATCTGCCGCCGCAGTGATCCCGCCGTCAGGACTGCGTGGCGAGCTTGCGCCGGATGCTTCCTTTCACCCGGACAAACCGCACAAGCATGGCCAGATACTGCACGATCACGCGGCCGGAGAGTTTGCTTTCGCCCTGTTTGCGCATGGCGAACGTGATGGGATGCTCCAGGACCCTGTCGCGTCCTGTGAGGGAGAGCAGGAAAGCGAGTTCCAGCATGATCTTGAAGCCTTCGGGCAAGAGACAGGACTTTACGCGGTCGTAAGCGGAGCGGCGGATCGCGAAGAACCCGGACATCGGGTCTTTCAATGTGATCCCGAGCAGGAGACGGGCAGCGAACGCGGCGCCGTCGCTGCACATCACGCGGAAGAGATTCCATTGTTCGGTGAAGCCGCCGCCGGGCACATGCCTCGAACCAACCACCATGGATAACGCCGGATCACGTTCGAATTCCGCAAGCAGTCCGGGAAGGTCCTCCGGCCTGTGCTGACCGTCGGCGTCCATGCAGACCAGGATATCGCCATTTGCCTTCGAGAATCCGTGCACCACGCTGGGTGCGAGCCCGCGAACACCGGGATTCTGTTCCACGCGGACGGGGGCTTTCAACGTTTTCGCGGTTTCGAGCGCGGCTTTCTCCGTGCCGTCGGGGGAATGGTCGTCGGCAACGATGATCTCAAGCCCGGACAGATTCAGCGCATCAAGGGCGCGAAGCATCGGAGAAATGCTGTCTTTTTCCCGGAACGTGGGCAGAATAACGGAAACGGAGATCATTCAACCGCCGTAAAAAAATGAATCAGAAGAAAAAAGAGCGGACGATCAGCCTTCGGCGAGGTAGGCTTCGTGCATCCGGAAGATCTTCTGAATCGATGCCTGGCACGTGGGAACGTCCTCTGCCTTGGCCGCGGCGTTCAGTTCCTTGGCCAGCGCGAAGAGATCCATTGCCCCCATGTTCTCGCAGTATCCGAACATGGTGTGCGTGATGATTCTGAGTTTCTGGAAATCGGAGTCGACGCCTGGCTCCTGCAGATCGACGCAGGATTTGTCGAATTCCTTGATGAAAGCATCGTAGAATTCATTGATTTCGTCGTCTTCGAGCTCAAGAAGCTCCTTCAAATGGGCAGCGATATCGGCTTTCATGATTCGGGTGTCCTCTTATTGAATACGAATTTCGTTTCGTTTAATCCGCAGTTGGTCTCATACGATACGTATTGCGTGATCGCCTTGATGATCTGGATCCCGCGTCCGCTGGTGGCAAAGAGGTTTTCCTCTTCCTCGGGCTTCTTCTGCTCCGCGTTCTCGGGAGTGAAAAGCTGGGGATCGTTGGTCTCACGCGTCCCGGTGATGTCCCATTTGCCGCCCCGTTCCGCACCGTGCAGGACGAGGTCGCCGTTTTCCATGCCGATGCTGGCATAGATGAGGTCGGGCGCTTTCTTCTTGTCGTGGTTGCCGTGGATGACGACGTTGTTGAGGTATTCGTGAATGCAGAGGTCGATCTCGGTGCTCTGGCGAATGTCATCGGTTATGGCGGAGAATTCCCGGGCGAGCTTGTCGACTTCGGGGAGCGTGGCGGGAATGACGCGTTCGAGGAACCCCTTGCGGGCGGAACGCTTCTGGAAGGCGACGATCGTGAAATCGTCCGGAGCCTTGTCGACGCCCATCTTCGCCATCATGCCCTTGGTGCGGTACGGCAGGGCGACGACGTTCGGATTGTCCAGCTGGCATTGGATAATGGAATGGAAATCCTCCTCATCCATGGTCTGGCCGTCCTCGTTGGTCATATCCAGCACGCCGTCGGTCATGGCGATGAATATGGTGTCCTCGTCGAAATCGCAGTCATAGTTTTCGGACTCCGGGAACTCGGCGTCGGCCATCCAGCCGAGCGGCATGCTGCCCTTGTTCGTATCGCTGACAGTCACGGTCTTCTTGCCCGGCGATGCGAAAATCATGGCGGGATGCCCGGAAGAATGCAGGGAAATGTGGTTGTTCTTGAAGTCGATGATGGCGGCGAGCGCAGTCATGTAGTTCTTGCTCTGGAGGTCCTCGCAGAAGAACTTGTTGAGGCGCGTCATGAGCTCGTGGATCTTGATATCGTTGTCGCGCAGGGTCATTTTCAGCCAGGACTGGACCGCCGCCATGTAGAGCGCGGCGGAGAGGCCGTGTCCGGAGATGTCGCCGATGAAGAAAAGATACTTGGAGTCGCCGAACGGGATCATTTCGTAGAGGTCGCCGGAAACATGCATGTACGGGACGTAGATGGAGGAAAACAGCACGTCGTCGTTGCAGATGCACCAGCTCGGGAGCAGAACCTTCTGCAGTTCGCCGGCGAGCGCACGCTCCTCCTCCAGCTGGTCGCTGTATTTGTGCGCCATGAGCTTCTGGCGGTAGGTGGTGACGACCTCGGTGATTTTCTGGATCAGCGTCTTTTTTCCGACCGCCTTGTTCAGATAGTAGGTGTTGGCGTCCCAGGTGATCTGGTTGAGCATGGTCATGTTCTTGTCCTCGACCATGCTGGTGAGGAAGATGATGGGACGCTCGGGGTCGGTGGCGCGGATGAGCTTGCGCAACTCGAAACCGTCAATGCCGGGCATGATGACGTCGAGCAGGAGGATGTCAAAATACTGTTCCTTGAACTTCTGGAGGGCATCAACGGCGTTCGTACAGGTCACGATCTCGAAGCCGCCGCCTTTCAGGCAGCCGCGGATGATCATGAGGTTCGCCTCAACGTCATCAACGGCCAGAACTTTGATCACATCGCTCATAATAACTCCGGAGGAAATTCAGCGCGAAGCTGTTTATGTTCAGAGGAAGTTCAACTTGATAAATTTTGCCATAATATATACTGCAATTCGTCAGCTTTCAAACGTTTTTTCCAAAAAAAGCGTCTTTTTCGTGCATTTTTGCAAAATGAAGTTGAATTGAGGCCATTTATGAATATATTAATCTCAAAGTTAATCTCAAAGTCATCCCTTTTTCGCCGTTTCTTCAACCGCGTCTTCTGCTATGCCCCACATTCGTTTCGTCAATCAGTACGCCGGGATCATCGGCGGCATCGAACGCTACATGGAGCGCACCGCGCTGCTCCTGAGGCGGAACGGCTTCACGGTCGACTGCTGCTATGCGGAGAAGACGCAGGATTCCGAACGCTTCCTCGCCGCGTTCGACCACACGGGGACGACAGACGAAGCAATCAGGCGGAACGGAAACGAATACGACCTCACTGTCCTGCACAAAGTCCGGGATGCCGGAGCGGTCCGCGCACTGAGGAAAGCGGGCCGGATGGCGGTTTTCATTCACGATCACGAGTACTACTGTCCCCGGCGGACGTATTATTATCCGGTCACGCGGAAGAACTGCTCCCGAGCCTACAGCGAATTCCTCTGCGGATGCTGCGCGATGCTCCGGCGTCCGGCGCCAGACAATACGTTCCGCGCCAACTTCAGCGGGTTCGCCTCGCTCTGGCGGGAGATCCGCGCCTGCGACGAGTTCATCGTGCTGTCCGGATTTATGCGGGACATCCTGGTCCGGCAGGGCATCCCGGCGGAAAAGATCACGCAGATCCCGCCCGCGATCACGATCCCTCCCACGACATCATCCGCCGAAACGGACGGCGTGCCGCACATCCTCGCAATCGGGCAGCTCATCCGGGGCAAAGGCGTCGACCAGCTTCTGACCGCCATGCACGAGGTCAGGACCCCCTGCGTGCTGGACATCGTCGGCACGGGCAACGATGAAGCGCACCTGAAACAGATGGCGGAACCGCTTGGTGAAAAGGTCGTGTTTCACGGTTACTCGCCGAACCCGGACGATGCGTTCCGCGGTATCCGCGCCGTCGTGCTGCCCTGGCGCTGGCAGGAGCCGTTCGGACTGGTCGGGCCGGAAGCGCTCGCACACGGCGTCCCGCTCGCCGGATTCGACGTCGGGGCAATCCGCGAGTATCTTGTGGACGGTCAAACCGGCGTACTGGTTCCGCCCGGCGACACGAATGCCCTGGCACGGGCGATCGACCGTCTGCTGAACAATCCGGAGGGGGCGCATGCCATGGGACTGCGCGGACGCGAACTTATTTCCACCCGCTTCACGGATAATGCACTGCTGCATGGATGGTCAAATCTTGTTGCCGGAGGAGCAAAATGAAAATCCTGCTTCTGTGCGTTCCGTACGACTACGGGAAATCCGGGATTTCCGTCTGCATCCGGCACATCGTCCGTGAGCTCGCCGCACAAGGCCATGAACTGACGCTGATCCTGGAGGCGTCCGCAGCGGGCATGCCCGAATTCGCCGGATTCGATCATATCGTCCTGCCTGCCCGGGCCGCACGTCCGCTGTTCAGCATGCTGTACTGCCTGTTCCTGCTTCCCTGGCGGCTTCCGAAGAAAAAATGGGACCGCCTGATCATCACTGCGGCCAACCGGCGCATGGTGCTGCGGAAACCGTGCGAGACCTATGCCATCGTCCACGACCTTTCCCAATACCATATCCCGACGAAATACGATATTTTCCGCATGTTCTACATCCGCCATGTCCTGCCGTACTGCGTCCGGCGCATCCCGGACGTGGTGGCCGCGGTCAGCCAAAGCACCGCGAATGATCTGGTGCGATACTGGAAGATTCCGAAGGGGAAGATCATGCTGGACTACAATGGCGTCGACAAAAGCGCCCTGCCGCAGGACAGCAACGATTCTTCGGAAAAGATAGTCCTTTACGTCTCCCGCATCGAAGCCCCCGGAAAAAACCACGCGAACCTGATCCGAGCCTGGGAACTTCTGCCGCCGGAAATCACGAAGGAATACAAACTCCTGCTGGCCGGATCAGATTGGTCCGGAGCGGAGGAAGTACACCTCCAGGCCGAGGCATCCCCCTGCGCCGCTTCCATTGAGTTCGGAGGGTTCGTTTCTTCCGAACGTCTTCTCGAGCTTTATAAACATGCTTCCCTGTATGTCTTCCCGTCGTTTTTCGAAGGGTTCGGGCTGTCCCTGATCGAAGCGATGGCCTGCGGACTCGTCTGCGCATGCTCCAACAACTCTTCGCTTGGAGAAATTGCCGCGGATGCCGCCCTTACGTTCGATCCGACGAAACCGGAAGAGATCGCGGAGGCCATCCGGCGCGGCCTGACCGATGCGCCGCTCCGGGCAGAACTCCGGCGGAAGGGACTGTTGCGAGCCGCTGAATTCGACTGGAGCAAACATGCCGCAAAACTCGCCGGAGAGTTTCAGGGATTCGCCGAAGTCTTTGGAATCCGGTTCCGCACCGGAACGATGGACCAGACGCTGGATGAAATCGATTCCGTACTGAAATCTCCGCGTCCGGACGGACAGCCCTATTTCTGCGCGTTCGCCAACGCAGACTGTCTCAACATCGCCTTCAAAAACGCCCGTTATGCGGAGATTCTGAACAATGCGGACGCAGTCTGGGCAGACGGCGTCGGCATCGCCATCAGTGCGCGGCTCATGCACACTCCGGTCCACGGCAACGTCAACGGCACCGATATGCTGCCGTTCCTGTGCCGCCGGGGGTGGTCCATCTACCTGTTCGGGGCGGCTCCGGGCGTGGCGGAAAAAGCACGCGAACGTCTTCTCGAGGAATTCCCCCGGGCAAAGATCGCAGGTGCGGACCACGGGTTCTGTAAAACGCCCGAAGAAGAGTCCGCCGTGATCGCCCGGATCAATGCCGCGAAGCCGGATATCCTGCTGGTGGCGATGGGGGTGCCGAAACAGGAGGAATGGATCGTTTCGCACCGGACACAATTGAACTGCGGAATCGCTGTCGGCGTCGGCGGGCTGTTCGATTTCGCGTCCGGCAGGATCCCGCGCGCCCCGATGTGGATGCGCAAGTTCAAAATCGAATGGACCTACCGTCTTTACAATGAACCCGTGCGCCTGTTCCGCCGCTACGTGATCGGCAATCCGCTCTTTATCTGGCGTGTCCTTTGGCACGGTTCCCGTCCCCGGCACAGGAGGAAAAACCATGATTGATCTCAAAAAGACACTCGCGCCGCTGAAAAAGGATTGGAAATGCACAGCGCTTTTCGCGGTTGCGTTCGCGTTCGCCTGCTGGCAGTCCGCATATCAGATCCGGTCCGAATGGGGCGGCGCGGCGGCCCTGCTGATCCTGCTGGCATGTCTGCTCTACCAGGTGTTGAAAAACTCCGCGGGCACACTCAAAAAGGGCGGATTCCCGTGGAATAAGCTTTTGGCCTGGCCGCCCGTCCTGATCGCGCTGGGACTGCTTTTCCTGCCGTGGTCGAATCCGGACGCGCCCGGCTTCAAGTTCGGCGCCTGGTTCTTCCTCTCGCTCGGGGCGGTCTGCTTCTTCTGCGGCGTGCGAACGATGCTGTACGGATTTGTGCCGCTGCTCGGATGCTTCCTCGCGGTGCCGTTCCGCGAATCCATCGTACTGTACCTGAGCTACCCGTTCCGCATGGTCTCGACCGTGCTTTCGGTCGGGTTCCTTCAATTATTCGGGATGCACATCGAAAACAACAATACGACGATCCGCATCGAGGGGCTGGACATCGCCATTACGGACGCCTGCAGCGGCATCCAGCAGTTCGAGGCGATGATCCTGGTGGGGTTCTGGCTGGTGATGATCTGGAAAAGGCCGTTCATCTGGCGCTGCATCCATTACGCGTTCCTGATCCCGTCCATTATCATTGCCAACGCTATCCGCATCGTCCTGACCATCGTCCTCTACAAGACAATCGGCGAAGTCGTGCTGAACAACACCTGGCACGAGGGACTGGGCTATGCACAGGTCGTCCTCACGGTCGCGCTGTTCTTCCTCGTGGGAAGTCTCCTGCCGGAAGAGGGCGAAAACGCATCGTCCGGCAAAGCAAAGGACAACGGAACGGACGGGGCGAAGAAGAACGCCGGAAAGGAAGGCAGAAAGCATGGATAAGCCCGTTAAAGGCACGCCGGAGCCGGGACCCGCATCGGAGACCGCCTCCGCCCCTTCCCTGCCGTGGAATCGCCTCGCAGGGGCTTTTCTGGCAGGAATCCCGTTCTTCTGCACTCTGCCGTATACGGTTCATTCCTGGAAGATGTCCCCGATGGACCGCATGAACTGGATCTTCCTCCTCGCATTCCTGCTGGTCGCCGCATGCGCCGTGCCCGCGGTCGCGGATTCCGTAAGACAACGCAAATATGACTGGTATGCTTTGCTGGCAACGGCGGCAACGGGAATTCTGTACGCAACCGGGATCATGAAGCAAATCCATATGATCCGGATTCTCGCGGGAACGTGGTTCTGGTGGACGGCAATATGGTTTTTCTGCGGATGGAAGGCCGCCTGGGCGATGATCCCCGCGTTCGGGGCGCTTTCGCTCGGATGCACGAGCACCACGTTCCTGATCTGCAGACACCTCATGATCCAGCCGCAGACGGCGCTGTTCCTGAAGTTCGGGGTAACGGTCGCGTGCGCGGCGGTCTGCGCCGTCCTCATGCTCACCGACTACGTCATGAAACGCGAAGTCTTCTGGTTCCTCCTTGCGGCGGGGGCAATCCTGACCGGCACGCTGGTCTCGCGCGGAACGGGAAAGACTGCGCCGGCGTTCAAGCCCGATTTCACCAAAAGCGTGGAGGGATTCACGACGACGGAAACGCCTCTTTCGGAAGACAGCGTCCGTTTTTTCGAGGGAGCAACGGTGCATCAATACGCAATTACGGACGGCGTTTCCCATGCCAGCATCCTTGAGGTGAAGTGCGGCGACGACATCCACAAGATCCATCCCGCCAGCCATTGTCTCCGTTCCGGCGGCGCGGAAATCCTCTCCGAAAAAGTCGTCATGCACACCATGCCGGACGGACGCAGCCTGCCCGTGACCGAGATCCGTTCCAAGATACATGGAAATCCGATCCTCACATTCGTGTGGTATACCGGCCCGGAGGAAACGATCGGGAGTTTCTACACGTTCCGCCGCAAATGGTCGCCGTCAAAGCAGTGGTATTCGTATCAGATCGTGACGAAAGTTTATGACGGAAACGAGGACACTTCCCGCAAGTTTCTGCTGAATCTCCTGTCAAAATACTGACCGTCAACCGGAAAGGACACGCGGGAGCAAAGACACAAACAGCCTGTGTCACGATGCTTTTTGAGGAGAGGGAGGGATAAGGAACCGGATCCGTGCCGGCTCAGAAGAACATCCACTCGTAGAACTGCACGAAGCCGTTCGTGGCTCCGGCGACGGGCGACGGCGTGTAGGTAAAGACGAGGCGGCGGCCGGGGATCTTCTTTTCCAGCTCTTCGCCGTATTCATCGGTCACGGCGGGCCGGATGATGACCGTGTAGACGCCGGACGAGTTCCAGCGCACGTAGTTGTTGATCTTCGTCATTACGGTGGAATCGGAAGTGAGGTTTTCGGTGAGCGGGACACGCTCGATCGAATGGAATTCCGCGATGGCCTCATGCAGGTCTTCCAGTTCGTCTTCCTCCAGGTCGCATGCGAGCACGAGCCAGTCGTCGGTCACGCCGAAGATGTCCGGATTGCCGTCGATGGTGACGCCTGCGTCCGCGGGCGGGATGAGGCGGATGTAGGACAGACGGCCGTCCTGGTCGATGGGGAAGAGATCGGTCATCCCGGGGATAAAGGCGAATTCGTTGCGGTCGGTGATCGCGCCGTTGCGCGGCAGCGGCGACATGCCCGCTTCGTAGTATTCATCCGCTTCCCAGCTGTTGGTGTCGGTCGGCGAATCGTCCGTGTCGATGTAGTCCGTGATGATGTAGTTGAGGTCTTCCAGCAGATCGGTGAAGTCGTTTTCCTCGTCGACGAAGTTCCGGAACTGCTGGAGCGCCTGCTGGAAGTTCGTCCCCTGCAGATTTACCGGGCCGGCGGCGTCCTTGATCGTGAAGATGACCGGCGTGCCATAGTAGTCCATATAATGCGGCACGGCGTCCGGGAGATAGCGGTCGGTGTCGTACTCGCTGTAGTTGTCGACGTTGATCTGCTGCGGATTGCCGTAGAGCTGGCGATCGGCGGAGATCAGGAACTGGATGCGCTGCGCCATGCCCTCCAGCACGTAGTAGCTGCGCTGAAGCTGGACGAACGGCATGACGGTGAACGACGTGGTCTTGGAGATGGACATGACCATGAGCGCCAGGAGGGATCCGGTGGCGATCAGAAGCAGCACGGAAATCAGGGCAATGCCGGATTCCCCGCGGCGGAGGATACGTTTTGCAAGGTTACGGTTCATCATTCGTCCACCTCATGCACCGCGCCGTAGACACTGTTGCCGCCGGACGCGGCGGTCCTGCGGAGCCACTGCTCGGTCGTGCCGTTTTTCCATTCCACGGTCATCTGCACGGCCAGCGGGATGAAGTCGTAGTTTTCACGGTCCCATTCCTCGACCCAGATCACGACGCTGTCCTGCTGGCCGGCGTAAAGGAAATCCACGTGGTCGACGTCCGTCGCGAGGACTTCGCGGTCGTAGGGAAATTCGTCGTCATCGTCTTCGTACCACGGCAGGCGCGGGAACTTGCTGTATTCCGCCACAAGCTCGTCCGTCTGGTCGTCCACGTAGACACGCATGAAGAACAGGTTACCGCCGACGTCGTCGTAGGAACGCCGCAATGTCGTGAAATGGATCATGTCGGGGTACCCGGCAAAGACCTGGAACGTGTCGTCGTTCTCGTCGGTCGTCTCCCAGTTGAACGGGATCATGTTGCGGAAACAGCCGTCCATGACCTGGTCGATGTTCAGGTACACCTGAAGCTGGGCGGAGACGCGTTCGGCGGACGCGAGCGCGCGGAAAAACGACCGCGAAGCGAACGCGATGATGCCCGCGATCGCCATCATGATGCCTGCCGCCGCGACGAGCTCCATCAGAGTGAAGTTGCTACGGCGGGTCCGGCGCTTCTTATTCCGGTTCCAGACCTTCATCGTCGTAGATGATCCTCTCGAGTTCGAGCGTGCCGACAACTTCCTTGCCGGACGTCTTCAGGTTGACAAGTTCAATGACACAGAGTTCCAGCGGCAGCTGTCCGTCGATGGAGCGGAAGTCGTCGGCGATCTGCTCGTCGGTGACTTCTCCTTCGTAGATGACGTTGATCTGGTAATCCTGGTAGGGGAAGAATTCCCGGTCGACGCCGTCCACGCCCGAGTTCCCGCTGTGCAGCAGCACATATTCCGCAGCCTGCGTCAGCATGT
This sequence comes from uncultured bacterium, assembly GCA_902778895.1. Taxonomy (GTDB): domain Bacteria; phylum Verrucomicrobiota; class Lentisphaeria; order Victivallales; family UBA1829; genus UBA1732. The sequence goes on from CACYZF010000011.1 coordinate 27,643, forward strand.
GCATGTTATGCCAGCTTTCCTCGGCTTTCGCGATGCGGGCGCGCGAGGAGGCGATGATCTGGAACAGCGAAGCCAGCGAGATCGCCAGAATACCGATGGCGATAATGACTTCAATGAGCGTGAAGCTCTTCACGCCCGGTATCGGGTTGCGCCGGATCATTATTCCCCCCGCCCTTTCTCGCGTGAAACGACCGCGCCGGTCAGCTTCGCGACGCTGATCTCCATTGCGATGTCCTTGCCCGCGACGGCGAGGGTCAGATTCCATTTGCCGGAAGCACCTCCGTCCGGATAGAACCGGAAAACCTCAAGCGGACGGTTTTCATCGGTCGTCAGCTCGAATTCCTCCGGCAGCTCCCACTTCGCGCCGTCCAGGGGCACGAATCCGTCCTCATATTCCATTTCCTCCTCCAGATTCTGCGTGGGACGCGCCATGGAGAAGATGCGTTTCTCCGGGTCGTAGACGACCATGCGGTCCTCCCCCATTTCCATGGCCTTGTAACGGACACGGGAACAGAGGGAGCGGAATTCGTTCGTGGTACGCCGGATGAGGCGGGAAGTGGAGTCCGTACGCATCGCCGAGACGGCGACCGCCCCGGTCAAAACCATGATCACGATCACGACCACGACTTCGACAAGTGTAAATGGCTTCCGTCTCGACATTTTCGTACTTGAACTCCCGTTATGCGGGGGCGATGAGGTGTTTCAGGAGATTAGAGTTCCCAGTTGGTCTGGTCGGCGTATTCGCCGTCGCCGCCTTCCTGCCCGTCGGCGCCGAAGGAATAGATATCGAATTCGCCGTGGTCGCCGGGGAAGATGTAGTTGTATTCAGCGCCCCAGGGATCCAGCGGGACTCTCGGCTTGATGTAGGGGCCGTCCCACTTTTCGGACTGGTCGATATTCTCCATGAGGCCCTGCAGGTCGGAGGGATAGGTCCCGACGTCGAGCTTGTACTGCTGCAACGCATCGTCGAGGAGCTTGATCTGCGTCTTGGCCGTCGCGATCTTGCTCTTCTTGATGTAGTTCATGTACATCGGGGTGGCGACGGACGCCAGCGTGACGAGGATCACGATCACGACCACGACTTCGATGAGGGTGAACGGTGTAACTCTGCGGCGTTGTTTTTGCGTTTTCATAAGGGTATCTCCTTTAGGATTGGGATGAAAATGATTTCAAAACTGTATTGTCATATCCGGTTATCATTCGACCGCGTTCAGATCCATCATGGCTTGGAAGATCGAGACCACGACGATGAGCACAACGGAGGCCAGAAGCAGGATCACGGCGGGCTCGAAGAGGCTCAGCAGACGCTTGATCTTCGCGCGGGTGTCGCTTTCCAAGTTGTCCGCGATGCGCACCAGCATGTCGCCCACGTTGCCGGATTCCTCGCCGACGCGGAGCATCGGGACGGTCTCGCGCGGCACAAACGGGTTGCCCTGAAGCGTCGCGGAGAGTTTCTGGCCGGATTTCAGCTTGTCGGCGATGGGCTGGAAGGGTTCCGCCACGACCGGGTTGTGGATGATGCGCCCGGCGATCCTCACCGTGCGGATGATCTCGACGTGGTTCATGGTCATGATCGAGAGCGTGCGGATGTAGCGGCACATCTCCAGGTCGGAGATGATGCGGCCGATCAGCGGGATCTTCAGCTTCATCTTGCTGGTCACATAGTCGAACTGCTGCTTGCCGAAGATCTGGATGTAGGCGAAGCAGCCGCCGACGATCAGCAACGGAATGATCCACCACGCCCATTTCGCGAACGCGCTGAACGCCAGCAGACGGTTCAGCGACGGCGGCGTCTCGCGTCCCATGTCCGCGAAGATGGTCGCGAACTTCGGCACGAACACGGTGAACAGCAGGATCACGACGATCAGCACGATGCCGAGGATCACGGACGGGTAGATCGAGTTCGACACGATGAACCCTTTCAGGTCGCGCGACTCGCCCATGAACTTATAGAGCTGGACCAGAACTTCCGGAAGGCAGCCGGACTCTTCGCCGGATTCGATCAGGTTCGCGTAGTAGTCGGGGAAAAGCGTGCCCTGCGAACGGATGAGTTCGGAGAACTTCTTACCTTCGTGGAGGCCCTGGCGCATGTTGTTCACGAAAGATTTCTGCCGCGGGTCTTCCGATCCTTCGGCGATGATCGCGAGGGCGCGTTCCAGCGGGATGTACGAACTCAGCAGCGGAGAGAGCTGCCGCGTGAATGCGAACGTGTCGATGCCGCCTTTTCCGAACAGCTTCATCTTTCCGCCCGCATTCATAGACGCCTCGCCCAGGTACTGGACCGGGATCAGGCGGCGGGAACGGAGCTTGCTCAGCGCTTCGTTCTGGTTGTCGGCTTCGATCAGCACCTCGGTCGGCTTGTCGCGGCCCGAGGACGCCAGATATTTATACAGACCCATGCGGCTTCTCTCCTGTGATTACATGTCCGCTACGGACCGGTTGGCTTCTTCCCTCGTCGTGATGCCGAGGCGGACCTTTTCGTCCGCATCCTGACGGAGCGTGCGCATGCCGTGCTTGACGGCGATCGCCTGCAGCACGCTGCTGTCTTCTTCGCGGATGACGGCGGCGCGCAGATCGTCTGTCACGGTCAGGAGTTCGAACACGCCGGAGCGTCCCTTGAATCCCGTGCCGCCGCAGCGTTTGCAGCGGTTCGTGACATCGCCCTTCTGTCCCATCGGGACTCCGATATAGCCGGAGCCGCCGCAGACCGTGCAGATCTTGCGGACGAGTCGCTGGGACAGCACGCCGTAAAGCGCGGAGGACACGAGGAAGGGCTCGACGCCCATATCCAGGAGTCGGGTCACGGCGCCGACGGCGTCGTTGGTGTGCAGCGTGCTCAGCACCAGGTGACCGGTGAGGGCGGCGTTGATGGCGATGTCGGCGGTTTCGCGGTCACGGATTTCGCCGACGAGGATGATGTCGGGGTCCTGACGGACGATGGAGCGGAGGCCCGCGCCGAACGTCACGCCGATCTTTTCGTTCACCTGCATCTGGCAGAGACCGGCCGTCTTGTATTCGACGGGGTCTTCGATGGTGATGATCTTTTTCTTGTTGTCGTTCAGCTGATTGATCACACTGTAGAGCGTGGTCGTCTTGCCGCTTCCGGTGGGGCCCACGACCAAGATGATGCCGTACGGGATGCTGATGAGCTTCTCGAAGTCGCGGAGGTTGGCGTCCGACATGCCGAGGGTCTTCAGGTCGAAGGTCAGGGCATCTTGGTTGAGGAGTCGGAGCACGATACTTTCGCCGGTGAGGATCGGGAGCGTGCTGATACGCATGTCCAGCTCCTCATGGCCGAGCTTCACGTTGGTACGGCCGTCCTGAGGGAGACGGCTTTCGGCGATGTTCAAGCCGCCGATCAGCTTGATACGGGAGGCGATGGCGGGGAACTGGTTGAGCGGGCAGCTCATGATCTCACGGAGCACGCCGTCAATTCGGCAGCGCACGACCACGGCGTCTTCGCCGGGTTCCACGTGAATGTCGGAAGCGCCGTCTTCCAGAGCGCGCGTGAAAATGTCATTGACAAGACGGACGATCTTCGCCTCGCCGGCCATGCTGCGCAGGGAGGCTTCGTCGTCGGACTCGTGGAATTCCTCTTCCTCGTCGATGTTCTGGAGTCGGGAGAGCATGCGTTCCAGGTACGTCCGGCGGACGAACTGGAAGCTGACGGTCATGCGCCAGCTCTTGCTGACCAGGAACGTGATGTGCTCAATGGAGTACGGGTCGGCGACCAGGAAGAGCATGGTCTTGTTTTCGTCGGACCACTCGTACGGGACGCACAGGTTGGCGTTCAGGAACTCCTGCGGCGCGTTCGGGTACGGATCGGGCATCCGGAGGTCGTTCTCGTCCGGGGCCGGGATGCCGTAGCACTCGGAGTAGATCTCCGTCAGCTGCTGCTCGCTGATGGTCCCCGCCCTGACCAGATTGGAGTCCGCATCGCGCAGATCGGCCGCGGAGGCGTCTACGGAGGGGTACTCCTCCGCAAGCGCGGCGAGGCGCTCGCGGAGTTTGGCCCGCATATCGGGGAACGAGTTGATTTCATTCGACATGGCTAAGGACCTCAGTAGTCAAGAGTGAACATGCGGGAGCTTGCTTTTTTGTGCGTGCCGTCGGCGGAGCTGCCCAGGTTGTCCTCGAAATCGTTGATGGCTTCGAGGGCGTCGTTGTAACGGCGGATCATGTCTTCCACGCGGCTCTTCTCGTTGATGATGTGGCCGGTGATCATGATCAGGATCTCGGTGCGCGTCAGCTCGCTGCTGGTGTGGCCGAGAAGACGGCGGATGAACGGGATCTCGTTGATGAAAGGCAGGGATTCGAGCTGGTCGGTGCCCTCTTCCTGGATCAGACCGCCGATGATCATGGTCTGACCGTTGTGGATCGTCATGTAAGTCTTCACTTCACGTTCGGTGGTTTCCGGCGCCTGCGTGGTAGCGTTAAGCGTCATCATCTGCGCGGCGGAGAGTTTCTGATCGATCTTCAGGGTGATGAGGTCGGTACTGGTAACCTGCGGGGTCACGGTCAGCGTGACACCGGAATCCTTGAAGGAAGTGCTGGTGAGGAGGGAGCCGGAGCTGCTGGTGTCGGTCACGGTGCTGCCGATATACGGGGTCGATTTACCGACGTTGATCATGGCTTCCGTGTTGCTGGAGACCAGGAGCTGCGGGCTGGCGACGACTTTGAACATGTTATCGCCGGCGAAAGCGCGGAGATAGCCCAGCTTGTTGTTCGGATCGCTCGGATCGGCGAGCATGAAGGAGTAGCCGGTCTGGCGCGCATCGATGCCCGTCTCCGCGGTATCCGGGTCGAGATCGCCCCATTTCGTGCCCATCGACATGATATTGCCGCCCCAGCTGCTGGCCGCCGCGAGTTCGAGCCCGTACTGTATATTGTCGCCGAGCGTGACTTCGGCGACGGTGACCTGCAGGAGGACCTGCGCGGGCACGACGTCGAGGCGGTCGAGGAGCGCCTTGATGGAGGCATAGGTTCTCGGCGTGGTACGGATGACCAGGCGGTTCAGGGCGCCGTCGGAGAAGATCTTCACGGGCGTCTCGAAGACGTTGGACTTCTGGTCCGTCGTGGTCGAGCTGTATTCCGAATACGAACTGTTGCGGTTGTTGGTATTGGTACGCGTGGTGCTGGTGCCGTTCACGGTCTGCGTACGGTTGCCGCCGTCGTCGTCGATCGTCAGGGATGTGCCGCTCATGTTGTAGAGCACGGAAAGGGCCTGCATGAGCTGCTCGGACTTGGTGTACATGACCTTGTGGACGAAGATGCGTTCCTGGTCGAGGGAGATCGTGCCGTCGAGGATCTCGATCCAGTTGCGGATCTCCTGCGCGGCCTCCTTGGTGGCGGCGCTGGCGATGATGAGCTGGAGACGGTCGATGGACGTGATCTTCACGGAGCCGGGCTGCTCGTTGTTTTCGTTGAGCTGCTTCACCACGAATCCGAGGGTCGGGAGGACCTCACGGAGTTCTTCGGCGATCTTGCTCGGGAGGATGTTCTCGCAGGGGACGACCACGCGGGACCACTTGGTGCGCGGGTTCTCGTCGAGGATGTCGAGCAGGTCGGAGAGCTTGCGGATGTTGTCCTTGTCGTCGACGAGCAGGACGGCATTCGGACGCTGCACCTGGATGCAGGTGGCGGTGCTGCTGAGGAACGGACGGATCTGGTTGATGACTTCCTGCGCGCTGGCGAACTTCAGCGGATAGAAGCAGATTTCAGCTTCGTCGAGGTTGGCGCGGGAACCGAGTTTGCTCGGCGGGAGGATGCGGAGCAGGCCGGAGTTTTCGACGGCGATCTTGACGCCGGCATTTTCAGTCAGGGAGACGAACGCGGCCCACAGATCGCGCTTGGTCATCGTGGAGTTCAGGTTCAGGGTCACGAAACTGCGGATGTCGGTGTCGATCACGAAGTTGAACCCGAGGGCATCGGCGAACGCGGGGATCACGTCCATGATCGGGGCGCTGTTGAACACGATGTTCACGGCGATTTCCTCGTCGCCGCCGCCGCCGCCTTCGATCTCCTCGTCGATCAGGATGGCTTCATAGAAGGGGACCGGCTTCTTGTCGGAGTCCTTGTCTTCCTTCTCGAACTTGACCGGAGTCTCGACCGACTCGATCTGTTCGGGCGTCGCGAGGTCGCGCGACTGTTCGCGGTCGACCATGATCATTTCTTCCTTGATGGACTGCGGGAGGAGCGAGACGTCATCACCCTCGTACTTGTCATGGTAGAGGAAACGGAACTTGGCGGTCGGATCGGTCTTGTTGGCTTCGCCGTCGCCGGGATCATCAGCCCAGCCGATGGCCGCGAAGAAACGGCCGAGCCAGGTGGAATCGCCTTTTTCGGCGGATTCGATCTCTTCTTCCGCGGCGGCCTCGACGCCCTCGACTTCATCGGACGGGGCGTTCACGACCACGACGTTTCTGACCTCGACCTCGCCGTTCTCGCCGGGCGTGACGATCGATGTCTTTTCGACCGTGATCCCGTCGGCGTTGGGGTCTTCCAGGATCACGACCTTGCCGTTATCCTTGTCCTCCAGGATCTTGCCTTCGCTGATCTGTTCGATTGCGGGGTTCGCCGCGCCGTCCGCCTGAGGGGAGGCGGAGTTTTCCGCCTCGTCCGCCGCGCTCGTCATCTGGGGTAAAACGAGCAGGAAGGAAGCGAATGCCGCACCGGTGAGGGTTGTGCAAATCTGTCTCTTCATCTTTGAGGTTCCGTTTCTTATGTAATTGTTACCGGCCGGGCCGGCTTTTTTTGTTTGTTTCTGAATCAGGTAAGTTGGTTATTCGGTATCAGAGTTCTGACGGTTGGATCATCTGCCGCCTCGGCCGCCACCGAAGCCGCCGCCACCGCCGCCACGGCCACCGCCGCCGGCATTGCCGCCGCCGAAGCCGCCGCCACCGCCGGTACGGGTATTTCCGCCACCGGTACGGGCATTGCCGCCGCCGCGGTTATTGCCGCCGCCACCGAAGTTCGCGGTCGCGCCGCCGCCATTATTGCCGCCGCCGAAGCCGCCCATGCCGCCGCCACCGGGACCACCGCCACCGAAGCCGCCGCCACCGGGACCACCGCCCATGCCGCCGCCGAAGTCCATGCCTCCGCCGCCGAAGCCGCCGCCACCGGGACCGCCGCCCATGCCGCCCCGGCCACCGCCGAAGCCGCCTGCGCCGCCACCGAAGTCCATGCCGCCGCCGAAGCCGCCCATGCCGCCGCCCAGACCGCCCATGCGGTTGGCGGCGCCGCCCATGCCGAAGCCGGCACGGCCATTATTGGCGGATGCATCCTGCATTGTCAGTTCGATCGTTTCCTGGTTGCGGGTGAGCGTGGCGGACGTACGGGTCACGGCTGCAAGCGTGTAGCCGTTCGAAAGCGTTTCGCCGACGCGGATATATTGTTTATTGGAGTTGGACGCATTGGCCGTCGCCACGGTACCGTCCGCGGTCACGCCGTCGCGCCCCGTATTTCTCTGCTGGTTCTGGTTCTGCAGAAGCTCGATCTGCTGGTTGGAACGTTCGAGACGCTGCTGGAGCAGCGCGGCCTGCTGGTCCGTGACGCCCTCTGTCTGCTGGAGGGTCTGAAGCAGGGTTGCCAGTTCCGCGCGGGTGTCAAGCGCCTGCTGCATCTGCTGTTCCTGCGCCGCCGCCAGTTCCTCGGCGTTGTTCGTGTTATTGCCGTTCTGGTTGTTGCGGCCCATCATCTGCATGTTCCGCATCATCTGCGCATTGCGCTGAAGGATGATGGCGCCCGCGATGTCGCCGATGGTGAAGGTACCGGCAAGCGTCATGTCGCCGCGGTTGACCGGCGTCGCCGCTCTGCGGCCCGCGGCCGTGGCCTGCGGAGCGCGTTCGGGATCGAAGATGTTCAGTGCGACCGTGGTGTTGATCTGCGTCTCGGGCGTCACGGTGGTGTACCGGCGCTGCGGTTGCTGGAGTTGCTGCTGGATGTTTCTGGGCTGAGGCGTCGAGGAACGGCGTTCCTTCGTGACGGACGTCGCGACCTCGGCGTTAACATTCGGTTCGCTCAGCCATTGGCTTGCTCCCAGCGCAATAATCCCGGCAAGGAGGATATTGGCGAAGATAAGAATCGCTCTCATGGTTCATTCTCCTCAGTTGGTAGTGGCATTGGCCGCAGGTCCCTGTTGCGCGGGGGTTGCTGCTGCGGAGGCAGCGGCCGGTTGATTGGTTGTTGCAGGACGGGCAGGAGTCGTCGCCGCAGGCGTTACCGCGCCGGCAGCGGGAGTCGTCGGAGTCGTTGCGCCTGCCGCGGGCGTCGCCGCCGCAGCAGCACCGGCAGCAGGAGTCGTGGTCGCCCTGGCTGTCGAAGCTGTCGTAGTGGTCTTGGCCGTCGACGAAGTCGTCACTTTGGCCGTATTACCGGCGGGCGAATACTTGATGACGCGGACCTGGCCGGTCGTGCGGAACATCTGGGCCGTCGGCGTGGCGGCCGCGGTCGCGGCGGCGCCGGGACGCGCTCCGGGACCGGTCACGGCACGGGCGCGATTGGGTTCGAGGCGGATTTCAACGCGGCGCCAGGAAAGACGCGGCGTGCATTTTTCGATTTCCGCAAAGAACCGGACGACCTTGCTGTATTCGTCGACGACCGTGAAATCGAGGTCGGCGTAGGAAAGTTCGTTGTTGATATTGGAGGTTCTGACCGAACCGAGCGTCTGGATGTTGGCCTCGGCGTTCTGGGCCGCCGTGCTGACGAGGTTGCGGAGCTCGGTTTCTGGCTGACCGTCGCGGTCGGCGTTCCAGTAGCTCGCGAGGGAATCCTCATAGCTGGCCTGGAGATCCTCGAACGCGTCCAGTTCGGCTTCCGCCGCGTGGAGCGCATTGGTATCCTTTTTGATGTCAGTACGGACGCCCTCGATGTCGGCCTCGGAGGGGAACCAGGTGCCGCCGGCCGAGGTCTTGCTGAGGTACACAATAAGAACCGTCCAGCAGAGGACCATCGCGGTAACCGCGAGGGCGAGCTTACCCGCCGGAGTGGCAAAGAATTGTTTCGGAGTCTGTTTCATTGCTGCGCCTCGGTTTTGACAAGGGATACGGTAAACGTGACAATGGTATCGGAAATCCTCTGGTTCAGCCTGCCGATCTTCCAGTAGGAGAAGTGCATGCGCTGGGAGAGGTCGATATTGCGGTTCTGCGTCTGAATGTTGAGGTCGCAGTTCCCGTCGTTGAAGCGGAACTGGGTCACCAGGGTATCTTCAGGCAGAGCGAGCGAGAGGTCGTAGAGTTTGTTGAGGAGAGAGGGATCGCCGGCGGAAATCGACGAATTCTTTTCCAGTTCCTTCTTGACCTTTTCGGCCTTTTTGAGGTCGGCCTTGATCTTTTTGGTCTTGTCGCGGATGGCATTGCGCTCGGTGACCAGGTCGCTGTACTGCTGGTACTGGTGGTACGCGCGGATGCCGTTGCGGTAGCTCCATCCGAGGCCCAGAACGAGAAGCAGGAAGATCATGATGATGACCTGGGAACGGCATCTGCTGGGGCGAAGCTTGGGGGGCATGATGCGGACGGAGGGCTCGTTTGCAGCGAAGCTCTTGGCCATGATGAGACGCATGACAAGCAGGCAGGCGAGGTAGTCCGAAACGGAGAATTCCCTGCCGACCGGGAACTCGAAATCGTTTTCGAGGACCTTCACCCACTGTTTGTTGCATTCTTCCGCACTGCCGCGGAACGGGACCCATTCGCCGTGCTGCCAGCAAAACCCGGATTCGATTTCGGGGAGGCAGACGGGCGGGTCGTCGTGTCTGATACCGAGGAGCGGATAGATGAACTCGTCGGCTTTGACTTTGGCCATCGTGAGGAAAGAAGCCAGGTGGTTGATGGCCACGCCGTCGAACGCATAAACGTTCAGGCGGTCGGTTTCACCCTCGGCCTGGGCCGGGAAACGGGTGAACTGGAGGACGCAGTCCTGAGGGACCTGCAGCATGTGGAGCGGGAGCTCGAATTCGAGGGCGTTCTTCTGCGCGCGAACGTTGAGCGGCGCACCCTGGCAGGTGAAGAAGGTCCCGGACTCCATGGCTCCCGTGAGAACCATGCAGCCCGAAATCTGGCCGCCGTTGTCTTCAAGCGCCTTGCGGAGGGCGGCGGATTCGCCGCCCTGTTCGCAAGGAACAGTGTTCCAGCTTACGATGCGATACTTCTGACCGTGTTTGCGAAATTTGCAAACCCGCATCGCCGCAGGCGAGAATGATACGATCTGATACACAAGCCTGCTTGAGATACGCATCGTTGTCTGTCCTTACTGTTGTTGGTTATGATTAACTTTGTCGATAATCGGCGTTATATTCGGATCCGGAGATCACTTTTTCTCGTCGTTGAGCTTCTGCTGAAGTGCGCGCATCGCGGTGCGATAGGCGTCGGGATCGGTCGAACGAAGCTTCTGGGCTTCCTTGTATTCCTCCGGGAACTTTTCCTGGATCTGACGGATCGTGTTGGTGTTGCGGGCCGCGCCCTGAGTATTGCGGGCCGCGGGCTGCTGAGCAGCAGCCGCTCCGGGCATGCCGCCGCGACCGCCCATGCCGCCCATGGCGCCGCGGGCGCCTGCAGCAGGAGTCAGCGAAATGTTATTCTTCTCCGCGAGCTCATTGAAGGAGCGCATCGCGGCAGCGGAATCGGTCTTGTCGGTTTCAAGGAGCTTGTCGATCGCGTCTTTTTCCTTGACGAGGAATTCGAGGGTCTTCTCTTTCTGCTGTTCGGCAGTTTCCGGGAGTTCGACTTCGGCCTTCTTCGCGAGCGCGGCGAGCTGGGCATTGGCCTCGTCAAGAGCCTTCTTGGCCTTGGCATAGGCATCTTTGTCCTTCGCTTCGATCTTCTTCAGGGCTTCATCGCGCGGGGAATCGGCCTTGAGGCTGTCAATGGTGCGCTGGAGCTGGCCGGTACGACCGCCCATCATGCCGCCCATCATGCCGCCCTGCATACCGGGCATACCACCCTGTATACCGCCCTGCATTCCGGGGAAGCCGCCCTGCATGCCGCCTGCAGCATCACCGCCAAAGCCGCCGAAGCCGCCCATGCCGCCGAAGCCGCCCATGCCACCCATGCCGCCAAAACCACCGGCTGCACCGCCACCCATGGCACCGAAATCAGGCATTTCACCGGCAGCACCGCCGCCGAAGCCGCCCATGCCGCCCATGCCGCCCATGCCGCCAAAACCGCCGGCCGCATCGCCGCCGAAGCCGCCCATGCCGCCAAAACCACCGGCACCAGGACCACCGGCAGCACCGCCGCCGAAGCCGCCCATGCCACCCATGCCGCCAAAACCACCGGCACCAGGACCACCGGCAGCACCGCCGCCGAAGCCGCCCTGCATACCGGCAGCTCCACCGGCACCGCCGGCTCCACCGGGCTGAACCTGACCGGCAGCCGCGCCGCCGGCACCGCCGCGGCCTGCGCCGCCACGATTACCACGGGCACCGCCGCGGCCTGCGCCGCCGTTACCTTGTCCCTGCGCAAACGCAACACTGCCCGTAAGGGCCAGCGCCAGGATAGCAACTGTCATTTTGTTCATAGTTCCGTTCCTTTCAAAAATTGTATTTGGTTTGGTTAGTTGTAATGCGAGGCATCGCTACAGATTAACGAAACCTTTTTGCGTTTTATTGTGTATATCGCCAAAAAAAAAGCTGTTTTTTAGAGCTTTTTCGGTATTTCTGTTCTTTCCGTTCAATTTTTTTGTGTTTTTTCGCCGAATGTCCAAATGCCCGGGGCGGGACTCGAACCCGCATGGATGTACCGACAGATTTTAAGTCTGTTGCGTCTGCCATTTCGCCACCCGGGCGCGATTTTCTATAAATGTAGCACTGCGCATGGAAAAATCAAGAGCTTTTCGTAGTTCCAAATGATTTTTTTTAGGGAAAGCTTGCTGTTGTTTTAGGTTTTAAATCACTTTTCCGGTTTTTGCCTATTTTTCCGCCTGTTTTCGAGCGCACGAATCCGGTTTGGGACACGGGATCATTCTCTCTGCCGCAAAGAAAGGACCGTCATCTCTGAAACGCTTCCTTTTTTGTACAGATCCGCAAATCGCAAAAAAGAGCGCAGGCCGGGTTGAAAAATGCGCGTATGAGGGATATGTTATTAGGTGATGTATTTTCGCGCCCGCGCATATTCGCCACTGTTCAACCTGCCGCAAAAAACAAGGATCCGACGTTGCATAAGATTCTCGCCATTATCCTTCCGATCGTTCTTTCCGGCATGTTTCATCATTCCCTGGACGCTGCGCCAAAAAGACTTACGATTCTTCAGACGACTGACATCCATGGGGCAACCGGAGACGAAAGAGGTCCGGGGCTGATCCAGATTGCGGGAGCCGCCGAACGCATCAAGCCCGACCTCTGGATCGACTGCGGCGACCTTACGCAGGGGTCGTTTTCGTGTACGATCGACAACGGCGCATCCATGGTGGAGGGGCTGAACGCGGCCGGATGCGATGTCTGGGTACCGGGCAATCACGATTTCGACTATGGCGTTGAGACACTTGCGAAACGGATCGTGGGGTTCCGCGGGACATCGCTGGCGGCCAACATGAAATCGAACGTTTTTCCGATGAAAACCGCGGCATGGGCGATGTTTGAACGGCAGGACGTGAGGATCGCCGTCATTGGCATCGTACCGCCATATCTCGGACTTTGGATCGAACCGGGAAAACTGACGGGGCTTGAACTGGAATCGCCGGACGCCGCACTCGAACGCATCATGCCGGAGGTCATGGCGTCGAAACCTGATTTGATCGTGCTCGCCATTCATCTGGGCGAGTTCATCGCGGGCCGCCTCAACCCGGACGGCAAACTCCGCAGCATGGCATCCCTTTCCGCGCAATTTCCGCAAATCGACCTGATCCTGGCGGGACATTCGCACCAGACGGAGCCGGGCAAAAGGCTGTATCCGGGCGCATGGTTCGTACAGGCTCCCCCGCTCGGAGCCGGATGCGCGCAGATCACGGTCGAGGTCGATCCCGCCGCGAAAGGCAACAAGGTGCTGTCCGTGACCTCGAAAATCATCGAAGGCAAGGATCAGCCGGAATCAAAGAAACTGCTCCCGGTTCTCGATCCTGTCCGGAAACAGGCCGCCGAAACGGGACGCAAACCCGTCGCGAAGCTCGATTTCGAGTTGGAACCGATGAAAAACGGGATGAAGCCGAACCGTCTGGCGGAGCTGATCTGTCTTGCCATGATGGAGGCGACCGGAGCGGACGCGGCGTTCTCCGGGACGTTGTCGAATTACAAAGTGTCGCCCGGAACGCTGAACGAACGCGAGCTTTTCCTGTTGGCGCCGTACACGGACTCCATTGAAGTGCGAAGTCTTTCGCCTGCTCAGATCCGGACGATCCTGCGCGAGCTCGAAATGAAGCAGAAAACGGCGGACTGCATGATGTATACGGGATTCACCGCGCCGGACGGCATCGACGGTACGCTCGTGCTGGGCAAAACGGGGAAACCGATCCCGGAAACGGGCCGCATCAAGATCGCGGTCAACACCTACGACGCACATGGCGGGGGCGGACGGTATCCGAAACTCAAGGAAATCGTGGAAACCGTGAAGCCGCCGAAGTCCGTACCGGAAGCCGACATCCGCGACGCCCTGCGCAATTACTTGAAAAAACATAACCCTGTTCCCAATACCGTACCCGGGAGGAAACCATGAAACTCCGCATCCTGATCTTACTTTTCTTTTCCCTGACGGCGCTCCTGAGCTCGTGCCAATCATCCAACGAGGTCTACGATCCGTTCTTCCAGCCGACCGAAGCCGACAAGCTCACGCAGGAAGAGATCGACAGCATCATCTGGCACGCCAAGAATTTTATCGCGTCCAATAAAAGTCTCCGTCTCGGAAAGGTCCACCGGAAGATGATCCAGGACAACGAGCCCGTAACCCGCATCGTCTACAGCGGAAAAAAACACGGTCGGATCGAGCTTGAATGGCCGATCTCGTCCGACACCGTGGTCCTGCTGTCCTCGCGTGGCGACCTGCTGTCCAAACGCCAGCCGTGGGTGCTGGAAATCCTGTCCGGCAAACAGAAAGGCGGCCTGAGCGACGCCGAGCTAGAACAGTGGCGGAACGTCGACACGGCGGACGAATTCGAGGACGACGATGCGGGCGGGGCGTGGGAAACGCTGGGCGTGGAGCCGATCCCCGTGATCGAAGACAAATCCGAAGACAAAAAGGAGAAATGATCGATACTATGAGTTCAAAAAACAGCAAATCCGGTCCTCTGTTCAGCCGGAAACAGTTTCTCTGGCTCCTCTGGGCGCTTGTCCTGCTCCGGCTCCTTCTGAACATCGTCGTGCCGCTCATGGATCCCTCGGAGGCGAGGTACGCCCTGATCTGCAAACTCATGGCGGAAACCCATAATTTCCTGGAACCGAAACTCATCCACGACGGCGTCCTGATGAATTTCGAGGGGAAACCGCCCCTGTATTTCCAGGCCGGAGCTGTCGCCTGCCATATCTTCGGCATCGATCTCTTCGCGGTACGCCTGCCGTCGACGCTCTTCGCGGCTGGTCTGCTCGCGGTCCTGTACGGCACGATCCGCCGGATCAGGGACAAAAACGTCGCCAAGCTGGCCGTATTGCTCACGCTCGGCAGTCCGGTGTTTTTCATGTACGCCGGGATGTGCATGACGGACATGGCGCTGGCGTTCTGCGTGTGCTCTGCCGTATTCGCCTACATGCTGTTCGACCATGAGAACGCCCTGCGCAACAAAAGGCTCGCGAGCATCGGGTTCTTCGCCGCGCTCGCGCTCGGAATGCTCGTGAAGGGGCCGGTCGCACTGGTCATGGCGGGCGTTCCGGTCTTCCTCTTCGTGCTGCTCGGGAACCGCTGGAGCGACCTCAAACATCACGCTTGGCTCCCCGGATTCGCCGTGTTCTTCCTGATCGCCGCTCCGTGGTACATCATGATGCAGCAGTCGAATCCCGATTTTCTGTATTACTTCTTCGTGAACGAGAATTTCAAGCGGTTCCTGTTCAAGGATTACGGCGACCAGTACGGGGCGGGACGCGAATTCTTCCGCGGAATGGCATTCCTGTGGTTCCTGATCTCGAACCTGCCTGGCGTGCTGCTCATACTGGTCCCGGCATTTTCGCGAACTGGACGCGGCAAGCTGGCGGAGGTCCTGCGGAAAAAATCCCTCGCAGACGACCTGCCGCTGCTCGGTTTCCTCTTCATCACGCTTTTCTGGTGCCTCACGAGCCGTGTGCTGATCACCTACGTGCTCCCGACCGTGCCGTTCTTCTCCGTCTGGCTGGCGGACCGCATGACCGCCTGGGGCTATGCCGACACGGAGAAATTCCGCATGTCGCTCCGGGCGGGACTCCCCGTGATCTGGTGCGTGACCGGCATGGTGTTCGCCTCGCTGTGGATCGCGGGCGACCGCTGGGTCAACAAGATGCCGGGCGATTTCTTCGAAGACATCGCGGCGACCGTCCCGGACGGGGGGTATTTCTACTTTTACCGGAAAGTCCCGTATTCCGCGTATTTCTACCTCGGGGAACGCGTGATCGCGCATCCCAACGAGGACCCGGATGCGAGCGAGGCGGCATCCCATCCGCATTATCTCGTCGCCACGAAACGCGACACAAAGAGGCACCCGCTCAAAGGCTTCCGGCGTCCGGTCATGGAATCGGGCGTCTGGACGCTCTACGCGCCGTCGGAGTAATCTCGGGCCGGCTGCACTTCCCCGCCCCGTCTTTCCGTTGTTTTTTCGCGGAAAAGTTTGCATTTGCCGGGGAATCGTAGTATATTTATTTGTCTATGTCTTAACACATTTCTTTTAACATAAGGAACCAAACAACATGTCAGTCAGCGTGCTCGTCGGCGTCCAGTGGGGCGATGAAGGCAAGGGTAAAATCATTGATGTTTTAACGAAAGACGCGGGAATGGTGGTCCGTTTCCAAGGCGGCAACAACGCCGGCCACACGGTCGAGATCAACGGACAGCATTTCGTGCTCCACCTGATCCCGTCCGGCATTCTGCGCGCCGGCGTGCCGTGCGTGATCGCGAACGGCGTGGTGGTCGACCCTGTCGAGCTCGTGAAGGAAATGAACATGCTTAAGTCCCGCGATATCGACGTCTCCGGGATCCAGCTCAGCACGCGCTGCCACCTGATCATGCCGTGGCATAAGCTCATCGACGCCTTCAAGGAGGATTCCGCGAAGGGCGACAAGAAGATCGGCACCACCAAGCGCGGCATCGGCCCGGCGTACTCCTCCAAGGCGGACCGCACCGGCATCCGCGGCGGCGAAATGCGCGACCTGGTCCGTTTCGAGAAGCATTTCCGCGACAACGCCGAAGCATATAACCGCGAATACGTCCCGATGGGCGGCGCCAAACTCGACGTCGAGGCCGCGTGGAAGGAAGTCCTCGCCGCGCGCGACGTCCTGGTCCCCCACCTCGCCGACACTGTGGTCACGATCAACGAAGCCAACGCCAACGGCGTGCATGTCCTTCTCGAAGGCGCGCAGGGCGCGTTCCTCGACATCGACCACGGCACGTTCCCCTATGTGACCAGCAGCAACACCACGAGCGGCGGCGCCTGCACCGGCACCGGCCTGCCGCCCCGCGCCATCACCGAGGTCTGGGGCGTTCTGAAAGCCTACTCCACGCGCGTCGGCGAAGGTCCGTTCCCGACCGAGCTCTTCGACGAACAGGGCGAATTCCTGCGCGAGCAGGGCGGCGAATTCGGCGCCACCACGGGCCGTCCGCGCCGCTGCGGCTGGCTTGACGCCGTCGCGTGCCGTCACAGCTGCATGGTGAACGGCGTGGATTTCCTCGCCATCACGAAGCTGGACGTGCTCGACAAGCTCAAAGAGATCAAGATCTGCACCGCCTACAAGATCGGCGACAAGACCGTTACCACGTTCCCCGAGGACGTCTACGACCTCGCCCGCGTCGAACCCGTCTACGAGACCATGCCCGGCTGGGAGACCTCCACGACCGGCATCCTCGACTGGAACAGCCTCCCGGTCAACGCCCAGAAGTATCTGAAGCGCATCGCCGAGCTCACCAAATCGAAGATCGGCATCGTGTCCGTCGGCCCCGACCGCAATCAGACCTTCCGCGTCTGATCCGGCGCCATAGGACAGCAAGACCGCAGGAGGGGGCGTCATGGCGGAAAAAAAGAAGAAACGGCGCCGGCTTTCCGGGACCGAGTTCAAGCAGCCGAAAAACGAAGAAACGAACGCGCAGATCCTGCGTGACGCGATCGGCCGTTTCTTCGCGCGGTTCGACCTCATGCAGATCATTCCGCTGGCGCTCCTCCTGACCATCGGCATGTGCTTCGTCCACAGCACCGGCCAGCAGGTCGGCGGACATCACGTCGAGCTGTTCAGCCGCCAGTGCGTTTATCTGGCGGTCGGTCTGGCGCTCTGGTTCACGTTCATCATGCTGGACTACCGCTGGATCGGGCTGTCCTCCATACTGTTCTACCCGATGGTCATCGCCATCCTTGTGCTGGTGCTGGCGATCGGTCCGGTCCGCAACAACACCCGGCGCTGGATCGATGTCGGCCCGGTCAGCCTTCAGCCGTCCGAACTCGGCAAAATGGCCGTACTCTTCGCCGTCGCGTGGCTGGCGTCTTTCAAACGGGTCAACATCAATAAGATATGGTGGATTGGAATCATTCTGTTCCTGACCGGAGTTCCGTTCTTCCTGATCTACAAGGAACCCGACCTGGGAACCGCTATCGTGCTGATCCCGCTCACCGCCGCCATCCTGTTCGCCGCGAATCTGCGATGGATCTACATCGCCATCATCGCGGTGTTCTGTATCGGCGGCCCCGTTATCGCCTACAAAAGCCCGATCCTGAAAAACTACCAGAAAAAACGCATCGCTATGTTCCTGGACCCGGAAAGCGAACATTACGGCGGCGGCTGGAACGTGATCCAGTCGGAGATCGCGGTGGGAACCGGCGGCATGACGGGCAAAGGCTACCGGCAAGGCACACATACCATGCTCGGCTACCTGCCGCCGAAAGTCGCCGATTCCGACTTCATCTTCCCGGTCATCGCCGAGGAAACGGGATTCGTCGGCACATTCTCCCTTATCCTGCTCTACGGAATGCTCCTCTTTTCCATCCTGCGGACGGCGCTGCTGGCTTCCGACCTCTTCGGACGGTATCTGTGCGTCGGGATCGCCGCCATTCTCATGACGCATGTCTTCATCAACATCGGCATGTGCATCCGCCTGGTCCCCGTGACGGGACTGCCGCTTCCGTTTATCAGTTACGGCGGTACGTTCCTGGTGGCCATGCTGTGCTATCTCGGCATCGCGCAGAGCGTGTACGCGCACCGGAACGACCCGTCCAGGCTGGATCTGAACAACTGACCGTCCGTTTTAAGAAAACTGATTTAGAATAAGCGAGTTGCCGTTTTACCCGTCATATTTGACGGATTGACGGATTGAAATGACGGACATGTTGTCAATTCTTTGATCTTCAACGGATTTCGCGCGCAAGAACAGGCCGGAAGCCGACCGCCGTGTCGCTTTCGTTCGGCGGCATGAAAAAGCGGTACGCGGAACGCAGTTTCTTCGGTTCCATGCCCCAGTCGCCGCCGCGGATCACACGGCATGCCGTTTCGGTGGTCCAGGTGCCGGCGTCAAACGGACGGTAGCGTGTGAATCCGACGCTGACCGGGTCGCGTTTGACCGGATCGGGACCCGCCATCTCCGGGTCGGAATACGCCTTCGGGTCGTACCAGTCGTAACACCATTCGGCGGCATTGCCGGACATATCGTAGAGGTCCCAGGCATTCGGCTGAAAACTCCCGACCGGAGCAGTCACGCGATGTCCGTCGTCGTCTGCGGCTCCGGCAACCGGCGGCAGCCGCCACTGGAACCGTTCGGCGGATTTGTAATCCAAACCGTTCGCATACTTCGCGCCTTCGTTTCCGAACTCGTCCCCCCAATGATAATTGGCCGACGTCCCGGCTCGGCAGGCGTATTCCCATTCGGTTTCGGTCGGCAGGCGGTATTCGTATCCGGACGGGATCCGTCCGGCGGCGCGTTCGAGTTCCGTGAGCTTTCGGCAGTACATGACGGCCTGGTCCCAGCGCACGCGGACGGCGGGCTGCGACGGCCGATTGAGTCGGAAATCGCCCCATTTGAGCGAATTGAAGCCCGGGATCAGCATCTGCATCTGACGGTTCGTGACTTCGGTCCGGGCAATCCAGAAGGGATGAGTGATCGCGACCTCGCGGACCGGCATTTCGTTATCCATCGACCCGCCCATCCTGAACTTGCCGGCGGGAATCCCGGCCATATCCAGATGCGCGGACGGTACGATGAAATCCTCGCCGGGCCGTCCCGGTTCGGCGGGAAGCAAAACCTTCGCGAGCTTTTCAATTTCTCCTTCATCGCGACGGTTGTCTTGTTCAGCGTCTTTTTGTTCCTCACGCGGCAGAAGCAACATCACGGATTCGGTACGGGTGTTTATCATGCGGACCAGAAGCGCCGCGCGGTCATGCGGAGAAAGGGAAGTATCCGCGAGGCCTGATTCGAGCGTGGAAAGGGTCTGTTTCGCTTCGGCCAGACGTTTCGCCTTCGCGCCGGATTCCGCACGCCAGGAAATGACGCTGTACACGAGGAATGCCACGACGCAGAGCACGAACAACAGCATGAAAATCTTGAAGATGCGGAGTTTCGCCTCCTCGTGTTGAAGCTCGGAGCGGAGACGCATCGTGGTCACGCCGGTGCTGCCGGGAGGAAAGAACTGTTTCGGCTTGCCGGAAGCGGCGGGCCGGGATGTATCGTCGGATTTCGGATTCATACTGGAGCCTTGTTGAGCTATGGACGGATGAAGCGGGCGGAGTTGCGCCGTCCGCAGGCGTAATATAGCACAAAAACCGAAAAAAATCGAATGAAAAAGATGAAAAAACGGGGAATATGCTGTATATTGTATGCTGAAGTATATTTTATAACCGGATCCGGGATCTATGGAAAACTCGTTTGACGTCATCGTGATCGGCGGAGGACATGCCGCCTGTGAAGCCGCCGCGGCCTCCGCGCGGCTCGGCGCGCCGACCCTGATGCTGACCATGAATCTGGACCACATCGCGCAGATGAGCTGCAATCCGTGCATCGGCGGCATCGCCAAGGGGCACCTCGTGCGCGAGATCGACGCCCTCGGCGGCCTCATGGGAAAGATCGCCGACGCCGCGTCCATCCAGTTCCGCATGCTGAACCGGGCGAAGGGCCCCGCCGTGTGGTCGCCGCGCGCGCAGTGCGACAAGACCTGCTACCAGCGCGCGATGAAGCACATGCTTGAGCTGACGCCGAACCTCACGATCCGCCAGGAAGAGGCAGTCGATTTCGTCACGGACGGCGATGCCGTCGCGGGCGTCGTGACGCGCCTCGGCAACACCTACCGCTGCAAGGCGGTCGTCGTGGCGACCGGGACGTTCCTGCACGGTCTGCTTCACTACGGACTCACGCATTTCTCCGGGGGGCGGTCCGGCGACCCCGCCTCGGACCTGCTGCCGGAAGCCATCCGCGTCCGCCTCGGACTGAAGATGGGCCGCCTCAAAACGGGTACGCCGCCGCGCGTGCTCGGCAGCTCCGTGGATTTCAGCCGGATGGACGTGCAGCCGTCGGACACCGACCTGGAGGAGCATTTCTC
This sequence comes from uncultured bacterium, assembly GCA_902778895.1. GTDB lineage: Bacteria > Verrucomicrobiota > Lentisphaeria > Victivallales > UBA1829 > UBA1732. Next base: position 48,253 of record CACYZF010000011.1, read on the forward strand.
GCACTTCGGCATCGAGGACGTCACGCCGCAGGTGAACGAACACAACCTGGACTGCCGCATCACCTGGACCACCGCCGCCACCGCCGACCTCGTGCGCGCCAACCTCGACAAAGCCCCGATGTACAACGGCCTGATTGAGGGCATCGGTACGCGCTACTGTCCCTCGTTCGAGGACAAGGTCGTGCGGTTCCCCGACCACGAACGCCACCTCATCTACCTCGAGCCCGAGGGCGAGGCGACCGACGAATACTATGTGAACGGGATTTCGACCAGTCTGCCGCCCGAAGTGCAGGAGGGCATGCTGCGTTCCATTCCCGGCCTCGAACATGTCCGCTTTCTGCGCTACGCATACGCCATCGAATACGACTACGTCGAACCCGCCCAGATGGACCGCACGTTCGCCGTGCGCGCATGGAAGGGCCTCTACCACGCAGGCCAGATCAACGGCACGAGCGGATACGAGGAGGCCGCCGCGCAGGGGCTCGCCGCCGGACTGAACGCCGCACGGTTCGCCGCCGGGCTGGACGGCGTGGCGTTCGGGCGTGACGAAGCGTATCTGGGCGTGATGGCGGACGACCTGGTGACGAAGGAGATCAAAGAACCGTACCGGATGTTCACCAGCCGCGCGGAATACCGTCTGCGTCTGCGGCAGGACAATGCCGACCTCAGATTGTGCCGGAAAGCCCACGACCTCGGACTGCTTTCCGATACCGATTTCGACAAGTTCACACGCTACGAAAACCGTCTGCACGAGCTCGAAGCCGCCGCGCGCGCTGCGTCCATGCCCGGCGGCGGATCCGCGTGGGAACGTCTCCGCATCGCACAGGGCGACCTGAACATGAACGACCTGCCGTTCGAACCGGAGCTGATCGGCATCGACCTGAACGACCGCACCGACCGCCGCGCCGTCCGCGAACTCGCCGTGCAGGCGCATTACGAAGGGTATCTGCGGCAGGAGGAGGATTCCATCCGGCATCTGCACGGACTTGAGGCATGGGCGATCCCCGCCGAGCTCGATTACGCAACGCTTCCCGGCCTCAAAAACGAAACCCGCCTCAAACTCGCGCGCATCCGTCCCGCCACGCTCGCGCAGGCGTCGCGCATCGACGGGATGACCCCGGCGGAGATCGGACTTCTGCAGGTGCTGCTCGCCCGCAGGAAACGCGAACAGGACGCGGAAGGCAAGGAAAAACAGCCATGAACGAAGAAACCGTCCCTATTGAAGAAAGCGAAGTCCGCCGCGAACCCGGCGCATGGTCGCGGTTCTGGGCGATCCGCTACGCCCGCGTGCCGATCCTGATCTGCGCGCTGTTCTTCGTGTTTGCGCTCGGGTCGGAATGCTACGCCGTGTACTGCGCGAAGACCGGCGCGACCCCGATTTATCAAGTTCAGAATCCCGAACTCCGCAATCACGCCCCGATGAAGGGACACATCCTCGGGACGGACTACCTCGGCCGCGACGTGCTTCTGCGGGCGGTCTTCGCCACGCGTACCGCGGTGAAAGTCGGCATCGTGGCGTCCCTGATCTCGTCAGTGGTCGGCGTCGCGCTGGGACTGATCGGCGGGTATTACGGCGGCAAGACGGACGCGGTCGTCCTGTGGATTTACAGCACATTCGCGTCCATCCCCTCACTTTTGTTCATTCTGGCGTTCGCCCTGCTCGTTTCGAAGGGTTTCCTCAGCGCGCCGCTGGAAGCCGCGTTTCAGGCGTTCAGCCGCGCCATGAACACCGAACCGGGCATGATGGCGGTTTACCTCGGGATCGGCCTCACCGGCTGGGTGCAGCTCTGCCGCGTGGTGCGCGCGGAAACGCTCCGGCTGAAGACGCGCCCCTATGTGACTGCCGCCCGTTCGCTCGGCGTATCGGACCGCGGGATAATGTTCCGCCACATTCTGCCGAACCTGATGCACCTCGTGATCGTGTACTTCACCATGCGGTTCGCGTCCGCGGTGATGACCGAGGTAATCGTGAGCTATCTCGGGCTCGGCGTGAAGTTCGAGCCGAGCTGGGGCCTCATGATCTCGAACGGCCAGTCGCTTTTCTGGCGCGGCGCGTGGTGGGAGATCGCCGCCGCAACGGGATTCATGTTCGTGCTCGTTCTCGCGCTGAACATGACCGGAGACGCTCTGCGCGACGCTCTGGACCCGCGTCACACATCGGGCAAGTGACGACCACGGATCCGGTTCCTGGAACGATGAAGTCATACCGGATCGTCTTTTGTCCTGACGGTCTTTCCTGAAACCTTCGAGCCCGCTCCATACACTTCCTTCTCATGGCTCAGATGGATCCCGATATGCCCGACGCCGAGGATGATGACCGCAACGATCAGCCAGACATTGAGGCCATAGACCCCGAGGAGGAAAAACGCCGTTACCGGGAGCGTCGCGCCGGCGACGGGGAAACCGCAGAAACGGCGGTATTGCTCGCGCATCGTTTTCCCGCTTCCGAAATAGCGAATCCAGTACAGCTCATACAGGATCATCAGAAGGAATGAGGCAACGAGCCACAAGCTCCACGGCGTCCATGCGCGAAGATTGAAATCCGGAAACACCAGCACGATGACGCTGACAAGGACCTCGCCGGTCCTTTCCAGAATCAGAAGGACCCGGTTCTCTTTTCCTGCATACCGGTCATAGTCCCCGGGTTTGTTTTTCGCCCAGATGAGATTTGGGATCGTCAGCATGACCAGGTAAATGAGGCCCACATAGGAAAAACCGAAACGCATCCGCTGTCTCTCTACGCTCTTTTGAGTCTTTTTTCCACGGAAATGATCCAAAGCACAACACAGAAAACAGCCGGAATGACGAATACCGTGTACGGCGAAACGTCTCTGAATGCAAATCCCCCGATCACAGCTCCGAATACAAAGGAAAGGATCACCAGGTAGTAATGCTTGGCTTTATAAATCTCATCAAGATTGTGGTGGAACAGCCCGGAAAACAGGGCGTTGGTCCCCTGCCGCAGGTTCCCGGTGCATGTGGTCGAGACGAACGGAAGGCCGTGAACATGCTGGAACGCCCGGACCTGCATGGCGCAGATAAACGAGATCATTCCGTTGACCAGGAGATTCCAGTCTCCCGATGGGATGAATGCGACGGGAAGCAGAACGACGATTTCCAGAAAAAGCACAAACTGTTTCCAGGAAAGACTCCATGGCAGAACAACTTTTTCCCGGATGATGTTTGCGACCAGGATCCCGGCGCCGTATGCGGAAATGGCAAACAGATATCTGCCGCAGTTCAGCCAATGCCCGGCAGCGAGATTCATTCCGAGCAGGACCATGTTCCCCGTGATGGCATTGGCAAAGACGTGCCCCCGAAGCATGTAGGAATAGATATCAAGCAGCCCGGCAGCGAAGGTCAGAAGACATGCGACCAGAAGACTCTCGCCCTGATGAGATTGTTCCGTTTCCATCGTCACAACACCCAGATAATCTCCGGTTCATCGGCCTGCGGAATCGAATTCCTCCTGCGTGACCTTCACGACTTCGTCCTGTTCCGGGCGGATGCCGGACTTGACGCCGCGTTTCTGCGAGAACAGCCATTTCCAGACTTCGGGGTTCTGATAGGTCCGGGTCCAGCAATCGTGCGGGCAGTCGGGATATTCCCAGTAAAAGACGTCATCGCTGCCGGCTTCCTTCAGCGCGGTATACATACGGCGGGACAGCATCACCGGCAAAGTCTGATCTGCTTCGCCGTGGAAGATCCAGATGGGCAGATCTTTCATCTTTCCGGTCTGGGCAGGATCACCGCCGCCGCTGCACGTTATGCCCGCCGCAAAGAGGCCGGTCCCGTAACGTTCCATCAGCTCCCAAGTCCCGTAGCCGCCCAGCGAAAGACCGGTGATGTACACGCGGTCCGGATCGGTGTCGAACTCCCTGATCTTCTTCTGAATGAGAATGGGGACCATGCCGAGCGCCTGCCTTGGTTTTTCGGCCAGTTTCGCTTCCGCGCCGCCGCGATGCCGCGTGGCCCACAGCTGATCGCCGGGACACTGCGGCGCGAGCAGAACGACTTTCTGTTTCGCGGCTTTGATCTGCTTCACGATGTCGGGGACCGCCAGACGGATGTTGGCAAGGTTTTCGCTGCCGCGTTCGCCGATGCCATGCAGAAAAACGAGGATGGCGGGCTTGCCGGGCTGGTCCTCGTTATAGACGCCCTGACAGTACCGCAGAACGCCCTCCTCGTTCGTGATCGTTTCCTGCTTCATGTTGTTGTCGTTCAGGATTTGCAATTCCCTGGCGAACTGCCGCTGAATCTGAGCCGACGGAGCCTCGCTCCCAGTGATCACCGCCGCATCAGCGGCCGCCGCGAGGGCAGGATCGGCCAGTTTGAACGCGGATTCAGTCGAACAGGCTGCCAGCGCGCCGAGCATGACACAGCCGAGCATACAGATGTTTTTTCTCATGATATCTTCCATCAATTGTTTCACGAAACAGAATGAATCGTCCCCTCCGGAACAGAGGGGGTATGCAGATTCGTTTTTGAGGGAGGAAATCGCGTCAGGGTCAGGCTTTCGCCGCGGCCTTTTCCGCCTCCAGCTGGGCTTCCGGCGTGAAAGTCACGAGCGGAGCGTTTGCGGAATTCTTTTCCGCCGACGTCCAGAGATCGGCAAGGAGCTTTTCGGCCTCGGCGGCGTTTTCGGACCGGTAGCCGCTGTCGCCGATGTTGGAGAGGCGTTCCAGGATGGTCGTCGGGATGAAGTCTCCGAGCGGGACCTTGGTCATGAATGCGTCGTCGCGGCGGCGGTCAAACGTGACCTCGATCACCAGTCCGGCTGTGATCAGATCGTTCAGCACGGCGCGTGCGATGCGGATCGGGATCTCCAGTTGGCCGGAGATATCCGTGATGGTCACGGCTCCGGTCCGGTTGTTGAACGCATCTCCGAGGAGCTTCATGATGCGGATGGCGCAGATGGAGCGGTAGTGCATGCAGAGGGGCTGATCGCCGGGATAGTATTCGTAGTAGTTGACGTTCTGGACGGCGAACGAGAACTGCGCGCCAAGGAGGATCACGGTCCAGGTAGCCTGAAGCCAGAGGAGGAAGAACGGCAGAGCGGCGAAGCTGCCGTAAACCTTGTTGTAGCTCGTGAGGATCGTCTGCAGGAACATGTAGATGTACTGTGTGATGATGAGAAGCGTGCCTGTCAGGATGGCGCCCCAGAGCGCGGCTTTCGGTTTCACACGGGTATTCGGGATGAAGAGGTAGAGGAAGAAGAACATGACCCAGGCGAGCACGAACGGGGAGACGTAGCGGATGGCGTCCAGCAGATAGCCTTTTCCCGGGAGCCACTCGACGCCCTCGATGCTGGCCATGCCGAAGGTGTTGAGACCGAGGAGAAGCACCGCGAAAACCGGGCAGAGGAGCAGCAGCGTGATGTAGTCGCTGAGCTTGCGAAGCAGGGGCCGTCCCTGCTTGATGCCCCAGATGTCGTTGAACGAGTTTTCGATATTGGCCAGGAGTTTCAGCGCCGTGAAGAACAGCATGCCGACGCCGATGCCCGTGATGACGCCGCCCGCGGCGACCTTGAGCGTGGTGTCCGCAAAGTTCAGGATCCATTCGGCGACCTGTTCCTGCCCGACGAAGCTCTCGACGAGTTTTCCGCGGAGCACCTCCTCGAAATTGAAGCCGCGCGCGATGCCGAGGAGAAGCGCGACGAGCGGGACGACCGACATGAGGGTGAGGAAGGTCAGCGAGGAAGCCCGCAGTCCGCATTTGTTCTTGACGAAATTCTTGGCCGTCAGCAGGAGGACACGCTCGACGGCAAGCGGGAAAGCTTTGCTCTTCGGCAGGTCGGCCGTACGGACGTTCCAAACCTTCTCCTCGATCTGTTTCAGCGGGGCGGAGTCTTCCTTGTCCGGCTGTTCCGCGACGTTCAGAGCGGACTTCGTGGCGGAGGGATTGTCCGTGCGGACATCGGCGGCCGTTTGTTCGGGTTCTTTCCTGGAGGTTGGTTTCATGTTTTGATCTCCGTATGTGATGGGGATGAAAAAAACGGGTTCAGCCCGCCGCGGGTTCCAGTCCGGGCGGAGGAAGCTCGGCGGGCGCCGTTTTCTCCGTCGGAACGGATTCCGGTTCGGGCATATTGACGGATGAGGACGGCCAGAGAAGCTTGACCGCGGAAACGATGACGATGATCTCGATAATGACCTCGAAGAAGCGCTGCGGAGCGCGTTTCACGAAGAGCACGCCCAGGGCCGCGCCGATCAGGATGAGCGGAAGCATCGGCAGAACGGCGTGCAGGGACGCGGCCGTAACGCGCCCCTCGAAACAGAATATCGGGAGCTTGGTCCAGTTCATGATCATGAAGAACCAGGCGCAAGTGCCGACATAGCGGTCCTTCGGCAGTTTCATGCTCAACAGATACAGCGCCATCACGGGCCCGGCGGCGTTCGCCACCTGCGTGGTGAATCCGGCGGCAAGCCCGACGACCGCGGAAAAAGCCCAGTGGCTCGGGACGGCCGCGTGCTTGAAGAACGCCACGCGGACCAGATGCACCGCCGCCAGGAGCAGGATGATCCAGCCGATCAGAATGCGGAGATGCTCCGGCCGGTTCAGATACCGCAGCGTCACGAATCCGAGCGCGAGCCCGAGCATGGTGTACGGGAGCAGACGGACCACGATCTTCCAGTCGGCGTTTTTCCGGTAATACGACACCGCGAAGATGTCGCCGGCGCAGATCATGAGCAGCATCACGCCGGTCGCGAACCCAGGATTCAGGTCGAACGCCACCGCGAGCAGGATCACGGGGAGCATGCCGAGCCCGGGAATGCCGGACTTGTTCACGCCCACGAGCAGTGCGGAGACGGCGAGGATCGCCAGCTGAAACGCCGTCATATCGGGGAAACAGAACTCCATGAAGCCGGAAAACATTACCGGAGGCCCTCCTGTTCCTCGTTCAGACGGTCGAAGAACGCCCGCATGAAGGCAGCCCGTTCAGCGGCGAACCGCCGCGCGGAACCGGTCAGCAGATGATCCGGGAGCCCGCGCAGTTTCACGAGGTATTCGCGGTAGGCGGAATCCTGGCTGGAATACGATTCCGAGGCGAGAGCGACCTCTTCGGAATTGTGCAGGCAGGCCCCGATGCGCCCGGCGAAATGGAACGCGCGCGCCACGCCGAACGCCCCGAGCGAATCGAGCTTGTCCGCGTCGTACACGATGCACGCTTCGAGTGTGGCAGGCTTCAGGGTGCCGCGGTAACGATGCGTCCGCACGATCTCCGAAATGTGATGCACGAACGCCGCATCTTCGCAGCCCTCCTCCTCAAGGATGCGCCAGGCTTTGTCCGCGCCGAGCGCGGCGTGGCAGAGCTTGCCGCCGGAGGCGAGTTCCTCCGGACGCGCGACGTCGTGGAGCAGCGCGCCGAACCGCACGGCTTCCGGGTCGCAACCGGATTCCTCCGCGGCGATCCGTTCGGCATTTTTCAGCACGCGGAGCGTGTGGGCGAAGTCGTGGCAGCCGGGCGCGTCACCGAGTTCGCGGCGCACCCGTTCGAATACACGGTCCCAGAGGCTGGGGGATGCCCCGGAGGAGTTCACGTTCGTTCTCGCGGAAGGGGGTTATGCTTTCGCCTTGGCGGCGTCCGCCTTTCCGTCTTTTTCCGTTTCGGCGTCCAGCTGGGCGATGTCGGCCGACGGATGCACCACCTGCAGGGAATGGCGTTCCTTCGGGATCACGGTCAGCCACTTCGGATTGCCCTGTTCGTCGACGCCGAGGTCGACCACGAAATAGCGCTTCTCGTCGTCGGCCTTGTCGTAGCCGATGATCGTGCCGCGCGGGATCATGTTGTGCTTGTCGATGATGGCGTTGCGGATGCGGCAGTGCTCGCCGATGTCGACGTCGGACAGCAGGATGCAGTTATGGACCGTGGCGTAGCTGTGGACGAAGACCTTGTTGAACAGGATCGAGTCGGTCACCGTGCTGCCGGAGACGATACAGCCGTCGCAGACGATGGAGTTGATGGCCCGCCCGATGCGCGGGAGTCCGTAGGCGTCGATCTCTTCGTTGTGGATGAACTTGGCCGGGGGCAGGCTGTAGTGGTAGTTGTTGATCGGCCAGAGCGGGTTGTAGAGGTCGAGGTGCGGCGTGGTGCTGCGCAGGTCCATGTTCGCCTCGAAATACGCCTTCAGGGTCCCGACGTCGCGCCAGTAGGGCTTCGTGGAGAGGTCCTGGCCGGGGATCACGTTCGTGTAGAAGTTGTAGGCGTAGAGGCGTTGCGTCTTCACGAGCGCCGGGATGATGTCCTTGCCGAAGTCGTGGCTGGTCTTGCCCGCCTTGTGGTCGCGGTTCAGCAGCGCCAGCAGGTCGGCGGAGTTGAAGATGTAGTTGCCCATGGAGGCGAGGCACATATTCTTGTCGTTCGGCAGCGGGGTCGGGTTCTTCGGCTTCTCCTGGAACCCGGTGATGCGCCACTGGTCGTCCACCTCGATAATGCCGAACTGGCTGGCTTCCTCAATCGGGATCGGGATCGCCGCCACGGTCGCGATGGCGTTGTTCGCCTGGTGGAAGTCGACCATCTGGCTGACGTCCATGCGGTAGATGTGGTCCGCGCCGAAGACCGCCACGAGATCGGGGTCGAAGTCCTCGATCAGGTTCATGTTCTGGTAGATCGCGTCCGCCGTGCCCTGGTACCATTCGCGTTCGCGGGTCTGCATCTGGGCGGGCACCGGGATGATGAAGTGGCCGCGCTGCTGGGCGTTCGAGAGGTTCCAGCCGTTGATGATGTGTTCCATCAGGCTCTGGGATTTGAACTGGGTCAGCACGAAGATGCTGTCGATGCCGCTGTTCACGAAATTGCTCAGCACGAAGTCGATGATGCGGTATTTGCCGCCGAACGGAACGGCGGGTTTCGCGCGCTGGTCGGTCAGGGGAGCCAGACGGGTCCCTTCGCCGCCTGCGAGGATCATGGCCAAAACAGATGTTCTCATGGTTCAAACCTCCTGGTGGTGTATTGTTCAGCAAATGGTGTATCGTTCTCTATTTAGAAAATATAGCCCCGTCCGAAGTAAAGTCAAGGAGGAAAAGCAAAAAAAGACGGAAAAGCGAAAACAGAGAGACGATCCGACAGCAATCAACTGCCGATTAGCCTTCGACCTTGTCGATCTTCTTGACGGAGAAGAGCAGGATCAGGAAGACGGCGAGGGCGGCGGCGGCCATGATGATCTTGTAGACCAGCCCCCAATTTTGAGCATAGGCGAAAGGTGTGCCGGAGGGATCCCAGTTTGGATTATCCTTTTGCGCCGAGAGCGTGGAATCGGACACAACGGGCTCATCTCTGCGCCACAGGATATCCGTGAAATCCGAAGGCGGCATGGGCTGGCCGGAGGCGCCATAGTAGACCCTGTAGTCGTCCTGTCCCGATCCATCCGCGGTAACAGATTTCAGTGCGAGAAACCAAACCTGACAGACACGGCCGCTCGCCTGAAGCGAGATGTCCTTCAGCTCGCCGTTTTCGCCGTTGTCCAGTTCGAGCGTCCAGGTCTTGGAACGATGCTCGGGAATCGTGATCACGCGGTCGGACACGGACGTGCGGAACGATGCGGAATCAAGCTTGCGGACAGTCCCGGATGCAAGGAGCTTCCCGGATGCGTCGTAGAGACGGTACGGACGGGAGAAAAAAAGGTCGGAGCTGTCAACGGTGATGCTGTCGAGCGGTGCAAAGCCGTTGGAGAAGTTCACGACCGTGGTATTGCCCCGTTTCGTTTTGGAGATGATCTCGACGGGCCATTGGGTATGAACGGTGTTCCTGACCGATTGTTTCCGGAGAACGTACAGGGAGATGCCATCGATCTTCGGTGATTCGCGAAACTTCTCCTGCTCCACGATGTTGGTGTCTCCTTCAACGACGCGGAAGAGAGGCGAATCCTTGATCTCCGTGTAGTTGTCCATGACGATGACGAAGCTGAATTCCTTCACCGGAGCGGGGAATTGCACGGAATCATTTCTGAGGTTGACGCGGCTGGAGTAATCCAGAAACGCACCCTCGGCAATCAGGGTTTCGCCGTTTTTATCATAGACCTTCACTTTCTTGTCGAAATCCTTCGCGGCAGTCTGGATCTTCAGTCCGACGACACGCGGATCGGAAGAATCCGCGATGGCACTGTTCATGCTCACAGAAATGCGTACGGACCCGTCCGGAAGCGTTTCGAAGCCGGTGACGGTCGCGGGATAACTGGATTCCACGGTATTGTCCTGGACGATCTGCTTCTGTTCGCTGAGGATGAACGGACAATTCTCCCCGTCAGGACCGAAGATGCGCATGTCATTCGGGATGGTTTCCGTTTCACGGTAGATATCGGCATCGACGGTAAAAGTGAAAATGTCCCCTGGATGTTCGGGGAGGATGATGTCCTTGTAGAACGGGAACGCGGCGGTTTTCTCCTCGCCGGAGAATCCGGTCGCGGCCGCGAACAGGAAGCACGTCGCGGCGGCAAGGAGTTTGAGGTGATTACGGACGGGTTTCATCGGAAGCGTCTCCTTTCTGTGCGAACCGGGCATAGAGCCAGGCTCCGGCGACGAGCACGGCGCCGGTGATCATGCAGCCCGCGATCCGGTACAGCGCGGGCGTCCCCGCCAGGTCGAAGATGAAGATTTTCAGGACCGTGACGGCGAAGAGGATCAGCGCCGGGATGCGGACAACTTTCTTTTTGCGAAGGATGCCGAATGCGAGGAGCGCGAGCGCGTAAACGCCCCAGAGCAGCGAGACGGCGATCCGCGCGCCGGCGGGCGAACCGTACAGCCGGACCAGGAAGCCCGTTTCGTCCGTGCTGTAGACGAACCACAGGACGATCGCGCTCAGGAGGAAGATCGTGCCGGTCTTATTGGACATCTGGCGGACGGGGTTTTCATCCGTTTTTCCGCCGTCTCCGGCATCGGCGTGTCCGAAGAACAGTCCCGCGAAGGCCAGCGCCGCCACAGCCAGCAGGTTCGGGAAGAACCGCCACAGCGAATCGTGCACGGACTGGCCACCAGACTGCCACGAGACGACGACATACCACAGGAATACGAAGAGCAGAAGCCCGCCCGCCGCCCGGATCGCGCCAGTGTTCTCCCGGAACAGCCTCGGGATCAGCGACAGGAGCAGCAGGTACACGGCGGCGGTCATGACCACGCCGCCGACTTTCAGATGTTGCAGATATGTGAACTCGCCCGCGATCAGGAGGAAACTCACTCCGAACGCGCACCAGAACATCGTTTTCGACGAACGGGAATAGACGGTGCGGGATCCGTCGTCCGCGGGCCGTTCGGACGCGGGTATCAGCTCCGCGCCGTAACGTTTCAGCAGGAAGAACCCGCCCGCGAGCGCCGCCGTGTAGGATCCGAAGTTCAGCAGGCGCGTCAGGAACGTGACGCTGTGCCGCCAGTAGTCGCGCGTGAGGTCGAACCCGAGGAGGCGCACCGCGGCGACCAGGTAGACGATGTAGCTCAGGCGCAGCAGGATCACGGAACGCGTCCGGCACGCGATGTACAGCATCGCCGCCGCCTGCGCCGACCACGCCACGGCGAGGTGGTCCTGCTTCAGCAGAAGCGGGAACGTCAGCGAGATCAGGCCGCAGGCGAACACCAGCAGCGTCAGCAGGAGGTTGCGGTCCTCCAGCTTCGCGCGGATCAGCAGCGCGATCTGGAGCAGGTAGACGAGCGCACCGCCGAACGTGATGGCGGCGGCGTATTCGCGGCCGTAAAGGAAGATCGTCGGACGGATCGTCAGCGACATGAACACGATGCCGTTCAGCGCGGCGAATTCGAGCTCCAGCAGCGACACCTTCCGTTTCGTGAAGAGGTTGAACGCCACAGTCTGCACGCAGAACGCGAGGAAGAACAGCACGCCCGCGCTAAGCGCGATCGCATAGCCCCGGTTCACATCGCCCGCGAGCTCAAGCCAGTTCGGCGAGGCGGTCAGGGGCACGTTGAACCCGCCGCCCCTCGGGAACGGATTCGAGGCGGCGTAAATGCTCCAAGTGAAAATGAACGACAGAATGTTGACCGGCTGCCACGAACGCATGCGCGAGATAATGAGCGAGCCGACCACCAGGATCAGCATGTAGCCGTACAGCCCGGCGAGGTTGCGCGAACCGGTGTCCATCAGGACCGGAGCAAGGTATCCGCCGCAAACCGCCAGCACGGCCAGCAGAATGGAGTTGAAGCGCAAGGCCAGCGCGACGCCCGCGGCCGTCACGACGACCAGTCCGGCCAGCCCGACCCACGGGCTCAGCAAATGATATACCGAAACGCTCGCGAACACGCACAGATACAGCCCCGCGAATCCGGCTCCGGCGATCGCCGTGCCGAAGACCCGGTATTTCGCGCTTTTCAGCAGCCGGCATCCCGCGCCGAGCATCGCCAGCGTGAACAAGGCCGCCACGGACAAACGGAGCTCCGGCGGCAGAAGATTGCGGTCATGCGTATACTTGATGAAGTACGCCAGGCCGAAGATCAGGAGCAGCATCGCCGCGCGGAGCATCCAGGTCGTCGCCACAGCGTATTCCTTCGACATCCCCTCCTTGCGGTATTCCTCCCCGACGATAATCCACTGCCACAGCTTCGACAGTACCTCGGCCGTGCGTTCCTCGATGGGGGACCTTTTCGAAATGAATTGCGTAGTATCGACCGGTTTTGATCCCGCCATCCAGGCATTGCCGCTTCCGCTCGGAACATTGAGCATGGATTTGACGTCGAAGGTTTCGGATGTTTTTGCAGCCGCGGCGACCGGCTTGATCTCCGGCTGAATCGGCTTGGGAGGTTCTGTACGGACGGGTTCCGGTTTTGCGGCGGATGTTGTTTGTTTTGGAGGCTCCGTACGAAGTGGAATGGGCTTGACTTCCGGCTCGACTTCCGGCCTGACGGCAGACTGAGCTTCCGGCTTGACTTCCGGCTTGATTTCCGCCGGTTTTTGAGGCGGATTTGATGCCGGCGGATTTGACAGGAGGAATTCGGGAACCGTTTTGGTTTCCGCCGTGCCGGGGACCTGGATCTTGACACCCGGTTTCGACGGAGATGCAGGCTGTCCTTTCTCCACCGCCTTTTCCAGTTCCCTGACCCGAAGCAAAAGAGCCTCAATGTTGCTTTTGCACGAAGACAGAAGGATCAGATTGATGACAGGAAGAATCCCGACTATGAAAATCAGGAGAAGAGCCCCCAAAAAGATAAGAACCGGCATGAGGTGCTTCCTTTCTTGTATTTCAGAGGAATTCGAGGGTATCTTGATAAGAATATTACCATACTATAGCATGCGTAAAAGAAAAAGCAAGTTTCGGCGGCAAAAGTTCAAATTCTTTTTTTTTGCAAAGCTCCGCACGGATTGTCCCGAGTGAATTCTTTCGCGATGTGCCGAGAATAAACGCGACCCACTCGCGCACATAGGCGCATACTCGCGCACATAGGCGCGCTATCCGCGCAAGTTTCAGTTAAAACAAACTCTTTTTAACTGAAACTTGGGAGGATTTCGGCCGTTCAGACATTCCCGTTTTACGTTTTCGTTTTCCAGTGGGGATTCAAAAAACTCAGAGCAGATAGTTCGTGCCGATCTTCAGGAGCGTGCCGAGCTGGTACACTATGAAGGTGGTCACGTACGCCAGGACGAAGAGTCCGGCGGCCTCGAAGAACATCCATTTCCACGAGTTCAGCTCCCTGCGGATGATCGCAAGCGTGGCGAGGCACGGGATGGAGAGCAGGCAGAACAGCATCATGCAGAACCCCTGCAGCGGAGTGTAGGCGCGGCGGAGCTGCTGGCGGAGCGGTTCCTGTTCGTCCTCCCCGTCATCCGCGGATTCGGCATCCTCGGCGTACAGGATGCCGAGCTGGGAAACGAAGATCTCCTTCGCGGCGAGGGCGCTGATCGCGGCGGTCGTGACGCGCCAGTCGAAGCCGATGGGGCGGAACGCGGGTTCGAGGTACTTTCCGACGCGGCCTGAGATCGTGTATTCGGCGGCCTCGGCATGACGCATCCTTTCGATGCGCTTGAATTCGTCGGCCTGTTCCTCCGGGCTGAGGGAGGTATCGGAAGCGACGGCCATGATCTGCGCGCCGTAATCGACGTCGAACGTCTTCTTCTCCGGATAATTGTTCGCGATGAAGAGAAGCACGGACACGCCGAGGATGATCGTGCCAGCTTTCTGAAGGTACATCACGCCGCGGTCCCACATGTGAAGGAGAATGCTTTTCGCGGTCGGGACGCGGTAGGGCGGGAGTTCCATCAGGTAGACTTCGCCGTCGCCCCGGAACAGCGTGGATTTGAGGAGGCGGGCGGCGACCATCGCAAAGGCGACGCCGACGGCGTAGATCAGGAACATCACGAATGCCTGGTATTTGACCGCGAAAAACGCCGGGATCAGCAGCGCGTAGATCGGCAGGCGCGCGCCGCAGCTCATCAGCGGCAGAACGAGGATCGTGGTCCGGCGGTCGCGTTCGGACTCGATGCTGCGCGTGGCCATGATCGCGGGGACGTTGCAGCCGAAACCGAGCACGAGCGGCACGAAGCTTTTGCCCTGAAGGTCGAACTTGCGCATGATGCCGTCCATCACGAACGCCGCGCGCGCCATGTAGCCGGTATCCTCCAGAAATGCGATCGCGAGGAAGAGGAACAGGATGTTCGGGAGGAAGACGATCACGCCGCCGACGCCGTGGATCACGCCGTCGATCAGGAGACTGCGGAGGACGGGCTGGACGTCGGGCGACCAGAAGCGCTCGATGAGGCTCTGAATCCAGCCGAACAGCCATTCGATGCCGTCCGTCATGGGCGCGGCGCAGGTGAACGTGAACCAGAACATGAGGTACATGACGGCGAAGAAAAGCGGGAGTCCGACCCACTGATTCGTGACCACGGCGTCGATCTTGTCGGAAATCTCGCGGCGGCGTTCCTGCGTGAACGAAATGGCATCGCGGCATGCGCCGGAGATCATGGCGTAACGGCAGTCGGCCATGAAAGTCTCGGCCGTGATGGCGTGCCGAGCGTAAAGATGCGTGATCTGGGCGTCGATGATGGCGTCGAGCCCCTGAAATTCACGGAGCCGCATCACGCAGGTGTCCTTCTCCAGCAGCTTGATGGCGAAGAAACGCGCGGGGATGTGGCGGATGCGGTCGGTCATGGCGGGCTCGATCCATTCCTCGAGCTCGTGGATGGCGTCGTCGACATCCGCGCCGTAGGTGAGTTTCGGGACGTCGTGGTCCTCCAGGTGCAGGAGGCTTTCCGCGAGGGCGTTTTTGAGCTTGTCGATGCCGTCGCCGCGGGACCCGACCGTCTGGATGATGCTGCATCCGAAATAGGACTGAAGCTTCTGAATATTGAACTTGAGCCCCTTCTTCTTCGCCTCGTCGCTCATATTGAAGACGATCAGCATCGGGATATGGAGCTCGGCGAGCTGCGTGGAGAGGTACAGGCTGCGCTGCGGGATCGACGAGTCGATCACGTTCATGATGAGGTCGATTCCGGGCTTCGAGAGTTCCTCGAACGCGACGCCCTCTTCGGGCGAGCTGGAGGAAAGGCTGTACACGCCGGGGATGTCGATGAGCTCGATCTCGTCCTCGCCGAGCATGAATTTTCCGGTCTTGCTTTCGACCGTCACGCCGGGGTAGTTGCCGACGTGCTGGCGCGCGCCGGTGAGGCAGTTGAAGATCGTGGTTTTGCCGCAGTTCGGATTTCCGGCGAGGACGATCCGGTATTTACGGCTCATGGGCGCTCCTGCATGCGGATGATGATGTTCGCGGCATCGTCGCGGTGGATGGAGAGGCTGCTCTCCATGACCTTGATACGGAGGAGTCCGCCGAACGGGGCGTGGGCTTCCATCTCAAGCAGGGTGCCCGGCACGATCCCGACATCCGCGAATTTCTTCTTCCCGCGCAGGGAAGGCTTCATATAAATCACGACGGCCGACTGGCCGACGGGGAGTTCAGCCAGCGTGCATTCCGCCGGAGCCGCGGCGGAACGAGCCGACCCCCCGGTCTTCGCGGCCGGGGTCTTTTCATCGTTCATGATGAACATAATCCCTTCATTCTGCCGGCCCCATGCAGGGATACGGAGCGCGGCGGTGCAGTGTGTTTTATTTCAGGATATAATATATCATGCGTGCGAGCTTTTTTCAAGAAAAAGAGACGCGAAAGGGCGAATTGTCGGCAAAAAGAACGGCAAAATGTTTTGTATTTCACGGGAATGATGATATATTAGTAGCTTCATTTTTCAGGTGCACAGGATCCATGAATCAGAAACCGGTTCTGAAACAGGCGTTTATCAGTTCGCTGCCAGTCCTGATGGGGTATACCACCATGGGATTCGCGGCGGGCGTCCTGCTGGCCGCGAAAAGCGGGATCCGGCTGCCCGCATTCTGGGCGTTCCTGACCAGCGCCACGAGCATATCCGGCGCGCTGCAGTTCATGCTCGTGGACTGGATCCGGACCTCGCAACCGATGCTGGACGTGGCGCTCCTGACGATCTGCCTGAACATCCGCTACTCCATGTACGGGCTTTCGCTCATCGAACGGTTCCGCGGGATCCCGCTCGCGAAGAAGCTCTACCTGATCTGGAGCCTCACCGATGAGACCTACGCGCTTGAAGTCGAAAACAAGGTGCCGCCCGGAGGCGATTCCATCCTGTACTGCATCACGCTCGCCGCACTGAACCATTTCTACTGGATCCTCGGCGTGGTATCCGGCGCGCTCGCCGGCGCCGCGCTGCCGTTCCCGAACAAGGGGATCGACTTCGCCATGACGGCGCTTTTCCTGGTGATCCTGACCGACCAGTGCCGGGAACGCAAAAACCGGGTCTATGCGGCGGTCGGCCTGCTGGCATCCGTCGCCTGCGCGCTCGTCTTCGGCGCGGGAAAGATGCTGATCCCGTCCATGATCCTGATGCTGTCCGCCCTGATCGTATTCCGGAAACCGCTTGGGAAACTCGAATCGTGGAGATCCGGAGGGAAATCATGAACGGGACGTCGACCGAATATCTGCTGATCCTGACCGCCGTGACCGCGGGCGTCACGTTCCTGCTCCGCGCACTGCCGTTCCTGTTCTTCGGAACGGGGAAGCGTCCTCCCGCGCTGGTCCTGAGCATCGGAAACGTCCTTTCCCCGGCGGCGATCGCCATGCTGGTGGTGTACTGCTTCGCATGCTACGTGCGGGACCGTGCGCCAATCGAACACATGTTCGGGCTGGCGGAGATCGCGGCGGCAATCGTGGTGGTCGCGCTTCAGCTGTGGAAACGCAATCCGCTGGTGTCCATTCTGGCGGGGACCGCGGTATACATGACGCTCGTGCAGACCGTCATCCCCTGACGGCGGGAACCGGGAAAAAATGGGAAACGCTTCCGCTCAGAAGTTGTTGAAAGCTTCGAGGAGCTTGTCCTTCAGCGGATTATCCTCGTAATCGACCATGATGAAGGAACCGCGGGAGATCGCGGGAAATTTGAACCCGTAGATGTAGATGAAACCGTTTTTGTCCACGTATTCGATCTTCGCACGGGCTTTTTTGTACTTCGTATTGAACTTGTAGAACGCGACCTGACGGTTCGCGATCTTCAGCGCGAATCCTTCGTCCGCATGGATCGGCTCGACCGCCATCTGGCCGTCGTACGTGCCGCCGGTTTGCTGCATCATGTAACGGCAGAGTTCCAGCGCGGTACGGTTGTTGTTTTCAACGGTACTGCGGCAGCCGCTGAAGAGAACGACGCATGCGGCGGTAAAAAGAATGCAAAGCGATCTGAACATGACAGGCCTTTCCGGTTGAAAAAATGGACGGTAAGATAATGTAGAATCATTTTCCGCAAAGTCAAGCCTGTATGAAGAAAAAAGACGAAAACACCGGCACGGTGTTTCTTATTTGAGCGGACGCAGCAGCGCGATCACCTGACCGACAGTCTTCGGGCCCGGTTCCGAATCCCTGTTCACCTGACGGCATACCGGAGCGGTTTCGGTATGTTCCATCACGATCATGCCGGGGTGAAGACGGCCCGGCTTGGTCCAGACGATCAGAATGTCGCGCGGATCGACGTCAATCCCAACGGACATTCCGTTGAACAGTCCGAACCGTACGGCAAAGAGGTCTTTGGCGCGGACATCGTCCGGCAGCAGACTGGCATCCACATGATAATAGGATGACGGCGCACCGGAAATATTTGCACTCTTCATGTAAAACGGAACGCAGAGCGGGACTTTCTTCGGCAGCCCGGATCCCATTCCGACCGGCCGAATGCTCCGGCGGCGTCCTTTCTGCCGGACAATGACGCGCTTGCGTTCCAAGGCGGCGACATGTGCCGCCGCGGTGGACGGTTTGATGGAGAAGTACCCGGCTATGTCGTAAAGCGTAGGCGAGATAGCGTTTTTACCGATGAAATCGCGAATGTAACCCGCAATCTCAAACTGACGTTTTGTGATTTTCTTCATTCGTCCGGGTCCTGGGGCTGGTGATTGGCGTACCGCCGGGGGGACAGACGGAAAACACCGGCGGAGTGAGAGGAAAACAGGAAATGTTCTTCCGATAAGATACAATACAGCAGGAAGGAATCAGTTTCAAGCGCGTCTTGCAACTTTTTTGAAAGTATTTTCAAAGTATACTAACAATTGTCAGCCTTTTTACGATGCCGGACACAACCGGAACGCCTTGACTTTTCGGCTCCGGCATGGTATTTTATTTATATCAAAACAATTCATTCACTGCATGACAGGAAAGGATATCTCCAATCATGAACGCATGCGACCTGAAAGGCAAAGCCGTCGTCTTCCTCGGCGACGGCATGGCCGACCTCCCGATCCCCGAACTCGGCGGAAAAACTCCGCTCGAATCCGTCTCGACTCCGACCATGGACAAGATCGCCGCGAACGGCGCGTCCGGCACGTTCCTGACTCTGCCGGAAGGCTACCCGACCTCCTCGGACGTCGCGAACATGTCCGTGCTCGGCTATGCCCCGTCGCTGTATTACCCGGGACGCGGCCCGATCGAGGCGGTCAGCCAGGGCATCCCGCTCGCCCCCGACGACGTCGCCTGGCGCTGCAACCTGATCACGGTGGAGGACGGCATCCTGAAGGATTATTCCGCCGGCCACATCACGAAGGAACACGCCCGCGTGCTGATGGAGGCGCTTCAGGAGCATTTCGGCTCGGACAAACTCACGTTCTACCCCGGCGTGAGCTACCGCAACCTGCTGATCCTGCACGGACCGGAGTTCTCCCCGAAAGTCGGCTACTACAAGCCGGATTCCTCGCAGGACATCCCGGTCGCCGAATTGCCGTGGACCGCGCTGGACGACTCGAAGGAAGCCGCGTACACGGTGGAATTCCTGAACAAGCTCTGGGCGGACGCGGCGGCATTTCTGGCCGAACACCCGCTCGTGAAGTCCGGCGAGGCAAAAGGCAACGCGATCTGGCCGTGGAGCCCTGGCCGTACGCCTTCGTTCCCGAAGTTCACGGAACGCTACGGCGGCAAGACCGGCGCGGTAATCACGGCGGTCGACGTGATCTCCGGCATCGCCAAATGCGCGGGGATGGATGTGATCCCCGTCGAGGGTGCGACGGGCTATATCGACACGAACTATGAAGGCAAAGCGGCGGCGGCCATTCGCGCGATCGAAGACCACGATTTCGTATATGTGCATCTCGAGGCGATCGACGAAACCGGACACGAAGGCCGCCTCGACCTCAAAATGCAGGCGATCCGCGACTTCGAAAACCGCATCATCAAACCCGTCGTCGAAGCGCTTCAGGGACGCGGCGTCACGTTCGCGGTCCTTCCCGACCACCCCGTGCCGCTCTCCATGCGCCAGCACACGCGCACCCCGGTGCCCGTCTGCGTCTGGGGACCGCACATCCAGCCCGATTCCGTTACGGAATACTCGGAGAAAGCGGCACTGAACGGCTCGCTCGGATTCATGACCGGCGACGCGTTCATCCGGACGGTGCTCGGCCTCTGAGGAATCCGAACAGGAAACAGAACCATTTAAGCCCGGATCGCCTTGCAGCGGTCCGGGCTTCATCGTCTTAACGTTTCGCGGTGAGGTAACGTACCGCGCCGTACTGGTCTTTCAGGAGCGCAGGCTCCCGAAGAGATTTTGAGGCAAGCTCGAACGCCCGGTCCGCGTTGCACGGGTCAAGCTCGAAAAAGACGCGTCCGCCCGGGTTCAGGAATGAGGAGGATTGTTCCAGCGCACGGGCAATGATATCCAGGCCGTCGGCGCCGCCGAACAGTGCTTCCTCGGGTTCATATCCGCGTACGTTCGGCGGAAGTTTGTCGCGGTCGCCCTCGGGGATGTACGGGAGATTCGCAGCGATGAGGTCGAATTTGCGTCCGGCGACCGGAGCGAAGAGATCGCCATGCAGGAATGTCACGTTCGGCAGGGCAAGCTGTTTCAGATTGAGCTTGGCCCACTTCATGGCATCCGGAGACAGTTCGATCCCGACGACCGTCAGGTCGGGACGTTCCGAGGCAAGCGCCAGCGAGATCGCGCCGCTGCCGGCACCGAGTTCACAGACGGACGCACCACGCGGAAGTCCGTCGAGCATGAGGTCGATGGAATACTCCGTCTCGGAACGCGGGATCAGACAGCCCGGCCCGACCTCAAGCTCCAGGTCGCGGAACGGCGCATGTCCGAAAATGTATTGCCAGGGCTCGTTTTTCAGTCGGCGCACCGTGAAGGATTCCGCGCGGGCCTGTGCCCCGGATGCGAGCTGTTCATGGGCATGAAGCGGAAACTCCCGGTCGGGTATTCCGGCGGCCTCGCAGACGACATAGTGCGCCTCGAGGTCGGCCGCTTCGAATCCGGCCTGCGAAAAGCGTTCCGTGAGAGACTTTTTCAGTTCAAGAAACGTCATGACAACAGAAAAAGAGGATTGTTTCCGTACAAAAAGGGCGGCTTCCAACGTGTTGCGGAGACAGAGTCCGCAACACCGTCGTGAAAACCGCCGCACAGCACAAATCAGGCTGTGCTGTCAAAGTGCGCGGCATACGACCGCGCAGGGGAAATCATTCAGGCCGAAGCCGTCAATTACTTCTGGGCGCCTTTGGCCGGAGCGAGGGTCTGATCGGGACCGAGGGCCTTGCCGGTACCGAAGACTTCGGTCTTGTAGATGCCGTAGATGCCGAAATAGTTCGTCACATGGGTATTCGTCCAGGCGATCTTGTCGATGCCGCCGTTGACCGCGGCTTCGTTGATAGAGGCATCGCCGCCAGCGACCCAGCCGAGAATGCTGTAGCAGGAAGAAGTACCGCGACGATTATAGGACTGGCTCAGGTTGCCGTCGCCGACGGTTCCGGGCAGAATGACATCCGTGTAAAGGCATCCGAGCGGGAACGGGGTGGCGCAGGAAGTGGCGGAGAGGGCGCCGAGAACGGCGCAGGCGGAAAGGACGGCGAGCTTGAGGGACTTTTTCATGAATTTGTCTCCTGATATTTATGAGTTTCAGTTAAAAGCGTATCGTTTATAAAGCAATATACCATACTCCTCCGGTTTAATCAAGTCATTTTTCCGAAGTTTTCCAAAAAAAGAGGAAAAAAGGGGCGGGCGTGGCGATTCCCCCCGCCTGGATGAGCTTTCCGGAGCACGGGCGATTCAGAGTTTCCGCCAGGCCCGGTGCGTCACGGTCTTGCCTTCGGACTCCCAAAGGAGTTCGAATCCGGTCTTGATGTCCGCGACGTCGGCGATAAGAGCGAGGTCGGACGGAGCAAAAAGCCCCGACTCCGCGACGGTCCGGTCCGCGATCTCCAGATATTCCGCATTGTCCGTGGAAAAATGAAACACGCCGTCCGGCTTCAGGATGCGTGCGAACTGCATCATGATGTCCGAAGTGATGAGGCGGTGGCAGCGGTGCTTCGCCTTCGGCCACGGATCAGGACAAAGCAGATTCACGCGGTCAAGGAAGGCATCCGGGATCGTCCGCGAGATCAACACGCGCGACTCGCTTTTCAGGACATGCAGATTCGTCAAGCCGTCCCGTAGGACGCGTTTCCGGACTTTCCGCACGCGTCCGAGCAGCATGTCCGCCGCGATCACGTACACGTCGGGACGGCGTTCCGCCAGTGCCAGCGCATACTCGCCGTCGCCGCATCCGAGATCAAGCTCGACGCGCATTTCGGGGCCCGGCATGGGAACCACGTTCTCCAGACGGGTGTACAGATTATGGAGCATCACGATGCCGTCAACATGTTTTTTCGTTGTCATGGGAATCCCTGTTCTGCTTTGCGGCGAGGAGCCGTTCGTAAATCCCGAATGGAATCGCGAGGTTGCCGTCGATCCCGGTACCCATCCTGACCTGAGGGTGGGACACCCCGTGAAAATCGCTTCCGCCGGAAACCAGCAGCGAACGGGCGCAGGCGAATTCCAATGCGTCGGTCTGCTGCTGTTCGGCGAACATCGAGTAGTAACATTCGAGGCCGTCGAGGCCATAGGAGATCAGCCGCGATCCGATCTTGCGGAGGGCCGCCCTCGCACCGTGCGCGGCATGAAGCGGATGCGCCCAGATCGCCATGCCGCCCGCCTCATGGATCAGCCGGATGCAGACGTCGACGGGGTAATATTTGCGGAGGACATAGCAGGAACCGTTGCGGCCGATCAGCCGACCGAACACGCTCTGCATATCCTGAAAATAGCCTTTTTTGAGCAGGACGGACGCCATGTGCGGACGTCCGACGCTTTCGCCGCCCGCCTCGGCCAGCACTTCGTCCATCGTGATTTCGTACCCTTTCGAACGGATCTTCTCCACCATTTCAGCGTTGCGCGCCTCGCGCCACAGACGCATCTGCTCCAGCGCGGACAGCAAAGAGGGACAGGCGGGATCGATGAACAGCCCGACGATGTGGATATCCTTGTTGAACAGCATGCTCGCGAGTTCGACGCCGGGCACGGCATGAAGCGGCGTTCCCGATGCGGCGGACAGAAACCGATCCACGCCCGAAACCGTGTCGTGGTCCGTCAGGGCGGCGGCTTCCAGCCCGAGATCAAGGGCGGCGGCGGCAAGCTCCTCCGGCGTCAGGGTGCCGTCGGAACAAGTGCTGTGCATGTGAAGGTCAATCATGAGGTCTCCAAAGGGGGGTCGGCAGCGCACGAACACCGGAATTTGAGGCGCGGCGGAAAAACCCGGCCATAAAATATACAGCAAAAAACGTTTTTTTCAATTCATCCGGCTTGATTATCATACTTTTAGTGCTATTTTAAATACTTCGATGACTCTTTTCAGACTGCGAACAATCATTCGGCGAATGTTGAGATAACCGGTCCGGCAAGATGAATCGAACTCAAAAAACACATGATCCGGCCGTTGACAGCCGTAAAACCAGGAGTTGTAACAGATGAAAAAGAACGAAACAAAGAAGGCCAAAACACCGGCCTCCAAGCCGCTGGCGAAAACTGTTGCGAAGGCTTCTCCCGTAAAGCCCGCTGTCAAGACCGCCGCGAAAAAAGCCGCGCCTGCGAAAAAAGCCGCAGCGACCAAGGCTGTTGCCGCGAAGAAGGCCACTCCGGTAAAGAAGGCTCCGGTAAAGGCTGTTGCCAAGAAAGCCGCGCCTGCGAAGAAGGCTGTTGTCGCGAAGAAGGCTGTTGTCGCGAAGAAGGCTGTTGTCGCGAAGAAGGCTGTTGTCGCGAAGAAGGCTGTTGTCGCGAAGAAGGCCGCTCCGGTAAAGAAGGCTCCGGTCAAGGCTGTTGCCAAGAAAGCCGCGCCTGCGAAAAAAGCTGTTGCCGCGAAGAAAGCCGCTCCCGCGAAGAAGATTGCCGTCAAGCCCGAAGTGAAGAAGGCCGCTCCCGCGAAGAAGGTCGCCGTCAAGGCCGAAGTGAAGAAAGCCGTTCCCGTAAAGAAGACTTCCCTGGCGTCCGCTTCCGCAAAAAAGAAACTCGACAAGAACAAAGATGCCCAGGCGTCCCATCACGGCCGCATCATCACGAAGGCCGAGCTCAAGGCGTTTCAGAATCTGGCGGAAGCCAACGGACATATCATCAAAAAATCCTATCTCTCGACGAAGCTGAAAAAGCATTACAGAGAAATGTTGCTGAAGCTGAGAGAATCGTATCAGGATCAGCTCAACATCCACCGCGACGACGCTCTGACCAACAGGAAATCCGGACCCGGCGCCGGCATGGCAACGCATATGGCCGACCTCGGAAGCGACAATTTCCAGCACGATTTCGAGCTGGGACTCCTTTCGGACGAGGGCACCGTGATCGAAATGATCGACGAAGCGCTGACCCGTCTTGATGAGAACGAATACGGCATCTGCATCGAATGCGGCCAGGAGATCAGCCCTGCCCGCCTCGAGGTTAAACCGTATGCGCGCTTCTGCCTGGAATGCAAGTCCAGAAAAGAAAAGCACGAAGGACGTCATCGCTGATTTACCCGGCATGAGTTTCGCCCGGCGGACATATACGATCCCGTACTGTCCGTCGCACCTCATCTCCGTCTCTCTTTGTCATCGTCCGTTCCCTCATGAAGTTTTTAATATCTAAAGCACAGATGCCGCCCGGGTCCCCCCGGGAATGGCATGTCATCCTTGCAGCCGCCGCGTTCGCGCTGTTTCTGGCCGTCCTGGATCAGGCGACCAAGATCCTGGTCCTGCGGAACATCGGACTGCACGAACGCATCACGGTCATTCCCGGCTTCTTCGACCTCACGCACGTTACGAACAAAGGCGCGGCCTGGGGCATGTTCCACAATCTGCCGTGGGTCCCGTTCGGGATTTCAATTCTGGCGTTCATCCTGCTGATCGTGTTTCTGCGGAAACTGAGCTCGGGATGGCCGGAACGCTGTTTCGCACTGCTGATGGTCGCCTCCGGGATCGTCGGCAACTGCACGGACCGTCTCTGGCACGGGGCAGTCATCGACTTCCTCCGCTTTTACTGGCGCAACCTCGAATGGCCGTCGTTCAACGTGGCGGATTCGGCGATCTGCTGCGGCGTGACGCTCTTCGTGATCTCCTCGTTCTTCCGGCCCGAAAACAAACCCGAGGCAAAGAAGGATGACACCGGCGACGCTGCGAAATCTGCTTGACGCCGTCCGTCGGACATCCGGGATCCCCGTCATCATGGGGCCGACCGCCGCCGGGAAATCCGAGCTGGCATTCGCCCTCGCACGCGAATGCGGCGGAGAGATCGTTTCCGCCGACTCCATGCAATTCTACCGCGGACTCGATATCGGCACAGCCAAACCTACCGCGGAGGAACGCCGCGCAGTGCCGCATCATCTGATCGATTCCATGGACATTTCCGAAAAGTCCGATGTGTTCCGTTTTCGCACCGATGCGCTCCGCATCATCGGCGAAATCCGGGCGCGCGGGCACCTTCCGGTCGTGGCGGGCGGGAGCGGACTGTATCTGCATGCGCTCGTGTACGGACTGGACGTCCTCCCGGCAAAACAGAGCCTGCGCGATGAACTTGACGCCGCGTATGACAACGAAGAGCATTTCCCGGATCTCGCGTCTGTCATGAAACGCGAATGCCCGCTTGATTTCAGGCGGTTCTACCCTCACCGGCGCAAGCTGATCCGCGCCCGTGAAGTCTATTTGCTGTCCGGGAAACAGATTTCCGAGCTTCAGTCCGGCGGTTTTTCCCCCGATCCGGGTTTCGCGCAGTTCGTGCTGGTCCGCGACCGCGCCGACCTGGTGAACAGGATACGCCGCCGCGCCGCCGTGATGCTGAAATCCGGCTGGATCGATGAGGCTAAAGAGATGCTCGCAAAGGGACTGCTTCAGGCGCCGACCGCATGGCAGGCCATCGGCTATGCCCAGATCGGGGATTATCTTGCCGGAAAGATGACGCGCGAAGAGCTGCTGGAAGCCATCGTGATCGCCACGCGCCAGTATGCCCGAAGACAGGCATCCTGGTTCCGCAGTCAGCATAAGGAAGCGGCCTTTCTTCCAGTTCCTGCTGAAGAGTAAGACATTTCCGCTCTCTTTCTCTGCCGTTTCTTTCAGGTATCCTGTCCGCTCTTTCGCGGCAATATCTGCCTGCCTATATAATAAAAAACGAAAGTTTTCTGTTTTTTGATTGCATTTTTCTGAATTCAGTAGTATATTTCTTTTTGAAAAAACTATCTGCTGATCTTATTCGGAGAAAACCTTTGAAATCCATCCGGACATATATTTTTTTCGCCGTGACGGCTGTGTTTCTGCTGCTGAATGCGGCGGAAGCATTCGGCCAGGACGAGGGGCTGGGTGTTCCATCTGTCCGGAAGTTCAATGCCGACAGCTTTTTCAATGTCTCGGACATCGAAAAGCTTTCGAAGCTGCCGGAAGGATTCGACGCTGCCGCGGACTCCTATGAATTCGTCGGGGACAATCTGGTGGCGCGCGGAAACGCCGTGATCCAGTCGCCCGGCACGGAAGTCGCAGCCGACAAAATCGTGATCAATCTCGACTCGGAGCTTTACGACTTCGAAGCCGCCGGGAACGTCAAATTCTGCGTTCTGTCGAGCGTCGTCCAGACCATGACAGTGGAAGACTACCAGTCCATGCTGGCGAATCCGAGAGCCCGTGTAACGCTGCTCCGTTATGTCATGAATGACCTCGGCGAACAGTTCGCCGAAGTGGAAATCGTGAAGGAATCCTCGGTGATTCACGCCGAGCGCGTCGCGGGCAACCTGCTGACCGGCGTGATCCAGTTCTCGAACTTCGCACTGAAATCCGGCCTGTTCTACTGCGTCGGCGAACGCGCGGACCGATTCTTCGACGGAACTCTGAAGGTTCACAAAGCCAGATTCACGACCTGCGAATACATCCAGGACGACCACGATCACTTTGCGATCGCAGCCTATAATGCCACGATCGAACCGAGAGAAAGCAACAGCAGCCTGTTCCATTACGACAACCAGATCGGCGATCACAGCATCCTGATGAAGAATAACTTCCTTCAGATCTACGGCGTTCCCGTATTCTGGCTTCCGATCCTGTACAAGCCGTCCGACCTCTCGAGTTTCGGTGGCAAGATCGAATTCGGCAGCAACAGCGACTGGGGCTGGTATATCCGCAGTGCAAAGCATTTCAAGCTCACGGATGAACCGTACTGGAACATGAACCTGATGCTGGACTGGTACCAGGAACGCGGCGTCGGATACGGGTTGAGCTCCGATCTCCTGACGCCGGAATCCGCCACCGAATTCTCCTTCTACGGCATTTACGACCGGAACCGTTATGCGTACTGGGACCGCGACCTGAGAGACGGTGATCCGCACTATCTGCTGAACAATTCCCGCCTCACGATCCCGTATTACCGTTATGAAGTCCGCACGAACAACATGACGCACATCACGAACCGGCTGGACTTCCGGATGCAGATCGACCTCATCAGCGATTACGAGTATTTACGGGATTATTACGTTACCCGGTTCAACTCCGAATATGAACCTCCTACTTATGCCTCGCTGGAATACCAGGGCGACAGATTTACCGCCAGCGCGTACATGACGCTTCGTATCAACGATTTCTATTCCACAGTCGACCGTCTGCCGGAACTGAGGCTGGACTTCCAGCGTCAGGAACTCTTCGCCAACCTCTACTATCAGGGCGAAATGTCCCTTACGCCGCTCTTCATGCGCTGGCGCAGATTCGACCGAGACATTCCGGGCGACAAGAATTGGCACATCAGAAATTACGGCACGCTCAGATTCGATTCGCTCCACATGCTCTACTATCCGATCAATCTCTGGGGCATCAACATCATCCCGAGAACGGGCATCCGGCTGACGGCGTATTCCAGCTCTTCCGAACGGGAAGTCGGGGTCAAGGAGCTCGGCTACATATCCATTGCGGATGAAGCCGAAGGAATCCCGTGGGGGTACCGGGTCACGAACTACGACTCGAAGGGCGGATCGAAATTCCGCGTGATCGGCGAACTTGGCGTCGAGGTCAATACGAAATTCTATCACGCCTGGCAGGACGTGAAGAGCGCCTACTGGGGACTTGACGGTCTGCGCCACGTGGTCACCCCGTACGTGAACTACACCTATATCCCGCGGCCGACCGTAAATGCCGACAATCTGTATTACTTCGATGAGATCGACCGCATCACCGAACAGCATTTCGTCCGGTTCGGCATCACGAACCGCCTGCAGACGCGCCGGAACGGGGAGATCTACGAGTGGATGTCGCTGGAAAACTATTGGGACCTCTTCATTCATACTTCCAACGATTTCAACCATATCGGCGACTTCGGCACGATCTTCAAGTTCAGACCGACAAGCAACCTTACGATTTCCGCGGAATTGCTGCTGAACGTCGGCAACAACGGCGACCATGATTACGAAGTCAGGCGCGGCAACAGCTACGCCGGCCGTCCCGGCATCAGCGGGTCGGCCATCAACCGTCTGACAACCACGATCGACTACAGATTCGCACCCGAATGGCGCATCTACGCCAGTTACACATATTCGGATGCATTCCTGCAGCGGTCCGTCTACTCCATGGGAACTCAGTTCTCCACGATCACGGCTGCCTCCATGATGGTTTCGCCGACGACGCGATCCCAGGTGGTCAGCGGCGGACTGGAATTCCCGCTGCTCTTCGACAAGGACCTGCACGGCTACACCCGGTGCGCCTACGACATCGACCAGAATCTGTTCCGAAACGCCTGCATCGGCCTCACGAAACGATTCCACTGCTGGTACGTTGCCGCCGAATGCGGCACAGGCCAGAGCTGGCGGCGCCACAGAAACGGCGAATACTCGCAGCGTATGAAGAATTACCTTGCCTTTTCCATCGGACTCACAGCCATGCCCGGCTTCGCGTTCGGGCCGAGGGTCGGTATCGGAAATTAAGCAAAGACATATTGAAAGGTTTCAAAACAATGAAGTTTGAACAGGACAAGATCAAAATCGGAGACATCCCCGTCGCGGAACTCGCCGCGAAATACGGTACTCCGCTTTATGTTTACGACGAACAGAAGATCCGCGACAACTACAGACGCGCGGTCGCGACGTTCAGGAAATACTATCCCGATTTCCGCATGTTCTACGCGGTCAAATGCTGCAACAATCCGGCCATCGTGAACATCCTCCGCCAGGAGGGCGCGGGGGCGGACTGCGCGAGCGTGAATGAGATTCTGCTGGCGAAATCCGTCGGTCTCACCGGCGAAAACATCATGTTCAGCGGCAACTTCCTCTCCGACGAGGATCTGCGACAGGGGATCGAGACCGGAGCCGTCATCAACCTCGACGACGAAAGCCTGTTTCCGCGCCTCCTGAAATTCGGTGTGCCCGAGGTCATTTCGTTCCGCGTGAATCCCGGCTACGGCAAGAGCAATGTCGGCGAGTACGTGACGAACGCCGGGCCGAAGGCGAAATTCGGCATCCATCCGGACAAGGTTACCGCCGCGTTCCGCATGGCCAAGGAAGCCGGTGTGAAGCGTTTCGGCGTGCACATGATGACCGGCTCCTGCATCACCGACGCGGACTATTTCCCCTTCGTCACGAAGCTGCTGATGGAGATCGTGTGCAAGACGGGCAAGGAACTCGGGATCGACTTTGAATTCATCGACCTCGGCGGCGGACTCGGCATCCCGTACGAACCCGGCGAAGCGTCCCTGGACCTGGAAGCCGCAGCAAAGAAGACTGCCGACGTCTTCAAATCCTTCGTGGAGCAGTACGGCATGAAGCCGCCGCGCCTCGAGATGGAGCCTGCGCGCTACTTCGTCGGCAACGCCGGATATGTGATCGGCCGCGTTCACGCCGTGAAGGAATCCTACACGAAGATCGTCGGCACCGACGTCGGCATGAACGTGCTCGTGCGTCCGGCGTTCTACGGATCGTACCACCACATCTACGTCGACGGCAAGGAAAACGAACCGCGCGAAACCATGGGCCTCTGCGGCCAGCTCTGCGAAAACACCGACTACTGGGTCAAGGAACGCAGCCTGCCCGCCAGCCTGGGCCCCGGCGACCTCATCGTGGTGGAGAATGCGGGTGCTTACGGGTTCGGCATGAGCTACCAGTACAACGGCCGTCTGCGGGCCGCCGAAGTGCTGGTGAACGGTTCCGAAGCAACGGTGATCCGCGACCGCGAGACGTTCGACGACATGATCCATCATACACACGTGCCGGACCGCCTGAAAAAATAAGAAAAAAAACTTAAACCACGCTTTACTTCCTGAAAACGCAGATTAAATTATTGTTGGATATGCAACGATGACGCAGCCAGAGAACACGAACCGCCGGAGGGCATAAACATGAAGTTCAGATTTTCAAAATTCTTTTCGAGCGATATCGGGATCGACCTGGGGACCGCGAACTGTCTGGTCTACGTCAAGGACCACGGCGTCGTCCTGAACGAGCCGTCCGTCGTGGCGATCCGGGACGACGGGGACGTCACGGTCGGAATCGAGGCGAAACGCATGCTCGGACGCTGCCCGATGAACATCAAGGCTGTCCGTCCGATGAAGGCGGGCGTGATCGCCGACTTCGCCGTGACCGAGGACATGCTGCGTTATTTCATCACGAAGGCAAAGGGTTTCATGGCGCCGTACCAGCGCATCTTCCATCCCACCGTCGTCGTGGCCGTTCCCTCCGGCATCACGGAAGTCGAAAGCCGCGCCGTGCAGGACAGCGCCATGCACGCCGGCGCAGCGAAAGTCATCACCATCCCGGAACCGATGGCGTCCGCGATCGGCGTCGGTCTGCCCGTGGCGGAACCGACCGGCAGCATGATCGTCGACATCGGCGGCGGCACGACCGAAGTGGCCGTGATCTCGCTCTCCGGCATCGTGGAAATGCGCAGCTGCCGCGTCGGCGGCGACGAAATGGACTCCTCCATCATCCAGCACATGAAGCGCGTGTACAATCTGCTGATCGGCGAACGCATGGCGGAAGACATCAAGATCCGCATCGGAAGCGCCTATCAGGTGCCCGACCTCGACGAATCCATGGAAGTGAAGGGGCGCGACCTTGTGTCCGGCCTCCCGAAGAGCATCCGCGTCTCCTCGCAGGAAATCCGCACCGCTCTTCAGGAACCCATCGCCAGCATCGTCGACGCCGTGCGCTCCACGCTCGAACACTGCCCGCCGGAACTCGCCTCCGACCTCATGGATCGCGGCATCATGCTCGCGGGCGGCGGCGCTCTGATCCGCGGCCTCGACCGCCTGATCTCCGAGGAGATCAACCTCCCCGTCTTCGTGTCCGACGATCCGCTGAACGCCGTCGTCAAGGGCACCGGCGTAGTCCTTCAGGAAATGAACTGAGGCAACATCCGGTTCCCGATCTGAAATGGCTGAAACCGAACGTTACATCACCTCGACGCTGAACCGCCGCGACGAGACCGTCGAAAAGACCCTCCGTCCGCAGAAATTCGAGGATTTCCCCGGTCAGGACAGCGTCAAGGAACGTCTCAAAGTCTACGTCGAGGCCGCCAAACGGCGCAACGAGCCGCTCGGGCATCTCCTTCTTTACGGCCCACCCGGACTCGGCAAGACCACGCTCGCCTACATCATCGCCAACGAGAAAGGCGCGAGCATCAAATCCTCCAGCGGCCCGGTCATCGAAAAGCCCGGCGACCTCGCCGGCCTGCTTACCTCCATGGAAGACGGCGACATCCTCTTCATCGACGAGATCCACCGTCTGAACACGGCAGTGGAGGAATACCTCTACAGCGCCATGGAAGACTATTTCATCGACATCATGCTGGACCAGGGCCCCGGCGCCCGGTCCGTCCGCCTGAACCTCGCGAAATTCACGCTCATCGGCGCGACCACGCGGCAGGGCCTGCTCTCCGCCCCGCTCCGCGCCAGGTTCAAGCTCGCGCCACGCCTGGACTACTACGACCCGGAAAACCTTCAGAAAATCGTGCAGCGGTCCGCCCGAATCCTGAACGTCGGGATCACGCCGGAAGCCGCATTCGAGATCGCGCGCAGAAGCCGCGGCACCCCGCGTATCGCAAACAATCTGCTGTCCTG
Organism: uncultured bacterium; assembly: GCA_902778895.1. Classification (GTDB taxonomy): domain Bacteria; phylum Verrucomicrobiota; class Lentisphaeria; order Victivallales; family UBA1829; genus UBA1732. The sequence goes on from CACYZF010000011.1 coordinate 80,087, forward strand.
GGCGCGCGACTTCGCGCAGGTACGCGGCGACGGCACGATCGACGACGAGACCGCCCGCAAGGCGCTCTCCATGATGGAGATCGACAGCAACGGCCTCGACGAGATGGACAAGCGCATCCTCGAAACCATCGTCGCAAACTTCAACGGCGGCCCGGTCGGCCTGAACTCCCTCGCAGTCGCCATCGGCGAAGACCCCGGCACCATCGAGGAAGTCTACGAGCCCTACCTCATTCAGGAAGGATACCTCATGCGTTCGCCCCAGGGACGCATCGCCACCGACAAATCCTGGTCGCTCTTCGGCCTCACGGCGAAAAACAGACTGACCGGACGCGGCTCCTCCGGCAAAAAAGCCGATTCCGACCAGCCCGATTTCTTCCAGTAACCTCAACATCTCCCATATCCGCGCCCCCCCGCCCCAATGAAAACCGACCTGATCCTCCCTTTCTACAAACCCCATGAGGGATGGCTGAATCATCTGCTTGAATCCGTCGCGGCGCTCAAACAGGTCCTGAACGAACGCGGCTCGACGTTGCGTGTGATCCTCGCCAACGACGGCTCGCCGAAGTCCTGCTACCCGGACGAGGCGCTGGATGCCATCCGCGCGGCCGCCGACGAGTTCATTTTTTCCTCCTACGACGTGAACCACGGGAAGGGCTATTGCCTGCGGCATGCGATCGCGCAGGCGGACGGAGATATCCAGATCTACACCGACGGCGATTTCCCGTTCGGCTGGCAGTGCGCCGCCGAGGCGTTCGACCGCCTGAATTCCGGCGCGGACGTCGTGATGGGCGTGCGCGGCGCCGACTACGGCAACGCCCTGCATTCGCTCCGCAAGCTCATTTCGAAGGGCGTGCGCCGCCTGAACCGCTTCCTGCTCGGGATGCCGGAACGCTACCTCGACACGCAGGCCGGGATGAAGGCGTTCCGGGGCGCAGGAAAACAGGCGTTCCTGGACACGACCGTCGATACGTTCCTGTTCGACACCGAGTTCATCCTGCTCGCCTGGGACCGAGGACTCCGCATCGACACGATCCCGCTCACGCTGCGGCCCGGCCTCTCCTTCTCGAAAATGGGCTGGCGCGTGCTGTTCCGCGAGCTCGGACACTTCCTCCGTATCATGCCCGCGCACTGGTTCCGCAAAAAAGAGCACCGTCCGACGCAGGGCTGACCGATGAAAAGCGTTCTGCTTTCGTTCGATATCGAGGAATTCGACCTGCCGACCGAGTTCGGCGTCGAGATTTCCCGTGAGGACATGTTCGCGATCGCGGGCGAGGGCACGCGGCGCATCCTCCGGACCGTGAACGAAGCGGGCGCGCACACCACGTTCTTCGTGACGGCTGCATTCGCTCTGGAGTTCCCCGATCTCGTGCGCGAAATGAAGGATTCCGGCCACGAAATCGCATCCCACGGCTATTCCCACACCACGTTCGAGCCCGCCGACCTGAAACGTTCCCGCGAAGCATTAGAGGAAATCGTCGGATCGCCCGTCCGCGGATTCCGCATGGCGCGCCTCGCGAAGGTCGGCAAACAGGACATCCTGGACGCCGGATACGAGTACGAGTCCTCCCTGAATCCCGTCTGGCTGCCGGGCCGCTACAGCAATTTCACCGCCCCGCTGAAACCATTCCGCGAGGCATGCGGCCTGTGGCAGATGCCGGTGTCCGCCCTGCCCGTGGTCCGGTTCCCGCTCTTCTGGCTTTCGTTCAAAAACCTCCCGCTGGCGCTCTACCTCCCGCTGGCGAAGACCGCCATGTCCGCCACCGGATTCTTCAATATGTATTCGCATCCGTGGGAATACCACGAACGCGCCGCTGAGGCGCAGTGGAATATCCCCGGCTACATCGTGCGGCACGCCGGGGAAGCCCAGCGTCTGCGCCTGAAACGCCTCCTCGCGAGCCTCGGGAAATCCGGCACGTTCGAGACCTTCAGCGCGTATCTCGACCAGCTCCAGGCGAAACAGTAACGCGCGTCAGTTTTCTTTCGGCGAAGGAGCGGCGGCGCCGCGGGATTCCATTTCGCTGCGGACGGATTCCTTGCATGGGGTACCATAAAAAGCGTCGTACGCAATACTCGTCACGCCGTTTGGAATAGCGATCTCCCTCAGCGAGAAACAATTCAAAAAAGCGTGGCGTCCGATGGTCTTCAGGCTCGCGGGCAGGGAAACGCGTTCCAGTCGGCAGGAATAGAAAGCGCTGTCGCCAATGGCCTCGACCCCCTCCGGGATCGTAATCTCCTTCAGTTTACGGCACAAGCTGAACGCTTCGTCCCCGATGGCGGCATCTTCCCGCGGCGGCGCGGCGGCTTTGCCGTCTTTGTTCAGCGTGACGCTCTCCAGGGATTGAAGCCCATAGAACGCATAGGACCCAATGGCGGCGTGTACCGGAAGCACGACCGATTTCAGTTTCGGACAACGAATACGCAGGCCTATCGATTCGACATAAAAAGCATTGGCCGGAATCATATTGACCGAGTTCGGGAACACGACCGATTCCAGGTTCGCGCAATCATGGAACGCCTCACTTCCGATCTCCGTCACACCGTCCGGGATCACCAGATCGACCGCGTTTTCGGGCGCGCGAAGGTAAACGACCTTTACCGTATCGGGCGTGGGGCTAGCGTCGTAATAGATCCGTTCCAAGCATATGAGACCTTCGGGCGGAAAGACGAACCCGTCCCCGGGCTTCCCATTTGCGGACGGGGCTGTTTTCGTCGCTGAAACTACACTGGTTTCAACGGAAGCGGATGTTTCCGGGGCCGAATCTTGTTCCTCCGGTTCCCTGCCGCAGGAGGCAAGGAACACAACCAGAGCGGCAGACGCGGCGATCAGGGACGCAACCACCGGAAAATGCTCGAAATTCGAATGTTTGTTCATATTGGACCCCTCGCGTTAGCAGGTCAGCAGATTTTTTTTCCACTAATATAGCGCCTCTCTTCCATTTTACAAGAAAGAAAAGAAAAAAGCTGATAAAGAATGCCAGAAAAAGCCCCCGTCACAGCATCCGTCATTTCGCCGTCATTCCGTCATTTCTTTGATTTATAATGGCTTGCCATTCCTGTATCTGTCATTTCTATGATAACGGCAAAGAACTAACAAAACGACAAAAAAAGCCCCGGAATCCTGCATGCAACAGGGTTTCGGAGCTTTATTTTCTGAGATCGCAGGAATTACAGACCGAGGGTCTTGACGGTTTCGAGGGCGATCATCAGCTCTTCGTTGGTGGGCATGACGATGGCCTTCCAGCTGCTGTCGTCGGTGGAGATGACGCCGGCCTTGCCGAAGCACGCGTCGTTCTTCGCGTCGTCGCACTTGATGCCGAGGCAGGCGATGCCGTCGAGGATGGCCTTGCGTTCCGGGATGGAGTGTTCGCCGATGCCGCCGGTGAAGACGATGGCGTCCGCGCCGCCAAGGAGCACATAGTAGGAGCCGATGTACTTGACGATGCGGCGGATGAACATCTTGAGGGCGAGGGCGGCGTCCTTGTTGCCGGAGTCGGCGGCGTTCACGATGTCGCGCATGTCGCCGCTGCCGATGCCGCCGACCGCAAGGAGGCCGGACTTCTTGTTCAGGATGGTGTCGACTTCCTTGGCCGTGTTGCCGACCTCGACCATGCGGAGGACGGCGGCGGGGTCCATGTCGCCGCTGCGGGTGCCCATCATGAGGCCCTCGAGCGGGGTGAGGCCCATCGTGGTGTCGATGACCTTGCCGTTCTTGACGGCGGCCATGCTGCAGCCGTTGCCGAGGTGGCATGTGATGATCGTGATGTCTTCGGGCTTCTTACCGAGGAATTCGGCGGTGGAGAGCGTCACGAAACGGTGGCTGGTGCCGTGGAACCCGTACTTGCGGATGCCGTACTTTTTGTAGTATTCCATCGGGATGGCGTAGAGGTAGGCCTCCGGGGGCATGGTCTGGTGGAACTGCGTGTCGAAGACGGCAACGTTCGGGACGCCGGCGAAAATCTCCTCGCAGGCCTCGATGCCGCTGAGGTTGGCGGGGTTGTGGAGCGGTCCCAGCGGGATGCACTCGCGGATGATGTCCTTGACGGCCTCGTCGACCTTGACCGGGGCGGTGACCTTTTCGCCGCCGTGGAGCACGCGGTGACCGATGGCCTTGACTTCGGACAGGCTCTTCAGGACGCCGATCTGCGGATCGACGAGCTTGGCGCAGACCGCGCGGAGACCGTCGGAATGGTTCTTCACGCCTTCGGGGGATTCTTCGAACTTGAAACCGTCCGGACGCTTGATGATGAGGTTCGGAGTCGGGGTGCCGACGCGCTCCACGAGGCCGGATGCGATGACGGTGTTGCTGCCGTTTTCCATCTCGAAGAGGGTGAATTTGAGGGAGGAGCTGCCGGAGTTGATCACGAGAATTTTCATGCGGAATCCTTTATGGTTTCGGGTTTTAAAATCGAAGAAAGTAAATAATATAGCATAATCTTCAGGAAAATGCAAGGAAAACCAATATGATACATTTGTTTTTTCTTATAGAAAGAAAGAAATTGGCATGTCGGGGCAAGGGAAGCCGGAACAAAGAAAAACCGTCGGAAACTTGTTCAGTTCCAACGGTTTGGCATGATACAAAAATGGTGGGCGTAGTAGAACTCGAATCTACGACCTCCACGATGTCAACGTGGCGCTCTAACCAACTGAGCTATACGCCCTCAAATCAAATTGAGAATGGTATTTACTATACCATCAATTCGCGGAAAGTCAAGACGGAAAAACAAAAAAAACGGAAAAAAACGCAGAATCAGCGCGGGAAATACAGCAGCAGCGGCGCACAGCCGTCGAACGCGAGCGAGAACTCCGGCGTATTCGTTTCGTTCAGCGTGCCGCACCACCAGAAGGGCAGGCGGAGCTTGTTGAGCGGGTATTTCAGGCCGGTCGCCGTAACGGGCATTTCCGGGTGGAAGCTGAAGATCGAGACCTTCGTGCCGACGGGACGGCGGAACGAAGCGGATTTCAGAACGGGCAGGAACGTGCCGTAATCGGTCTCCATGCGGACATCGGCTCCGGATGCAGCGAACATCGGGAGCAGGGACGCGTTGCCGAGCAGATGGTCTTCGCGGCGGCCCCCTGCCCCGAGGATCACGATGTCGCGCCAGCCGCGCGCCATGCATGCGCGGAACGCCTTCGACAGGTCGTTCGTCTCCTGTTCGGATTCGTGGACGAGGCGCTTGCCGAAACGCTCCTTCAAAGCCGGGTCGAGGCTGTCCAGATCGCCGACCACGAGGTCGGGTTCCAGTCCGGCGCGGAGAAGCGCGGACGCGGCACCGTCGCAGCAGACGATCCGTGCGGCGGCGCGCAGCGTCTCCAGAAGGCATTTGCGGCGGGGGAAACTGCCGTTCGCCAAGATGACCGTGTATTGCGCCAAACCGCTCATAATGGCCTCCGGAAGGCGGTTTATTCGGATTGCAGCGCCATCCAGCCCTCGCGGCCGGGCAGAACGCCGGGACGAATGGAACCGGACGGAATGGAGGACACATCCTGCGGCAGGAGGTCGCCGGGCGCGCAGAATTCGATCCCGCGCGCCTTCGCCATGCTCAGAAAATCGTCGAAGAGGTCGGCGCAGATGCCGCCCTCGGCCTCGGCGTGGATGGTCAGCAGGTTCATGCCGTCCGGCGAAGCTGTGGCGAGGAGGCGTTCGTTGTAGTTTTCACGCGTGACGCCGTCGCGGCCGAGCAGTTCGTCGTAGGTCGGCATGTTCAGCGGTATCTGCGGCGTTTCGAGCTGTTTGCCGTCCACGACCGGACGGAAGATGGAGCTGCCGCGGCAGTCGCTGTTGTAGCGGAAATGGAACGTCTCCTTCGCTGTGAGCACGGCGTCGGTGGTCTTCCAGCCGGGGGAGGCGGAGCAGACGGGCGGCTTCCCGGTGATGCGTTCGATCTCGCCGTACGCAAGGCGCAGGTGCTTCAGGATCAGCTCGGGGGAGAACGACGCGATGCGGTTCTGCCACTTGCAGTGGTCCCAGGCGTGAAGCCCGATCTCATGCCCGGCGGCGGCGCAGTCGCGCAGGACCTGTTCGTTGCGCCGCCCGATGGCCGGGCCGGGCCAGGCGGTCCCCATGAGGAGGATGTCCATGCCGTACAGCCCGGGGGCGTTCGTGCGGAGCATCTTGAACAGGAAGGTCGGCTTCAGCAGACGCCACAGGTTGCGGCCCATGTTGTCCGGGCCGACCGAAAAGAAATACGCCGCGCGGACGCCGTGGCGGTCCATGGTGCGCAGGAGCGAGGGGACGCCCCTGCGCGTACCCCGGAACGTATCGACGTCTACGCGGATGGCGATCTTCATTTCTTGATCCCGAATTCGCCGGAGGAAATGGCCTGCTGGAGGAAGAAGTCGAGCGTCTGCTTGATGGATTCGCGCAGGGGCACGACGGGCTTCCAGCCGCAGTACTTCATGGCGTTGCGGATGCTGGGCTTGCGGTGCTGGCAATCCTGATAGCCCGCGCCGTAGAAGGTGCCGCTTTCGACTTCCTTGCAGCCGGCGAACGGCGGGAATTTTTTGCGGAGCGGATGCTCGTTGAAGAGTTCGACGAGGATTTCGGCGAGCTCCTTGATGCTGGCTTCGTTGTCCGGGTTGCCGATGTTGATGATCTTGCCGTCGCAGAGGCCGTCCTTGTTCTCGATGATGCGGAACAGGCACTCGATGCCGTCGGTCACGTGCGTGAAGCAGCGTTTCTGCGCGCCGCCGTCGATGAGCAGGATCGGGTTGCCCTGCACCAGGTTCAGGATGAGCTGGGTGATGGCGCGGGAGCTGCCGATACGGGCGGAGGAAAGCGAGTCGAGCTTCGGGCCCATCCAGTTGAACGGGCGGAAGAGCGTGAATTTGAGGCCGCGGGACGCGCCGTAAGCCCAGATCACACGGTCGAGCATCTGCTTGCTGCAGGAGTAGATCCAGCGCTGCATGCGGATCGGGCCGAGGATGAGGCGGGAATTGTCCTCGTCGAAGTTCTCGTCATCGCACATGGCGTAGACTTCGGACGTGGAGGGGAAGATGATGCGCTTGTTATACTTGGCGCAGTAGCGGACGATCTTCAGGTTCTCCTCGAAGTCGAGCTCGAAGACGCGGAGCGGATTGCGCGTGTACTCGATCGGGGTGGCGATGGCGACCAGCGGCAGCACCACGTCGCATTTGCGGACATGGTATTCGATCCACTCGTGGTTGATCTGCACGTCGCCCTCGAAGAAGTGGAAGTCCGGATGGGACAGCAGGTCGGTGATGTATCCGCTACGGAGGTCCATGCCGTACACTTCGTAGTTGCCGTCCTCCAGCAGGCGCTGGCTGATGGCGCTGCCGATGAAGCCGTTCACGCCCAGGATCAGCACGCTTTTCTTGCGTTTCGGGCCGACGACGGGGGAATTGGTGAGGACCATCTTCGGGGTGAAGCGGTTGTCAGCGGCGAGCTGTTCGCCGGTCGTGTACAGGCCGCCGTCCTTCTGCGCGAAGTTCACCTGCACGGCGTCTTTGCCGCAGGCGATCACGAACGGGGCGGTGGAGACGATGGTGCCCGCCGGGGCTTTCTTCTTCAGGGACACGACGGAAACGTCCCAGATGAAGTATTTCTGAGCGGCGATGAACGTGAACGCGCCGGGGAAGGGACGGGTCACGCCGCGCACGAGGTTGCGGACGGAAACAGCGTCCTTCGTCCAGTCGATGAGACCGTCGGCGGGGCAGCGGTGCCCGAAATAGGTGGCCTGCTTCTCGTCCTGCTTCTTGCCTTTGGCCTTGCCGGCGAGCACGGAGGGCAGGACCTTCTTGAGCATCTTTTCAGCAGCGGCGGCGGCCTTCAGGTGGGCGTCCTTCGCGGTGTCGGAATCGGCGATCGCGAACTTCTCCTGCGCCACGATATCGCCGGCGTCGACCTTTGCGGTCATCTTGTGGAGCGTCACGCCGGATTCCTTTTCGCCGTTGATGACGGCCCAGTTCAGCGGGGCGCAGCCGCGGTATTTCGGGAGGAGCGAGCCGTGGAGATTGAACGCGCCCTTCTTCGGAATGGCGAGGATGTCTTTGCCGATGACCTTGCGGTAGTAGAACGAGAAGATGAAGTCGGGGGCCATCTTTTTGATGCGTCCGGCCCAGAGCGGGTGGTTGACGTCCTCGGGCGCAAAAACCGGGATGCCGAGGGCGGCGGCGGTTTCGGCGACGGACCGGAACCAGAGGTTTTCGTTGGGATCGTCAGCGTGGGTGAAGACGGCCTGGATGGTCACGCCGGCCTTGACGAGCTGTTCGATGCCGATACAGCCGATGTTGTTGTAAGCGAAGACGACAGCTTTCATGCGGTGTCACTCCTGTTCTTTGGGTTGGGTATTGTTTTTGCGATGAACTGATTCGATGAAGAATTGGGGGCGGGAACGGGCGTTCAGGTGGATCTTGCCGATGTACTCGCCCAGAAGCCCCATGGACGCGAACTGCATGCCCATGAGCACGAAGACGACAGCGAACAGCGCGAACGTGCCTCCGAAGCCCCAGTCCTTGTCCAGCTGGGAGCGGATGAAGACGTAGAGGCCGAACAGCACGCCGATGGCGCCGATGGCGAACCCGAAGAAGGTCAGCAACCTCAGCGGGAACGTGCTGGTGCCGGTCAGCAGGTCGTACTGGAGCGCGATAAGCTTCATCACGCTGTACTTGGACTCGCCCGCGGCGCGCTCGGCGTGCTTTACATGCACCTCGACCGACTTACGCGCGTAGGTCATGGCGAGCATCGGGATGAACTTGCCGTTCTCATGGCACAGCAGGACCGCGTCCACGACGTTCCGGCTGTAGCCGCGGAGCATGCAGCCGTAGTCGGTCATGGTCTTGCCGTTGCAGAGTTTGCGCACCATGAGGTTGACCATCTTCGATCCGAACTTGCGGAAGAAGGTGTCCTGGCGGTTTTCACGGATGGAGCCGACCACGTCGTAGCCCTCGCGCAGTTTTTCCAGGAGCTTGTAAATCTCCTCCGGCGGGTTCTGCAGGTCGGCGTCGAGCGTGACGACGTACTTGCCGCGGGAAGTCTGGAATCCGGCGGTCACGGCGGCGTGCTGGCCGAAGTTCGAGGTCAGGATCACGCCCACGATGCGCGGATCCTTCTGCGACGCTTCGATGATCATTTCCATGCTGCGGTCGGCGCTGCCGTCGTCCACAAGGATGATCTCGGTCGTGCAGTCCAGCTTGTCGCATGCCGCGGTCGTGCGGGCGATGAGCTCCGTCAGGTTTTCCTCCTCGTTGTAGACCGGAATGACGAGAGAGAGTTCGATTTCGGGCGTTGTCATGGTTGTTTTGTCCCTTCCGTTCCGTCAATGAGCGCCCGGTCGGCGGATGAGCCGAACCAGCTTTCGGGGATCATCGGAACTTCTTCGGCGATGGATTCGGGTAAATGGAAAAATATGCAAATACGTTTTTCGTTCATTTTCCTGATCTTGCGCATGGTTTTCGGGTCGTCCTGCCAGCCGGTTTTCTCCTTGAGCTTTTCGAGCTTATACTCCTGAATCCGGGTCAGGTCGGAGGTCCTGAAGATCATCTCCTCGCCGCGCAGCGTCTCTACGATGTCCCGGCACTCTTCGGATTCCTCCAGCGCATCCACCCAGTCGCCACGCGTGATCACCATGCCGCCGTGCGCCAGGACGTCCGTCAGAAATACGCGGAACTCGTCCGGCCCCTCGATGACGACCGTGTCGGAGGTAAACGTCCGGTTGGTGTCGTCCAGCTTCTCCAGCGAAAATGCGCGGATGGGCTCCGGGAGATTCAGAAAGAACGTGAGCTCCGCGTTGCCGACCGAACCGAAGTATGCCGTGCGCTTCAGGAAACCGGGATCGAGCTTCGTCAGTCTCTCCAGGTCGAAACGGATGAATCTGCAGAACACCCTGTCCGGGTCGAAGGAATCCGTCCCTCCGAACGTGGGGATCACGACCGAGAAGACCGTGAACATCACGAACGCTACGAACGGGACCAGGCGGTTCAGCGGATCGGCGGACGGCGCAAACGCGCCTTCCCCGCCCTCGCGAAGCTGTTTCCGCCGCGATTTCCGCCAGACCACCAGCCACACGATTCCCGAGATGAAACCGAACGGAAGGAGGAAGGACATGACATGTTCCAAGTCGTCCCTGAAAAGCAGGGGGCTGAACAGCCGCCAGATTCCGGCGTGGAAGAAAGCCGCAGTAACCAAAATCAGGAGACCTGCGGCAACCGGAATCAGCACATCCACGAGCTTCGCGAACTTGTCGGTGATCTTCCGCAGGAACGTCCAGCTTTCGGCGGGTTCGGAGAACCACGCGGCGGTGAATAGGATGCACCACGGCACGGCGGGCAAGATGTAGTACGAACGACGCGACCGCGAGGCGGAGAACAGCACGAAGATAAACACGATGGAGGCGAAGAGCCACAGCGTGTCCTTCGAGCCCTGTTTGCGGGAGGACAAGTCCTCCACTGAAGCAGTGCCTTGCTTCGCAACGGCACGGATGAGATCGCAGACGTAGTCGATGACCGCGAAGAGGAAGAACGGGGTCCACGGGATCAGCAGGCGCGGCAGATACAGGAAATACACATAGAACGGGTCCTTGTTGTGGTCCCACGGATTGAACACGCGCATCAGGTTCTCTCGGAACACCAGCACGATGCCGCTCGCGCCGTAGTTTTTCGAAGTCATCGCCTCCAGCACGAACGGCACGGCATACAGGCAGAGCCCGCCGAGGACAAATGCGAGGAAGAATTTCCAGTTCATGTGCTGCCGGAACGACTTCCGAACAATGCAGTCGATGAGCGCAAGAACGGGCGGGATCACAAACGCGGGCAGCCCCTTGGTTTGCGCCCCGACCGCGCAACAGCCCCAGAACGCGAAATACGCCCAGAAAGACGCAGTTTCCCTGTGGTGCAGGTACACCGTGACAGCCATCACGATGAAGACGGTCTGCTCCATGTCCGCCTCGCCGAGGCGGCCCCAGTAGATGAAGGAGTAGGTCGAAAGCAGAAGCCAGCCCACTAGATACGCCGTGCGATCCGAGTAGAACTTGCGGGCGATGGAAACGATGCAGGCGAGGCCGGCCAGAGCGAAGAGCACGCTCGGCATGCGGATCGACATCGCAGTCACGCGGCCGCCTCCGAGCTTCGAGAGGAGAGCTGCGAACCAGTAGCTGACGAGGGGCTTGTCGAAATACGGCTGGCCGTTGATGCGCGGATGGAGCCAGTCGCCGGTCAAGAGCATTTCGCGGACGACCTCGAACCAGCGGGCTTCCGAGCGGATGGCGGACAGGGAATCAAGGCAGGTGAAGAGGACGAACCAGGCGAAAACCCAGAACGTGATCCACTTCGCATTTTTGCGAATCGAGGGGATCAGCGTGTCGCTGCACTTCTGAAACCGCATCATGTCAAACCCGCCAGACATGCTCGTCTTACCTCGCCAGGATCTCTTTGCAGGCGGTGATCACGTCGTCGACGTCGGCGTCGGACATGCCGGGGAAGAACGGCAGCGAGAAAATGCGTTCGCTGTTCCATTCGGTGTTCGGCAGGGAGCCCGCCGGAACCGGACAGTTCTCGCGGTAGTATTTCTGGCCGTGGACGCAGCGGAAATGCAGTCCGGTGCCAATATTGCGCTTCTTGAGCTCGGACATGAAGTCGTCGCGCGTGACGCCGGTCTTGTCGATGTCCAGACGCACGACCATCAGGTGGTAGGAATCCTTGTATTCGTAGTTGGGCTGCGCCAGCGGAGTCAGCTCGGGGATGTCCGCGAGACGTTCGCGGTAGAGCGCGGCAAGGTGCCCGCGTTCGGCATTCATGCGGTCCACGCGGGTGAGCTGGGTGATGCCCAGGACCGCCTGCATATCCGGCATATTGAACTTGAATCCGGGTTCGACCACCTGCGCCTGCGGGGCGCGGCCCATGGTCTGGCGGTCGTAGGCATCCACGCCGAGGCCGTGGAACTTGAGGCTGCGGACGCGGTCGGCGAGCGCCGCATCGTCCGTGGCGAACATGCCGCCCTCGCCCGTGGTGATGTTCTTGATCGGATGGAACGAGAACATCACGTGCCCGTGCTTGCCGATGCGTTCGCCCTTGAACTCGGCGCCGAGGGCGTGCGCGGCGTCCTCGATGAGCACGACGTTGTGTTTGGCAGCAACGGCACGGATCTTGTCGAGCTCCAGCACGCCGCCCGCGAAATGGACCGGGACGATCGCCTTCGTGCGCGGCGTGATCGCCGCCTCGATCGCTTCCGCCGTGATCATGAGCGTATCGCGGTCGCAGTCGACGAAGACCGGCTTCGCGCCGTACAGGGAAACGACGTTCGGCAGGGAGACCCAGGTCATGGACGGGGTGATGACCTCGTCGCCGGGCTTCAGTCCGAGCGCGCGGAACAGCACTTGCATAACGGTCGTTTCGGAGGTCAGCGGGATCGCGTACTTCGCACCGGTGTAGGCGCAGAAGGCCTTTTCGAATTCGGCGTTCTTCGGGCCGGTGGTGATCCAGCCGGAACGCAGCACGTTGGCGACTTCGGATATTTCCCACTCCTCGATCGATGGCTTGGAAAAAGGCAGAAATGTTTCGCGCATAAAAAAGTATCCTGTCTGAACTGTTGCAATAAATATTTATATAATATAGCCCTGTAATTGAAGATATGCAAGCGCGCCCGCGCGAAAACGCGAAAAAAAGACGGCACGCCGGAAAGGACATGCCGTCTTGCGGAATCAGTTGTTCGGGAGAGGTCAGGCCTTTACCGCCTCGCCGTTGTCGTCCTTCTTCGCATCTTCCGGACCTTCGGAGGAGATGTTGCGCTCTTCCTTGTGCCAGTAGGCGGTGATCATGGGGGAGACGAAGATGGAGGAGTAGCAGCCGGCCACGTTGCCGATCAGGATGACCGCCACGAAGTCGCGGATGCCGTCGCCGCCGAAGATCAGCTGGCAGATCAGGACCAGCATAACGCAGACGGAGGTCAGGATGGTACGGGCGAGGGTCTGGTTCAAGCTCAGGTCGACGATCTGGAAGTAGGTGAGGCCCTTGCGCGTGCGGAGATTTTCGCGCTGGCGGTCGAAGATCACGATGGTGTCGTTGACCGAGTAGCCGATGAGGGTGAGCAGCGAGGCCACCACCTGCAGCGAGATCTGGCCGCCGAAGAGCAGGTACAGGCCCGTCGCCACGATCACGTCGTGGACCAGGGCGATGTTCGCCGCGATGGAGTAGGAGAACTGGAAGCGGATGACCATGTAGATGATCATACCGATCATGGCGCAGATGAGAGCCTTGATGGCGGAGCGGGTGAACGCCGCGCCGATCAGCGCGCCGAGGGTGGACTCGGAGAGCTTGGTGAGCTTTACGTCGGGATACGCTTCGTCGAGCTTCCGGATCAGCGTGTCGGCGTTCTCCTGGGAGACGGTGCCGGTGCCGCGGTCGCGCACGACGAGCTCCAGCACGCTCTTGCCTTCGACGTTCTCTTCGTCGGTGATCTTCTTGTAGGTGGCCTTGGCGTCGTAGCCTTCCTTCTCCAGAACCTTTTCGATGTCGCTGGCGGGAATCTGCGACATGGTCTTGTCTTTCGGGACGTAGCTGACGATCAGCTGGGTACCGCCCGTGAAGTCGATGCTGAGGGCGTCGCGGCCGCGCACGAAGATCGTGACGAGCGAGAGAAGGATCAGGCAGGCGGAAATGCCGAACCCGACGAAACGGAACTTGATGAAGTCGAAGTGCGGATGGGGCAGGAACATCATCATGTTGATCTTCTTGATCTTCAGCGGGAGCATCAGGAAGAACTCGAAGAGCAGGCGGGACAGGAAGACCGCCGAGAACATGGTGGTGAAGATACCGATGACCAGCGTCATGGCGAATCCCTTGATCGCGCCGGTGCCCTGCCAGTAGAGGATGGCGCCGGTGAAGAGCGTCGTCACGTTTGAGTCGAAGATGGCGGAGAAGGCGCGGTCGAAACCGGTCTTCACGGCGTAGTCGAGCGACTTGCCGGCGTCCTGTTCCTCGCGGATGCGTTCGTAAATCAGGACGTTGGCGTCGACGGCCATACCGAGGGTGAGGATGATGCCGGCGATGCCGGGGAGCGTCAGGGTCACGTCGAACGCCGCCATGGCGCCGAGGAGCACGCCCGTGTTCACGAGCAGAGAGATGTTCGCGACGAGGCCGGCGAGGCGGTAGTAGATGAGCATGAAAATCATCACGAGGGCCGTGCCGAGGATGCCGCTGTAGATACTCTTGCGGATGGTCTCCTGGCCGACCGTGGCGTCGATGTCGGAACGGGACGCGATCGTGATCACGAAGGGCAGGCTGCCGCTCTTCAGGGCGTCGGAAACGCTCTTGGCTTCGTCCTGGGAGAAGGAGCCGGTGATGCGGGCGGTGCCGCCGTCAATCTTGGAGAGCAGGGTCGGCGCGGAATAGAGCTGTCCGTCGAGCACGATGGCGAGGCGTTCGCCGACGTGCTTGCCGGTGACTTCGCCGAACTGCACGGTGCCCGCGGTATTGAAGAACAGCAGAATCTCACGCTGGCCGAACTCGTTCATGGTCACGTAGGAATCCTTGATGTTGTCGCCTTCCATCTGGACGGTCGTCTCGACAAGGGTGTAGTCCGTGTACAGGTTGTTATGGTCGTCGCGGCGCTCCTCGGCGAGGAATTCGGCCTCGGACGGGGTGTCGGGATAGGAATCCGGATCGCCGCCCTGCGCGAGGTATGCCATGAACTTCGGCACCTCGGAGTCGTTGTTCGGATGAACAAGGCGGAACTCAAGTTTCGCGGAACGGAGAATCAGCTTTTCGAGGTTGGCGCGGTCGTCGGAGTTGACGGACGGAACACGCACGGAGACGAAATCCTGACCGGCGGGGGAGATTTCCGTTTCGAAGTAGTTCTGAGCTTCCAGACGTTTGCGGAGCGTTTCGATGGCGTTGTCGCGGAACGAATCGAACTGCGCGCCATCCATTTCCTTGTCGGCCTGCAGGTGCAGGAGGAATTCGGCGCCACCGTTGAGGTCGATACCGAGGCGGATCGCGCCGGAGGCGTTCTTGCGGACCAGGGAGATCACGTCGCCGTTGTTCTGGAGTTTCTGCGCCTTCGCGACGTTCGGCTTCACGAAGTGGACGAGGTCGACGGAATACGCGGCGGAACCGTCCTCAGACGGCATCTTGATCTCGCGGGCCGCGGCTTCGAGAGCGGTGGAGGGATACAGATACTTGATCTTGTCTTCCTGCTGGAGAGCTTTCGCGCGTTCAACCACCTTCTGAACGGTCGGATCGGCGGGGTCGGCGAGGAGTTTATAGAACGTCTCGTAGAAATCGCTCTGCTTCAGCGGGAACATGGCCGCGACGAACACGGCGATCACGGCCAGCGCGAAGACGCAGTAAATGGCAAAAGTACTCTTGCTGTTCTTCATTTCTTCGTCACCTCGGCTTTCGTCATGTCGGCGGCGTCAGCGGCGGGCGTGATGACCTGCGCGACGGCGGAACGGGAAATGGCGATCTGGACGTTGTTCGCGATCTTCAGCAGGAACTGGTCCTTCTGGACTTCGGCGATCTCGCCGAGGATGCCGCCGCTGGTCATGATCTTCGTGCCTTTGCGGATCGAGTTCATCATCTCTTCGCGTTTCTTCTTTTCCTTGCTGCTGGTGCGCACGGATATCGCGATCATAACACCGATCAGGATGATGAACGGGATCATCATCATGCCGGAGGACGGGGGCGGAGCCTGCTGCTGTCCGGCCTCGGAAGCGGGCGCGCCGGACTGCGCCGTGGTGGTTTCTGCGGCAGGGGCGGCGGCGGTCGCGGTCACGGAACCGTCAGCAGCCTGCGCGAAAACGACAAAGGAAGTGTTTGCCATGTTCAAGACTTTCTGTTATGTTGAAGCTAAAATTGTATGCGTAAAACTATAATATACACCTTTTTTCCAAATAAACAAGATTTTTTCCCGAAAAAATAAGCATTTCCCCGCGAAAAAACATGCGAGAAAATGTTTCACGGCGGGGATTCAGTCGGATACCCCCCGATAACGGAACAATACCCTTTTTTTCCAAGTTTCAGTTAAAAAGAATCTGTTTTAACTGAAACTTGCGCGTATGCGCGGGAAAGCTTTTTTCCAGCATTTTTCAACTTTTTCGCATCCAATCAATGGATACACAAAAACGGAGATTGTTCCAAAATAGAATACACGGAAAGAAAAGAAATGGAATACCCGTGCAGCTTCGTCGGCGATCAGTCCGGGTTACTTTCCGGATTTCTTTTTCACGGCGGATTTCGGGGCCAGGACGACCGCGCCGAGCCACGGGAGCCTGAGCGTGATGAACTGCTTCTGACCGTGGTATTCGCCGGGAGACGAAACCATCTTCTGGCCGTTCAGCAGACCGGTCCCGCCGTACTCCTCGCGGTCTGTGTTGAACACTTCGACCCATTCGCCGGGAATCGGGACACCGGTGTTGAAGTCGTCGCGTACGACCGGGGTCAGGTTCAGGATCACGACGAGCGGCGCCTTGCGCTGTTTGTCCCAGCGGATGAAGGAATAGACCGACTGCCGGAAATCGCCCCCGTCCAGCCACTGGAATCCGGCGGGCGTGAAGTCGTCCTCCCACAGGGCCGGCTGGCTGAGGTAGAACCTGTTCAGCTCGGCGACCATGCGGTGGATGGAGTCGTGCGACGGATATTTGAGCAGGAGCCAGTCGACCGACTGGTTGTTGCAGTTCCACTCGATCACCTGCGCGAACTCACCGCCCATGAAGATCAGTTTTTTGCCCGGATGCGTCGCCATCAGGACATACATCGCGCGCAGGTTGGCGAATTTCTGCACGTAGTCGCCGGACATGCGACCGAAGAGGGAGAGCTTGCCGTGGACGACCTCGTCGTGGCTGAGCGGCAGGATGAAGTTTTCGGAGAACGCATAGCAGATGGAGAACGCGAGCTGGCCGTGGTGGTAGCTGCGGTAGATCGGGTCGAGCTTGAAATAATCAAGCGTGTCATGCATCCAGCCCATGTTCCACTTGAATGTGAATCCAAGGCCGCCGAGGTAGAGCGGACGGGAAACGCCGGGCCAGGACGTGGATTCCTCGGCGATCATGGAGATGCCGGGGTAAAGCTTGTGCGCAAGCTCGTTCAGGTGGCGGATGAACGCGATCGCCTCAAGGTTTTCGCATCCGCCGTACTCGTTCGGGATCCACTCGCCATCGTTGCGCGAATAGTTGAGGTAAAGCATGGAGGCAACGGCGTCCACGCGGAGGCCGTCCGCATGGTACTGGCTGAGCCAGAAAAGCGCACTGCCGATCAGGAATTGCCGCACCTCGTTGCGCCCAAAATTAAAGATATACGTGCCCCAGTCCTTCTGTTCGCCCTTGCGCGGATCGGCATGTTCGTAAAGGGCAGTGCCGTCAAACCGTCCGAGCGAGAAGGTGTCGCGCGGGAAATGAGCCGGGACCCAGTCCAGAAACACGCCGATGCCGTGTTCGTGCATGTAGTTCATGAACCAGGCGAAATCCTCCGGCGAACCGTAGCGCGCGGTCGGCGCATAGAACCCGGTCACCTGATAGCCCCAGGACTGATCCAGCGGATGCTCCATCACGGGGAGCAGTTCCACATGCGTATAGCCCATTTTCTGAACGTAATCGGCCAGCGCAACGGCGAGCTCACGGTAGTTGTTGAACGTTTCCTTCACCTCGGGCAGTTTCAGCCCGGGACCGCCCCAAGTGCCGAGATGGACTTCGTAGATGTTCATGGGACTGTCGACCGGATTCGTCGCGGCGCGCCTTTTCATCCAGGCGTCATCAGTCCACAGGAACGGCTCCGCCTGCGGCACGATGCCGGCATTGTTCGGGCGAAGCTCGGTCCTCTGCGCGTACGGATCGAGCTTCAGGACGATGGAACCGTCCGAGCCTTTCACCTCGAATTTATACACATCGCCGGGTTTGAGCCCGGGGATGAAAAGTTCCCAGATGCCGGAAAGTCCGAGCATGCGCATCGGATGCCGCCGCCCGTCCCAGCAGTTGAAGTCGCCGACTACGGAAACGCGCTGCGCGTTCGGAGCCCAAACAGCAAACGAAACACCCTCGACTCCGCCAAGATTCCGGACATGCGCCCCCATCACGTCATAGACGCGCTGATGCTCGCCCTGATTGAAGAGGTAAATATCCATTTCACCGAGCGTGGGCAGGAAACAGTACGGATCGGGCGAGGTGAACGTACTGTCCGGATACTTCTTCTCGACTTCGTATGCGAAAAGGTTCTTTCTTCTTTCGAAGAAACAGGTGAATATCCCCTGTTCGTTTTCCCTCGTCGCCGGATAACGTTTGTTTCCGGCGAGGACTGTGACGGACTCCGCCTCGGGATCATACACGCGGACCACGACTCCACCGGAAACCCGGTGCATACCGAGATAATCATGCGGATTGCGGCAGGAACCTTTGAGTATCTCATTCATAACCGTGGTTTCCTGCGTATCGGGAAGCTTTTTCATGACAAACATCCTCCTCTAAGGCGGATTTACCGGGCGTTCAGAAAGAACAGGATGAAATAGAAAACGAAAGAATTGACAATCAGACTGTCAACAAGGTCGAAAAGTCCGCCGATCCCCGGCAGAAAATGACCGGAATCCTTCACGTTGCAGGTTCGTTTCATGCTGGATTCCGCCAGATCGCCGACCATGCCGCCGAAGAACAGCAGAATACCGATGATCGTCATCTTGAAATAGCCGTAGCCGTCCCACCATTCGTAGCCGTTGCGCTGATGAGAGCAAATCGTGTAGATCGCAAGCGTGACCGCCACAGAGAAAATGAGTCCGCCGATGAGACCTTCCCAGGATTTTGCCGGACTGATGGAAGGCACGAGCTTGTGATTCTTTCCGTGCGAGATCGTATTGCACAACGACCCGGTGAGGTATGCGCCGATATCGCCGCTCTTCGTACCGAGAATGAAAAGCAGGAACGTCGCCGGCACGTTTCCATGGAAATTGTAAGTGTAATAGATACCGCAAATGAGCTTGAGCGCCATAGAGAAAAGGAAGAACAAGGCAAACCCGTTGATTGCGGCCTGCAGGGCTTCCTTATTCTTGTTCGTCGAAAGAACGATCATCCAGAAAACGAACGCGAAAAATACAAAATCGGAAATACCCCACCAGTACGGCAGGACCGCGGACCCCTCAAGAAACCTTTCTATCTGAACGACCGTAAAGATCACGACCATCACAAGCGCGGAGGAAATGAACCATTTGAGACCTTTGAACTGCTTCGGGCCATTCAGCATCCCGCAGCATTCCCACGAAGCGCCGAATCCGAGAAAAGCACAGAGGACCGTAAAGAACCATTTCCTGACATCGAACGGAAGAAAGACCGCTCCCGCCAGAAGAGAAAGGAGAACAACGGAACTGAACGTGCGTTTTGCAAGAGTGGACATAGGTTATCTGCCTCCGAATCTGCGTTTCCGGCTATAATAAGCCTGAACCGCTTTGTCGAATTCATTGATGTCAAAATCCGGCCACAAGGTCTTCGTAAAATAAAATTCACTGTAGGAAATCTGCCACAGCAGGAAATTGCTTACACGCTCCTCGCCGCTGGTGCGGATCAGCAAGTCGGGATCCGGCACTTCAGGAAGATACAGATGATCGGCCACTGTCTTTTCCGTAATATCTTCGGGTGAAATCGTTCCATTCTTCACCTCGTTTGCAATCTTTTTTACGGCATCCGTTATTTCCATGCGCGAACCGTAATTGAGCGCAAGAATAAAAGTGCGTGTATAGTCCTTCGCAGTCTCGCGTTTCACTTTATCAAGGCGAACACGGCATGGTTCGGGCAATATAGATATATCGCCGGTCGTGAGGAGCCGGACTTTTTCTTTCAGCAGGACTTCGAGGTTATCATCAAGGAAACGCGCCAGAATATTCATCAACGCATCGACTTCTTCCTTCGACCGTTTCCAGTTCTCCGTACTGAACGCATAAAGCGTGACGTATCGAATGGATTCATAACGCGAAATGTAGTTCATGAAGTCCACGACGCGGTTCGCACCCGCCAGATGGCCTTCCTTGCGTTCAACGCCATGTTGAGTAGCCCAGCGTCCGTTTCCGTCCAGGATGACGGCTACATGTCTGAGTTCATTCTCCTGCGCCATAGAACCTTTCCTCCAGCATCATTGCCAAAGTATGGTAAATGGGCAGATGGTATTCCTGCACATGATATGCTTCACGCGCCGGAACATCCAGTATGAAATCAGCATATTTTCTGCACAAGCCCTCTTCATTGTTTCCAGTCAGGAGATAAGTGGAAATCCCGAGCACGCGGGCGACTTTAAAGAGATTGAGTATATTCTTCGCATTACCGGAAGTCGTGATCCCGAGCACAGCGTCGCCCTTCTTACCGAAGATATACAACTGCTGGGCGTAAGTCATAAGCGGATCGACGTCATTCGTGTAGGCTGAAGCAAGCGCCGGATGACCGTTCAGAGAAATCGCGCGGAACCCTCTTTGCAGTCTTTCCGAATAATTTTCACCGGGATAAGCCGCTTCCAGAGCACTGCTGAGATCGGACGGAATATGCCGGCGGCTCAGGAACCCTTTCCCGAGTTCGGCAATAAAATGTTCTGCGTCAGAACAACTTCCGCCATTTCCGCAGATAAATAACGTTTTGTCCTTGAAAAAAACGTTTTCCAGGTTAAAATATAATGTATGGATTTTTTCCGCCGAGTCCCGGAGATCGGGATATCGGGACAGAAGAGTATCCATGTGCTTCTTGACATTGCTGTTCATATCCATGTTCGTCACCTGCCAACAGGGGTTAAATAAAAGTCCACAGTGTTAATAGAACACCGTTTCCGTACAAAGTCAAACCATTTTGTAAACATCTTCCGAAAAAAGTGTTTGAAGCGCGAACGGCCGGTTGTTGACATATTGACAGCCCCTATTCCTATTACATTTGCTCAATTCAGGTTAAAATCATATCAGAAACCAATCTCAATAACTTTTCCGGACGGTACAGGAGTGTACACCGGAAGATCGGAGGCAACCTATCATGAAAATCAAGATTTCCAGAGAGACCCTACTCAAAGCGCTGCAGAAGGTCGGCAATATCGTCAATACGCGCAATACCCTTCCCGTGCTTTCCAATATTCTTTTTGAAGCGGCCGACGGCAAACTCAAACTTACCGGTACCGACCTCGAAATCCGCATGGAAACCGTAGTTGACGCCGAAGTCATCGAATCCGGCGAGACCACGCTTCCCGCCAAGAAGATGCTCACGCTCGTTTCCAAGTTCCGCGGCGAGTTCATCGAGATCGAAAGCGGCGACAATTTCCACTCCACGATCAAATGCGGTACCGCGTCCATCATGCTCCTCGGACTCAACCCGGCCGACTACCCGAAGAAGGACGAAGTCAAATTCATCCGTTCCTTCTCCATGAAGCAGGCTGACATGGCTGTCATCATCGAACGCATCGCCTATGCCGCCAGCCTCGAAGATTCTCGCAAGGTCCTGCAGGGCATTCTTTTCTCTGTTCGCGACGGCAAGTTCACAGCGGTCGCCACCGACGGAAAACGTCTCGCTCTCTGCGAAAAGGTCTTCGAAGAACTTCCCGAAGGATCCGAAGGGGACATCATCATTACCCAGAAGGCTGCGAACGAACTCAAGCGTCTCCTCGAAAAGGAAGGCGAAGTCGCGATCAATATCGCGGAAAACCAGGTCGTGTTCGAAGTCGGCGCATCCGTGATCACTTCCAAACTTATCGAAGGCAACTATCCGAATTACCGTCAGGTCATCCCGGCTTCCTTCAAACAGACCGTCACCGTTTCCTGCGAAAGCGTGATCTATGCGCTCGAACTCATCTGCGTCACTCTCGCGGAGAGCGGTTCGCCGAAAGTGTCCCTTACCTTCAAATCGGACAGCATGCTCTTCGAAACGAACAGCAACATCGGCGAAGGCCGCGAAAGCGTGCCCATCCAATATGACGGTGAGGAGATGTCCGCTTCGTTCAACTCGAACTTCTTCCTGGATCCTTTCAAACACATCCAGGTCGATAACGTGTTCATCAAAGTGAACGACGTCATGAGCCCGATCGCGATCGAAAGCGGCGACGGTTTCCTGTACGTCATCATGCCGATGAGGAACAAATAAGAACAGCAAGTCATGCGGCGCAACAGTACAATCAAGTCGATTGTGCTGAAAACAAGCTAAAAGTCCTGCCGTAAGCTCGAACCATGCATGCGGCGGGACTTCCGTATTCAATCACTTCATTTCCAGTAATCTTTCAGCAGGGATCTTATGGTAAATTCGCTGGTTTTACAGAATTTCCGGTTGTTCGAATCGGTGTCCCTGCGTTTTGAGGCGCCGACTGTATTTCTCTGCGGTTCAAACGGGCAGGGTAAAACAAGTTTGCTCGAAGCTTTGTTTTATCTCGCGAATCTGAGGTCGTTTCGTACTTCGCGCGCCTCGGAAATGATAAAGCTTCATGCATCATCCGCGATCGTCGGAGCTTCCGTTTCTTTTCGCGACTGGTCCCGTCAGCTTGCAGTCGAGCTTGGCGAAACTCGAAAGCTCGTCATAGATGGAAAACATGTTACGCGTGCCAGCGAGTTCGCCGGTTCGTTCAATACGGTCACATTTCTGCCTGATGATCCTGAGATCATTACGGGACGGTCTCAGGTCAGACGGAAATTTCTGGATATGTTCATATCCATGCTGGATCATGGATATTTTACCGCGCTGCAGGCGTATTATAACGGTGTCAAAAATAGAAATTGTCTGCTCCGGATGAAGGATGCAAGCAATGATGTGATCCGGTCATATCATCCGGCGCTTGCGAAATACGGTGCGGAGATCATTCAGGCGCGCGAAATCCATCTCAGGATTCTATCGGATTTCATGCGGAACATCATGGCGGAACTGAAGCCTGAACTCGCCGATCTGCAATTGAAATTAAGGACGATCCATGAGCTTTTCGATCCGAAAATCTTCGAAGATAAACTGGAACGGAATCTGGAAAAAGACAGATTGAACGGATATACGACAACCGGACCGCATCTTGACGATTTCGATTTTGTCGCGGACGGAAAATCATTGAAACTTTATGGTTCCCGCGGACAATGCCGCGCCACATCATTCGCGTTGAAGGAAGCGGAATTCGATATCGTTAAAAATCATTCGATATCAAAGGATAATACAGTCGTTATCGTGGATGACGCCACCGGCGATCTGGATAAAAAAACACAGGAAGCATTTTATCATAAGATATCGGAAGCAAAACAGGTATTCTGTTCTTTCACGGAAATACCGGATAATCCACTGACGCAAAATTCACAACTCGTTCATATTACAGCCGGACGCGCTGTTTAAGCAAGACAGGAGATACAATATGGCATCCTACAATTCCATTATCTGCCGATACAATGAAATCGCGACAAAGGGAAACAACCGCAGCATGTTTGAAAACACGCTGATCCGCAATATGAAACGCATGACGAAAGACCGTGTTCCTGGTCTGAATTATGTGAAAATGCGCGGACGTATTTTTATCCATAAGAATGAATTTGACGTTTTCACGGACGAGGAACAGGACTATCTGAAAGAGCGTCTGAAAGACTGTTTCGGCCTGGATTCGTTTTCGTTCTGCATTGAAGGCGAACGCACTATAGAAGCCGTTCTGGATCATATCAAAAACGCTGTGAAACCGTTATTCGAACAGCTGCTCGAAAAATTCGGCCGTCCCGTGAAATTCCGGACGCGCGCACGGCGTTCCGACAAGAGTTTTCCCTTGCGCTCCAAAGAGATCGAAATCGAAACGGCGACAATGATAGAAGAAATGTTCGGGGAAAACAAGGTCCGGGTCGACCTGATAAACCCGGATATTTCCATCGGCGTCGAGATTCGGGAAAAGAATTCCACGATCTTCCTGGAAACGGTCAAGGCGCGCGGCGGGCTTCCGGTCGGCTCCAATTCTCCGCTGCTCGGCATGCTTTCCGGCGGGATCGATTCGCCGGTGGCCTGTGCGATGGCGATGAAACGAGGCTGCCGGATGGACTTCCTGACGTTCCACAGTTATCCGTATACACCGATCGAATCCGTCACGAAAGTCTGGCGTATCGCGAAGATCATCAACAGGTTTCAGCCGCACGGCGTACTGTATGCCTGCAATCTTTCCGAGGTTCAGAAGCTGATCCGCGATAACTGCGACCCGAAATTCCGTACGGTCCTGTACCGCCGCATGATGATGCGGATCGCCTCGAAACTCTGCAGAAAACATAATCTGTACGGGATTGTGACCGGCGAAGCGATCGGCCAGGTCGCCAGTCAGACAGTCGTGAACATGTCCGTGATTGACCGCGCCGTGCCGGATCTGATCGTGCGTCCGCTCTGTGGCATGGACAAACTGGAAACGATCGCCCGGGCGGAAGATATCGGTACGTTCGATATTTCCATCGAACCGATGGCAGACAGTTGCACGGTCTTTGCGCCGCCTTCTCCAGTCATTCATGCCAAGCTCCATTTTGTCGAGTTCGAAGAGTCTAAAATTCCTAATATGGACGAAGCGATCCAGAAGGCTTTTGATGAGATCAAGCTTGTAACGGATGACGGTTTGACCGATATACCGTCACATGATATAACTGATTGAAAATCAAATAACTGACGATATGACGGATGAATCAGACGGTTTATTCGTCATTTCTTTTATACTGATTATCAAATACTTGACAAAATAACAGTCAAAAATAACGGATCATTCCGCTATTCATTGAAAATCAGTTTGTTCATTCAATTTATCATTTTATTCTTTATCTATTCTTATCTTATTTAAATATTCAGTATATTATTACTTTATCTCAATTCCGAAATAAACATAAAAAGATTTAATCACTCTGTCTTATACTTGAAAACAGTATTATCTATTTTTCAGTTTAATTTTTATATCAAATCATATTTCAATATTCTTTTCTCTTATTTCATTTTTATTTATTTATCATATCTATTAAAACTTATTTATGAATAATAATTCACAATCTGTTTGTTTTCTCTTGTTTCTTTTTTTTCTTGAAAAAGCGATAATAGGGTGTATATTGATGAAATACTATCGAAAAGCTCTTTCATTCGAACGTATGAGGAGTTTTCATGCCCCAAGATCATACATCCGACGAGCCGCGTCCTCTACGCCGGTCCAAATTGCGCCGCATTTCGTGCATGTCCTTCCTGTTCCTGGCCATGTTCGTCGGCTCCGTGATACTTTACCTGCTGCCGTGGCGCATCATCTGCAATCTCGGCGTACCGTTCGTTCCGGTTCGCGCCCGCTTCAGTTTCCGGCTTTTTCCGGAAGACCTCGAACGATACCAGGATTTGAGGTACGAAGAGATTTTCTCCTCATTCCCGTTCTACCTCATCCATGACCGGCGCCCGAAAACGACGGCTTGGCCCTTCCCGGACGATTATCTGGCGGGTCCGCACCACATGCCGTATCCTTCCCCGGAGTATCTTGATTCCGGCGATCCTCCCCGCAGGACACTATGGGTGGTCCCGGAGGACACGGTCGAATTCGAGGTACCGGAAGGCGTCGCGCACATCGGCGCGAAAGCGTTTTGGAAATGTACGCAATTGAAACGCGTTACGCTGCCTTCGACGCTGGTCTCCATCGGCGAGGGGGCTTTTGCCGGGTGCACGAGCCTGAAACGCATCAGGATCCCGGACAATGTGCTGGTGATCGGAAAGCACGCGTTCCACGGATGCACGGCGTTGTCGGACGTCCGCATGCCCGCCAATCTTGCCGGACTCGGTTATCATGCGTTTCAGGACTGCACCTCGCTGAAGGAGATCGCGCTGCCGCATACGCTCCGCCGGTGCGACGGCAGTGCTTTCGCGGGGTGTTCCGCCCTGAGATCCATTGATACCTTCGGTCCGATCCCGGAGAGTGTCCCCGCCGTGGACGAAACCCTTCGAAAACACCTTCTCGAACACGATTTGAATCCTTATGCCGCCAAATTCGAATTTCCCGGCAGTTCCACGCTGAAATATGCCTCGATCCCTGTCGGGATCCAGTCGGTCTCGTTCAAAAACTGCATACGGCTGGAGGAGGTCGTAGTGGCACGGGACGCTTCGCTGGAGGGGTTCGACGGATGCCTCAGTCTGCTCCGCGTCCGCACGCACAAGCAGGGCCGCAGCGGCAATCCGTCTCCGTCCGTTTGGGGATTCGGCAGATGCAGTTTTCTGAGGGATGTCGAGCTCCCGGAGGTCGTGCGGATCGGGGCGGGCGCGTTTGAGAGATGCGTTTCCCTGAGCCGGATCACGCTCCCCGAATCGCTGGAATCCATCGGCGCCAGCGCGTTCGAGCAATGCCGGTCCCTGGAGAAGATCCGGATCCCGGCGGGCGTAAATTTTATCGGATCCAACGCGTTTGCGGAGGACGTACGTCTGACCGAGGCGGAAATCGCCGGTGCGCCTTCCCGGATTGAACCGAGTGTTTTCAGGAACTGCGTCTCCCTGACGAAGTGCGAGCTTGCGGACGGGATGAATTCGATTTCGGACGGCATGTTTTCCGGCTGCAAGACCCTGAGGGAGATTCGGATCCCGGCGGGCGTGAAGACGATCGGACAAAAAGCCTTTTATGAATGCCATCTGCTGCGGAGCGTGGAGTTCCCGGACGGCGTCGAATCCATCGGGGACAATGCGTTTTTCGCAACGAGCCTGTCCCATATCGAACTGCCGGCGAGCGTGAAGCGCATCGGAAATAACGCGTTCGGCTGGTGGTATGCGTACGGACCGAAGGAACACAAACTCGTTTTTCACGGGGACATCGAAGACCTGGACGGGATCGGGATGCACTGGAAGGACATGGTCTTCCCACCGGACAGCAGGTTCAAGCGGCTGGACGACGGCACGCTGCTCAACACCGTCGTGGGACGCCTGCTCGAGGCGCCGAGGGACACGGCGGGTGTTTTCACGGTGCCGGAGAATATCCGCTCGATCGCGTCCAGGGCGTTCGCCGGCAGTACATTCGACCGTATCGTCGTGCCGGACACGGTAACGCATTTCGAGGAAGGCGCGTTCAGCGCCTGCCGCGCCAAGGAGCTCGTGCTCCCGGACAATATGGAACGGGTCGTCGACAGGATGTTCGAGATCTGTTCCATACCGGTGATCACGATCCCGGCGGGCGTGAAGGAGATCGGGGCGGGCGCCTTCCGCGGTTGCTGGAACGTGCGGAAAGTCATCCTGCCGGACGGCCTGGAGCGCATCGGGAAAGAGGCGTTCCGGGGCTGCCACATCCGCGAGATCGAGATTCCGGCGAGCGTGAAATGGATTTCGAAAGACGCGTTTCCCTACAGCCCGGTCAATCAGTACGTTCAGGAACACTACGGTCACCTGATGACGGAGGACCCGGACACATCCGCGGAGAAAGAGGAAGCTCCGCCTCAATGATGCCGGAGCTGACGCCGGAGCGTTACGCCTCTTCGTGGTATTCTTTTTCCGTGTTGACGTTCCAGATGGCTTTCCTGTCGCCGTTCTGCCCGGCCAGGAGATGCTTCACGGCCTCGAACGCCGTCACCATGCTGTGGTCCATGTTGTTGTACCTGTGCTGGCCGTTCCGGCCGATGCAGTACAGATTGCGGAACGAATCCAGATAGGCGGTTAGCGTGTCCATCCGGTCGTAAGTATCGAAGTACGCCGGATAAGCCTTTCTGACCTTCTCGACGTGATAGTCGCGGACGGGTTCGTCCGGGTTCAGGATGCCCATTTTGACCAGCTCGGCCACGGCAAACGATTTCCATTCTTCTTCCGGCATGGACCAGTATTCGTCGCCCTCGCGGCAGAAATACTCCAGTCCGATCCAGAGGGAATGCTCCGGATCCTGAAGCATGTACGGCGACCAGTTGTTAAATATCTGGATGCGGCCGAGCCTGACGCCGGTATCCTGCACGTAGATCCAGCAGTCTGGTATGATGTCGTTCAGTGTTTTCAGCTTCGTTTCGTTGCGCAGGTTGATTCTGTCCACGAGGATGCCGATCGTGACGAAGTCGCGGTAGGGCAGCCCGGCGGCGATTTCCGCGATTTCCCGCGGAACGCCGTTCATGCCGCCGACCAGATCCTTCACCGGCATGGAGGAGATCACATAGTCCGCCTCAAAAGACGCGGTTCCGGCGGGCGTTTCACAGACGATTTCCTTCACCAGACCCTTCTCTGTTTTGACCTGCGCGACCCGGTGGTTCAGGAGGATTTCGCCGCCCATGTTCCTGATCTCATCAGCCGCGGCTTCCCATAGCTGGCCGGGACCGTATTTCGGGTAGAGGAATTCGCCGATCAGGGATGTTTCGATTTTCCGGCGGCCGCGCGGGACGCATTTGGAGAAGACGTTTTTGAGCACAGCAGTAATGGAAAGGCCCTTTACGCGCTGTGCGCCCCAGGATGCAGAAATTTCGCGTGGATGGCGCCCCCAGACCTTTTCCGTGTAGCCCTCGAAGAACATGGCGTAGAGCGTGCGTCCGAACCGGTTGATATAGAAGTTTTCGAGGGAGCTTTCCGGCAGCGGCCGCAGCACGGCGCACAGATAACTCAGGCCCGCCCGGAACGCGGTCAGAAACCCGATGTTCCGGAACGTGCTCCAGTTCATTTTCGCAGGATAATCGAAGAAAAGATGCTTGTAGTAAATCCGTGAAACGCGCGGCCTGGCGAGCATCACGCGGTCGGTCCGCTCGGGGTCGGGACCGCCCGGCGCGAGGGCTGTGTTCCGGTTGAGGAGGATGTCGTCGAACGACGGTCTGCCCTGAAGCGGCATGAGTTCCTGCCACATGGCGTTGACGTCCGGGTCCTTGGAGAAGAAACGGTGTCCTCCGATGTCCATCCGGTTGCCGTTGTGAACGACTGTCCGGGAAATGCCTCCGACGCAGCCGGATTCCTCCAGGACGACGACGCGGATGTTCCGGTTCGCCTGCAGGAGCTTGTATCCGGCTGTCAGCCCGGCGGGACCGGCGCCGATCACGACGACGGTCTTCCCGTTCATATCCGCGGCTTGCGGAGGTCTTTCGTTTTTTTCGATCAGAACATCGGATTTCATGAAAAAAAGATCGTGGAAACCGTTTTTGAGCTTGAAATGGTGCGCGGCGCGGGACTCGAACCCGCATGCCTCACGGCGAAGGATCCTAAGTCCTTTGTGTCTGCCAATTTCACCAGCCGCGCCTGAGTTTTTGTAGAAATTATAATATAACATACCCCTGCCGGAGAATCAACCCCTGAATTCAAAAAAAGAGGAGAGGCGGCATGCCGACGGTCGTGTCGACATGATGCAATGAACGACCGGAAAAAACGGGATGCATCAAAAAGAAGCGGAAACGGGTTGATTTTTCCACGTTTTCGTGGTAGGTTATACTGACCCGGAGATCGTGATAAGGTCAGTGTGAGGCCGGGCTGTCATGCCGGAACGGGCCGGGAATGAGGTAAACTGAACAGAAACGGAAAGCGCGATCATGAAGATAAAATACATCGTTTCCATCGCCGTTTTATGGCTGTTTGCGATTGTATTCCTGCTGACGGGATGCCGCAGTTCACGGCCGGGCGATCGATCGCTTCAGGCGGTAAAGACGCGGGGCGTGTTGCTCGTCGGCACGACCGGAGATTACTGCCCGATGTCGTATCTGAATCCGCGGACACACGCATACGAGGGGTTCGATGCGGCGCTGGCGGAGGATCTGGCGGCGAGCCTGGGCGTAGGGATCCGATATGTGTCGACCACATGGCCGAGCTTGATGCAGGACACGCTCGACCGTAAATTCGACCTCGCGATCTGCGGCATCACGATCACTCCGGCAAGAAAAGAGCAGGCGCTAATGTCCGAGGGGTATCTGGGGAACGGAAAAACGGTCCTCTGCCGGGCGGAAGACGCGGCGAAATATGTTTCTCTCGCGGCGATCAACCGTCCCGAGGTGCGTGTGATGGAGAATCCCGGCGGCCTTAACGAAAAGTTTGCGAGGGAACATCTCCCGGATGCGATTCTGACGATCCATCCGGTCAACGAGGAGATTCCGGCGCTGGTCGCTTCCGGCAGGACTGACGTGATGATCACCGAGATCATGGAGGCGGCGTATTATGCCGGAAAAGATCGGAGACTGGCCGCGCCGCTGCTGGACCATCCGTTCACGCGCGGCCAACTCGGCGTATTGCTGCCGCCCGGGAACGAAACGCTGCTGGAGTATGTCAACGGCTTCCTCGAACAGGAGCGCCGGAGCGGGCGTCTGGACGAACTGAGCGAGATATATCTGCATCTCGGGGCTCAGGACAGGCAGGCCATGCAAAAAGATCCGCCTCCTGTCTGGATCCCGGTGCCCATCATGCCCTGAATATGAGCATGATTCCGCACAGGCGAACAAAGCCGTGCGGGAAGTGTTTTTCCTTTCTTCGGGGGTGTTCCGGCTTGAAAAAGAGTCTCTGCCGTGATATATTATTTTTTTCGGCAAAATCTTTTCTTAAAATATAATACACATCCGCGAGGTATTTTCCATGAAAATGTCCCAGTTGTTCGGCAGCCGTCTGAAAGAGGATCCGGCGGACGCCACCACTTACAGCCACAAATTCCTGGTCCGCGGGGGCTATGTCCGGCCCGTTTCCGCCGGCATCTATTCCCTGCTGCCCGTCGGCAAGCGCGTGATTGCGAAGATCGAGAACATCATCCGTCAGGAAATGGACCGCGTCGGCGGGCAGGAAGTCCTGATGCCGGTCGTTCTTCCGGCGGATCTCTGGGTCGAGTCCGGCCGTTACCAGTCAGTCGGGGCCGAGCTGCTGCGGTTCAGCGACCGCAACAACAAGGCGATGGTCCTGGGCATGACGCACGAGGAAGCCAGCTGCCAGATCGCCCGTACCGAGATCAACAGCTACAAGCAGCTTCCCGTGATGATCTACCAGATCCAGACCAAATACCGCGACGAAGCCCGTCCGCGCGCCGGCCTGCTCCGCGTGCGCGAGTTCACGATGAAGGACGCCTACAGTTTCCACACCTCGCAGGAGGACCTGGACGCCTACTATCAGGAACTCCATGCCGCCTACGAACGCATCTTCCGCCGCGTCGGCATGAAACATGTCGTGTCCATCCTGTCCAACACCGGCATGATGGGCGGCAGCGTGTCGCACGAGTTCATGCTGCTGGCGGACTGCGGCGAGGACAACATCTTCCTGTCACCCGACGGCAAGAGCTACAAGGCCAATCGCGAGGTCGCGGTGTCCGGCCTGAAATTCGAGCGCACCGGCGAAGAGCTCCCGCTCGAAAAAGTCGCCACGCCGCATTCCAAGACGATCGAGGAGGTCGCGAACTTCCTGAACGTGACGCCCGCGCAGACCGGCAAGGCGGTGTTCTACAGCACCGAGGACGGCAAGGAACTGATCTTCGTGCTCATCCGCGGCGATTTCGAGGTCAACGAGTGCAAGCTCAAAAACGTCCTTGGTCTCAACTCCATCAAGTTCGCAGACGACAATCTCATCCGTTCCTGCGGCGCCGTCCCCGGATACGCTTCCCCGGTCGGCATCGCCGAAGTCCCGGATAAAGTCCGCCTCGTGATCGACCCGTCCGCCGCCGGAACCGTGAACCTCGTGGTCGGCGCGAACGAGGAGGGATTCCATTACAAGAACTTCAACTACGGACGCGACATGACCGGCGGCCTGGTGGCCGACGTGGCGTGCGTCCGCGAGGGCGACCCCTGCCCCGTGACCGGCGAACCGCTCCAGTTCAAGCACGGCATCGAGATCGGCAACATCTTCCAGCTCGGTTTGAAGTATTCGAAGTCGATGAAGGTGAACTACCTGGACAAGGACGGCAAGTCCAAGCCGATGTACATGGGCTGCTACGGCATCGGCGTCGGCCGCACCATGGCGTCGGTCATCGAGGACAACCACGACGACTACGGCCCGATCTGGCCGATGTCCATCGCGCCGTACCAGGTCCATATCGTGGCGCTCCAGCCGAACGGCACCGAGTCCGGCGTGAAGGCGGAAGCGCTTTACAAGGACCTTCAGGCGAAGGGCGTGGAAGTCCTGTACGACGACCGCGGCGAAAAGGCCGGATTCATGTTCAGCGATGCCGACCTCCTCGGTGTTCCGTTCCGCGTGATCGTCTCCCCGAAGACGCTCGCGAACGGCATGGTCGAATTCCGCACGCGCGCCTCCCGCGATTCCGAGATGATTCCGGTCGAACAGGCCGCCGAAGTGCTGGCACAGCGCGTCCGCGCCGAGCTGGACCGCTATCTCTGACGAACTGGAAAGGAACACGAACATGAGCAACAGCACATTTTACGTAACGACCCCGATCTACTACGTCAACGACAAGCCCCACATCGGGCACGCTTACACGACCGTCCTCGCCGACGTCCTCGCGCGCTACCACCGCGCCGCGGGCGACGATGTCTGGTTTCTGACCGGTACCGACGAACACGGCCAGAAAGTCCAGAAAGCCGCCGAGAAGAACGGCATGACGCCGATTGAGCAGTGCGACAGCACCGTGGTCCGGTTCCAGGAACTCTGGAAGCGCCTCGGCATCACGAACGACGATTTCATCCGCACGACCGAGGAACGCCACTGGAAGATCGTCCAGGCCATCATGCAGGACCTCTACGACCGCGACCTCATCTACAAGGCCGAGTACAAGGGCTACTACTGCGTTGCCTGCGAACGTTTCTTCACGGAGAAGGATCTGATCGACGGCAAACTCTGTCCGGACTGCCAGCGCGAAGTCGACACCATCGTCGAGAGCAACTATTTCTTCCGCATGAGCAAGTATCAGGACTGGCTGATCCAGTACATTACCGAGCACCCGGACTTCATCCAGCCGGCGTTCCGCGCCAACGAGACGCTCGGATTCCTGCGCAAGCCGCTGGAAGACCTCTGCATCTCCCGTCCGAAATCCCGCCTCTCCTGGGGCATCGAACTGCCGTTTGACCGAGATTACGTCTGCTACGTGTGGTTCGACGCGCTCATCAACTACATCTCCGCGATCGGTTACGGTGTGGACCAGGCGCGTTTCGAGCGCTACTGGACCAGCTGCATCCATCTGATCGGAAAAGACATCCTCACCACGCACAGCGTGTACTGGCCGACCATGCTCCACGCCATCGGCCTCCCGATGCCGAAGACCATCTTCGCGCACGGCTGGTGGCTCACCGGCAGCCGCAAGATGAGCAAGTCGCTCGGCAACGTGGTGAACCCGATGGACATGGCCGACAAGTACGGTGTGGACGCGTTCCGCTACTTCCTGCTCGCTGCCATGACGCCCGGCAACGACGCCTCGTTCACCGAGGAGGACTTCCTCCAGCGGTTCAACACCGACCTCGCGAACGACCTCGGCAACCTGCTTTCGCGCGTGGTGAAGCTCTCCATCAAGAACTTCGGCGGCACGCTCCCCGCTCCGCCGCCGCTCCAGCCGCTCGAAATGGAACTGCTTTCCAAGGCGGCCATGGCTGTGAAACAGCTTGAAAACGAGCTGAACGCCATGAAGCTCGACCGCGGGATCAACGCCGTTATGAACGTGGTCCGCGAGGCCAACAAGTTCCTGGAGCGCACCGCGCCCTGGACGCTCGCGAAGGAAGGCAAGACCGACCGCCTCGCCGCCGTGCTGTACACCGCGGCGCAGACGCTCGAAATCGTGTCCGGCCTGCTCTTCCCGATCATGCCCGAAAAGATGACGCAGCTGCGCCGTTCGCTCGGCCTCTCCGAAGCGGAGATCGTGAAGACCGATTTCAAGTCGCTCAGCGAGTTCGCCGATCCGAGCGCCACGAACCGCACCATGGTCGATATGCCCCCGCTTTTCCCGCGCATTGTGGTCGAGAAGCCCGAAGAGGCCGCTCCCGCGAAGCCCGAGAAGCAGAAAAAGCAGGAAATCAAAGCGCCGAAGACCAAGGACGTCGTGGTGCCGGAAGGCATGGTCACGATCGAACAGTTCTTCAAGACGCAGCTCCGCACCGCGAAGGTGCTGGAAGCCGAGCGCATCGAAAACAAGACGCGTCTGCTCCACCTGAAGGTCGACCTCGGAAACGGCGACGTCCGTTCGCTCGTCGCCGGCATCGCCCAGCAGTACGCGCCGGAGGACGTGATCGGCAAGACCATCATCGTGGTGGCAAACCTCATGCCCGCGAAGATCGCCGGATTCGAGTCCTGCGGCATGCTCCTCGCGGCCAAGAACGAAACCAGCCTGAAACTCGTGACCGTGGACGGCGGCGACGCCGAGCCCGGCCTGACCGTGGGTTAAAGGGAGGCGAAGCCTCCACTGCGGCACACACTGCGTGTGCTGATACAGTGCTCTCAGCTTCGCTTGAGCACACACGATGTGTGCTGATACAGTGCTCTCAGCTTCGCTTGAGCACGGGACAGTCGGTTGTTCAGAAAAAATATGCGGTGACATCAGGTTCATGAATGCCGCCGCTTTTTCGTGTTCGTTTTCAGGGTATGAAAAAGCCGCCGTGTTTGAGGCGGCGGCTTTAGAATCAATTGCTTCGGAAGGATCAGGCGTTGACTTCTTCCTTCAGCGCGATGACGACGGAACGTTTTTCGCCGTCACCGATGCTGTTGGTGGTCAGCGCGGCATCATCTTCGAGCGTGATGTGGACGATCCTGCGGTCGTGGGAGTTCATCGGGGGCAGGGTTTTCGGAGCGCCCCACTGGTGGACTTCCTTGGCGGCGTCAAGCGCCTGCTGGCGGAGGACTTCGTCGTGGGAGAACGACGATCCGCGGCGGCCTTCGAAACGGTCACGGTCTCTGCGTTCACCGCGGAACTCCCTGCGGGGGCGTTCGCCGCGTTCGGAGCGCTCGCCGCGTTCGACACGGTCGGTGCGTTCGGAACGGCGTTCGGAGCGGCGCTCGCGTGGGCCTTCCATATCGATGTAGAGTTTCGGGAATTCCGAATCGGTCTTCTGCATGATGCGGTTCACGATAAGCTGGAGATTCTCCAGCGTCTTGCCGTGGTGGCCGATCACGCGGCCGGGTTCCCCGGTGGAGACGTAAAGGTTCACGGAGCGGGGTTTGTTTTCCACGCGGATGTTGGCGTCGATGCCGAGGAAATCGAACATGTGGGCGAGGACGTTTCTGGCTTCCTCCATGGATTCCTGAGAAGCGGGCTTGACCGGCGGGGGATTCCTGCGGGAACGTTCGCCCCGGGTCTGCGCGGCATCGCTGTTCTTTTCGATCTCATCAAAACCGCCGTCGTTCGTTTCGGCGGAGGCGTCCATGGGGACGGCTTTGATTTCATCGTTCGTTACGTTTTCTGCTGCGGCTTCTGCTGCCGCTCCTGCGTTTTCCATGGCCTGGGTGTCGGCCGCGGCTGTTTCTTCGAGTTCCATTGAATTCTCCGGGGTTGGGGCTGACTTATGCCTTCTGCGGTTTACTGGTCTGACGCGCTTCATCCCGCTTTGCGGCGATTTGCCCGTATTTCATTTGAAGGATGCTGAATATCTGACTGACCGTCCAGTAAAGCGTCAGGCCGGACGGGAGGTTGTAGAACATGAACAGCATGATGACCGGCATGAGCATCATCATCTTCTGTTGCGCGGAATCGCCCGCGGTGGGCGTCATCTTCTGCTGGACAATCATGAGGGCCGTCATGGCGATCACGAGCGGATGGAATCCGACCTGTCCGATGAAGGGCAGGGCGAAAGGAAGCGTCGGGCCGACGAGGTCGGGACGCGAAAGGTCGGTGCACCAGAGGAACGGCACGTTGCGGAGTTCGACGGCGGAATCCAGCGCGGAATACAGCGCGATGAAAACGGGGATTTGAAGCAGGATGGGGAGACAGCCGCCGACGGGGTTGACCTTTTCGACGCGGTAGAGCTCCATCATCTTCTGGTTCAGCTCGGCTTTCTTGCGCGCGGTGTCGTCCGGGGTGTCCATCGGAGTCTCTTTGTACTTCTCCTGAAGTTCCTTGATCTTCGGCTGGAGCTTCTGCATGCGGCGCATGGAGCTGTTGGCTTTTTGCGTGATCGGCCAGAAGAGGATGCGGACGATGAGCGTCAGCAGGATGATCGCGATGCCGTAGGATCCGCAGAGGCTCTTCAGCCAGTTCAGCAGCATCACCATGGGGCGCGCGATGAACTCGAACCACGAATAGTACGAAATGTGCATCACACCCATGACGGAGGATCCGAGCGCACGGATGCGTGCCATTTCCTTCGGGCCGCAGTAGGTCTTCAGAGTGAATTCCACGGGCACGCCCGGCGCGAACGTGACTGTGCCGAAATTTCCGGTCATGGACGGCACGGCATAAAGGTCTTTTTCATTGCTGCTGCCGGCGGGCATCCGCCAGATGCGGTCGCCGTTCGAAGAGGCAAACGGCATGGCTTCGTCGGCGAAAAGCAGCGAGGCGAAATATTTGTTGGAGGAGCCGATCCAGGCGACGGGTTCGGTGCAGGTGGTCTTGCGTTCGAATTTCTCGTCGGACTTGACCTGCGGATCGGCGGAATCGCACATGCCGCTGCCGACCTTGCAGAAGTCCACGTTCATGCGTTCGCTGTAAATCTTGTCTCCGGTGAGGTCCTTGACTTGCGGCAGACCGGCGAGCCGGACGCCGAGGTCATGGACCGTGATCGGTTCGGAACGCATATTGGTCCAGACATACTTGCACTCGACCATATAATTGTCTTCCGGCAGGGTGAACTCCTGGGCGAGCTGAAGGCCGTTGGAGAACCTGCGGACGATTTTTGCCGAAGGCTTGCCGCTCATCGAGTCCGCCAGTGATACCGGAACGAGCGCAGGAGAGGATTTGAGCTCAAATGTATGGAACGCGCCTTCGCGGAAAAGCTCGATGGCCTCGCCCGTTTCCTTCAGTGTGTAGCGCGGATCCAGCAGCTTGGCGCTGATGATGGAACCGGAAAGATCGTCGATCGTGACGCTGAACAGTTTGTTTTCCAGCACGGAATACGATTCCGGAATTTTGGGAATCTCTTCCAACGCTTTTTCAGCCGGAC
The DNA here is from genome assembly GCA_902778895.1 of uncultured bacterium. GTDB lineage: Bacteria > Verrucomicrobiota > Lentisphaeria > Victivallales > UBA1829 > UBA1732. The sequence continues at coordinate 116,910 of CACYZF010000011.1, forward strand.
TGTCCGTAACATTTCCCGCGTCCGCGATGGCCGTCTGACCGGAGGCCGAGGCGGCGCCCGCATTCGCGTTTGCCTGCTGTGCCGGAGCGTTCTGCTGGGTGGCCTCCAGCATTTTCTGATATTCCTCAGCGCGTTTCGCCTGATATTTCGGCATGTAAAGCAGCCAGCCGCCCATCAGCAGGCAGCCGACTAATACGATGAGGACAGTGTCTTTGTCAAATTTGAAGTTCACTCGTTATTCCTTCCCGGAATGTTTCGGGGGTACGGGATCGTAACCGCCCCGGCACCAGGGATTGCATCTGAGGATTCGCCAGGAGGTCAGCGCCAGGCCGCGGAGAATTCCATGAACGCGGACGGCTTCGATCGCATACTGGGAGCAGGTCGGCGTGAACCGGCAGCACGGGGGAAACAGCGGGGAAATCCAGCGGCGGTACAGACGGAATGGTAGGATCACGAGTTCGCGGACGGGATGTCCGCTGCTTGTTTTTCCTGGGTCAGTCCGGCTTTTTTCAGCGTCCGGAGCAGATGTTCCTGCACTTCCTGCTGTTTTGCACCGAAGATGGCGCGTCGCGGAATGACCAGAATGCCGCATGGCAGGATGTTCTCCTTGCACAGCCGGAAGGTTTCCGTGATCAGACGCCTCGCGCGATTCCGCACGACGGCCGAATGATGCAGTTTCCGGCTGCAGATAATGCCGTACCTGAGATTCTGAACCGGATTGCCCGGCTCCGCCGCCTGCACCAGGACCGTAAAGAACGGGTCCCGGCAGGCTTTCCCGTGTTCCTTGAGCGCATCGAAATCCTTTCGGGTGCGGAGCTTTTCCTGCTTCCTCAGGCTGCTGCGCCCAATTTCCACGGCGTGTTCCTTTCTCAGATGACGGTCAGGCGTTTACGCCCTTTCGCTCTTCTTCTGGCAAGGACCTGGCGGCCGCCCTTGGTGGCCATTCTGGCACGGAATCCATATTTGCGGGCGCGTTTGATGACGGAAGGCTGATACGTTCTTTTCATGGTTTCACCTTGTTCCCGGAGCTGCGCAAAGGCACTCCGGCTGTTCCTCTCTGAGGGGTTGCAGCTTGTTGTTTTTTCGTTCGTTTTGTATATGGTGTAATCCATCTAATATAGCATGCATTCGCCATTATTTCAACCCGGATACCGGCTTTTTTGACTTTTTTTCCGATTTCTTTCCATTTTGTCATATTTCGCATTTGTTTTAGAAAAAAAATATGCTATAGTATTCGATACAACTGCCGACAGCTTCACGCCGGCGGGTTTTTTCTCTATACGTACGTCCTACACATCAACCATATCAACCAAAATGGAATGCCTTACGGCGTTCCGGAGAGTTCAAGTATGAAACACTTGTTCCTTCTTTTCGCGGCGGCCGCGGCGCTCATCTGCACGGCATGCTCCACTCCGACCATCACCAATACCGCGCGCAACTCCGTGGAAGAAATGCTGCTCAGCTCCGTCGTAGAACGCGGCATCTCCTCCATCGACTTCGAGGCTTATGCGGGCAAGAAAGTTTTCATGGACTACTCGAACCTGGCACCGCAGGTCGACAAGGAATTCCTGATGGCGTATATCGAGCTGCATCTCGCGCGCTTCGGCACCATCGTGGTGAAGGATGCCGCCGAAGCCGACTATGTCTTCAAGGCCACCAGCAGCGTCCTTGCCACCGACATGGACAAGTTCCTCCTCGGCATCCCGTCCCTCCCGATCCCGATCCCGTGGGCCAACCTCTCCATCGTGATCCCCGAAATCCCGATCATCATGCGTCTCCAGCGCACCGCCTGGGGCCGTTTCTTCTTCAACATCGTCGACGCCAAGACCAACGAGCCTGTCCAGATTGTGGACGGCGCGCGCTCGGAAGCCGCTTTAAACAACTGGGTCGTCTGCTTCATCCCGTTCAAGACGCACAGGACCCCGATCGGCGACGACAATCCGGGAAGCCTTCATTTCATCTGGTTCTGGGAAGACTGATTCCCTCCGGATTTGTTTTGCTTATTATGGCGTCCGACTCCATGCGAGCCGGACGTTTTTTTTGTAATGAACTCATATTCAAACAGTGGAAAGCATTCAAAAAGACATGAGAATATGATATGTTTTGTTTAATGATTAATTATTAAACTATCAAGCGAAAAAGAAGTTTAAAAAAAATACTATCCGAATACACTATCGGATCGGTTTGGAACGTTATATGTTATGCATGGCCGTGTTTCCGGTCAGGCGATCCGGGTTTCCGTGCATGTCTTCCGGGAGATCCGTATCTTCAGAACCATCGAAGACCAACTCGCTGCCAGAAAGTCAAAGCCATGCCGAAGCTTTCCATCATCATCCCTGTCCACAATGAGGAACCGTCCCTGAGACGGTGCATCGACTCCATCCTGTCCCAGTCTTTCAGGGATTTGGAGATCATCTGCGTGGATGACGGGTCTTCCGACGGTTCCGCCGGAATCCTTCAGGACTACATCGACCGCGAACCGCGCGTTCATGCCACGGCATTCCGGCGCCGTCTGGGCACGGTGCTGGCCCGCAAACTGGCGCTTCTGGACGCTCAGGGCGAATACATCATGTTTGTCGACGCGGACGATATGCTTCTGCCCGGCGCATGCGAGACGGCGGTCAGACTGATGAAAGAGACCAAGGCGGACATCGTGCAGTTTTCGGTCGATTTCGAATCGGAAGAGAAGAAAACGGAATCCATGGATCTGTTCGTTTCGCGCATTTTCCGTACGCGCGAAATGGAGTCCCACGGTACGAGCATCCTGTACGACTGCTTCGTGAACCACAGGCTCGTGCACAATCTCTGGAATAAAATCTACCGTGCCGAAGTCTGCAAGGAAGCCGTCGAGGCGATGCCGGATATCCAGCTTCATCACTATACGGACCTGTACCTGAGTTTTTTCATCCTGTTTTTTGCGGACTCGTTCCGGAGCATGAAGACGAAGCCGTTCTATCGGTACCATTTCGGCGGCGGCGTGTCCACGAAGATCCCGGACGGCGAGCAGTTCAGGAACCTCTGCGAAGTCAGCAAAACGCTGCCGCTGATGGAAAAGTTCCTGCGTGACCGGAATGCCTACGAGACGAACGTTTCCGTACTGGATGCGATCCGCAGCACCCTCAGACGGGACATGGTGAACAAACTTCTGACGATCCCGAATCTGACGCGCGAGATCATAACCATCGCAATGGAATCGTGGGGCGGCGACATCATTTTCGATTTCCTGAGCGAGACCGGCATGTTCAAATACCCGTGCGAAAGCCGTTTGTCCATGGTGTCCAACCTGATCGACCAGTACAAGGCGGACCAGAGGACGATCGCGAAACTCCAGTCCGACCTGGCCGAGGCTCAGTCAAAGATGCGGAAGATGTCGCCCCGCAGTTCGCAGGTGTTGCGTTCCCCGGCGCGCGCGACGTCGCGCCTGGGGCATCCGTCTCCGGTTTCATCAACGATCAAACAGGAGATCACGTCCTCGCCGCAGAGAGTACAATTCCGGTTCGTGCAGAAACTGCCGAAGATTTGAGGCGGACGAATACGGGAATAGATGGTTGCGGAGCGGTGATTGAGGTCGCCGCTCTGTTTTTTGTGCAGGAAAGAGGGCGGATCAGTCGTCGGCATCCCGTCCCGAACGGAGCGCCTTGATGCGGCTGCGGACGGCTTTTTCCTTCAGGCGGCGCTCTTTCGAGGCTTTGGTCGGTTTCGTCGGACGGCGTTTGCGCGGTTCCGGACGGGATGCCAGGGCAAGCTCGCGGATGCGCTCCCGGGCGTGTTCGCGGTTCCGGGCGAGACTGCGGCTGGAACGTTCCATCACGACGAGGAGATCGCCCTGCATGTACGGCGCGGCGAGGATGCGGAGGCGTTCCTTCTGGGCATCGGTCAGGATCGCGGTCTTTGCAATGTCCCACTGCAGCCGGACGCCGTTTTCGGTCTTGTTCTGATGCTGGCCGCCCGGTCCGCTGGAGGGACGGACGTATTCCTCCTCAAGTTCCTCTTCGGGAATGGCGAAAGGTTTTGCTTCGGACATAACGGCGGATTCCTCGGACGAAAAACAGCCCCCAATTGAATCGCAACGCTTGAATCGGCGTATTCTTCCTGAATCGGAAACTCAAGCCTGCGTCGCGGATTTCGGGGCGCCTACGTTGTTTTCCGGCTTGTCCTGCTGCGGCTGGACTTCCGGCATCTTTGCGGACGCGGCCTTTTCCTTGTTCAGCATGGCGGCGACGGCGTCGATGAAAAGACCGGCGTGGCCCGGTTCTTCGTTGTCTTCCGGCGAATAGGAAATGCGGACTTTGATGAGCTTGCCTTTATAATGCGTGAGATACAGCACGGAATCCATCTGCGTGGAGCCGTTCTGAATCCGGTAGAACGACTCGAATCCGCCTTCCGGGGCTTCCCGTCCGGCTGCGTCAAGACGTTCGACCTTGATCTTCGGATTCTGCGCGGACAAGTTCATGATCCCCTGGTCAGTTTCCTTGCAGTGCTTTTCAAACGTTTCCTGCAGAACCGGTTTCGCGGCGGTATCCAGCGAATAGATGTACACGTCGGCGCAGGATCCCAGCTCGTTTTCGTAGCGGACGACCGTGCCGAACACCGGATTTTCGTTCTTGCGGACGCGGACCTTCTGGAACGTATCGATCTGCGCCGGAAACACCAGGCGCGTGTCCTTGTCGATAAACTCCTCCATGGCCGGACGCAGAAAGACGTCCTGCGCCTTCGCGGACAGAGCGCCACAGAGGCAGAAGAATCCGACGGTCGTGCCGATGAGAAGTGTCCGGAGGAAATGCGTCATGACGGGATCCGAAGCTCCTTTTTCCAGAATGCGACCTGCGAGGCGACCTGTTTGAAGCCGGTTGCGCCGTAGACGTCGCGACCCTCGACCGCATGGGCCGGGGCGAAAAGTTTCAGCATGGAGGCGTCGGCCTCCGGGAACACGCTCTTCATTTCCTTCAGGGTAAGCTCGTTCAGGAGCTTGTTGTGATCCGCGGCGAATTTGACCAGTGCGCCGACCTTGTGGTGGGCGAACCGGAACGGGACCCCCTTGCGGACGAGCGCTTCGGCCAGGTCGGTCGCCATGAGCCCGGGGTCGGACGCCGCCTTCAGCATCGCGTCCTTGCTGACCTTCATGGAGTCGATCATGGACGGGTAGACGCTGAGGATGGCGTGGACCGTGTCGATGGCGTCGAAGAGCGGCTCCTTGTCCTCCTGCAGGTCGCGGTTGTAGGTTAGCGGGAGGCCCTTGCAGATGGTGAGGAGCGCGGTCAGGTCGCCGTAGATGCGGCCGGTCTTGCCGCGGGAAAGCTCGGCGATATCCGGATTTTTCTTCTGCGGCATGAGGCTGGACCCCGTGCAGAAGGCGTCGCCGAACGTGACGAACGAGAACTCCTGCGACATCCAGAGGATGAGGTCCTCGGAGAGGCGGGAGATATGCATGGCGAAAATGGAAAGCGCGGCGAGCAGTTCGCAGGCGAAATCGCGGTCGGCGACGGCGTCCATGCTGTTCCGCGTCATCTTCGGAAATTTCAGACGCTTGCGGACGAATTCGCGGTCGATGGGGAGCGTGGTCCCGGCGATCGCGCCCGAACCGAGCGGCATCACGTTGATGCGTCTGCGGGCGTCGGCGAGGCGTCCGGCGTCGCGGGCGAGCATTTCGACGTAGGCGAGCAGGTGATGCGCCAGCAGGACGGGCTGCGCGTGCTGCATGTGGGTGAAGCCGGGCATGATGGTGCGTTTGTGCTCGTCGGCCTTCTTCACCAGCGCGGTCTGAAGCGTGCGGATCTCCTTCATCAGGTCGTCGATCTCGTCGCGGAGATACAGCCGGATGTCGAGCGCGATCTGGTCGTTGCGGCTGCGGGCGGTGTGAACACGCGCGCCCTCGGGACCGAGCGCTTCGGTCAGCGCCGTCTCGATGTGCATGTGAATGTCTTCCAGCTCGACCTTGAACTCCATTTTGCCTTCGGCGATCCTGCGTTTCAGGACGGCGAGCTTGCGGCAGATGGCGTCGGCGGACTTCTTCGGGATGATCCCGGCCGCGCCGAGCATGGCGGCATGCGCCATGCTGCCGGCGATGTCATGCTTGTAGAGGCGTTTGTCGTAGGAGATGGACTGGGTGAAGTCCTGAACGCTACGTTGAGTTTGTTCGGCGAATCTGCCGCCCCAGAGAGCCATGCTGAACCTCGTGATGTCGGGCAAAAATGTTTCGGGTCGAGAAAAAATCTGTTTCTAAAAATATAGCACAAGATTTGAATTCATCAAAGCACAAATCTCTTTTTTCCGCATTTTTTCGCGTTTTTTTACGGTTTCGGCGCTTTTCGCGTGCGTTTTCTTCACTATGGGGCTTGACAAATCACAGATTCACGGATATTTTAATGCGAAAACTGCAACCTCACCGAAGGCTTTCCCGATGAATACGATTCTGCCGATCCTGCAATTTGCCGCCGGAGCGCATGTCTCCGACCTCTTCCTTTCCGCCGGAAAAAAGCCCAACGCTCGCATCCGGGGCGTGGTCGCGCCCATGGGGACGTTCGGGCCGGTCTCCGCGGAGTCCATGGACGCGTTCCGGCGGGCGGTCATCGGCGAACGCGGCGAGGCGGCGTATGCGGAATCCGGTTCGTTCGACGCCTCGTGGCGGCTCCCGGACGGCAGCCGCATCCGTGTGAACTTCTTCCGCGCCATCGGCGGTCCCTCTGCGGCGGTGCGCCCGATCCTGAACGGCGACGATATCGTGACGGCGGAACTGAACCTGCCGGCGCTGCTCGACACGCTCGCGGAGGCTCCGCGCGGGCTGATCCTGGTGGCCGGCACCACGGGCTGCGGCAAATCCACCACGCTCGCCGCCATGATCAACCACATCAACCGCACCATGCCCAAGCACATCCTCACGCTGGAGGACCCGATCGAGTTCGTCTATTCCGACCGTCAGTCGGTGGTTTCCCAGCGCGAGATCAATACGCACCGAGAGGGCGGATTCTCCTCCGCACTCCGCAGCGCGCTCCGCGAGAACCCGGACGTGATCGTGATCGGAGAAATGCGCGACCCGGAGACCATCGCCACGGCCATCAACGCGGCGCTCACCGGACACCTCGTCATCAGCACGGTTCACACGTCCGGCTCGGTGCAGGCCGTCGAGCGCATCATCAACATGTTCCCGGAGGAGGGGCGCGAACAGACCGCGATCGACCTCGGGGCGGCGCTGAACGGCATCATCGCGCAGCGGCTGATCCCCTCCATTGGCGGCGGCATGATCCCCGCGGTCGAGATCCTGCTCGGCACGGCTCTCGTCCGCAAGCTCGTTGCCGGGCGCGACTACAGGTCGCTGGACGACGCGCTCCGCAGCAACATCGAACAGGGCATGATCCCGTTCAACCGGTCCATCTTCCGCCTGTACCAGACCGGGAAGATTTCGTTGGACGACGCCCGGCTCGCGGCGGACAACCGCGACGAATTCGACCTGCTCGTGCGCGGCATGGAGAGCGGCGTCGACGCGTTCCGCAGCTACTACGGCACGAAGCTCGAGGGCGCGGCCGACGACACCGTGGTCGACATGCGGACGCTGTTCCTCGCCTCGCTCCAGGTGAAGGCGAGCGACCTCATCCTGTCCACGGGCGTGCGCCCCACGCTCCGCATCAACGGCGAACTGCGCGAGCTCAACATGCCCGTGCTGGACAACGACGACGTCCGGCGGCTGCTCTTCAGCGTGATCAACCAGCGGCAGCGCGTGGAGCTGGAGGAAAACCGCGAACTCGACTTCGCGCTGTCCGTCGACTTCGGCAAGGAACTGAACATCCCGAATTCGCGGTTCCGCGTGAACGCGTTCTTCCAGCGCGGCACGCTCGGCATGGTCGCCCGCGTCGTGAACGTGAAGATCCCGACGCCCGCCCAGCTCGGCCTGCCGGAAGTCGTGTCCGGGCTCTGCTCGAAACGCCAGGGGCTCATCCTCATGACCGGCCCGACCGGAAGCGGCAAGTCCACCACGCTCGCCTCGCTCCTCGACGTCATCAACCGCACGCGCAACGCCCACATCATCACGATTGAGGACCCGATCGAGTACGTGCACCGCAACATCAATTCGATCATCGAGCAGCGCGAGCTCCACGCCGACACGCACAGCTTCGCCGCCGCCCTCAAATACGCCCTCCGCGAAGCCCCGGACGTCATCATGGTCGGCGAAATGCGCGACACCGAGACCATCTCCGCCGCGCTCACCGCCGCCGAGACCGGGCACCTCGTCTTCGCCACCATCCACACGAACAGCGCGCCGCAGACCGTGGACCGCATCGTCGACTCGTTCCCCATGTACCAGCAGAACCAGATCCGGCTTCAGCTCGCGAGCACGCTGCTGGCGGTGATCTCGCAGCGCCTCATCCCGAGCATCGACGCCTCAAGCCGCATCGCCGCGTTCGAGATCATGATCGGCACGCCGCCCGTGCAGGCGCTCATCCGCGAGGGCAAGACGCATCAGCTGCAGACCGTGATCGAAACCAGCCTGAAGGACGGCATGATCACGCTCCAGCGTTCCATGGAGGACCTCTGCGCCGACGGCCTGATCTCGAAGGACGAGGTCAAACGTTTCGCCGCCGACTACAAGCAGATCAACCCCCACTAAAAATCCGCGCAGAAAGACGGAAATGCCCTGCCGGCGGTGATGTCCGGGCAGGGCGGGAAGGGAACGCTCAGTTCACGGTCTCCAGTCGATGCCGCCTTTTTTCAGCAGGACGAGCCGGACCTTGAACTTCGCCGGCTCGCCGTGATTGGTGATCGACACCACGGCCCGGTTATGGGCGGAGGTCTGGTAGACCGAATAGTCCAAAGTGTCGGACGTGATGAATATATCCGACACGGATTCGGGCACCACGGCCACGTCGAGCGGGAACTGGAAACGAAGATTTCTCCACGGCTTTCCGTTGACCGTGACCCCGCGCGGATATTCGCCGAGGTAGGACAGATCATCATAGACGATCCTGTTCGAATCGATGAAGAAGAACGCACTTTTGTCGATCACGCCTTCGATCATGACTTCCGCCTGATTCATTTTTGCCACGTCGGAAATATCGGGGAAACGATCACCCAGGAGACCACCGCCGAGTCCCCCCGTTTCCGGCGGCCGATGCATTTCCCCGTCTGTCGTAGTATCTCCGCCGAACATCTGCATAGCAGGCGGGAACGGGAAACCGGCGGTCGGTTGCGACTCACTTGCCGCCTTTTGGTTTTTCTTCATCGCAACCGTAACGCTGCGGTAGGGAGTTCCATGGTCCTTCGGCTCGAAAACCAGATCGAAACGGCCGTCTCTCCTGCTGATCCTGACGGTATCGGCACCTTTCTTTTCCAAAATCCTGATCGACTCGAAATCAGGAGTAAAACCGAGCGAAAAAGGTTCCAAAAGTTGGGAATGGGTCAACTCTCCTTCTTCACCGCCGGACCAGTTTTCTCCGTTGATCGAAACATACTCCGGATTGCCCCCGTTACGATGGATATAATAGATCTTGTCTCCCTGAAACACAAAGGAACCGTTTCCTCCTTGCATTATGACATCCAGGGTGACCGCCACCTCCGAATCGTCCAGCGCAGGCGCATTCTCTTCCTTTGCTTCGGACGCGACATCCTCTTTCTCTGGTTTTGATACGAGCTTGATTTCATAGGCGGTCTTGATCGAGACCGGATTATCGATCTGCAAATAGAAAAAACCCTGTTCCTTTCTCAGCTGAACATAGTTTCGCCCCTGTTTGTCTTTGATCTCCACGGAGGCGCTCATCGGCGTAAAATCGAGCGTGAAAGGCTTCTTCAAATCGTCCCACGGCTTCCCGTTGATCGTGATATTGCTCGGAAATGCCCCGCTTTTATGCAAATACCGGACGGTATTTCCCTCGAAAAAGAAAATGCTTTTCCGCGGAATTGTGCCGCAAAGCACGATTTCCTTCTTTTCCTCCGGCGTGTAATCCTGCCGATCATTCTTTTTCATGGAGAGCTTGACCATGCTGAGTCGCGGATCGTCACTGCGGGTATGAACGACCAGATCGAATTGTTTTTCCTGTTTGTAGGACAGAAAGATCGAGCCTCCGTTTATTCTTTCCACGATTTCGGGGGACAGAAAGTCCGGCACGAAACCAAGCTGGAACGGTTGTTCCAAATCGGCCCATTGCGTTCCGTTGATCGTGACATTGCTCGGATGTGCCCCCATGTCATGTCTGTACTCAATGGTATTTCCCTCAAAGCGGAACTTTCCCCTGCCGGGAAAGCGCCCTTTTACCTCAAGCGTTACTTTCTCGGACTCGGGAGTCGCCTCGGCTTCTGCCTGCGCGGCGAACGGGGCGGCGGCGAGCAGGACGAGGCCGAGCGCCCAGCCCCAAATAGTTTTAATTCGATTTTGTTTCATGGTTCACGCTCCTGGTGTTGCATGTGGTACAAAGTGGTATCGAAACAGGATTCTTTCCGACAATTAGACGCGCGAGAAACGGAAATCTTAGCGGACAAATACTATTTTTTCGAAAAAAAAGAGGGTAAGCCCTCTACGGCGGTAGTGCCCGGCTACGCTCGGGCACGTGCTCAAGCGAAGCTGAGAGCACTACCCAAGTTGAGGCTCCGCCTCAGGCGATGACGGCCCAATCCATGCTGACGCCGTAGCCGAGCACGTTCCACTGGTCCAGGTCGCCGCAGGTATAGTATCCAAGCATGCCGGTCGATTTCTGGCGGACGAGCAGATCATCCTGCTGATTGCCGTCGTAATCGCCCGCGCCGACGATGAACCAGATGATGTCGTCCTTGCCATCGCCGGAGAAATCGCCGATCGCAGCGACAGTCCAGTTTGCGTCGGAGGTCGTGAGCGGATTTACCACACCTTCGGTTCCGGTTTCATCGATATCGACGGTGTAGTACGCCGCGCCAAGGAAGGACATCAGAACGCTGTCCCTGCCGTCGCCGTCGAAGTCGCCGCATCCGACCATCTTCCAGTCGTCCTTGTACCCGATGCCGAGGCCGATCCAGTTGTCGGTCCCGTCGGTCCACACGCCGAGGACGCCGAGGTCCGTGGAATGCCAGACGATGGAGTTCATTCCCCGGTTTCCGGTCAGGTTGCCGACCTCGTT
>CACYZF010000012.1 GCA_902778895.1 uncultured bacterium
GGAATGAAGCTCCTCGCGACCTACAACGCCAAGAGCTCATTCGCAAAGATCAATTCCTTCCTCTGGCAGCCCTTCGGCCTCGACGTCCCGCTCATCATGTCCTATAACAGCACGGTCTACGGATACCTCGTCGACGCCAACAAGAACGTCCTCGGACTCTTCAACCCGTCCAAGACGCGTGTCGCAACCTACCTCTACGGCCCCTTCGGACAAAAGCTCTCCGAATCCGGAACCATCGCCGCAAACAACCCCCTCCAGTTCTCCTCCGAACAGTTCGACGCTGACCTCGGATTCATCTACTACAACTTCAGATACTACTTCCCCGCTATCGGAAAATGGCTCACAAAAGACCCAATCGGGGAAGAAGGCGGATGGAGTCTGTATAACTTCTGCGGAAATAATGCAGTGAATGCGTGGGATGAATTGGGGGAATTTGGTATATTGGGAATTGCCGTAACGGCAGTAGCTATATATTGTATTTACAATACTGCAAAGGTATTTTATAAGGTGGGTAGAGCATCTTACTTTATGTATAAAAAGTTTGAACAAAACACAGATAATCCTCGAGAGTCAATTATGGGGAATCCAGAAGCTGCAGCAGACATAAGGGAAATTATACCTTACATAGTTGATTTTATAGAAGGAATGCCAAACACCTCACTCACAGGATGTTTGAATGCACCCGATCCCAAAATTGAGGTTCTTAACTTTGTTAAAAATATGGATGTTTATTTAAGAGCTGAAAAAATCTCGTCTCATTCCACAGAAATAAATGGTTTTATAAAAGCAATGGAATCCATAGGATATACTACTATTCGAAATGACCACTCAAAAATAAAAGTATATTTTCGGAGACCCCCAAAATTAAAGGAGAAATTACCTGATCCAAAGGAGATTAACAAGGTGTTGGAGAGCTTCTAAAATGGCATTTCGGATGAATCAAAATACTTTAGAAATATTGCTCCTTGTTTCTTATATAGCACAGGTAGCCGTTTGCAGATCCGCGATTTTCTTTCTGTTCTTGTTTCCCCGTTCATTGGCGGTTCATCCATTGCCGTAGAATTGAGTGTTTTTTTGTGTTCGACATAATCAGCCCTTTCACGGTGTTGCTGATGGAAGGCTTGAGGTTAAGCAAACAATTCGTTTCAATATGACTCTGGGACGAGAGCCAAGCGGAAACCGAAGTCGCCGTTCCGATCATCGGGTTCGCCGCCGTTCCGCTCTGCGGATCGGCAGGTTCTTGCAGGGTTGTTCCAACTGCCGCCGCGGATCGCACGCTCCGAACCACCACTGTCGTTGCCACGCGTAAACTCCGGCGTCAGCATATCGCTCTTGTCCTGCCAGTCATCCAGACACCATTCATACACATTCCCGCTCATATCGTATAGACCGAGCTCGTTCGGTTTCTTCCGCCCCACGGGAGACATCACGTCTCCCCGCACAGCCCAGCCCGCATTGTCCTCGTACCAGGCGACAACATCGACATTGTCGCTTCCGCTGTACTTATATCCTTTGCTCCTGTTCCCCCCGCAGGCCGCATATTCCCACTGCGTTTCCGTCGGCAGTGTGAACTTCCACCCATTCGGTGCTTTTCCCATGTTGTTCAGCTTCCCACAGAACTCCATCGCGTCATTCCATGACACATACTCCACTGGCAGGTCATCATCCTTATATTCCGACGGATTTGTTTCCATCACAGCTTTCCACTGCGCCAGCGTCACCTCGGTCTTTCCGAGGTAGAAGTCCCGCGTCAACATCGCCCGGTGCGGCACTTCATCGTCAGTATTCTCCCCGTCCTTCGCGCTCATCTCGAACGTGCCCGCCTCGATTTTTACCATCGGCAGCGTTACGTTGCCAGGGAGGATAACGGTCATTTCGCCGGATGTCGCCCCCTTGGCAGTTGCATTTCCGGCGGCATGACTATTCGTCTCATTCTTGCCGCATCCGGTGAACGATGCGACTGTCAGGAAGAGTGCGAGGAAAGCGAAGTAGATATTTCTGCTCATTTTCGTATTCAACATAATTTTAGGTCTTTCTCAGTGTTGTTGATGGGAGAGCGAGGAATTGCTTACGGGAACCTTTATCAATTCGTTTTTGAAAGAGTGTTCGATTGTTGACGGATAAGAATCGCCGGATGCGATTCTTCGTTAGCATAAAATAATCCATTGTTATCGTTTTGTCAAGGCTTAAAAACGGGGAAAATAGTTTTTTCTGTGATTTTCTCGATGAAATCCTCTGTTTTATGCTTTTTGTAACTTCAAAGTGCAGTATCTGTCCATGTTGTATGCGAGGTTTCGCAACCCCAGTTTCACTTCAGCGGCTCTTAGAACTTATCCCTAAATAGAAGCAATTTTTCTCAAAACAATAATGCTTGCCGCCAGATGAAGGAGCGCCAAATAGGAAGAAGTCGTTTTCTCGAAACGCACGAGCAGTTTTCTGAATCGGTTGAACCAGGAGTGAGCAACCTCAACAATCCATCTTCTTGCTTTGCACCCCTGTTTGATCTGATCGTGGAGGTTACGAACAAAAAACAGCGCGATTCTCCGAAGTACCGTTTTTCGCAAACTTTACGACGAAATTATCTCGGCTTGTCTGAACTCAGAAAGAGTGCTTTTTCTCTGTTGGGACGCCAAAAAGTTTCGCCGCTTAAAAACGTAGAGGGTCGAGTGTTCGCGTATGTCCCGATTTTAGGGGTACTTCAAGGTTGATGCCGCATTCAAGCGGAACGAACTGGAGCTGGTCGCTCCCGATGATGGTGACGAGCTCGGACTAGTCGGAAATGTCGATTTCTGTGATGATTTTGCTGTACGGATCGATTTTGATTGCGCGCATTTTGCCCCTTTCGTGCCGATTTGACGGCGGTTGTGTCTAGTGTTGGATCAGGCCGATGCTTCCTGGGCTGTGCGAACGCACGTTGCCCCGAAAGCGAGCGGCTTTTGGCATAATTGAGCATAGCCTGTCGATTTAGAATTCCCGAAAACTTTTCCGGCATAACGCGGGAGACGGCCCCGTTTGAGCGGGGCCGCAGTTTGGCGCGAGTTTCCGAGAAAGGCATGACTGAGCGAAACTCAAAGCTCCACCGGCTTCCCATTCAGCTTCCAGCCGTTCTGCGCAAGAACATCCGACAGTACCTTCCACTTCCACGGCTTTGCGCTGAGGTGGAGGTCGCACATCAGCCAGTGTCCATCCTCGAACAGATACGCGTACTCCGCCCACAAGTTGCCCTTCGCCTCTTCCGCGAACAAATCCTTGTCCTTGAACTCGACTGCAGGTTGAAGCGGCTCCTTGCGGTCGCGGTGGTAGGCTACCGTGACGCCCGGCTGCGGATTCGTCCAGGAGTGCGGAGATGCCGGATCCGGGTCGACCTCGGCTCCGAGCGAGCTCAGGAACCCCAACGAGATAAGCTTCTCGACCTTTGCCCGGTCTTGATAGTGTTCAGCGAGTGTTTCCCCGGCTCCACCGTCAGTGATGTATCCGTCCCAGTGCAGATAGACGGCCTTGATTGTTCCGTCGGGCATCGTCAGCCCGATTGCAGCGTTCGTGCTCATACGTTTCTCCTTGGTTTGAGTTTTTTCTTCTGGCGAGGCTTCCGGTCGAGAACCTCGATGACCTCGGTTTCGAAGTCGAACAAGTCTTCGTAGTGTTCCGGGCAGAACCACGGATAACCCACCACGGGCGATTTCTTCACGGGCGTTCTGCATCGACGGCAGACTCTGATCTTCATTTGTGCTTTCTCCCTGTTTTTAGATGAACCTCTTGGACGTGGATGCAAATCTTCAAGACCCGTTTGCTGTACAGGAATGCATGAAGCTGGTTATCCGGGAGGTGGGCGAAGAATTCGGCATCCGCCTGCTCACGGCTTGTGATCGGACGCCCCTTAAAGAGTTTTCCGGCCTGTACGGACTCGGCGTCGCCAGCCTTGATGAGGAAGGCAAGCTGAACCTTTCGAACAGTCACGATTGCTTTGCGTGTCGGCATTTTATGCTCCCTTCTCTTCGTTGCGCCAGTCAACGATCATGTCGAAGCTGGCCTTGTCCTCGTGAAGCGTCCTGAGGCGACGCGGACTGCCGCCGAGGATGACGGCTGTCCCGTGGATCAATGGCTCTTCGAGGTCACAGAAGCCGAAACTCGGCTTCTGTTCCCCGTGAAGTCCGGCAAGCAGGATAAAGCCTTTGTCGAGCGGGATAAGTTCAAGCTCCTCTGCCCCGATGATCGACCGGAGCTCCCCCAGGCTCCGGTTCGGGTCGACGGCGAGTTGGATTTCCTCGATGGTTCTGTTCGACGGGTCTATCTTGATTGCGCACATCATTTGATTCTCCCATCCTTCCCCGGCCAGCCGATGCCGGGGAAGTTCGTTTCACCACGCCGAACAGCGGCAAGCTCGGCCGCCGCCGCCTTCTGGTAATCCGGATGCAGTTTTTCCTCCTCGATGCACTTTAAGCACAAGGTATCGGTGTTGAAACGGGACATTATGCTCCCGCCTTCAAGCGAACTCCCACAACGGTCGCTTTTTGTCTTATCGAAGAAACCATCGGAAAGGTTCTGAACTTTTTTTATATGGTTCTTGAACATTTCGTTCACGTTTTTCCATTTAACGGGGGGCTCTTTAGGGCAACAGACAAGCCAGCCACCATCATACAGGAAAAGATAGTGTGAATTGTTGCTCTCCGCCTCATACTCGGTACGTTTTTTGAAGAATCGTGCCGAAAAACCGACTAAAGGTTCGTCTTTCGAGCATTGAATAAACCCGTCTGCAATAACAGCACTGATTTGATTGCGCGCGATTTGCTCTATTGTGTCGATGTTTTCAATGCACCATTTCCCATAGACAACTTTGATTGTTCCATCGGGTAGCACGCGCCCAACTCCGGCTTTTAGAATCATCATGATTCTAGTCTCCTCTCTATTGGGTTCCGCGACGGGGGTGTCCCCGTCGCATTGGTTTTCTCAAAGTTTGAATCGAATACCGATGACCGGTTCCTCGTTGCTCCATACGCCGCGCATTTTTGCTTTGCAGAGGCCGAGCATCTCGCATCCCAGCGCAACGTACCCGTGAATGTCTTCCATGAGTGTGGTGGACCGGTTCGTGACAATCATCGTCCTGACACCGGCTTTGCGCAGAGCGTCGAGGAATTCCTGTCGCTCATTGTCCCATGTGAAATCATCCATTACCACCTCGGAATCATCGTCGGTGATGAAGTGTCCTTCGGCAGGGTTGTTGGTCTGTGCCCAGGCTCTGTAGGCTTTCCAGAATGCATTTGACTGAGTTGTCTTCCCTCCGACGAGGGGATCGAAGTAGGCGTTTGTTTTCATGGCCTGTTTCCTTTTTGTTCGGTTTCTGGTTTTTCGCGGTACTATCGTCCTTTCCGCGCTCGCTATTTAATTAAGCGTACTATTCGCGAATAGCCAGTCGTTTTTCAAGAATAATCGAACTTAAATCGAACTTATTCTGGGGAGCATGTTTGTTTGATAATTCAAGTCAAAAAACATAAAAGTTCCTTTTTCTCAGAATCAGCATGTCCTTATCATTTCCTCATCGCTTTGGACTTTCTTTCGGTCAAACGGCCGAAATTTGAGGCACTAAATAATCGTTTCGATTTGAAACATGCGACCCTTATCACAAGACCGCAGACAGAGGCATAATTCAGCGATGTTTCGCATAATTTGATGAGGGCACTCTTTTTTGAAAGCACAGTTTCTATTTGTCTTTTCAGCCGCTGACACCCCCCGTTTGGGTTCGGAAGAATAATCTCTTTTTCTGCTTAAAAGGACTTGACTTTTGAAAAAAGCATTATCTGCGAATTCTCTGTTTCTTTATTTTGCGCTCAGAGGTTTCGATTCCGATTTTCTTGAATATTTCCTCCATTTCGTTGTCATTCCATAGAAGTTCATCCAGCCCTGTGGCGGTGATTCCATCTGGGTATGTGTTTTCAAGATAATCGTCAAACGCATCGATTTTTCCCGCCTCAACAATCCGATCCCAATTGTCTTTCCCATAAAAGGGTTTGAAATCGTAAAGATTTTCATAAATAAGTTTCATTGTGGAAGTCTCCAATTCCGCCGTTTAAATATCTTTTATTGAAAAGCCAGCCGCCGCCTTTCGGCGACGGCCTCGGTTTGAGGTTAGTCCCCCTCTTCAATCGCGTCTTTTATTTCCATCCAAATTCCCCGGTTTTTGTATGGACGGCTGACCAGCCACCGTCCGTTTTCGAAGAGGTACAGGTAACTTGCGGATAAGCGACCTGCACCTTCATCTCCGAATTCCCCGCGGTCTTTGAAGTTTTTAACCATAAGAGGTCGGTCGTGGCGGTCTCTGTAGTAAGCAACCGTCACATTCTCCTGCGGATGTGCCCACGAATGCGGGAATGCCGGGTCAGGGGCGACCTTCTCTTCAAGTCTGCTCAGGAAGCCAAGCTTGATAAGCTTTTCGACTTTTTCACGTTCAGTGTAGTGTTCTGCAAGGGTTTCTCCTGCCCCTGCGACAATGTAGCCGCTCCCATGGAGGTAGACAGCCTTGATTGTTCCGTCCGGCATTGTCATTCCGATACCTGCGCTTGTGCTCATGTTTTGCCTCGATTTCGTTTGGTGGTTTTTATTTGAGGTTGCCGCCGCCCGAAGGCGACGGCTTGGTGATTCCTTTTACAGCTCGAACCGGATTCCCTTGACCTCGACATCCTGTTTGTCGTAGCGATCCCATCGGGCGATTTTGCAGAGCCCGATGAGTTTGCATCCAAGTTCTGCGTACCCGTGCAGGTCATCGAAGAGGCTGCTGGAGGCGTTGGTAATCACCATCGACTTTACGCCGAGTGCGCGCAGGCTTTCGATGAAGTCCTTGCGTTCGTTGCCCCAGCAGAAGTCTTCCATGACTATTTCGGAGTCATCGAGGCGGTACTGTCTGCCCTCGGTGTGCTTGATCATCTGGTAGGCTTTGTATGCACCGGAGACCAGTTTCCTGTCGTTGTGTGTGGCACAGAGTTGTTTGAATTGTTCGAGGGCGGCGATTCTTGGTTTTTCCATTTCCCGTTTCCTTCTGTTCGGTTTCTTGTTCTTCGCGGTACTATCGTCTTTCCCGCGCTCGCTTATTAATTAAGCGTACTATTCGTGAATAGCCAGTCGAAACCGAGGCTAAATCGAACTTAATTCAATCTTTTATTCGCGAGCATGGCTTTAGAATATTTCCAGTCGAAATCAGAAGATTCTTCGATCTTTTTCAGAACATAATTACGTGAATCTCCGGTTCCGGCATTTTTTCTTCCGTGCCGAAGAAGCGGATTTCTTTGGTAACGTCTTCTGCGGTCAGCTTCGTGGCCGCGAAGTCCCCGTCTTCATCCTCACCGAGGATGAGTGCGTTTCCGCAGATACGCCAGTCACCAAGTGCAAATCCATGTTCCCATTGCTTCAGCCGGGATTCTTCGTCACAGACGATGAGCTCGTCACGGTACTCCACTAACTCCACGAGGCGGCATCCGATTTTGTCGTACATGGCATGCAAATCGTTTTCGATTTCAATGGCGGCTACACTATGCTCACTGGCATTGATGAATAAAGCTTTCATGTTTTTTCTCCAATTTGGGGGTTGTTCCGCGATATTTGAGCGGTTGAATAGTCGGTTCGATTTGAAACATGCGACCCTGTCCGCATGAACGCACGTTCCGGCATAACTCTGCGGCGTGTGGCATAATTTGACATAGGCTGCATGGTGAAATGAAATCCGCAGGCTCGCGACAGGAAGCCCTGACGGAGGCGAAGAGACCTGCCGACGAACCTGCGGAAAAGATTCGGATTTCTTCGAAATTGAACTTGACTTATCGGAAAAGGCATCATGTGAGAAAATTGGGGAGCCGGAGCTCCCCGGCATTATTTGATGGTCTCGGCGAAGGCCTCGGCCTCCTCCAGTGTGGCGAAAGTCTGGCAGTACATCCAGCCAAATTCGTTGATCCCGTATCGGACGAGGAATCCGGCCTTCGGCATCCCCGGCCTCCAGTTGTCTCCGTTGATTTGTTCAATTTCGTATTCCATATTGCATCTCCTGATTACCCGGCGCATTTGGCGCCGGGTCTGGTTTTCTGTTCAGTCGACCTCGATGAATCTGGTGGTGGGTTTCGTGCGGAAGGCTTCTTCGACCTTTTCGCAGTAGGCATCGAAGTCCTCCGTCTCGGTCGGGAAATCTTTTTCTTCGAGGAAGTTGTTCCACATCACGCCGTCCGCGTGGAGTTCGTATTCTCCGTACTGGTCGGTCATAAGCTCCTCGTATGCCATGCGGAACTTTTTGATGTTGGCCTTGCTTCTGAGCCAGCGGAACATATCGATGAACTCGCCATCGCTGTATCCCCACTTGACCCAGCCACCGATGCTGACTTCGGCGGCGGCCTGTTCGCAGTGGGCGTCGAAGAGGTAGCGTTTATCGTTTCCGAAGAAGGCCCCGACGTTTTCGCGGCGGGCGATTGCGAAGCTTGTCTGGAGCATTTTGTTGAGTTCCTTGGCTTCGGTCTCGGTTTCGGTTTCGAGCAGGATTTCGATGAAGCAGTTGTTTGCCATGATGTCCTCCGGTCAGCGATTCATGCTGAAGTTGTCGTTCATGGTTGCTTCGCTGGATTCAGCCTGGGCTGTCGCTCTGGCTCCGTCGTTTCTGATGTTTTCCATCATCGTTGTCCTCCGTCAGTTGGAGTTTTTGTTTGGTTCGCGCGGCCTCGTTCAGCCTCGCTCTGTGTATTAATTAAGCGTAGAATTCGAGTTAATCCAGTTTTTTATCGAAGAAATATCAATTATTCTTTCAGTTTCTTTTTGTGGGGTTTTAACAGCCTCATAACGAGGTAATCGGAATTGCAAGTCTGGAAGCGAAGAAAAACAGAAGAAACTTCCACAGCATGGTATTTCTGAATAGCAAATCGAAATGCGAAAATTCTCGAAAAAAGATTGCCCGGCGGATGCCGGGCTGGTTGATGTTCAGTTGTACATCGCGAGGATTTCTTCATAGATGGCTTTCGCCGCCTTGCTTCTGGGCCGGACGTCCCAGCCGCGGTCGTAGTTCACGAGCGGTTCGATTTCCCCCTCCTCGCGAATCCAGAGCTTGGAGATTCTGCCGTTCTGGATTCCGTACTTGCTCGGCTCCTCGAAGTGTTTCACGTTGATATGGTAGATTGTTTTCTCGAACAGCGCTTCGGCAATCGTCCATGCTCCATCGTGTTTTACGATTTTGATCATTTTGTGCGGGCCTTCCGTAAACCCTTCTTCGATTGTCCCAGGGTTGAGGAACATGTTGAACAGCTCGCACACATCTTTGAAGATGGCAAGTTCCACCGAGGCGTCATGAACCTCTTCTTCGCCCAACGTAATCCAGACCGACGTTCTCGGTCTATAGATGCCGTCTTTGCCTTTCTCTCTGATGCTTCTGATGTTGATGTCGTAGGTTTTTCCATTGACCTCTTTTCTGGCTCTCGTCCAGATGTCGTTCTGACTGATGATTTTCATCGTCGTTTGCCTCCGTCGTTTGGAGTTTTTGGTTTGGTTCGCGCGACCTCGTTCAGCCTCGCTCTGCTATTAATTAAGCGCATAAACAACTTTAATCCAGTCGTTTATCGAAGAAACATGATTATTTCTTTTTGCTCTGCTCATAACGAGGTTATCGGAATATCAAGTCGGAAAGCGAAGAAATAATGATAACTCTTTCAGAGCATGGTATTTCCGAATAGCAAGTCGACATTTGAAGAAAAACGAAAAAAGAATGCCCGCCATCCGGCGGGTCAGTTTTTTGCTATGGGCGTCGACCTTGCAGATTCTTTTGCCGTTGGGATTGAGCCCAGCGTTTTTTCCCGTAAGGACACGTTCTTCGAAGTGGACACCAGACTCCGCAGACGCTTTTGCAGAGAGGATAAATCAGAATTCCCGTGCCTCGCATGGGCTGTCCCGTTTTGCCGTGATTTTCCATTTTTTTCCTCAGTTGAACAGGTTGATTATTTCTTCGAGGATTTCTTCCGCTACCTTGGTGTGCGGCTTGATTTCCCATGCATGGTCGTAGACGATGCAGAATATTCCGCTGTTGACAGGCCGGACACGCAGGCGGATAACTTTGCCACCTGCAATTCCGTATCGATTCGGTCTGGCGGCAACTGTGAAGCTGACCTTGTATGTTGTGCCGCGGATGGTCGTGCGGCCTTCCGTCCACATTTCGTTCGAGCTAATGATTTCAATCATCTTTTTTCCTGATTGGGGAACTGGCCTTTCGACCGGCTCCCGTTGTTTGTGGTTCAGCCTGCTTTCCGGATTGCTTCGAGTATGTGTCGCGCGGCTGCGAACAGCTCTTTTGCCGATTCGGTCATTTCGTCGTCTTCGGTGTGGATTTCGAGGAACTCGATATGTTGTTCGAGCTTGTCGAGGTCGCCGTTCCATACTTCGCCGATTCCGCTCGGTTCCCCGGTCGCGCAGTAGCAGGCGCTGTCGATTGCGTTGATCAGGAGCTCGATTTCTTTTCTGGTCATGGTTGCGTCCTTTCAGTTGAACTGCTCAATCATGTCGGTCACGATTTCGTGGAGCACGAGGTTCGTGCCTGGCGGGGTAATCCATCTGCCGTCGTAGCGGCAGAGGATTTTACGTTCGCCGCTTTTGCGGATTTCAAGCCTGTCGATACGGCCTTTGCCGATCCCCGCCTCGACCGGGTCGCGATGCCAGTTCAGCTTTACATAGTAGCCAACGCCGTTGCGTTTGTAACCTTTGATTCGGATTTCCATGTTCCGGTCTCCTTGGAGGGCATGACCCGCTTTCGCGGGCCATGCGGTTTGGGGTTCAGTCTTCGTCCTCGTGTTCGTCCTCGAACTCGTACTCGTCGTCTTCCTCTTCGTCGCCGAAGCAGACGTCGAACCAGTCGGCCACCACGCAGAGGAGTTTGTTGTAGTCGCCGGAGGTTGCTTCGGCGTGGAACTCATCCCAGAGGTCCATCTTGTGGTTTTGTCTCAGTGCGCGCATCGCGTGGCCCAGAATGCAGAACGCATTGCTGTCCACTCCTTCCAGGTTGAGCTTGATGTTTGTCTTGCTCATGTTTGCCTCCGTCATTTGGAGTTTTTCGTTTTGTTCGCAGGCGGCCCGTGCCGCCCGCTCGACATTACTTAATTAAGCGCATAATTCGTTAATAGCCAGTCGATTAACGAATAAAAAGCGGTTTTTATCGCTTTTTTATGCCTGTTCAGTTTGAGGGAAATGGAATATGTCTAATCAGTGACGAAAGATGGTCGGAGCATGAACAAAGAATAAGTCAAGTCGAAAAGCAAAGAAAGATGATTAATTCTTCCGAGCATGAATCAAGCGGAAGTCAAGTCGAAAAGCAAAGAAATAACGGAAAAAGATTCTGTAACTCAGTTTTGAATAAATCCAGTGATTTTCAGAAGAAAAAACAAAGATTCTTCGAATATGTTTTTTTCAAAAAATCCAATCTTTTTTCGGAATAATTCCGAGAAATATCGGAAAAGAATAATCCTGCTTTGCTCTGCCTTCTTCAATTTCGATTTTGGCAAACAACGGCCTTTTATGCCGATTTGTCCGATTCTGCATAGAGGGTCGCATTTATTAATAGGTCGAAAGCCTGTGTCACGCGACAGATAGCCCAAATTGAGCGGGGAAAGCCCGCCATTGCCGACGGGCGCATATCGAAATTACTCGGTTGCTTCTATGTAGTATGACATGTAAAGTCCGGCCTTTGCGCCGCAAACGTAATATGCAAACGAGTCCACGAGACCGAGGAAATCGTTTCTGACGCCGATTTCATCTATCACAAACTCTTTGCGCCATTCCCGGTTCCAAACCTGATATTTCCAAGTTTTTTCCGGATTCAGTCTGCACGGGCAGATGATAACGTCTCGACCTGCCATGTAGGCAGTCAGGGCTTCTGTCTTGGTCACACGCCGGAATGTCCGTTTTTCGTACTTGATGATTTTCCGTTTCATATTCAGTGCTCCGATGGGGATGCCCCGCCTCGCGGCGGGGCCGAGACTGTTTTATTCAGTGAACCCGAGAAGTTCTTCGGTTTCCTTGTAGACCTGTTCGACGATGGTTGCATCAAGAGTGTCTGCTGTCGGACGCACATCGTCCATCCCGTTCACGAAGTAGAAGGCCACGTTTTCTGCCCACTCTTTCAGCCCATCAACAGTTTCACCATCGGTATGTTTGAGGTATCTGAACTCGATTTTCTCCGCGAGCTTTTTCGTCGCGATGTCCGACACGACTCGCATTGTTTCGTTGAAGAACTCCCATGCCTGCGATTCGTTCAGGTCACGGGCTCTGCTGAAGATTTCCGCGACATCATCGAAGAATCCGTCTGAGATGTTCATCTTCAGGCTTTTCATGATTCCTTCGAGGTAGGTCATGTCGAGCCACGCGGCCGCGTTCACTTTGTTCTTGGTTTCTTGCTTCATGTTTGCCTCCGTTCGTTGGCGTTTGTTTTTTTGAGGTTTTCTGCGGTTGGTTTCCCTTCCGCCCTACGCTTATTAATTAAGCGTGGATTTCGTTAATAGCCAGTAATTTTATGAAGAAAGAGCATTTTTATTTCGATAAAATAAAAGAAACGTTTTCCCGTACTCAGAATGAGGTAAAAGAGAAATATCAAGTCAAAAAGCGGAGAAAGCCAGAAGGATTATTAATTCCGCAGTTTTGGATAAATCAGGCAGGATTCGGAAGATTTATCGAAGAAAGATTCATTCTTCTTTTTTCGAAAAGTCGAGTTTAATTCCGGGAAATAAAGGAATAAAAGGGCATGCCCCGATTATGCGGGGCATGCAGTTTGGGGTTAATCAGTCCCAGCACACGCACAGTGAGAAGTTTCTGATTTTCGCCTTGATGAGTTTCTCGGCCACGTCCTTAACCCACTTCACATTCCGTTCAATGTCTTGGTAGCGGCCGGAACCATCGACATCGGTAATCTTTCCTTTCTCGCAGATTACCGCGGCACTCCAGCCATCACCCCAGGCCTTGCCGTTTGTTTCGATTCGGAATGGTTTCCCTGGCGTCCCACTTCCCGTGATTTCGAGTTCCCAGGGCTTGACTTCTTCCCGGACGATTTTTGTTGCGATTGCGATTTTTTCAGCTTTCTTCATGTTTGCCTCCGTTCGTTGGCTTTGTTTGTTTTGAGGTTCTCTGCGGCAGGCTTCCCCGCCGCCCTACGTTTATTAATTAAGCGTGAAATTGTTTAATATCCAGTTCTTTTATGAAGAAAAAGCGTTAATAGTCCGATAAAAACAAAGCCCCCTGCGCAATGCTCAGAATGAGGCAAAAGAGAAATATCAAGTTGAAATCAGAAGAAAGACCAGAGAAATAAAAAATTCACGTTTTTGGATAAATCCAGTCGGATTCGGGAGATTTATCGAAGAAAGATTTGTTTCGTTTTTTTTTCGAAAAGTCAAGTTTTATTCCGGGAAATATCCGAAAAAGAATAATCCCGCTTTGCTCAGTCTTCTTCAAAATCGATTTCGCCAAACAACGGCCTTTTATGCCGATTTGTCCGATTCTGCATAGGGGATCGCATTTATTAATAGGTCGAAAGCCAGCGTCACGCGACACATAGCCTCAAGCGAGCAGAAAAAGCCCGCTGTCGCGCGGGCGTTGGTTTATGTTATGTCAACTTTTTCTATCTTCTCTGCAGGATGCACAGTGGCACGGTCTCCAGTCCGTTTCGTTGAGTCTCTGCCTGGCAAGGGTCAGGATGTCTCTGAACGCGGTTTGCAGAGGTGCGACCCGGTTTGACCACCTGTTGTTCAGCATCCTTTCAAGGTGTTCGCGGGCCTTCGCGATATCCGGCTTGTCGCTGATCCATTCCCGTTTCCCCGGATGCCATCCGATGGCTATTGAGACCTCTTCGGGGGTAACCGGGTCCTCACCGTAGGTTGCTCTGTAGATGGCGTATGCTGCGTCCATCAGGTAGATGACCTGCATCATCGCGTCGACTTGTTCATCGTGTCTCGGCATTTTCTTTTTCATGTTTGCCTCCGTTCGTTGGCTTTGTTTGTTTTGAGGTTCTCTGCGGCAGGCTTCCCCGCCGCCCTACGCTTATTAATTAAGCGTGGATTTCGTTAATAGCCAGTCCTTTTATGAAGAAAAAGCGTTAATAGTTCGATAAAAAACAAAAGCACCCTGCGCAATGCTCAAATTGAGGAAAAATGGAAATGTCAAATCGAAATCAGAAAAAAGACCGAAGAAATAAACATTTCGCGTTTTTGGATAAATCCAGTCGGATTCGGAGGATTTATCGAAGAAAGATTTGTTCCGCTTTTTTTCGAAAAGTCAAGTTTTATTTCGGGAAATATCCAAAAAAGAATAATCCCACTTTGCTCTGCCGTCTTGAATTTCGATTTTGCCAATCAAGGGCCAGTTATGCCGATTTGGCCGAGTTAACATAGGTGGTCGCATTTTCTAATAGGTCTATCCGACGTATCACGCGACACATAGCCCTCTGTGTGCAGAAATAGCCCGCTGTCGCGCGGGCGTTGGTTCCGGATTATTCGAATCCGAGGTGTTTCCTGATCACATTGTAAACTTCTGCTTCGACCGCTTTTTCGAGATTGTTCGCGTTCGGACATTTGCTGCCCCTTTCGTTCACGAAGTGCCTGGCAACTTTTTTTGCCCATTCTTTCAGTATGGCATCGTTCGCGGTCGCCCGGCTAAGATATTCCGCCTTGATTTTTTCTTCAAGTTTTATCAGGACAAGGTCGGTCGCAAGCTTCATCCCTCTTCTGTAGAGTTTCCAGCCTTTGTCCAAATCCTTATCGGGAATCTTGCACATGGCTTCTGCGAGGTCGTCCATAAAACCGTCCGCGCTTCGCATCTCAAGTCTTTTCATAATTCCTTCGAGGTGGAGCATTTTCTTGTGGACTCTTGCGGTCAGCTTGTCGATGTTTTCCTGTTTCATTTTGTTCTCCGTTTGTGGTTTTGGGAACCCGCCGTTCGGCGGGCTCCCGTTTGATGTTCAGGCTTTGAGGTAGAGTTCTTCACCGCGACTCCAGATTCCGAGGATGCAGGACTGGCAGAGCCAGCCGAGGTCGATTTCTTCTTGGAGTTCGCTTTCGGGGAAGTTTTCTCCGCACCATTCGCATTTGTGCCACTCCTCGCCGTCTGCTATCCATTCGCATGTTCCGTTGGGGGCGGTGATGTTGGTGAGGTAATCTTCGAAGGTCTCGGCTTCTGTTTCCCCCAGGCCTTTCAGGATTGCGTACTCGATTCTGATTTCGATGAGGCTCAGCTCTTCGCCGGTCTCGCGGTCTCTGATGACTTTTTCGTCGTCCATTTTGTGCCTCCGTCTTGGTTGGCGTTTTCGGTTCGTTCGCGGCTCGGCCTTCCTTGCCGCTCTACACCATTTAATTAAGCGTGAAAATCGTTAATAGCCAGTCGTTTTTCGATTAAATATCGATTATTAATCGCTTTTTATTCGTGCAGGAAGTGAGTGTATTTTGGATTGTCAATTTTGGCGATCTTTTGGCAGAGCATGAAATAGAAATATGTCAAGTCGAAAACGAAAGAATTATCGAACATTCTCCCGTAATGCGAAAAACAGAAAGTCAAGTCGATTTCCGAAGAAATATCGAAAAAAGATTCGAGAAAAGAAAATGGCAAAGTCGCCGTGAGTTTTGCCGGGTTATGTTTTTATAGAAAAGACAAGTGGTTTTTCTGAAAAAATGAGGAGTAAAAATTGAAGCCTTTGCTCGGCCAGGTCCGTTTCGATTTATGCCAAAGAATGCGAAGTTACGGCTTTTGAGCCGAGGTTGGCCCCTGGGCAGGATGCCCCTAATCCAATCGTTTATACTTTGCGCGAAACATAGCCCAAAGTCTGCGACCTTTGGCAACGTGTTGAAGAGAACGAAGCCTGGTTTTTTATAAAAACGGGTTTGTGTACTTGCAAAAACTTGAACGCCAGTGTATATTTTGGGTAACATGGAGGCAATCATGGAGTCTAATACCGGTGCATTAATTTGGCTGATTTGTCTATTCCTTTTTTTCGCAGTCGTTTCTTTTTTGGGCTTCTATCATGGTTCAGTCACTGTAGGGGTTGCGGGAATTATTTTGATTCTTTATTTTGCCGGTATCCTTATTCAGACTAACGAAAGATTCAAAAAGAAATAGTTGCATCCCCTGTCGTAGCAGCTAAAAAAAATCCGTCAAGCCTGACCGAGGGACAGGCCTGACGGAAGAAAAAAGCCCGGCAAGGTTGCGCATGGCTGGAAACAGTCGGAGGCGTAGCCGGGAATTTGGATTGCTTATTTGTCGGTCAGCGCATCGACCACCTTATCCGCATCCGCTCCGGCCTCCACGAGGTCGACGGCATATCCGTTGATCTGCCGTCCAATTTTGACGCGGAGATTGCCGTCAGTGCCGACATTGGTGGTGGCATCGGATGCCTGGACACCGTCCGCATTGGCTTTCCCGGCAAGTTCGATTTCAACGTTGTCACGGGTGACGGCGGTGAGGGTCTTGCCGTAGCGAAGAGTGAACGAAGCCGAGAAATGTTCGGGATCGACGCCCATGTCGAAGCCGATGCCGTCACCGTAGGTCACGACGTTGTGCGAACATGCAGTCAGCAGGAGCAGGACGGGGATTCCGATGGTGAGGAAGATTTCCTTCATTTTCTGGGATTCCTTTCAATGGTTGATAGTGAAGAATGCTGCCCCGATGAGCAGGAACAGCACAATCAGCACGAAGCCGAAGATGAACACGACGGCGAGGCTGAGGAGCTCATCCATTCGCCTTTGCCTGAGCTCGAGCCTTTTCGCAGATCGGGCATTCGCACGGAGAACACCACGCGGCCCACCCGAAGAGTTCGCAGTAGTTCCCGAATCTCCGTGCCTGGTTCCAGACGATGTAGCGACGCGGGTTGAAGAACGAGAAGGAACACTTGGCGACGGCTTTGCCGTTGCGTTTGAAGCGGGCATTGGATTCGGAGAAGGAATCCCGTGTCTTGTCGCTCTCGTGCCACTCGACATCGTGGATCAGGGCGGCCGGAGCGAGGCTGGGGTGCAGTGAGGAAATGACCTTGCGGAGCCACTCCGGGAACGAATCGGGACCGATGCCGTTGTAGATCTTTGCCAGGTCCTCAAACGAGTACCGTTCGAGGATGTCCGTGTTTTCAAGATGGAACTTCTGAGCCTGATAGTACAGCTCAATGATAGTTTCGATGGAAGTCAATGTCAATCCTCCTGTGTGTTAAACGTTCCTGAGGTCAAGCCCGGCCAGTTCCCAGCATCTGTACCACCAGGCGGGCTGGCCGAGTCCGATTTTCGCGCCACGCATGATGCACTGTTCATTTGCCCAGCTGAGTCGCTGCGAAAGCATGAGTGCCTGAACGGGGTTGTTCGCCACTGCCTCGGACTGGTCAAACAGCGGGATTTCATCCAGACCGCCGTGGAAGTCTTCATCCCCGATGAACTGGCCGATGGCGGCACAAATCGCTCGGAAGTATGCGCAGGCCGCCTCGAACTCCTGTTCCTGAGTCGGAGTACCGTCATCCGTGATGACGCCGCCAAGCTGTTCAAACAGCTCTTCCGTCATGGGGCTCATGTTCAGATACGGATCGGGCAGAGCCTTGAAGGTCTGCCCGTCGATGGTGTAAAGTTTCATGGATTATGCCTCCTTTATGTCGTTGTCAGCGTACCGGAGCTTGTGAGTTTCGTGCCGGAACCGGAGATTGTCTTGCGCGCATTGCTGGTGATGATGGTGGCGGAGCCGCCCATTGTCCACGGATTCAGGTCATAATCTCCGGGTTCACCATGACCGACAATGATGTTGGCTGCGGACATAACAGTGGCTGTCGTCACGTTTGTTAAGTCAAGCACAGCCCCGGACGAGATGTAAACCGTTGCCGAAGCGCCAGCCCCCTGCGAGATCACACCATCGAAACGGTTGGAGCCGGCGAATATAATCTGCGTTCCTTTGAAGTCGGTGACTACGTTGTTTATGCCGGGACCGGGAATCGCAACAATCGCTCCACCAATAATGCAATCCTCGAATCTCACAGATGCATTGTTGAGGCAGGCCACATCGCCGAGCGTTGCCGTGTTGCCAGAAAGCACACATCTGCTGAATTGAATGCTGGGGTCTGTGCTGCCAAGATTGCCTTCAGCGTAGAGAACACCTCCGGACGCAGCGATATTGCCGGTGAACCGACAGTCAACAAACTTGCCACGTCCTCCAGAGTCAGGATAATTTGCACCTCCTGCTCCCATGTAAAGAACGCCGCCCTTCGAGCCCGTATTGCTTGTAAAGTCACAGTTGGTGAAGAGACCGCCCGACGACCCAATCCATACCACCCCGCCATGCGTGTTATTGCCTGCAGACGCAGTAATTGCATTGCTTGCGAACGTGCAGGAATCGGCAGTGGTATAACCATATAAATGCATTGGCCCTTCTTCGGAAACGGTTCCGCCGCTATTGCCAACAATAGAACAACGGCTCATGTTGAGGTAGCTTTCCCCATCGATTTGAACAAAGGCTCCCCTGCAGTCATCCTGATAGCCAGTGATTACACAGTCCGTAAGATTGGCCCTGTCTCCTTCCTCGGTACGGATAAGCATGCCGCTCTGCGTTGCCGAACAGTTGGTGATTGTCACGCTCGACAGGTTCATATCCCCCATGAACATCGGTTCATCATCGTAGCTGAATCCGTTGTAGATATAAGCGTTCTCTACGGCAACCCCGCCAGATGCCTTCAGCCAGTGTTTGTTCAGGTTGATGCAAGGCGTTATGCGCCCTTCACCCTTGAGTCCCTCGATTCTGGCACCTTGCCCGATACTCACATAAGCACCGCCCGAC
Organism: uncultured bacterium; assembly: GCA_902778895.1. Classification (GTDB taxonomy): domain Bacteria; phylum Verrucomicrobiota; class Lentisphaeria; order Victivallales; family UBA1829; genus UBA1732. The sequence continues at coordinate 18,781 of CACYZF010000012.1, forward strand.
CCTGTCGGACCGCTTGTCACGAGATCCGAACCCGTCCCTTCGAGATAGCAGGTTCCGCCGAATGTTATGGCTTTGTTACCTGTCATTGCAACTCTGTAAAGATTGACATTGGTGAGGTTCAGATAGCCGGAACTCGTGTTGAACGTACCGGAGATACGGGTGTCGGACCCGGCTCCGATAATATTCGTGTTCTTTTTCAGCGTCATCGTACCGCCGTCAACGACACGTCCCGGCTCAGACATTCCTTCGGGAATGACGATCCAGCCATTGCTATTCGCCACACCATAGGCCAGTGTGCCGGACAAGGTGGATGCCCCTGCTGAGACGGTCACAGGATAACCTGCTTCTGCCCCTTCCTTGTACAGGTAAGCAAACCCGCCTCGATATTTGACAACGCAGTTGTTTCCCGCGTTGGGTGTCAAAGAGTCTGCCAGGATGAGCGGAGACACAGCCGAAACCGGATTGTTTCCGACATACACTTCAAGTCTGGCATCCGCACCATAAGCACCTGCGGAGGCGATGGTGCCAGCACTGAGCGTAAGAGTACCAGTCGGTGCTACCTTAAACACTCCGCCCGGAGCCAGTGTCACCGTATTCGATGTGCCTTTGTCCTGAATAGCGGTCCACGTCATGGCATTCTTCATGCCTGCGGGCGTGACCCCTTTCGAGGTAATTGTTCCGGCAGAGGCTTCTGCATTTGTGGCGAAGGTCTGCGTTGCGCTGACTGCACCGTTTGTGATGGCAAGAGCAACACCATTGGATGCGGTAGTCGTGACTTTCACCGTACCGAGCTGGGTGGTCGTGGCCGAGGAGACTGTTGCTTTGATCGATCCATTCGTGTTGACGAGGGAAGCGCCGTTGGTGACAGTCGCATCGGTTTTCACCGTGCCGAACTGGTTTGCGGTTGCGGAAGACGCGATCGCCTTCATGGTGATGCCATTCGTACCCCCCTGGAGGGAAACGCCGTTCGTGGCTGAGTTGTCGACCAAAGAGAAGATCGCCGGGCGCAGAGTGTCCTCGCCGCCAACGTATTTGTAAATCCCGTCAGCCAGGAGGAAAAGCGTATTGGTGTCCCACGGTATAGTCTTCTTCCCAGCCCATGTTCCCAGGGTCACGCACTGATACACCTTCTGCTCAGTGGGAGAGAAGTAGGTGTTTCCGACTTCGGGGTCAGAATACGGATTGTCGGTAATCTCGTTCAGCCACAGAAACGCATGCGTTGTACTGCCGACAACCGACACAAGGTTTTCGAGGGATGTCCGCGGATACAGAGCGTCCCCGCCAGTGTTTTTGATTTGAACTTTCTTGTCTGCCATGTAAGAATTCCTATGTTGTTCTCCGTCTGAGGAGTATGTTAAAGCCGACTGATGGACACGGTAAGGACATTTTCCTTTACGGACAAAGCGAATACCATGCCGTTTACCGAAAGAGTCCTGTTCAATTCGAGACTGCCGATGTTCGTTCCGTCTTCGGTCCGTACCTGTAACGGAACAGACCACGAAGAGCAATTCGCTCCAAGGGCATAATCCCCAGATGGCTGATCCTCTGCTACCGTTAGCGTGTATGTGACGGTGGCGTTGCCGCTCTTCGTGATTTTTGTCATATCGTTGAATCTCGGCACTTCTCCGGGAGATATGTCCGCAATACGAAAATCCAAAATGGATTCGTGGTACATAACCATACTTCCGCCATTCAGAACGGTGCATTGTCCTGTCAGCTGTCCGCCCTCGAAGACATGAAGCGAACCTCCGCTCGAAATGGTGGCATTGCTGACATGGTTCCCGCTGTGGATCGTCGCCGACTGAGATGCCGAGAGAACCAAATCCGGGATCACAGTCTGCTCGAACTGACCGACAGCCCCGGTCGGGACACGAACGTATCCGCCGTACTCCACGATATTGGTGGCCGTTCCTCCGGATGAAACGAACAGGAGACATCCCGTGTTTGCCGTCACGTGTTCCAGATGCCCGCCTTTCTGCACTTCGATGCTGCCTTTCCGGCAGTCCACATATTGAACGTGGCCTCCAGGAATGTACATGATGCCCGGACTGTTCCAGGTCATGTCCGTGGCGGCACCACCGGATGATACCGTGAAGTTGCCGGATGTGACGGTAATCCGTTTCGCGCTGCCTCCGCTCAGGACCCGGATGAAACCGGATGTTTCTTCCGCATCCCGGAGCAAAGCGCCGGACGAAACATAGACTGTTCCGCTCAGCGTGACACGAGCTGCCGGAGGAAAGAAATCTGGCGGGAGATACTGGCTGTCGATGCGACCGTCGCTGTCCAGCAAAGACATCCCGGTCGGCAGGAATCTGCTCTCGATACGTCCGTCGCTGTCCAGTGTCGGAACATGCACGGCTGTCGTGCCGCCGACGACATCCACCAGATTGTCGAGAGATGCCCGTGGATACAGGTTATCTCCAGCCGAGGACTTAAGTAAGATTTTCTTATTCTCAGCCATAGAAAACCTTTCGATTTGAGTTCAAACATGCCGGGGAACAAGTCCCCGGCACAAATGAGGTTCGGGGTTTAAGCCAGTTCCTCGTAGGTGATGTAGGATGCGAGACGGTTGTCGAGCGCCGCTTTGACGCCAGCGCAGGTGACGGCCTTCGCCGTGTCCGTGCCGGTGGTCGCCTCGGTCGTGGAGGCCAGGATGACCGTGCCACGAGCAGAAGCAGTCGCGGCGGTTGCCGTGACCTTGATCTTCTTCGCGTTGTCGGTCGATCCATCCCACGCGAGAGCGACGCCGTTCGAAGCAGTGGTGGTGATGTCGGCGGAGATCACGTTGCTCGAAATCGCGATGCCGTTTCCTGCCGTAAGCACGGCCTGGTAGTTGTGCGTGTGGGAGCTGTTCGCCTTTTTGTCGAGCTCGGTCTTCAGCCCCTTCGGGGTAACCGCGACCACTTCGCTCGTTCCGGTGGTTGCTTCCGTGGTTGTGGCGAGGCGGACCGTACCGACTGCCGTGGTGGATGCCGCAGTGGCGGCCACGCTGACCGTACCGGAGCTGATCGCGAGGGCGACACCGTTGGAGGCTGTGGTGCTGACCACGACGCCACCTCGTGCCGAGGTGGTGGCCGCAGGCAGAGAATACGAATAGGTGCAGCTGACGGTTCCGTTCGTAATGCTGATATTCGTGCCAGGGGTCAGAGTACCCTGCTTGCCATCGAGAGCGCTCTGCAGGCCGGAGACATCCGAGATTTCGTGGCTGTGGCTGCTTCCGGCTTTACCGTCCAGCGCATCCTGTAGGTCGGTGACGTCAGAGATGGCATGCGTGTGGCTCGTATTGGCTTTCTTATCGAGTTCAGTCTTCAGCCCTTTCGGGGTGACGGCTTTCGTCTCAATGGAGCCGGCAGTTGCTTCGGCAACGGTAGCGAGCTGAACAACGCCCTTGACTGAGGTGCTACCGTTGGCGACGCTGATGACGCCGGAACTGATGCTGATGTTCGTTCCGATCTTGACGCCGCCGAGGACGGACGAGCTGGCAGTCGGCAGGGAGTAGCTGTACGTGCAGCTGACCGTGCCGGAGCTGATGCTGATGCCCGTTCCCGCAGTCAGGGTTCCCTGCTTGCCGTCGAGAGCGTCCTGCAGGCCACTGACATTTGCGATGCTGTGGGTGTGGCTGGAGGCCGCCTTTTTGTCGAGCTCAGTTTTCAGTCCCTTCGGGGTGACGGCAACTTCTTCACTCGTTCCAGTCGTGGCTTCCGTGGTGGTTGCCAGACGGACGGGGCCAGCCGATGCGGTCGAACCGAGGACGGCGACGGCACTGATGGTGCCGCTGGTCACGGCGATCTTGATGCCGTTGGATGCGGTCTCATCGACCTGCAGAATGCCTTTTGCCGAGGCCGAGCCGGTATTGACGGACAGAACCTCGCTGGAGATGGACAGACCGGAACCGACCTTCACCCCGCCTTTGGTCGAGCTCGAAGCGGTCGGCAGAGAATAACTGTAGGTGTTGCTGACCGTGCCGTTCGAGATGCTGATGTTCGTCCCTGCGGTCAGAGTTCCCTGCTTGGCGTCGAGGGCGTCCTGCAGGCCGGAAACATTGGAAATGCTGTGCGTGTGGGAGCTTGCCGCCTTGCCCGCGAGGGCGGAGGCGACAGCTTTTTCGGTCGGGACAACTGTATCGAGAGCAGACGAGGTCGCTCGAACACTCGTGACCGTCGAGACCTGCTTCGAAATCTCGACCATCGCGGAGCCGGACCAGCGGTAGATTTTGCTGTCTGCGAGGTTGACGTAAATCTTGCCGACCTCAGGCGTTGCTCCGGTCGTTCCCCATGTGTTGGCTGCCGTTGCAGTGTAGATTTTGAGGTTGCCGCTGGCATTGTTGAAGTACATGTCGCCGACCGCGCAGGAGGTCGGCGCGGTGCCGGTGATTGCTTTCAAGTCGATGATGTCGTCCACATAGCTCGGAAGGTAGGATGCATCAAGCTTACCATTGGAGTCGAGGACAGGAACGCTGACGGATACTGTGCTGCCAACAGCATCCACGAGGTTGTCGATAGACGTGCGTGGGTATAGCGCGTCTCCGCCAGTCGACTTCAGCAGGATTTTCTTATTTGCCATAGAGATGTTCTCCTAAAAGTTGAGGTGAGATGTGTCCCGTCCGGCCGGATGCCGGACGGAATCAGGAGCGTTCGGGGTCAGGAGACGACCTCGTAGATGACCGTGTCGGCCACGCTGACCGTGCCGTTCGAGATGGAGACGCCCGTACCAGCAGTGAGCTTGTCCTGTTTCGCTTTCAGGGCGGTTTCAACGGCCCACACGGTCGGGACAGTCCCGACTGCGGAGTCGGTGGCGGACAGGGAGGCGTTGTTGCCGTCAACGGTGCTTTTCGTGAGGACGACACCCTTCTGGGAATTGGTACTTTCGGCAACTGAAATCACGCCGTTACTGACGGAAATGTTCGACCCGATTTTCACGCCGCCGAGCTGGGAGGCACTGGCTGTGGCAAGGCTGATGCTCCCGGACGCATTGTTCAGACCAGAGGTGGCGACGGCGGCGACCTTGACACCGCCGAGTTCAGACGACGTGGCAGCCGGGAGCGTGTAAGCTCCTGCGGCGACGAGGGCATCGCGAACAGCTTTCTCGGACGCGACATGATTGTCGTCAGCGGTGCCGGACACGCGAATGGTGGTCGCGATGGCCGGCAGCTTGCCGATTTCTGTCATCGTGCTGCCAGACCAGCGGTAGGTCTTGTTGTCGGCGATGTTGACGTAAATTTTGCTCTTTTCGGGTTCGACGCCGGTGGTTCCCCACGTATTGGCCGCTGTGGCGGTGTAGATTTTCTTGTTCGTAGAGCCGGAGTTGAAGTACATGTCGCCTGCGGCGCAACTGGCGGGAGCCGTTTCGCTGACCGCGACGAGCTCGATCACATCGTCCACGAAGCTCGGCAGGTTCTCCGCCTTGATTTTGCCGGTGCCGTCCAGCACGGGGATGGAGACGACGGTCGTGTAGTCCTCACCCACGATGTTGTTGATGCTTGTGCGGGGGAACAGCTTGTTCCCATTCACGCTTTTCAATTGGATTTTCTGATTGGCCATAGGATTCCTCCTGTTAAAATGGTTTGTGCGCAATATGCGCGGTTACAGAATGTCGTAGGTGATGTCTTCGCTGATGGCGCCGCCGGTCTCGTTCTCGTAGGCTCCGGAGCTGCCGCCAGAACCGCTGGAACTGTTATTCCCGCCAGAGCCGGACGAACTGTTGTTGCCGCCACTGCCAGCGCTCGAATTGCCTCCGCTGTCGCCGGAGGAGCTGTTGTTCCCGCCAGAACTGTTCCCGCCTGCATTGACGATGGCCTGGTTGATCATTTGCTGGATTTGTTCAAGCGTGACGCCCGACACAGCGCACGAAGAGGACGTGGGCGGAGCCGCCGAGGCCACGATGCGGTTTCGGATTTTGAACCCTTCGATCTGCAGGATGTAGATCGGGGAGCCGGTAGCATCAAATCCCGTCAGCTCTCCGGTCAGTCCTGCTCGAACAGGCTCGGAGCCCAGCCATCTGGCAAGCTCGCCTGTTTCCATCGAAGGCATCGGAATCGTGATCTGCGTGTAGGCCCGCCCGATGCCATCCCGGAATTCCTGAACGGAATTGAGCTCGATATTGGCGCTGTCCGCGACAAGTTTGTGCGGGCTTCGATCGCAGAAATCACTGTCCATAGCCCATTGCCAGCTCACGACGTCATAGAGGTTTGCAATGGGATACGGAGTCGTGCCGATCCGCTCGGCGAAAAGTCGCAGTTTGAGGACGCAGGCCGTCCCTCGCACGAGCGTGGGAGGCGGTAGCGACCTCATGTTTTTCTCGTCCCGCACGACTGCGACCGACTCGTGCGCGTCAAGATAGATAATGTGTTCCTGCATGGATTTCTTCTCTCCTTCATGTTGAGGATGAACTGACGATATTGTTGACCCGGTAGGATCGGGATGCCGAGCGCCCTGCGCTGTTGACAGAACGGAACGACACTGTTCCGTTCGACTCCATTGTGACACCGCCTCGCGGATAGGACAGCCATGTATTGCCGTCCAGGCTGTATTCGTTTGCTTTGATTCCGCCACCGTAAAAATTTGCCGTTACGAGAACCGGGTCTGTTGTCGGGGACGTTGTATTTGCGAAAATTGTCGGGATCTGCGGGTCTTCCAGACTGATGTTGCTCACACCGTACTGCATCACCGGCGACTGGTTTCCGTTCGAATCAATGCCTCGGAAGTACACGATGGCATTCGAAGTTATTGAAACGCCGCCGCTCGACGGATACGGAAGCCAAGTCGAACCGCCGTCTTTGGAATACTCCCCTTTCTCAGTATCAGCAGTGAATGAGGCCGTCAGAACGACTGCCCCACTAGTCGAACTCGTTATATCCGCGGTAACGGTCGGCCGGTACGGAGGATAGAAATCGGAGTGTTCGTATTCATACTGGAACGGATCGTAAAGGTTGTTTGCATTGATCAGACTGCGGCATCTGTCCATCACGCAGCTTGAAACAAAATGCTCGACAGCCAGTGCCGTTGGAACATAATTGGATTCGCCCATAGGCCGGTTCACAAGATTTGACGTCACGCAAACCCCGCCAGCACTGTACGCAACTGCCGGATTCAGCGCGAGGCCATGATATCCGCTGTTTCCGACCGCCGTGTAATGCAGACCGGACCCCGGTCCGATACACGTTGGAATCATGACGTTGCCGGATTGAACCTGGGTGACTTTCCCGCCGATACAACGGCCCAGAAGAGTCGTAAATTCGTTCAGTCTGCTTTGATTGATGGCGCTCGTACCAATCGCGTTGATGATATAGTCGACAAATACCCTGTCCGTCTGAGCATATTCGCGGGTCTTATACCCCTGAAGATAAACATATCCGCCTGTGTCATACGGAACCGTCACGAGGCCGCCGGTATAGGTGAATGTTCTAAGGAAGTCCGTAGACCCCGCTCCGAACTGGATCGTTCCCTGATGGACGCTCACAACCTGATCGCCGTTCGGCTGTTTGCAAATGTATTCAACCTTGAAGGGGCCATTGTATTCGGTGTCCTGAGCCATGATTCCGCCGTTGCATCCAAGCAGGACGACCGCGCTGTCGCCGTAGACATGCAGAATTCTGGCGCTTCCCGTGCTTGCCCGGACAAATGTCCGGTCGTTGCCCGGCTGGGCATAGTTCCCGCTTCCTCCGCTCAAAGTCACAGTCGCCGTGCCGATCAGAAGACAGCTTCCGGATTCGTTCGGAGCAAGGTCCTTGCTCACGATGCCGAAATCCGTTGTCCCTGACGGAGCCGGTTTAATCGGCAGCACTTCACCGCGAGGTGCGTCCGAGGTGAAAATTACGGCTGTGTTCGCCGGGATTATCTCCTCTGTCGCGTTGAACACGCTCACCCGAACAGCGGCGGGCGGAACACCTTTCTGCTTGCAGTCCTGAAACCCATGAGCAGCGTTGACGAGATGCCGGATATCGTTGCTCAGTTTCACATCCGGGACGAATTTGTCGCCCGGAGCGACATCTGGATAAAATGACATGTTATACCCCCAGTTCTCTGAAATCACCGTACTGGACGACCTGCGAGATGTGCGCCGCCTCGATATCCACGTTCGGAACATCCGCTTCCACGCTCGTTTTCGGGATGGCCGAAATGTACTCGAACCCCTTTTTCTCGCCCAGCGAGTGGCCGCAGATCTTCGCGTTGGTTTCGTTCAGCTGGATCGAAAAGTGGAACGTCACCGAAACGTGCTTCGCGCTCTTCGCCCGGCTGTAGCTCATGCCCAGGAACATCGCTTCGCCGGGACTCCAACCATTGAACGTCCTGGAATTGACCTTGCCAACGAAGCCCGCCACCTTCCGGATGAAATCGTTCGTCAGCCTCGAAACGCGCATGGTTTTCGTGTGCGTTTCCCTTAGTTCGGCGGTCGGGACGTCGACACCGGCGATCTCCATCTCCGTGCCGTGTTTCCCGTTCCATCCGATAGCGCCTCCGGCGTCAATCGTGCCGTAGGCGATTCGCTGATCGATAGCGAACGACACATGCTTCGTTCCGGCACCGCAGTCGAAACTGATCGTCGATTCCTCGTCCTCCTCATCGTCGCCGTAGGAATCCGTGTTGTTCTCCGCCTTATAAGTCGCGTTCACCTTGAACGTGGTGTCGCCCTCGCGGCTGTCGATCTCGATGGCATCCAGCGGGAGATCATGCAGCGTCTTCGGGGCCGTATTGAGGACGGCAGTCAGCGCGGCATCCTCGTCCGCGGCATCGAAAACGATATACGGGACTTCGACTGACGTATATCGTCCCCAGCGGTCGATGCTGGTAGCGTGCTCCTTGTAATTCTGTTCGACTTTTGCCGCCATAAAATCTCCTGTAAAGTTTGAAAAAACTGGGGAGCCTCGCGGCTCCCCGTACCCAAAGCCTGAGGCAGAGGGGGTGTATTATCCGTAGGTCAGAGCCTTGTCCTGCCCGAGCCGCTTCAGCAGCTTGTTCGTCTGGAGCGTATTCTTCGCCATCTGCTCGGTTGCCTTCGCCGTCCGTTCCTGCGCACCGCCGCCGAGGAGAGCATCTAAAGCATCTGAACTCCACGCTCCCATCGACTTTTCTCCGGCAGAGGAGATTTCCTGAATCTTGACCTCGGAGCGTTCCATCTCCTCGGCGGCGGTTTCTGTCCGTTCGCGGATTTCCTCGACCCTTTCGGCTTTCTCCGCAGCTTTCTGCTTGACCTCGTCCATTGCTTCCTGCCAGGCGGCTCGTGCGCTGGCGATTTCCTCGGCGGCTCCGGTCAAGGCGTCCTGATACGCTTTCTGGTGTTCGAGAATCTCCTGCGTCTGTGCTTCATCAGCACTCGCGTTCGCTCTGTCCCAGTCATCGTTGATGCTCGCAAGCTCGGCCTTGCGCTGCGCGGATGCCTGAGATTTCGCGTTCTCCCTGGCATTCTTCCGTTCATTGTACGCTCGTTCGACGCGGGCGATTTCGGCATCTACTTCTTCATCGGAGTCGAAGAAGCCCTTCGTCTTAATCCAGACCTTCTGAATCTCCAGCACGGTCTTTTCGAATGCGGCAATGATGCCGTTCCAGATGAAAGCCCACGCATCCTGCATGGCGTTGCCAATGGATTTAAGGCCGTAGAGGAGCCCATACCAGAGATTGTTTCCGAGCTTCAAAATAGAGTAGACGATTACGGTCCAGCTGTCGGCGAGGAACATCTTCAGACCAGCCCACGCTTTCTTCAGCGGTTGGAGCCCGGTCAGCCAAGCGACCTTCAAGGCGGCAAGGCCGACCCGTGCAGCCCCGGCCAAATCGCCGGACATGAAAGCGGTCTTGATGGTTTCCCACGTCTGCCCGGCAATATCCCGGATTGAGGTGAACGCACTCGTAACGTCCTCAGCAAGCTCGCTTGCCTCGGCTTTGCAAGCCGCCCATGCACCGGTCAGCTCCCATACAACGGCAATCACGGCAGCCAAGGCCGCGCCGATCAGAAATGCCGGAGATGTGATTGCTGCCCACATTGCCAGAGCAATGACTTTCGTGGCGACCATTGCCGTCTGCAGGAGTCCGAACAAGCCGATCAACCCCTGGATAGCGACCATCGGAGCGAGGACAGCGGCTTTCAGCAGGAAGAACACGGTCGAGAGTAAACCGACGCCGACAGCCATCGCTTTGATGGCAAGTCCAGCGGCGATCATGCCAACGCCGACTGCGGCGATCCCGGCGACGACCTTGACGGCCATGATGACCACTTCCTTGTGCGCGGCGATCCATTCAGCGACCACGTTCAGCGTGGAAGACAGGCGTTTCATGTAGGGCGTCAGCGCCTCGCCGATGACTCGCCCGATGGCAATTTGACATCCCTCAAGAGCACTCATGAGGATTCGGAAGGCACCGCCGATTCCGGCATCCATCTCCGCCGCCGTCTGGTCGGCGACACCGCCGACATTCTTCAGCCTCGAAATAAACTCGTCCAACTGCTGGACGTTTCCACCGAGCTGGAGCCCAGCCAAAGAGCCGCGAAGATCGAAGATTTCCTCGGCGAAGGCAAGCCTCTCGGCTGTCGGGAGCTTGTTCATATGTTTCGCGATGTCGGCGATGATATCCGGCATTGACCTCAGATTCCCGTTCGCGTCCGTCGTGGCGATCCCGATTGCTTTGAGCTTGTCCTGTACTTTCGTTTTGGCAAACTGCGAATAGGATTTTCTCAAGGCTGTACCAGCTAAGGAACCTTTAATGCCCATGTTAGCCAGGACGCCGAGAGCGCCGGACACGTTCACGATATTGTCGTTCGCGGCCGCTGCCTGCGGTCCCGCCATCTTCAGACCTTCGGCAAGGTCTGTCAGAGTCTGTGCCGATCCGTTTGCCGTTGCAGTGAGGATGTCGGCGACGTTCGCCATCTTCGAGGTGTCAAGGCCGAACACGCGCATGTTGTTGGAGGCGATCTCGGCAGCTTCTCCGAGCTCGGTTCCTGTCGCACGGGCAAGGCTCAGGACGGCGGGAACAGCAGACAGAATCTCGTCCGGCTTCAAGCCCATGCGTCCCATAGCCGTCATGCCCTCGGCAACCTCTTTCGCCGTATAGGACGTCTCGCGTCCGAGTTTCTCGGCAGCTTCGGTCAGTCTTTTGAACTCTCCCTCGGTCGCTCCCGACACGGCTTTAACCATCCTCATGGCGTCGTCGAAGTCGGCGAACGTCTTCGTGGCAAATGCCATCGGAGCAGCCAGAACCCCGGAAACAGCGAGCATGTTCTTGCCGATGCCCGTCAGGGCAGACCCGAAGCTTTTAATCTTCTGCTGGGCCTGCTTCAAGCCCCGTTCCAGTTTCGTCTGGTCAAGCAGGATTTCGACGTATGCGCGTCCCGCCTTCACTTCGCCCGTTGCCGTGCTCATTCATAATCTCCAGTCTGGTTTGAAAGAAAAACCTGGTTTTTCGTTCTTTCTACTTGCATTTTGATTTGTCGTGCATTATATTATCATGCAGACAACAAACTCCCATCATACAGTCAAGGAGGTTCATTATGGCAAACGCTCTGGTACAATTCCGAATCGACGACAGCATCCGTCAGCAGGCGAGCGATCTTTGCGCACAGCTCGGTTTTGATCTTTCGACTTATCTTCGCATGAGTCTGAACAAACTGGTTCAGGAGCGAGGCGTTCCCTTCAACCTGAAACTGAATACGGTTCCTACCGCAGAGGAAGCAATTGCGGCAATGAAGAAGATTTCCGATATCGCTCAGACGAATGGGACATCCGAGCTTACGTTGGATGAGATCAACGCTGAAATTGCTGCGGTAAGGAAACGCCGGAAATGATTTACGCCGCAATCGATACCAATGTTCTGGTTTCCGCTCTGCTGCATTTCAATTCAAATCCAGGGACAGTTCTTCTTTCCGTTCTCAACGGGGAAACCATCCCTCTTGTAAACGACGAAATCCTTGCCGAATATCGGGAAGTGCTTTCTCGCAAGAAGCTCAAAATCTCTGCTGAATTAGCTGAATCTGTTCTGACACGTTTTGCTGCGTGTTGCTTGAACATAGCCGATGCATCCTCGGAGTATCCGGAAGTCACCGATCCAAAAGACCGTTGCTTCTATGCTGTAACGATGTCGGAGAGGGAATCCGAAGATGCCTTGCTGGTTACCGGAAACATACGTCATTTTCCGGTAAAACCATATGTCGTAACTCCGGCACAATTCGTAGAGATACTTCAGAAAAGCAAGAAGTAATTTCTTCTGCACAATTGATTCTAACTTTCTGCACAATTTCTCATGCGGTTTATGCAGAAACGGCATCAGGATTGTGCAGAATCCTGTTTACACCAGATGTCTCTGAGGATGCTGATCGGTGCTTTCGTTTTCGGTTTTGCGTTGTACGGATTGAAATCTGATGGTTTCACGGTCCTGCTCTTCTTCGGATCGCGAAGAACATTGGCGATCAGAGCCATCAGGGATGCAGTCTGTCCCCACTCGAACCGACCTCGCGCTTCGGTCATTCGGACGAGTTCACGCAGTGTGAATCCGTTCGGGTCTACTCCGCAGATACCTGCACAGTCCCAGATGAGCCGGTCAACCGATCCAGCTCGGAGACCACCCGACTCTCGAACTCGCCGTTCAGCTCGGCTTCCAGTTTCTTCCTTGCGGCTTCGCTGAACCTGCGGCTGGCGGACAGAATTCTCTGCATGACCATCCGCTTCGACTCCGGGAAAAAATTGATCACTTCCTCCAGGAGTGCTGTGGTCGCGTGTTCGATGGTGTCACCCGCCATAGCCTCGCCGAAGTCCTCGTCCGTGACGCCGAGCTTGTCGGCCTGAGGTTTGCAGACGGCGTAGAGAACATCCACGAGCAGGACCGGGTCGGAGGAAAGTCGTTCGAGCAGTTCGGCAGACGGCTTGTTGTTCTTGTCGAGCTCCACGATACTGTTGAGGTCAACCCTGCACAGAGCGCGGACTCGTTTGACGGTCGCCACCGTGACTTCGAGCGTCCAGATGCGGCCTTTGTTGTCGGTGAAAGTTTTCATCGTTCACCTCACACCCAGACCGGAGCCCGGTCGGAAGCAGTCGGTTTTGCGGTGATCTTAACGGTGACGGCTTCCTCCAGGGGCTGGTCAACCGTAAAACCAGTGACCGAGAAATCGGCGTCCAGCCCGTGTGCCGTGGTATCGCCATCCGTCACGAACAGCGAGAGCGGCGTGTTCGTGAAATAGGCGGTTTTGAACGCGAGAAAATCTTCGTCTTCGGTGTCGTAGAGGATGGTGATTTCGAGCGAGGCTTCCTTGAGCGTGGCGACGCTCAGTTTCCAGCCCTTAGCCTTTCGGGTGGTGACGTCCGCTTCGCCAGATTCCAGAGAGAGGGAGACGTCCTTGACGTTCGTGACCTCAATCGTCCCCTGAGTCCCGGCAGTTCCGCGGAACAGTTTTGCATCAAGACCAAGTTTGATGGCCATAGATATATACCTTTCACTGTTTTTTGACTGCGTTCTCCCACAGCTTCGGGAGCTGAGGCGCGGTCTTGTTCAAAGTCGGTCCCATTAGGGGACGTTTCGGGTAGCGGCGTCTGCGGTACATCCCACCGAATTCGTGAGCGGTCATGGACACGCCGATGAATTTCTTGGCGGGACCGATGACCACGCTCATCCGGCTTTTGTCGACGCCGAACAGAATCGAGCGTTTCAGCAGACCGCGTCTCGTGTGCGGAGGCGTTCCCTTTTCCGAGGCGCGTTTCGACTTAAAGACGGCGTTCCGAGCCGCTTTCCGGACATACGCGCCCGCCCTCCGCAAGGATGTCAGATTTGCCTTGCTGACCGCCCCCAGAAGTCGCCTCGAATCGAACTCGAAGCGCATTTTTACAGACATTTTGGCGTAAATCCTTGTATTTTTGCGAGAAAATAACTTTTTTCGCTTGACACGAGGTGGAAACGAGGTTATATTTATCTAACCCTTAACCTCAAACCAACGGAGGAGTGTTTAATATGAAACACAGCTTCTACGACGTCAAAGCGAAAAAGAAAGTCACCGCCGAAGTCACGAAAGCCGTCAAGTACGGCAAAGGCACGGCCACCCGTTATGCGTTCAAGGCCCTCACGAAGGACGGCCGCAATCTGACTGCTTTCGTCAAGAAGGCTGACTGGGATGCTTTCAAGAAGTAATTCTGACACCCCCGTATGAGTTTTGACGGCGCTCTGGTTTCAGGGCGTCGTTTTTTTACGGATCCAGCCGCCTGCATGTGTCGCGGAAAACGAGCTCGATAACGCTCGTGAACTGGTGGCGCTCCCGAAGGTCATCGGCAGAATAGATCGGGTTGAATCCAACCGCCACGCACTTCGCACCGCAGAATTCCTTGTTCAGAAAGCTCATTCCGAGCTTCTCGACGGTCGCCAGAAGCTCGTCGAGCTCCTCGTCCTTCGCCCTCTTTATGAAGCCGATTTGGAGCTTCACCGTGCGTTCCTTGAGCGCTCGCGTGATGTTCTTGTAGCTCAACTCAACAGGGACGACCACAACCTTCAGCTCCTCAAGCTCTCGAAGCGTGAATTCGGGGGCAAGCGCAGGTTTCGCATGCCAGTCGTCGAGCGACGCGGCGACCGCCTCGCTCAAAACAAGACAGTCCATATTGTCGATCATCTCCGCAGCAACTCCATGACAATGTTCCCGATTGCGGCGAGTAGCGCAATGAGTGCAGCGCCGAGGGTGGAAACCATCATTTTCTGCAGGTCGGCCGCGGGTTTGCAGGGCGGAAAGTGATGTTCGCCCCTCCCGAAGTGCATATTCATCATCCCGCGCAGTTCCGCGATGTCCAGCCTTGCCTGGTTTACTTCGTGCCAGAGGTCGCGGGTGTCCGGCACGGTTTCTTTGTTTTCATTCATATCTTTCCGATCTCCTTCGTGTGGATTCGTCTTACCTGGTGAATCGTCCCGCTCCAACGCCAGACAGGCTCGTCCTGCGGCGCGAGTACTTCGTACTCGACGCCGTCGTAGAATATCTTGTCGCCGGACTGCGGGTCTTTCGGCAGAATCTCGACCGGGATCAGAAAGTCACGGGAATAAACGTGAATGGTGGTCCCGTAGGAGTTTTCGACCTTGAAGAGCGTCCGGCCGAGCGTGGCGTGAACACGGAGCCTCTCTCCATCCCTGCGGAGGTATTCCACAGGGACGGAGAGCCAGGCGTTCCGCTGGGACGTCAACCAGAGTTGGCCTTCTTCCAGCAGTCCCATTGTGTTTAGCTGGCCGCGATGATACCCGCGGAACGAAGGGCTTCAAGAATGGCGTTGACTTTTTCCTTCAGCACGGCCATGGATTCGGAACAGCCCGAATCGCTGGTGAGCGCACCAAGGTCGGCAATGGCCGCGCTGGCGGACCCGGAGCCTGCGGCAGCGCCGGCAGAAGCGGAGGCATTGAGCAGGTAATAGACGAATTCCGCGCTCGCCTGGGCGTTGTAGACAGCAGTGCCAAGGTAGATGTCGGTCTTCTGCTTCGTGGCGACTTCGTTCGCCTCGTCCCAGTAAACCGGGTCTCCGACGTCGATGGCTTCGTCCGCCTTCGGAGTTTCGAAGACTCCGGACACGGCGAGAGCGCCGAGTTCACCGGCTCGGATGTCGAGTCGGGTGATGCCGACAAATCCGTTGAACGGGAAAATGGTTCCGGCCTTGACATTATCGGCAGGGCGGAAGTCGATGTTCTCGCCTTTCTGAACATAACGTGCAGTCATGATAATTCTCCTGTTTGAGTTCAAGTTGAGATTCGGAGGCAGGGTTTAGCCCGCCTCCGGGGAAGATCAGCCATTGGCGGCGCCAACGGACTTGACCATGCCGCGGTGATCCTGCTCCCTGACACCGACATCGAAATAGACGCGGAACCAGAGCCCCAGCGTGTTGAAGTCGGTTTCGCCGCGTTCGACGGTCGGGGTGCGCTTGCCGCGAAGATACCCGATCTCGAACGTATCCGTCTGGTGCGGATTCCCGAACAGATACCACGCGGTGGCGGAGGCTCCTTCGTAGGCGCTGTTGGCGAGGTACGGGGAGCTGATGACCTGCAGGTTTTCATCAACGAGGCTGTTGAGCGCGGGACGAATGGTGTTGTCGCTGCCCGCCATGATGAAGGTCGCACCGCGGGTGAGCTCGATGGCAAGATGCTTGAGGGAAGACGGAACGAGCAGGAAACGAGGTTCGACGCTGATCGGCTGGCCGTCCGCATCCACCTGATCGAGGAAGAGCTGGATGGCTTTCTTCAGACTGTCGGAGGACAGTGCGCTGGTCGCGCCGGAGAGCAGGTTCTTGTGAGCGGTGCTGAACAGAGCCTTGCCATCAAGCTGCACAGGATTTTTCAGCAAACGGGAGAAGAACAGCTGGTCGATCAGGCGAGCGGCCCTATTGCCCATCGCCGTCGGAACCTTCATAAAGGCTCCGAGGTCGTCGTTGATGATCATCTTGCGGGTCAGCACAAACTTTTTGCCATAGGTGTCGAGTTGGTTCTTCGCGGATTCTTCCACGACACCGCCGTCTTTGATCTCGCCGTCAGCGCCGACCGGAAGCAGGTCGCCGACGTCGGTCAGACGGAATCTGTCGTTCTCTTTGAAGTCCGTGAGGTCGCCGGTGGAACACAGCTTGGTGGCGATGATCGGCTGGGCTTCATAGCTCTGCAGGAGCTTCTTGTTCGCGACGTTGCTCAGAATGCCCGGCAGGGACACGCTGGAGAACGCGGCACGGATGGTTTCGTTGTCGAAACTGGTTCCGTAGGAGATGCCGTCCATCTTCATGCACTCGATCAGGAGCTGCTTCAGCGGCATATCCATTTCCTTCATGCCGGCTTCGACGGTCTGGGCTCCGTAGCTCTTTTCGAGCTCGTCGGCGGAGACGCCGCAACGGAGGCACATTGCAGCCTCGATGGTCTTGCGGAGGCCATCGCCTTCCGGCTCGGTCTTCACGGAGATGTGGACGTCGGCGGCGGGACGTTCGGCGCGGATGGTTTCCAGCACCTTCTTCGTCACGACTTCGGGCGTCCATCCGGCGCTGATGGCGTCCTTCTCGATTTCGGGAAACTCGCCGTCGCAAATGGCGCGGATTGCCGCGACACGTTCGCGTTCGGCCTTGACAGCGGCAGCGGCGGCATCGCGGGCAGCGGCAGCCACGTCGACGGGCGTCACTTCGGGCTTCGCCTCTGCTTTGATCTCCGGCTTGGCTTCCGCCTGGATTTCGGGTTTGGCCTCGGCCTTGATTTCCGGCTTCGCTTCGGGCTTCGCTTCGGGCTTCGCTTCGGGCTTGACCTCAGGCTGGACGTCAGCCTTGGCTTCAACATCTTTGTTCTCGTTCATAGTTTGGACTCCTTCCTCTTCGGGGTTAGGGTTGATAAGATCGAATTTTGCGGTGACTTTCATGCTCGTGTGCGCGTCGGCTCCAACGGCCACCACGCTCACTTCACGGAGAGCGGACTTGCGGACATGGTAGAACGGCCCCTCCATTTCCTGTCCGTTAACCTCTCGTTTGCTTCGGACGAGCTCGCATTCCTTCACGTCGGCTCCGATGGAAAGCTGCCAGTCGGCTCCGGCTTTGCTCTGTGCAACGATGTCCGCGGCTTCCGGGCTGTCCGAAATGATCTCGCCCGTGATTTCGAGCTGGTTGTTCTTCACATGCGCCGACACCATGCCGACGCGGGCGCTCGTCCGGTTTTCATGGTTCGCGAGCAGAGGCACGGATTCGGGCAGCTCCATTCCGCTGAGATCCACCACGACCGGGTTCTTCCAGCCCGGCAGCGGCATCTTTCCACCGGAATACGCGATCCCGACGATTTTCGGGCGACCTTCGCCCGACGCTTCAATCAGTGTGAATTCACTCATGTTTCCTCGACTGTTTGTGTTTCTTCCTCGCCGGACTCTTCCGGTTCTGAGGTGTTGTTTTGTTCTTTCGCGGTTTCTCCGGGGATCGGAATCCCCAGAGATTTCATCAGCTTGATTTCCTTCGCCCTCTGCCTCAGCACGCTCAGGTAGTCCCTGCCGTCCTTGGCGCACTCGGCCGCCAAGGTCGTGGTGAGGTTATTCAGTCGGCGTTCCTGTGCGGTCGCCTCCTTGTTCGGGTCGACGTGCGGGAAGCCGTCCCAGAACCAGGTGTGGCTTTCCTCAATCGGAACAAGATTCTCGGTCAGGAGATATTCCCGGAACCATGCCTCGAAGATTCTGTTCAAGACCTCGGTTTCCCAGAAGGACCTGTCGACCAGAATGGACTTGTGGTAGATCTGGTTGTCGAGGCGGCCTGAGGCGTAGTTGTGTCCGCTGTAGTCGCCCGCGAGAGTTCCGTAAGTCGTGACGGCGCATCGGGCAATTTCGCTCAAAATAATCTTGACGAATTCGGCATGGTTTGCGGCAGGCTGCTTCGGGTCGAGCTGATCCATCTTCCAGCCCGAGGGCACAGTTAACATCATGTTCCTCTCGAGTGGGATGGTGTCCATCGGTTCGACTTCCTCGGCCTCTCCGCTCGGCGGTGCATCCGTATAGAGGATTGCGGCGAAGTCGGCAGCCGCTTCTGCTGCGCTCAGGACAGCGAGGTTGTATCGCCGCAATTGAGCGAACAGCGGGAGAGCCGAGGTCAGTTCCGGCACACCGCGATGGAGTCCGGGCCTGTCCTGCCGGAAGATGTGGATCATCCACTCGGCAGGAACCTCGACGACCTCGTCGCCCGTAGCGAACCGCACATCACCCGGATGGTATTTCAGCACCCGGTACGAGGTCGGGTTTCCCCACTCGTCGAACGTGATGCCGTCCACGGACTGACCGTCGTCCAGGAGTCTGATGCCGCCTGACACGCGGTCGGCCTCGATCAGCATGAGGTCGAGCTTGACGGGACTGCGGACTTTCGGATTCGTCGCCAGCACCGCGAATGCCTCTCCGTCCTGGCATCGAGCCATCCGCATTGTGCGGAGCTTCGGGGCCAACCGGACCGCTTCCGCCCACCTCATGAACGCCCGCTCAACCTCATCGTTGAACGTTTCGTCCGCGGAGAGCATTTGCAGCCTTGGACCAGTGCCGATGGTGTCGTTCGCGAGCATCTGGACCAGACCACGCGCATAACTGTTGTTCGCCACCTCGTACCGGGAACGCATCCGCAGTGTTCGCCTCACTTCCGGCGAGGCTTCCATGTCGGCTGAGAGCTGGTCGGCATACGCCCAGTGCTTCGCATTGTCCCGCGTGGTCTGCGCGGCATCGAATCTTGCCCGGACCGGTTTGCGGAAATGCTGTTCCGGAGGTTTCGATGCACGGAACATGTTCTTCAGTGTTTTGAACATCACACGGCCCCCGAATGCGTCATTTTGGAAAACTTCAGCCCACTCCCTCTGCGCTTCACGGCATCCTTCGAGGCAAGGTATTTGTCAGCTTCGATCTGCTCTTTCAGCGAATGCTGCTCGATGCGCTGTCCGTCAACCTCGGCGGACTTCGGGCCGGATGCGTTCTTGACGATGGTTTCTGTGATTTTTTCGTGTTCAGACATGATAAACTCCTTGACTTTTTCTGCTTGATGGTGTATTTTAGTTGTAACAATGTATTACCAATGGAGGCACACCATGATTAAATCTCTGGTCAAACACGGAAACAGTTCCGCAATCGTCATCGAAAAGCCGATCCTGAGCCTGCTCGGCGCGACCGCGGACACGGCATTCGAAATGATCACAGACGGGAAATCCCTGATTCTCACTCCGATCCAGGATGCCGTGCGCCACAACAAATTCCGCAAATCCGTGGAGAAAACGGGCAAGCGTTTCAACAAGACCTTTGAGGAGCTCGCCCGTTGAACAAAGAACCTCTCTTCCTGACTTTCGCGGAAATCATCGAAATCCACGATTATCAGATCCGCCACTTCGGCGGGTCGGACGGACTTCGCAGTGCGGAGATGCTGAAATCGGCAATCGGAATGCCGTCTTCAACGTTTTCCGGCGAATATCTGCATCCGACTATCCCGGAGATGGCAGCCGCATACCTTTTTCACCTCGTCGAGAACCATCCGTTCCTTGACGGGAACAAACGTGTCGGCGCTATGGCTTCCCTCGTGTTCCTTGATCTGAACGGATACGAGTTCGACGCTACGGATGAAGAGTTCACCGATCTGGTAATGCGGGTTGCCAGCGGAAAAATGCTCAAGTCTGAGGTTGTACTTTTTTTTCAACAGCATTCTCATGACAGGTGACGCTCTCGTCTGTCCCTTGACGAGCCTCACGTGAGGCTCGAACTTCCTCAACGGCCTGAATCCGGCGTCCAATCCATGCCATCACGTTCACGCACATCGAATTTCCACATGCCTTGTACCTCGGAGCATCTGGGCATTCCTCTTCCGGCTTGCCTTTCCACGAAATCCGTGTGTGGTTGTCGGGGAAGCCCATGAGGCGCTCACATTCGACCGGGAGGAGCTTGCGGACGGTCGACTGCCACCCGGCACCGGGGACAGACGCGGAGGTAATAGTGTTCATCGGAGCACCGTCCTCGCCGACGCCAACGCCCTGCCGGTTCTGCTCATCTTTCTTATTTGGATCGCGCGTCGCGTTCCTTAAATCAAGAGGAACACATTCCATCGTGGCTACGCCCATAACACCCGTGGCGTTCTGGGTGTACGCCAGTTCTTCCTGAGCTCCAACCCCGTTGCCGCCCGTGTGGTCCTGTCGGCCGATGATGTTCTCGGCTATTGCCACGGAGTCGATGACGACCGTTTCAGCATTCGTGCCGCCTGCAGTCACTGTCTTGCTCGCATCCGCCTCGGTTACATACAGACCTCCGTTCGGTCGATCTTTCCGCGTTCCGTTGGCATCGCAGAAGCTGACGTTGTACGCGACAGCCGGAAGAGCGCCGCTCCTGAGCGTCGGGAACGTATCGCCCCAGAACCCCTGCTGTTCGCCTCCGGCATCGTTTTTGATGAAGCCGACGGGCTTGCCTTCGATCATGTATTTGTCGCAGTCTTCGAACGTATTCTTCCCGTACATTGAAGACATCAGCGTGGGTGCGACGGCCTTCTCCTGGACATCGTCCATCACGAGCGGAGTCTGATTGCCGCCTGTTCCCCAACGCCCCATCACTGTCGGGGAAACCCGAACCTCCTTCAGCCTCGCATCGGATGGATGGTTTTCGAAGCAGACGGCTCCGGGTCCCTTGGCGGTCAGCGTGGGCTGAACATCTTCCGACAAGCTCATGCCGTATTTGGCATTCTTCCCCTGATTGAACACATCGCGTCCGATTCCGACAGCCTTGCCGCCTTTGTAGTCCGTTGCGATCAACGTCGGGGCAAGCTCTGTTTCCTGAACCTCGACCTGTCTGGTATCAATACACTCGACGGCAGGTTCGATCACACATTGGAGCCGTCCCTTGTCCGGCATCAGCTGATTATTGCTTGTTCCAGTCAGGGTTCCTGCCTGATCGCTTCCATCCCACCACTGCGCGTCTTCGGAAAGCGTGACAATGGTCTGATCGTTTCCTGTTGCAAGAGTGTGGCTTATGTCAGTTCCGACCAACGCGCCCTTGCCGCCCCCCTCACGACCACCTCTTAGCCGGATTGACTTTGTCGTATCAATGCTTCCTTCAGAACGGGCGGCAGCGGCTTGCCTCTTCGTTCGGCGCGGCGGAGTATCCCCTCCGCGCATTTCGCCGTCAAATAGTACCGTTGCGGGATAGAGCCACGAACCAAGATATCCGACAATGAAGAGACGTCTCCTTCGCTGCGGAACCGCCCTTGGAAATTCGGGAACTCTGGTATATTGAGCGTCAAGAATGCGCCATGCCACTCCAAAGCATCCCGGTGCAGGCACGACGATTCCACACTTGCGCCAGCCGCCTTTAGGGACTTCGACTTCCCATCCGCACAGCAGCGATAGGAAGCTGGCAAAATCTTTTCCGGCCCCGCTGGACAAAAGACCAGGGACGTTTTCGACGAGCGTCCATCGTACCCCTGTGCGATAAGCCAGTTTGACAAATTCAAGGGCAAGGTGTCCGCGCGGGTCGGTGATGCCTTTTCTGAGGCCGGCGATAGAGTAGGACTGGCATGGGACACCGCCGACAAGCAGGTCAATTGGTTCATCGAAATCCTCCTTCGTGATTTTGGGAAAGTCGCCCAGATTCGGGATTGTTCCGCCTTCCGGAAGCTCGGCAATCTGTTTCACCCAGCTTTCTCTCTGCTTTCGTTCCTTCTCGGTCTCGGCTTCCTCTGGCGGGAGCAAACGCAGAGGCCGTGTCGCCCCGAACCGCTGTTGCAGGACGGCTGCCGGGAACGGTTCGACTTCCGCGAAGAACACCGCCTTCCATCCGAGCGGTGCCCAGGCCAGTGTCGCGGCTTCCACGCCGCTGCATACGCTTCCGTAGTTCATGAATCTATTCTCCGTTTTGAAAAAAAATCGAATGTCTCCAAGTACTTCTTTACCGTTTTGCCGCAAGTTGCACACGAAAACAGCCCATTTGCTTTATTTTTTTTGATTTTTTCTGTGTTTTTCGTAAAAAACATGCTTTTTACATACATACCGGTCTCCCGACACGAAAAAAAATACGCAAAATGCCTGAATCAGATTGAAAGACACAATGAGATGAAGTATTGTAATATCCTCATACAACCACACGTCCATAAAGATTCAAAATGAAGAAAGATGACCATCATTTAACAGATCAGTCCAAAAAAGGGGAATCGTTATCTTCCCGCAGGACATATACCACATCTCCCCGATATCAGCAGATGGCTCGCATGAACCGCATTGTTTCTTTGCTGAAGATGAACAACTGCCCGACAGCCAGAAAGATTGCGGACGAGCTCAGCGACCTGGAGGTTGCATCCGGGAAGGTAATTCATAAGAACTACAGCATTCGGACAATATACCGTGATATAGACGCGCTCAGGAACGAATTCCATTGCCCGATCCTGTTCGACCGGGCTACTGACACATACCGTCTTGAGGATACGAAGTGGGAATTCAACTGGCCGTCCTATCTTTCGGAAGAGGCTTCCTTCGCGCTCATCATAGGAAGTCATGTGGCCGAGGAGATTATTCCGAACCCTTTGCGTGCGCGCATAAAGAAATCTGTAGATGAACTCTTAAAGAGAAGCAATACGGGATTCATCGGAAATGCAAATCTGAAGTCACTGAAGATTTTTGCCGGTGGAGGAGAACCGGAAAACAAGGGCGTCTTTTCCGTAATCTTTGATTCCTGGCGAACGCATCGGAGCGTAAAGATTGTGTACGACAACCAGAAGGGGAGCATTTCCGAGCGAGTTGTAGACCCGCATGTTCTGTATTATCATCTGCGTGAATGGCGCATCAAGGCGTTCTGCCACAAAAGCAATGATGATCGCGTGTTCGTAATCAACCGAATCCGGAATGCTTGGCAGTTGAATGAAACGTTTATGCCGAACAAAAAAACAATCGATTCCGTCACGGCGGATCACCTCTCCAGCTACGAAAAGCTGAAAGACGTGAAGATAAAGCTCACCGGGGACGCCGTGAAGTTTGCAAAAGTAAACCACATGCATTCCAAGCAGAAAATCAAGAACGGCGTTCTCTTCATCCCGGAGGTCTCGTTCGAGGTTGCCGTACCGTGGATTTTGGCTCAGGGAGGACAGGCATCCGTAATTGAGCCTGCAGAGTTGAAGAAGCGAGTACGGGAAGTGGCTCAGGCGGTCATTGACGGCAACTCGGACTGATCTCATCCTGCCCGAATGAACATCTCCTCCTGTACCGGCAAGGTATGGGGGGATCTTTTTTACCTGTCGGGGTGATTTCCGCCTCAAATATCTTCGATTGGGGCGAATCAATCTTTTTTTTGGACTTTTTTTAGTTTAGCCCCCTAAAACTGACCACGGATGTCATAGGGGCGTGCTATATTATACTCGTTGATTCGGATGCCACGGAATCACGGAGGTTCCGATCCGATCCGCAAAACAACGCATCACTCAAATCGGAGACACAACATGAAAGAAAAAACGATCACCGCCTTGCGCTGTATGTTCGACCTGCCCCAAAACGACCCCGTCTTCTTCTTTGTCTGGGGCATTTCTCTGGCCGTCATGCTCAAACTCGCCTGCGCATGAACTTAGGAACGGAAGAACTATGAACTACGACAAACTCATTTACAGGAAAACAACCCAACCGGAAATCGTCCTGACGGTCGACTTCGGCGGCATCGGCGAACTGACGGTGGCATCCGAATCTGCCGGAGAAGTCACCTGGCGTCGCCTTACAACGCCGGTCAGGGACGTTCTACAGGCAAAGCTTGCCGCCTGCGGGTTCGATTCCTGGCAGTCCGAAGACACTTCGCCAGTGTGCTGGGGACTTGAACTGTTCCACAACGGACAACTCGCGAAACGAATCTGCGGATGCAATGCAGTGCCGGAAATGATTCGGTCGCTTCTGGAATTCTGTACGGCCCTTGCCGAAAACCGCTCCAAACGCAGAATCGCACAACCAACAATCTGAACACAAAAGGAAACACACCATGAAAATTTTCGCAGCAATTGATCTCGAAACCACCGGTCTCAATCCCGCCAGCAACGAAGTTCTCGAAATCGCCATTGTTCCGCTCAATCCGGATTTCACCATCTCCACGGACATCCCGGAATTCTCCTGCAGGGTTCGCGCGGAACACCCCGAACGCATCGAGCAGCAGGCAATGGGCGTCAATGGTCTTGACCCGAACGAAGGAGAATCTCTCGCCGAAGTCCAGTATGCCCTCATGGAGTGGGTTGCCGAGAACGGGATCGAAAGCATTACGCCCCTTGCCCACAACCTTGCTTTCGACATGTCGTTCATGAAGGCGGCCTTCCCGGATTTTTCCAGAATCTTTTCACACCATGGACGCGACAGCATGCGTCTGGCGTACATCCTCAACGATGTCCTGCGCGCACGCGGAGACGAAGAGATGTTCTCCAGCGGATCGCTCAAGTCGGTCAAGACCGTTCTCGACATCGAAGGCGAAGTCCAGCACCACGCTCTGGAAGATGCGCGGGATGCCGCACACGCATATCGGAAGATGATCGCCATGCTGGACATGGCATAACCCGCCAAAACAGGACACACAGACGATGAGAAAAATCAAGAGCCGTATTGCCGAACTGGAGCTGGACGAAAAAGCCGTTACCACAAGTGCTCTTCTTCGCCGAGACATCGCTTATTCACACCGTTGGAAAAATGGGGAACACGATTTTCTTAATTCTTTATGGGATGCGATGGAGAATGGTCAGCCGAAGCTGGCATATGCATACTATAGCGCAATATCAAATGGCATCTTTTGTGACTCCATAAGGATTTGCAACTATCGGGAAGCAATCTGGCGCGCCATAAAAGAAATCAAAGCGGGGATGCCCGGTGAAGACATTGTCGCTCATCTGGAGTCTACGCTGGACGAAATGAAGGACGGAATCGAAGTGTTCGATATTTCCGAAGAGGAATTCGAGAGAAGACATCCATCTCCGTCACACCTAGATTCAACGATTGACAATTAACGCAGTGTTCGTTTTTAATGTGACGGACAGAAAGCCTCCTGCCGTCACACAGAAGTAATAAAGGCTCTTCCTCTCGCGTCATTGCGCGGGGGGCAAGGAAATGATGTAATATGCGCGCATACAGTGCATCAACAGTTATTCGCCGGACATCCAATGCCATTCTGAAATCCTTTTTTGAACACGAAAAGTGTATGACTTCCGTTGATTTCGAGAGGGACAAGCTCTATGAAATCCAGGAGGCGTTCCGTCTCTTAAAGGAATCCGATCGGATGCGGGTCGAATCAATCATGAGAAACGTTTTTGTCTTTGCCAACGGCGGGACCGCAACATCGCGCCTCTTTGCAGAGGTAAACAACTATGAGCTCGAAGCAGAATGCAAAATCATTACCGACCCGTCAGCATCGGAAAAGAGTCTGTACGACAAAGTGTTCATGGTCTATTTGAATTATCCGGACATTTGGAAGAAGGCATGTTTTTTCATCGAGGCAGATATGATGCAGAATCGCTTTTGGACCCGTTATGCCAATCTGCCGAACATGCATCCTCGCACCGACAAGCCCTCCCTTGATGCTTTTGGCAAGGCCATTTCCGATTTTTTCTGGAAAAAGCAAATCCGCGGAAACAAGTTTCATGTGCAATACGAACAGCGCTCCGAGAAAGAACACTACTACCTCGTTTTCCTGAGCGACTTTTCCAACACATACGATGTCTTCGAACCCGATAACGACGAAATGGTTTCCCGTTCCGAATCCCGGACACTCAGTATGGCTATTGTCTTCGACGAAGAGAGACATACTTTGGAAATCAATGCGCATGGCGGGCGCGAAGTTTATGATACCGTAGCCTTGTTGTTTTCCAGCATCATTCTTGTTTCGGAACTGAATATGCAGCAAACGATTATAAGCAATTATCAGCTTGATCAGCTCCTGCTCCCCGAAAACAAGTTGATGCCGATACCGGAATGCGGTGTCATGAGCGTCAGGATAGCAAGCATGAAAATCACCTACAACAGAGGAAACAAGAGGAGACAACATGTGATCAACCTCAATTCAACGGATGACAGTCTATATGAGGAGATCTCGATGTTTTCCGAAGACAAGAACGTTTCAAATATCCACATCCGTTTTGTGGATATCATTCTGGGGGTTCTTTTGAATGGGATCATGACGGAAATGAGCATTAAAGTCTTCGAAAAATCCTGTGACCTCAGAAGCGCCAGCGATGAACTTCGCTTAATCGGAAACAACTACATTCAAAAGGTCGGTATCGATGAACAGCAGTACCTCAACCTCTTTTAACAAATTCCTTCAGATGGGATCCGTCATCGGGGATGCGGAATTGGACGAAGCGGAAATCGCATCCCTCAAATGGAACATTCCCCGCTATCAGCAGCTTGGCTTGCTTGTTCCGGCATCGCCTCCGCATGAAATATACTGCGAGACCTGCGACGAAATGGCAAAAATCTTTTATTTTAATGGGACGGCCCAGGCCGCTTGTCCCAAATGCGGAATCTACACCCCTCCAAGGTACCAGTTAAACCTTTGGCGGGTCTGCTACAAGCCCGTCATTCAATCGCTTTATACCGGACTGGGATGCACGGAATCGACCGATCTCATTATCCCGAATGTGCTCTGGAAACTTGGTCGTTGCGGAGTAGCGGGGCAATCACGCCTCGTCTATGTCGCACGGGGGATCAATAATCCCAAGACAAACGCCTCAATTATAGGGAATCTTCCCAATAACAGGACCTTCCTTCTTTTGGTGTTTGGGAATCTGCCGCAGAAAAACGCGTGTCCTGATTTTGAAGCAGACAGAGTCTTCTCCATCAATTCGCTCGTGTCTCTTGGGGAAGACGGCCTGCATACCGACACTGCTCCCATCAGAGAGACTTTGGAGCTTTTGCTTAAAACGGCCCTGCCGAAAGTCAGAGGTCCGGGGAAGAATGCAAAAATCGGCGACGTTCAGATTAAAATCCGGGATCGTCTGGAAGCTCATATCATTGGTGAGTACGACAGAATGGAAACATGTGAACGACTTGATATGCAATACGAGTTCAAAACCCTGTTGCAGAAGGATTTTGTGAAAATGCTTCAGGTCAACAAGGTTATGGTTCACCGCGCCATCAGAGAAGACCCGTATGTAAATGATCTTTTTAAGGCTTCTCAGGACTTTGACCTGATGTGCGCCACGGCAAGACACCTCCTAAAAGAAGAACAAAAAGCACTGGGGAAGAGACCGAAACCTCAAGCATCATAAGATGATGTTTCCCCCGATTAATTCAGCCATCTGAAGTCAAAATCTTTGGGTGGCTCTTTTTTGTCTGTATCGTCTCCTGTCAGTTACAATTTGGTCTCCTCCGACCCTTTTTGTAACTGCGGACGGGTGCCGGTTACAATTTGGCCCCCTCCGACCCTTTTTGTAACTGCGGACGGGCGTTGGTTACAATTAGATCCCCTCCGACCCTTTTTGTAACTTATACCTCCACAGACGTACTTTTTGATATCCGATGCTTGTTGATTGGTCGCTCATCATATCCGACAGCCCCATCTAAAAAGCCGCGAGTTACAATTTGCCGGTTATGCCCCAAACTGTAACTCCTTTTTTTTCGCTGACAATCAGTGTTCAGGACCCCAGTTTATAGCGGTTTTTGAGGCTGTTTTGGCGGTTTTTGGTGAAACTCCCGATTCCACTTGCGTAAAGCTCCCGCATGGTGCGGAAGCGAGAACCAAGTTGGAGAAAAACCATGTCCGACAAAACACACAAAAAGTCCGAGACCCAACAAGTCTGCCCCACCGTATCCAATCCCATCACCGAAGAAGTCCGTTCGCTCATCGAAGTCTTTGCATGCGAAACAATCCGTTTCTGCGGATTCAGCAAGTCTGACATTGATGACCTGAGCCAGTTTTATTCTTTGGCCGTAGTTGATGCCTTTCCCCGCTATGACAGCGACAAAGGCAACTACCTTGCCTTTGTCAGAGGCATCCTCTTCCGGGCTAAAAACAACATCTACCGCACAAGAATCCGTAAGGGAACGGATTGCTGCAATGTTGCGATTGATAATCTCCCGGAGGAATCCCCTTTTTTCATTGATGAATATACTCTTCCTCCAGATCTGCAGCTCGAAAGGAAAGAGAGGGTTGAACAGATCAATAAGACGTTCGAGGGCCTTGATCCGCTCCAGAAGAAAGTCTGTATCCTCTTTGCAAAAAAAAGAAACTATTCAGACATCATGCGTCAGCTGAACATCCCCAAATCAA
This sequence comes from uncultured bacterium, assembly GCA_902778895.1. Lineage (GTDB taxonomy): Bacteria > Verrucomicrobiota > Lentisphaeria > Victivallales > UBA1829 > UBA1732. The sequence goes on from CACYZF010000012.1 coordinate 47,434, forward strand.
TGTTCTACCGCCAGATTATGCCCGAAATCAGAAAAAAATTCAGGAAATTTGTCCGGGACACCGAGTTTTGATGTGCAACTTATGCCAAAACGGTAAAGAAGTACTTGGAGACACTCCATTTTCGCCCAACAGAAACACAAGAGGCAACAAATGACGAATACTGACTTCATCATCCACGAACCGGCGGAAAGCTACCACTTCCGCAGCCGCAGCGGCGAATACATGTCGAGCCATCTTCTGGCCGACTTCCGTGAGAGCCCCGCGCTCTACTATAAGGAAATCTCCGGGCAGATCGACCCGAAAGAATCCGTCGCTTTCACCCTCGGACGCGCCGCGCACGCCCTGATCCTCGAAGGCCGCCATGCCTTTGACCGCGACTACATCGTCTGCAACGGCCCCGTCAATCCCCGCACAGGGGAGCCCTTCGGCAAGACCACCAAGGCGTATGCCGACTGGTTGGAGGAACAGGACCGCGAGGTCATCTCCGAGAAGGATTTCGGCTTCATCATGAAACTGCAGGCGGCTGTCTGCGTCCACCCCGAAGCCGTGAAGCTCCTCGCGAACGGCGAGGCCGAAGGCGTCGTCCGTGCATCCTGCAACGGTGTCCCGTGCCAGGTTCGGCTGGATTGGTTCAATCCGGACTACGGCATCGTCGACCTCAAAACCTGCGATGCTCTTCGCTGGTTCGAGTCCGACTGCCGCCGCTTCGGTTACATCCACCAGATGGCTTTCTACCGCATGGTCATCCGCGCCGTTTCCGGCACGGACTACCCCGTCTACATGATCGCAGTAGAGAAGAACGAGCCGTTCTCCGCTGGCGTCTGGAAGCTGACCGACGAGGTTCTCGACCTCGCCGAGAAGACGAACAAGGCCGCGTTGAACCGTTACCGCGAATGCGACAACTCCGGCATCTGGCCGACTGGCTTCGAAGAAATCCGCATCATCGACACCCTTTAATTCCATTCAACACAATACCAAACAAAGCAAAGGAGAAATCCACCATGAACAAAATCGCTACCCCCAAAATCGTCGTCAAGCTCGTCACCGTCACCCCTGAAATGGCCCTCGAAATGCTTGAGAAGAACACCATGAACCGGAACATCGACCAGAAGCGCGTCGACCAGTACGCCCAGGACATGAGATGCGGACGCTGGCAGATGAACGGCACGACCATCGTCTTTGCCGATGACGGAACGCTCCTTGACGGTCAGCACCGTCTCTGGGCTGTTGTCGAAGCCAAGGTTTCTGTTCAGCTCCTCATCGTCTACAATGCAGACAAAGACAGCATCGTCACGTTCGACATCGGCAAGACCCGCACGGCGAGCAACATCATGCAGATCGAACGTTCGGCGCACTCCGTCACTGCCGCGACGCTGACGAAGCTTCTCTGGCTCCACGATTTCGTTGACTGCAACCTCTCCCCAAAAACCTGCCAGAGGGACGTCAGCAACAACGATCTCCGCGAGTTCTACAACGAACGCAAGGACATGATCGAACTGGCTGCCGACGTTGCAGAACACGGCGGACACCACTTCGTGAAGTCCCACATGGCGCTCGCCTACTGCGTCATCGGCAAGAACACCGCCTATCGCTACAAGCTGAAAGCTTTCTTCGACACGCTCAAAACCGGCTCCGATATCGGCATGAAACACCCGATTATGACACTCCGCAACAGACTGTTTGAAAATCGCCTTGGCGTTCGGTCCCTCTCCGTTCAGGAAACCCTCGCCGCCTACATCCGCGTCTGGAACGCCTACGTCCGCGGCAACGACCTGACCGTCATCCGCTGGAACGCCAGCGAGCCGATTCCGGAGGTGCTCTGATGGACAACACCACTGAGAAATTCGACGATTTCCTTTTCGTCACGCAAGACACTGCCACGATGGCAAATCCGCTCGAAATCAAAACCGCCTCTCCGTTCAAGGATCTGTTCCCCGTCAAACAGAACGACCTGGAGCATGTCATGGCCAGCATGAAGGCTAAAGGTTACGACAACGGACACCCGATCATCCTGTGGGAAGGACATGATCTGACGGTCATTGACGGGCACACCCGTCTTGCCGCCGCCCAAAAGCTTCTGTTCGCCAGAATCCCCGTAATCCTTAAGAAGTTCAAGGACGAGGGTGAAGCTCTGGAATACGCCATCGAATCGCAGGTCAACCGCCGCAACCTGACCGATGCCGAGCTTCTCAATTGTCTGACTGAGCTTGACAAGCGGTACAAAACCTCAGAAGAAAGACGAGCCTCACGTGAGGCTCGAACCGGAAAGAGCGCGGAACAGACGGCATCTCTCCTCGGAGTCTCCCGTGCAAAAGTCGAACGTCTTCGCACCGTCAACGACCACGCGTCCGACGAGATCAAAGAGGCGGTCCGATCCGGCAAGATGTCGGCAAACAAGGCATACAATGCGACGATGGAGGAGCGCAGAGACGACCAGTACGAAACTGAAGAGGAACTTAAAGCCTCTCGTCAGACCGCCCTGCAGGACAGCATCTGCGGACTGATCCTCGCCCGCCTTGAACGCGAAATGAAGAAATACCCGGATATCCGGTACACGGCAGAAGAAATCAAGGCCATGCAACAGGCGATTTTCAACACTGTCAAAAACGGATTCAAGCCATTCTCCATGAAAGGAAACTGACCATGAACAACGAAACGTCATCCATTTTCGATATGGCAAAAGCCATGCCCTCGCTCGTGAACACCGACAGCCTTCGCACGGCTGCTCCTTTCAAAAACCTCTTCCCGATTCAGGAAACCACGCTGAACAGAATCATCTCCGACATGAAGCGGTTCGGCTTCGACAGCGGACACCCGATTGTCGTTTGGGCTGGACATAACCTCACCGTGGTCGACGGACACACCCGGCTCCTTGCTGCAATCAAGCTCGGCTTCCCGCAGGTCCCGGTTGTCCTCAAGGAATTCACGGACGAGGCAGACGCCCTGGAATACGCTATCGGGTCCCAGCGGAACCGCCGCAACCTGACGGACGCCGAAATGATGAAATGCATCTCCGCGCTCGATCAGCGGAAGAAGAAAGGACCGCAGAAAGATCGCGCGGCCCTTGGGAAAAGCGCCGACCGTACTGCCATGATCCTCGGAACCTCGCGGAGCAGAGTCGAGAAGATCCGTTCGATTCTTGCTCATGCGCCGGAGGAAATCAAGGATGCCATCAAGTCCGGCAACCTCACCATCAACAAGGCGTATGTCATCACGATGGAAAAGGTGAAGACCGACAAATACTCGAACGCAGATGAGTTCAGAAAGGGACGGTTGGCAGCGTTGGGGCTTGACATCGGCAAGATTGCCAAAAGCCGTATTGAATTCGAGCTGAAGCGGCCTCCGAGTATCCAGCTCACCAAAAAAGAAGCCGCAGAACTGCTGACAGTAATCAGCGCCACACTCATAATCGAGCTCAACAAGCTCACAATGAAAGGAAACGACTGACAATGAAAAAACAGAAAAAGATTCAGACCGCCGAAAGTGACGTCCTCGCGAACGATGCGGGAAACATCTCCGTCAAGCTCGTCAGCATTACTCCCGGCATGGCCGTCGATATGCTTCGGACGAACCCCGATTGCGACGACCTCGACGAGGAGAAAATCCAGGAGTTCGCCGGGAAGATGAAGTCCGGTCTCTGGAAGACGAATGGCACGACCATCGTCATCTCCGACGACGGCACTCTCCTCGATGGCCGCCTCAGACTCTGGGCCGTCTTCGAGGCCGGTATCCCGGTCAGCTTCCTGGTCGCCGTCAATGTCGTCAGAGACAACTGAGAATCCATATCCGCAAAAAGGAACATTCTATGGGAATGCTTGAAAACATCAAGACCGGACGCGAGAACAAGCCGCCTCGCATCATGGTATACGGTCAGGAAGGCGTGGGCAAATCGACCTTCGGGGCATCTGCTCCCGACCCCGTCTTCATCCAGACCGAGGACGGCCTCGGCGAGATCGACACCTGCAAGTTCCCGCTCGCCCAGAGCGTCGGCGACGTCATCGCCGAGCTGACTGCCCTCCGCGACGAGGAGCACAACTTCCGCACTGTCGTCATCGACTCCCTCGACTGGCTGGAACGCCTCATCTTCGACGAGGTGTGCAAGGAATTCGGCGTCCGCAGCATCGAAAAAGCGGACGGCGGATACGGCAAGGGCTATGTGGATGCCCTCGTTCACTGGCGAAAAGTCCTCGCGCTCCTCGACGACCTCAGGAACAAACGCGGCATGATGGTCATCCTGCTCGCTCACGCAAAGGTCGAACGTTTCGAGGACCCGGAGAACATTGCCTACGACCGATACGCTCCCCGCCTGCACAAACACGCCGCAAGCCTCATCTCCGAGTGGGTCGACGCCGTGCTGTTCGCCGCGAAGCGCCTCCGCGTCTCCAAGGACGGCGACAGCCGCGCCATTGCGGCCCCCATCGGGGCTGACGGCGGCGAACGCATCCTTCGCACGAACGGGAGCCCGGCCTGCCTCGCGAAGAACCGTTTCAGCCTGCCGAACGAAATCCCGCTTCGCTGGGACGCCTTCCTCCAGGCGTATGGAAATTCCGTTGCGCCCGCTGTCGATGCGGCCTCATAAAAGGAGATTCACCATGTCCGATCACATCACTATCGCGAAGCACAACCACTTCTGCGACTTCTGCGGCGGGCTGATCCCGAAAGGGACGAAGTTCAGGATCATTCACGACGACTTCATGCCGAAGCTCGTGTACTTCGAACATCTGCACTGCCCGCCGCCCAAAACTGCTGTCGTCAGCTCCTCCATCCCGAAGAAACCGATCAAACCCAAATTCACGCCCGCAATCTGCGTGTGCTAAGAAAGGATTACCACCATGGCTATCATTAACTTCAACGCCAATGAAGTCGAACCCAGCAAAGCGTTCGACCCCATCCCCGCAGGGAAATACATCGCCGTCATCACGGACTCCGAGATGAAGGAAACCAGAGCCGGAACCGGACGCTACCTCCAGCTCGAATTCGAGATCACGGACGGCGAATATGCCGGACGCAAGCTCTGGGCTCGCCTGAACATCGAGAACCAGAACGCCGAGGCCGTCCGCCTGGCCCGCGCCGACCTGTCCGCTATCTGCCGTGCGGTCAACGTCCTCACGCCGAGCGACTCCATCGACCTCCACAACCTCCCGCTCGTCATCAAGGTCCACTGCCGGAAGGACAAGAACACCGGCGAGATCACCAACGACATCCGCGGATACGAATCCAAGGCGAACTACAAGCCGGAGCCGAAACAGGCTCCCGCAACGCCGACGACCGCCCAGACTCCGCGCGTCCCCAGCAAGCCGCCGTGGATGTGATGCCGGTCGAGCTCGAACTGCCGTGGCCACCCTCACTCAACCATTACTACAGGCATGTGGGGCCGAGAGTCCTCATCAGCCGTGATGGCCGGAAGTACCGGGAAAATGTGACGGCGATAGCCCGGCGAACGGGGCATGCGACATTCAAATGCCCCGTTCAAGTAGAGCTCGACCTCTACCCGCCCGACAACCGCAGGCGAGACATCGATAACTCCCAGAAGAGTTTACTGGACGCGCTCACCTGCGCGGGCGTGTACGAGGACGACTCCCTTATCCACAAAATCACCGTCACCAAACGCGAACCGATGCCCCCGAATGGAATGGCATTCATAAGGATTTCAGAATATGAAAAAGATCGACCGAAGCAAGCAGATTGAAGCCGTGCAGAACTTCTGCAAGAACCTGCCTGATGGCAAGGAATTCACCATCTGCGTCATGATCATGAAGGGGGTCCCGGAAAACAAGGTCCGCAAACGCATGCACATGAATAAGAAAGCCTGGGAAGAAATGAAGAAAACCATCGGCGACGGCTTGAAGAAGTCGGGCGTACAGCTGAGGGACTGACAATGGAATTGCGGCCCTACCAGCGGGAGGCGGTTGAGGCCGTATACAACCACCTCCGCGAAAAGAAAAACAATCCCTGCGTCGTTCTCCCCACGGGTACGGGCAAGTCGCTGGTGATCGGACAGATCGCAAAGGACGCCGTGACGCTGTGGAACGGGCGTGTGCTCATCCTCGCTCATGTGAAGGAACTCCTTGAACAGAACGCCGACAAGATTCGAAAGCTCTGCCCGGAGGTTCCCATCGGAATCTTTTCCGCAGGACTGAACTCCCGGAACACCGAGGAGCCGGTCATCGTGGCCGGGATTCAGAGCGTGTACAACAAGGCTGATTTGCTTGGCAGTTTCGATTTGATCATCGTTGACGAAGCACATCTCATTGCTCCGGACGGAGACGGGATGTACCGGACGTTCCTGCAGGACATGAAGGGGATCAATCCCCGTGTCCGGCTCATCGGACTGACGGCCACACCGTTCCGACTGAAAGGCGGCCTGATCTGCAAGCCGGACAACCTGCTGAATGAAATCTGCTACGAGGCTAACCTCAAAGAGATGATACAGCAGGGATACCTGTCACCGCTCGTGTCCCGTGCCGGTCGCGCAGAAGCCGACCTCAGCAATCTGCACATCCGCGGAGGCGAGTTTATCGGCGACGAGATCGAAGCGGCGATGGATACGGAACAGCTCGTCCTTTCCGCCTGCCGGGAGATCGTCGACCTGACACGGGACCGCAAGTCCGTCCTGATTTTTACCTCGTCAGTGAAACACTGTCAGCACGTCGCCGAGGCTATCCGGGGTTACAGCGGGCAGGAATGCGCCATCGTGACTGGCGACACTCCGGCTGGCGAGCGCGCCGAGATTCTCGACCGTTTCAAGGGAAAGGCTGTCCCTGCCGATCTGTTCGGGACGCCGAAGCCGCCGCTGAAGTTCCTGTGCAATGTGAACGTCTTGACCACGGGATTCGACGCAGTGAACACGGACTGCATCGTTCTGCTCCGGCCGACGAACTCGGCGGGTCTGCTGATCCAGATGGTCGGACGCGGAACACGGCTCTCGCCCGAAACCGGGAAAAGCAATTGCCTTGTCCTTGACTACGGCGGGAACATCATGCGCCACGGTCCCGTGGACATGATCCGCGTCAAGGACAAGACGCCCGGCAATGGCGAAGCTCCGGCGAAGAAATGCCCGCAGTGCTACGCGCTCATCCATGCGGCGTATGCGAAATGCCCGGAATGCGGATACGAGTTTCCACCATCGCAGCATTCGGACCTCACCGCCCATGCCGCCCACGACGGCATCATCTCCGGCGAGGTGTTCTTTGATGAATACGAGGTGCGCCAGGTGTTCTACGCCGTCCACAGGAAACGGTATGCGCCGGACGATACGCCGAGCACGATGCGCGTCGACTACGAGGTCGCGTTTCAGACGTACAAGTCCGAGTGGGTCTGCCCGGAACACTCCGGGTACGCACGAACCAAGTTCGTCAAGTGGTGGAAGGAGCGTGCGCCGGAATGGTGTCCCGTGCCGCACAGCGCAGCCGAGGCGGTCAGACTGGCAAACTCCGGCATCCTTGCCGAGCCGAAAAAGATCACCGTCCGCTCAACTGCGGGCGAAAAGTTCGAAACCATCACGAAATACGAGCTTGGCCCTCGTCCCGAACGCGAGCCGGGTGATGACACGGCGGAGGTCGCGATGTCCGGCGACGACCCGCACGTCGAGGACTTTGACCCGGACGATATACCATTTTGAACAGAAAGGAAAAGAATCATGAGCTGGGGAACCTACTACCAGTACAACGGTTATCTCTCCCACATCGGGAAGAACGAAATCGACAGCAAGCGCGAGGAATGCAACTCCATCAACGATATGCTCTGGCGCGAAATCCTCGCCTACATGGCCGCCACGCCGCCCGCCTACGCGAAGGACGACGAAGGCAACGAGTATCCGTGGGCCGAGTTCATCGCAATGAAACTCAATGAATTCCGCGAGGAAATCGAAGAGAACAACATGCTCGTCGCCCGTTTGGATGACTGTGACGAAGCTCTGCGCGAGAACCCCGAAAACGTGACGGAGGGCTGACCTATGGCAAAAGAAAAAGACTACCGCGAACAGATCGACCGTTCCGTCAAGCGTCTGGCGAAGGCGCTGAACCTCATCGAAGCAATGCGCGACGAACTTCAGTTTGTCTTCGAGCAGACCGAATGGAACGATGAAGTCAAGTACCAGATCGACGAGGCCGCCGCAAAGCTCGGATTCTCGCTCGCTACGCTCAGCACATGGTACGACGACGCCGAAGAATAATCAATCAACGAAAGGAATATCCAATGCCGAACAAACCCGAAACCGTGTTCTACGGTGAAATCCCTGTTCGCACGTTCACCATGAACGGCCGAATCAAGTATGCCGCCCGCGATCTCTGCGGCATCCTTGGCTATCACGCACCGCACGACATGCTGAACCCGTTCGTCAAATCGAGGCCGGAATACATTGATGCCGTCACCCGCGGTGGTACGCAGAAAATCCGCGTGGCCGAACGCGCTGACATCGAAAAAGTCCTGGATCGCTGCCGCAACCGGAATGCCCCGAAACTCCGTGCGTGGCTCCGCGGAGGCACAGCTCAGACTGCTCCGAAGCCTGCCGAGAAGCCGAAGAAGGACGATAACGTTCTGCTTGTGTTCGTCTTCGACTGATGGGAGGAGGCATGACAAACCGCGAAGAAATCATTCGCGCGCTGCGTCTGCTGTTCTCCGAGGGGGATGTGTTCGAGGTCAGGATATTAAAGGCTGTGTCGGCGAATTACATGAGACCGCACACGGAATCCGGTTACTTCGACTTCGAGCACATCCCCCAGGCTGCCGATGCCATCGCAAAGATTCGAGCCTTCGCAGGTGCGTATGTCACGCTCAATCCCGTCGACCCCGACCTTCTGGCACGGGCGTTCAACAGGCTCGGTCCAGCCGAGCAGAATGCGACCACGGCGGACGATGACATCGTGCGCCGCCGATGGCTTCCCATCGACTGCGACGCAGTGCGGAAAAGCAACATCTCCAGCACGGACGAGGAACACAAAGCGGCGCTCGAACTCGCAGACCAGATTCGCAACGGGCTTGCCTCGGTCGGGTGGCCGCAACCGGTCGTGCTTGATTCCGGCAACGGCGCACAACTCCTTTACCGCATCGACCTTCCGGCGAAGGACAACGGGCTTGTCCAGAACGTCATTGCGAGCATCGCCGCCGCATCGACCGACATGGTGCATGTCGACCTCACCGTGTTCAATCCTGCACGGATCTGGCGCATCCCCGGCACCATGAACTGCAAGGGCGACAGCATCCCGAACCGTCCGCACCGAATGGCGAACATCGTGTCTGTGCCGGATGTCTTTCAGGCGGTAACGAAGGAACAGCTCGAAGCCGCCGCAGGATATGAACGTCCCGAACCCGTGCCGGTGCAGACGGCGTCCAATGGCTTCGTCCTTGACGATTGGATTCTCCGGCATGGCCTCAACGTGAACAGCCCCGTTCCATACAACGGCGGCCGTAAGTGGGTGTTCAAGGTCTGCCCGTTCAATCCGCAGCACACCAACGGCTCTGCCGTCCTCATCGAGGAACCAAGCGGCGCCATCGGATTCCGATGCCATCACAATTCGTGTTCCGGCAACGACTGGCGCAAACTCCGGGAGATGTACGAGCCGGGCTGCTACGACAAGCCGAAGGCTCCCGAACCAGTGAACGTGGACATCAGCGGACTTGTGAAACCGAAACTCGTCGACATCGGCGACCTCGAAAAGAAGGAGAACAGCCTTGAATTCACCGGCGATCCCGGCAAGATCAGCGAAAAGCTTCTGCACGTTCCCGGCCTCATCGACGAAATCACGGATTTCTCCCTGAGCTGCGCTCCGAAACCGAATCGGCTTCTGTCGTTCTGCGGTGCACTGTCCTGCCTGTCGCTCCTGGTCGGACGAAACGTAGCTGATACCCGAAACAACCGCGCAAACATTTATCTTATCGCGCTCGCGGGATCGGGTGTCGGCAAGGATCACCCCCGCCGCATCACAAAAACCATCGCCTGTGCCGCGAAACCCGCCATGAACCAGTGCATCGCAAACTCGTTCGCATCAGGCGAAGCCCTGGAGGACGCCCTCTTCATCAGCCCGTCCATGCTGTTCCAGGTCGACGAGATCGACACCCTCATCAACAGCATGAAGTCCGGCGACCCCAGAGCCGAGGCGATGATCGGAAAGATGCTCGAAATCTTCACTTCGTCTTCAAGTTCCTACACCATCCGAAGCAAGGCTATGGGCCGTGCTGAACTCATCAAACGCAAAAAAGAACAGAAAGAGAAAGGATTTGATTCCATGGCCGTTGACATCCAGAACCCGTACCTCGTCATCTTCGGCACGGCCATCCCGGAGATGTTTTTCCAGTCGCTCAATAAGCGTCTGCTCGCCAACGGCCTTATCGCACGATGCCTTATCTTCGAGGCCGGAGAACGCGGCAAAAAGAACCACGCCCAATTCATCAAAGTGCCGGAGAGCATCATCCGGCAGGTCAGAACCATCCTTCATTACGGGCAGAGCAGAGGAAACCTCTGCGTGGAATTCCCGACCCCGATGGTCATTCAAGCCACCAAGGACGCGACCGAGCTGCTCGACAAACTGGATGAGAAGTATGACGGCATTTACGAAAAGTACGACAAACTCAAAGCCATCGTGCCGACTGCGTTCTGGGCTCGCGCATTCGAAAAAGTGTGCAAACTCTCCATCCTGTACGCCGTCAGCGAGAACGTCAACGATCCCGTCATCTCTGCGGATGCCGTCAAATGGGCCAGCCGGTTCGTGGAATACCAGATCAACAAGACCCTGTTCCTCACCAACGCCTATTCGTTCGAGAACCCGTTCGATGAGAAATGCCAGAAGGCTTTGCGATACATCCGCGAAGCCGGCGGCATGTACACCCACAGCGCCTTGCTGAAAAGGATGCACGAATCCAGAGAAGTGTTCCGCCAGATCATCGAAACCCTCAAAGAAAATGGCAGCATCGTCGCGGATGAGTACAAAACGGATGCGGGAAGAACGATCATGTACTACCGTCTGGCCATCGATTCCCAGAAATCGATTCCCAAATCGTAAATTCCCAAAATGATGGTCGGAAAAATAAACGGAACTTTGGGAATTCAAGGCTGTTTTGGGAATTTGGTGGGAATCGAGAAAATGAGAGAAAAAAAGTAAAACAAGCTCAAAACAATCAAAAAATAAATCTCTCCCATCTCTCAATTCCCCAATTCCCACGATTCCCAAGGGGTCTTACATGCAGGTCATTTTTGCCCCTTTATATGCTTGGGCGCTGTCTGGCCTGGGAATTGGGGAATCGAATCCCTTTCCGCCTCAAAAACACCCGTTTCTCGATTCCCGGAGCTCAAACCGCAAAAAAGCCGGTGGAAACATGTGCGAAACCACCGGCAAAATTGGAACAGGTCCGACACCTGTTTCCGAAAGGATGTATCGTACAATACCACGCACACGCGCGAAAGTCAAGCCCGAAAACGAAAAAAGCTGACGGAGCGAATCCCCGTCAGCCATACCCTTAACCTCTTGAGGAATGGGAGCATTCTCAAAAAGGCCATATAATTTACACCGGAAATCCGGAAAGTCAAATCCTTGCCTCGAAATAACGGAAACGCGAGAAACGCCCCTGTTTCGCGCGACAGGCAAGCGCGAGCATGAGGTCGGACGAGGCCGCAAAGCCCCCGCAAATCGCCCCAAAATGCGAAATTTCGGCCTTCCTCGAAAATAGAGGGGGGTCGAAAAAACCGAGGTCGAAAATATCGAAAAGGTACTCCTTGGGGGTCTATGCTCTATGGCGCGCGGAAGGACTCCCCCTAATAGGCAGAGTTTCCGCGGCTGTCCGAGATTTATATTTCCCTGCCTTTTAAGGGGTTGCAAAGGGCGATTTGACGGGGCTTGCGGGCTTTTGCCAGTTTGCGGGCGCATAGGCAAAACGCGACAAATCGCGTTTGTCGCGCGTTATACAAAACCCGTTGTTTTGCGTAGGGTTCAGGGCTTGACGGTGATGACTTTGTCTGTCGCCACGGCAGGAGCGGGAACGGCAACCGTCTTGGTAGCCTTCGGTGCTTTTGCCTTCCTGGCGGGCTTGGTGGCCTTTGCGGGTTTCTTGGCAGCCTTTGCGGGCTTGGCAACCTTAGCGGGGTTCTTGGCGGCCATCTTGTCCTTCTTGGCCTTGATTGCTGTGAACACTTCCGGAGCTTTCTCCGCCAGAAGAGCTTCAACTTTTCTCTTGCCAAGTTTGGCAAGGGCGCTGATGGCCTCGACCTGATTCGCCTTGGGGCGGCACTTTCCTGTTTCCCAATTCAGGACTGTACCAACGGTAACGCCGAGTAGAGCGCCGAGGACTTTTTGAGAGAGAGCATATTTTTTACGGAAGGCCAGAAGAGTCTTCGGGGAGAATCTTGCTTTGCCGGATTTCGCGGGGACAACCAAGACAGCTGGTTTGTCATCTTTCGGTGCAACGGGGGTGGCAACAGCCTGCTTCTTTTCGAGAGCTTCGATCCGTTTCGTCAACTCACGGATGGTCTTCTGCTGCGCGGCGAGAGTCTCGTTGGCGGCTTTGACTTCCTTGCGGGCAAGGCGGCGCACTTCTTCTTGGAACGTCAGTTTGAAATCAGGCATAGTGTTTCTCCGTTGTTAGGTATTGGTATGAAATGGTTAATCCGAATCTTGCCCATCTTCTTGTTGTGCGATTATTTCCCAATGACCGCCCTTGTTGGGACCGACACGTTTAATAACTTTAGTCTTTTGGAGTTTCTTCATGTTCCATTCAACCCCTCGAACAGTGAGGCCAGTGATTTTTGCCAGTTGGTTTTGCGTAACCTTAGGATTATCACGAATTGCATCCAGTATCTTTCCCACAGTTTCTCCCACAGTTTCTCCCACAGTTTCTCCCACAGTTTTTTCCACAGTTTTTTCCACAGTTTTTCCATCTGATGAGGTCAACTGGGCTCCGTTGGGTTTTCCGGCAAGCTTTAATATATCCATGTAAGTAGTTGGACGACAGAGTGTAATCTTTACTCCTCCGCCAAAATCTTCGATCTTTGGTGTAGGAAGCCCAGCGGCCTTCATTCCGTCCACAATCTTTTGGATGCCACGTCCCCAATTTTCGATGAAACCCGCACGATAGAAAGCATTTGCAATATGTTTGTTCCGTGGATACGATGAATGGGATTCAAATATTTTTTCTGCCGGAAGAAGTTCACTTGGCAATTCGCCATGGTTCCAAAGCTCTATGCGGTCATTGTAAACGCGCATTTGGATATGAACACCAGTATATCGTTTGTGAATAAGAGCATTGCATATTGCCTCGCGCAGCGCATCTTCCGGTATTTCCAATGGTTCAACTCTGCGTATTCCTTCATAGTGAATCGGCGCGATAAGATACATTGATCTCAATTGTTTCAAGATAAGTTCAGGCATGCGAACGATGTCACCGGAAAAGATATCTTGAAAGGCTATGTCCGTTTCAGATAAGAATCTACCGATGCGGAACTCACATGAGGCAAAGAACTTTGTGGGTCTTTTTCCAAACAGAACGATAGCCGCATTTTTGATTCTGCCGTCTTCTGTAATCAGGTCGAGATTCTTTAGGACAAGTTCGATGTCTGCCGAGTAACTTTCGGTTTTCATGCGACCACAGGAAATCGCGTTTTGCTGAAAATACTCTATCGCTTCCGGAGAAATGTCATCTAATGTAGCGTCTTCCTGCACAAGGTTGTCCCATGAGATGTCGTGCTTTTTCATCAGAAAGGCTTGCAGGGCTTCCCCTCGAAGTTCCTGTTTCGTACTGCCGGAACGATAGTGCGCAACGCCATGATAGAGAATCGGAGTCGGCGACGGGCAAACAACGATTTCAAGGTAATCCAAACCGTTTTCCGAATGCAAATTGACATCCGCAACTATGCCGAGGTTCGTGACGATTTTGTTCGGGATGCTTTCAAGCAGTTCTTTTGCATTGCTGATGCCGGTTACATGCCCGGAATCGTCAACGCCGATATAGAGCTTGCCGCCTTGGGCATTCGCAAAACCGCATATCCATTTCAGATATTCATCGTTCCAACCCAGCTTGTATTCAACATTCTGGCTTTCATTTGCCGGTAGCATTGTGCCGAATCCCCGTGTTAGCATGGATAATTCTTTTTTGTGGAATAATATAGCAGAGTTTTAGTGATTGTCAAGCAGGAAGCGAGGTCTTTTGGACTTTTTCCGCAATACCAATTTGTACGCCGTCGGCGCACAAAATAGAAAGCCGTTTTTGGGATTCCCATCCCACAACTTTTAACCTATGAAAGGAACACTTTCGATGCAAATCCAAAACGTACCGATTACGTCGGTGAAACCCTATGAAAAGAATCCGCGGTTCAATGACGATGCCGTGGATGCCGTGGCGAAGTCGATCAAGGAGTTCGGGTGGCAGCAGCCGATTGTAACGGACAAGGACATGACCGTTATCTGCGGCCACACGAGATTAAAGGCTGCAGAGCGCCTCGGGCTGACGGAAGTCCCCGTCATCATCGCCGACAACCTGACCCCCGAACAGGTCAAGGCATATCGCATTGCCGACAACAAAACAGGCGAGCTCGCGGAATGGAACTATGACCTGCTTCCGTTCGAAATCAAAGACCTGCAGGACGCGAACTTCGACCTGTCGATCCTCGGATTCGATTCGGACGAGCTCGACAAGCTCCTGAACGGCGACGCCGACAAGCAGGTGGCGACAGGCGAGACGGAGCCGGACACCGTGCCGGAAGCCCCGGAAGTGGCGGTCAGCGTTCGCGGCGAGGTTTACCAGCTCGGCGAACACCGGCTGATGTGCGGCGACAGCACGGATGCTGCCGATACCGCAAAACTGATGGGCGAAGACAAGACCATTCTGTACCTTGTTGACCCGCCGTACAACGTGGCTCTCCAAGGGAGCAATGGGCTGACGATTCAGAACGACGATATGCCGGACGCCGACTTCCGCAAATTCCTGAACAATGCGTTCAAGTGTGCATCGGGCGTCATGGAGCCGGGAGCAGTGTTCTACATCTTCCATTCGGACAGCGAGTCGGCGAATTTCCGGCTGGCGGCGAAGGAGAACGATCTTGAGGTGCATGAGACACTTTACTGGATCAAGAACAGTTTTGTACTCGGAAGGTTTGATTACCACTACGCCTCGGAATCTGCTCTTTACGGATGGAAGCCCGGTGCCGCTCATGCATGGTATTCCGACAGATGCCAGACGAACCTACTCCACTACGACAAGCCGAAGTGCAACGATGTTCATCCGAGCATGAAACCCGTCGAGATGCTCGTCTACCTCATTCAGAATTCGTCCCGACATGGGGAAATCGTCCTCGACAATTTCGGCGGCAGCGGCTCGACGCTCATTGCCTGCGAGCAGACCGGTCGTGTGTGCAGGATGATGGAACTGGACGAACACTATTGCGACGTCATCCGCCGTCGCTGGGCTGAATTTAAGTACGGCGAAGGCTGCGACTGGAAGCGGATGACTCCAGCAATTCAATCTGAAACAACCGAACAGGAGTGAGGTGAAAAAATGTACAAAACTTCTGAATATGTGTCTCTTGCACATCCGGACAAAGTTGCGGACGGCATCGCCTGCTTTCTGCTCGACCGATACCTGGAACAAGACCCGATGACACGGTATGCGCTTGAGGTCATGATCAAGGACAACATTGTCATGCTTGGTGGGGAGATCACCAGCAAGGCGCAATATTCCCCGGAGGACATCGCGGCGTTTGTTCGAGTCGCGGTCAACCAGATCGGGTACACACGGGCGTACCAGCGGTTCTGGGGCAAGGAGAACACGATCTGCGGCGACGACATCATGGTCACCCAGCACATCGGTCAGCAGTCGCCGGACATCGCGCGGGGCGTTGACGGCAATGGGTGGGGTGATCAAGGAATTTTCTGGGGCATGGCTACGAATACTCCGGAGACCGGATACATGCCGAAGGACCACTGGCTGGCGAGGAAAATCGGGAAGCACCTGTACGATTCCCGCTACGCCGGCATCGACATCAAAACGCAGGTGACGATGCAGGACGACAAGATTGATGAAATTGTGGTCGCCATCCCGATGAATCACCGCCACTTCGACACAGACATCGCGGCAGCTGTGGCCTTCTGCTGTGACGGGAAACGCGACTACAAGCTCCACATCAACGGCACGGGCAAGTTCCTCCGGCACGGTCCGGTCGGGGACTGCGGCGTGACTGGGAGAAAGCTCGCTGTGGATTTCTATGGCGGCAACTGCAAGATTGGAGGCGGGGCCGTATTCAACAAGGACGGCACGAAAGCCGACCTGTCGCTGAACCTGCTTGCCAGGGCCAGGGCGCTGTCCTACATCCAGGAGCACCCGGACTGCCCGGAAGTGTTCTGCTCGATCTCGTGCCGAATCGGGTCGCCGGAAATTCTGGTGGCGTTCTACGACGGGCAGAACAATGAGTTTCTGTCCTACCGCGAGTGCATCAGCCCGGAAGAAGTCATCAATCACTTCCGCCTGCGGGAGCCGAGATTCGCACAGATGTGCAGAAACGGGCTGTTCACATGATGGCGGCGTTCACATGGCTCTTCACGTTCATCAGCCTCGCGGGGACTGTGCTGAACGTCAGGAAGAACATTCTCTGCTTCTATCTGTGGGCAGTCGGAAACATCGCCTGGCTCGGCTTCGATGTCGCCTCGGGGCTGTACAGCCGTGCTGTGCTGGATGTCGTTCACCTGGCGTTCGCCATCTGGGGGATATTCGCGTGGAGGGAAAAGGGAGACCGCCCCTCATGAGCGGTCTCCGATGTAATATTCTGCGTCAAATATAGCGCATTTGACGCAGGAATTTGCGGTTTCGTTAGAAATTAGCTTGCTTTTGCAACCTAATTTCTGGTCTACGACCGTTAATCCGCAATCCGGAACTTACCCTTGACGTCGCTCTTCACGATGCGGGGATTCTCCTTCGTGTTGATCTCGCGGAAGATTGAACCGTACAGAGTCTGTTCCGGCGTCTTGCAGTCGGTCGGCGTCCAAAGCTGACGTTCGAGGATGGCTTCGAGAATCTCCTTGCAGTTCATCGGGTGCTCGGGTCCGGCCGCTTTGAGGACGATTACGGCGGCATTGAGCAGGGAGAGGCGCTTGACCGGCTTGTCGGACTCGTGGGCGGGATTGATGGCGTACTCGTCTTCCTCGTCTTCGCCAGAGGGCGTAAACTCTGCCGCTTCATCTTCGGGAAGAACCTCGACGGTGGCGGGTTCTACCGTCTCAGGTTCAGCCGCTGCCTGTTCGGCAGGCTGTTCGGCCTGCTCAGTGGCCTCGGTCTGTTCCTCGGTTTCGACCTGCTCGGCGGCCTCGGTGTTGGCTGGCGTGACAGGCTGTTCCTGTTCGGACGCTTCCCCGCCGAGCTCGACCCGGCTGGACGGCACGTTGAACTCTTTGTTTCTGGCAAGGCTGCACACGCGCAGTCCATCTTCCAGAATCTGGATGACCTTTGCGTGGATGAGGTTCTTGCCGACCTTGACGCGAATGATGCTGCCGATTTTGACTTCGCTGATGTTGCTCATGGATTACCTCCTGTTGTTGTGTTGAGTGAGCTTATTCGAGCGGACGACATTACTTAAGCGCGTGTTTCGACTTTATCCAGCCGAAACTGAACTAAAAACCAGATAAAATCGAATTAAAAACCATATATTCCGACCGGAGCATGCTTTTGAGTTTATTCCAGTCGAAAATCGAAGAAAGGAGAGAAAAAGTTTTATGGAAAACCAAAGGAATCTGTTGGCCTTGAAGCCGGACCAGCTCGTGGATGTCCTGGTCAAGTCCGGTTTCCGGGATATGACCTTGGAACTGCTCCACAGCGACTTTGACCTTGGAGCACCTCGGAACCCGGACGGAACCGTCAACCTTATTCACTACATGGCATGGATTTTGAAGGAGATGTACAATGGCGCTGAATCCGACCAAGCTCAAGCCGATTGAAATTGTGCGAATCGTGAACACGACACCGCTGATGGCGGTGCTGAACGACAGACAGCTTCGGCGTCATCGTGACCGTGCAGGCTTTCGGATCAGCGAGGACGGCGGGCAGACGGTGAACCTGTTCAAGTATGCCGCATGGCTTCGTTCCGAGTTGATGATCCGGCAGAGCGAGACACCGTTGACCTATGAAGAAAAACGGAACGCGGCACGGGCGAGGAACCTCGCGCTCGCGACCGCAGGCCGTGACATCGGCGAGCTGCCGGATGTCGTGGATGCAGAGAGAAAGAAGAAATGCGAAAAAGATTTCCGGCTGTTTTGCGAAACATATTTCCCGGAGACCTTCACGCTCACATGGTCGCCGGATCACCTCAAAGCAATCAACAGAATCGAAACGGCTGTTCTTCGCGGCGGCCTGTTCGCTCTGGCGATGCCTCGCGGCTCCGGAAAGAGCTCGTTGACTGAGGTGGCCGCCATCTGGTCGATGCTCTACGGTCACCGCGAGTTCATTGTGCTCATCGGGGCGACTGAATCTGCGGCTCTGGAACTGCTTGATTCCCTCATGACCGAGCTGGAGGTGAACGAACATCTTGCCGCCGACTTCCCGGAGGTGTGCTTCCCGATTCAGCAGCTCGATGGCATTGCAAACAGATGTGCCGGTCAGCTCTATCATGGCGAACGCACCCGCATTACCTGGACGAGCAATGAAATCGTGCTTCCGACGATCAGTGGTAGCAAGGCGAGCGGGATTGTCGTCCGCGTGGCGGGCATCACCGGCCGAATCCGCGGTATGAAATACAAACGACCGGACGGACGGAGTGTTCGACCGAGCCTCGTTATCATCGATGACCCGCAGACGAGCGAGAGTGCCGGTTCTCTTGAACAGACCCGCAAACGTGTCCGTGTGCTTGCCGGAGATATCCTTGGTCTTGCAGGACCCGGTCAGAAGATTTCGGGCATCATGCCCTGTACGATTATCAGACCCGGCGACATGGCCGACATCATCCTCAACAGGCAGACGCATCCGGACTGGAATGGCGAGCGAACGAAGATGGTGTACGTCTTCCCGAAGAACACAAAGCTGTGGGAAGAGTACGCAGAGATTCGAGCAGAGGCGCTGAGAACAGACGGCAACTTCCAGAAGGCAACTGATTTCTACGCGGAACACCGCGAGGAGATGGACGAGGGTGCGCAGGTCAGCTGGGAGGCGCGATTCAACCACGACGAGATCAGCGCACTTCAGCATGCGATGAACCTGAAGTTCCAGGATGAGGTCGCTTTCATGAGCGAATATCAGAACGATCCGCTCCCCGAAGATGTCGGCGGTGAGGAGATCATGTCCATCGACGCGATCTGCCAGAAGATCAACGGACTCCCGCACAACAAGGTTCCGCTTGCATGCGACCGAATGACACTGTTCATCGACGTGCAGAAGGCATTACTGTTTTATGTGGTAACAGCCTGGGCAGAGAACTTCACGGGAAGCGTCATTGATTACGGCGCATGGCCCGACCAGCACAGACGCGAATTCTCGCTCGCCGATGCGAATCCGACCATCCAGAGTGAGTTCCCGCGAGCGGGGCTTGAGGGTGGCCTGTACGCCGCCTTGACAGCCCTGACCGACGACCTGCTTGGACGTGAGTGGGAGCGTGAGGACGGCGCAGTGTTGAAGATCGAGCGGGCGCTGATCGACGCGAACTGGGGGCAAAGTACAGATTTAGTGTACGAATTCTGCCGTGAATCCAAGTTCGCCGGGATCGTGCTGCCGAGTCACGGACGCTATGTCGGCGCGAGCTCAAAACCGATGACCGAGTACCGCAAGCAACCGGGTGACCGCCTGGGCTTCAACTGGATGATGCCGAGCGTGGCGAAGAAACGGGCTGTCCGGCATGTGATATTCGATTCGAACTTCTGGAAAAGCTTCGTCCATGCTCGCCTCGCGGTCCCCACGGGCGACAAAGGCTCCCTCACGCTCTACGGTCGCATCCCCGGCACCCACCGGCTCCTCGCCGAGCACCTCACTGCTGAATACCGCGTGAAGACGCAGGGACGCGGCCGCACGGTGGACGAATGGAAGCTCAAGCCGGAACACCACGATAACCACTGGCTGGACTGTCTGGCTGGCTGCGCGGTGTGCGGTTCTATGCTCGGATGCACCTTGCCGGAGTTCGGCGCGGTCGCTCAGAAGAAGAAAGGCCGCATAAAGCTGTCCGAGCGCATGGGGACGCATATCACGACGGCGGAACCTCGGAAGAAGCTCAAACTGTCAGATATCAGGAGATAATAATGGAAGAGAATACGACTATTCTCCAACTCACGCATCTTTTATCGGGGATTATTCGAAGAATTCATGGAAAGCCACTGGATAAAGCCGAGGACATGCGCTTTAAGTACATGTCGCCGGAGCAACGCGCCGAAACCACGGACGATGCTTGACCGGAGAATGGCAACCAGAAAGGAGACCCCGCCATGGATCCTACAGTCACAATTGAACAGCTTGCCTGCCTCGCCGCCTCAGTCGTGAGGCGGGTCGAGGCAAGGAAGAAGGAAAAGGAGAAAAACGAACATGCAAAACGATGCAGTGCTCAGGCATCAGATTGACGCCGTCAGGTTCAAGGACATGGAGGAGCTCCGGGAGCAGTTCCAGGCTCTCTATGGCTTCGACTGTGGGGACACCACGACCCGGCATCTCCGCAAGCGGATCATATATCGTCTGCAGGAACTCTGTCTGGGGGGTGTAGATTCCGTCGACATGGCCATTCTGGAGGACATCGCAGACAAGGATCCGCTGGCCAATCTCAAGGTTGTTGCCGCGAAGCGCGCGACAAAGGTCATCGGCACGAAACTGTACCGCATCTGGAAAGGCAAGCAACATGAGGTTATTGTCGGCAAGGAAGGGAAGTACATCTACAACGGCGAGGTGTTCAAATCCCTGTCCGGCGTAGCCAGAAGAATTACTGGCGTAAAATGGAACGGCAAAACATTCTTCGGGGTGAAGAACTGATGGAAAAAGACAAAAAAAAAATCAGATGTGCAATCTACTGCCGCAAGTCGGTGGAAAAGGGACTCGACATGGAGTTCAACACGCTCGACGCCCAGCGTGAAGCTGGCGAAGCATACGTCGCCAGTCAGAAAGCCAACGGGTGGGTGTGTCTGCCGGAGCATTACGATGACGGCGGGTTCTCCGGCGGCACCTTGAACAGACCTGCGCTCAGGAAGCTTCTGCTGGACTGCGAGAGGGGAAAGATCGACGTCATCGTGGTCTATAAGATCGACCGTCTGTCGCGTTCGCTCTGCGACTTCGCCGAGTTGAGCAAGTCCTTTGAGAAATGGAACGTGGCCTTCGTCTCTGTTACACAGGAGATCAACACGCAGACCTCCGCAGGACGCATGATGCTGAATATCCTCATGACGTTCGCTCAGTTCGAGCGTGAGATGATCGCCACGCGCATCAAGGACAAGATGTCCGCGACGCGCAAGAAGGGGAAGTGGGTCGGCGGCTTCAGACCGTTCGGCTATATTGCCTTCGAGAAGCGGCTTGTCGTGGACGAAAATGAAGCTCCGATAGTTCGGCGAATCTTCAAACGCTACCTCGAGATTCAGTCGCCGAAACAAATCGCATATGAACTCAATCAAGACGGAATCAAGACCAGCACTGGCAAGGCATGGGACAGGGCGCATATCTACCGCATCCTGAACAACTACACCTACGCCGGGAAAGTTTTCTATGAGGGGCATGCGTATCCCGGCGAGCAGGAAGCGATTGTCGATGACAAAACATGGGAACTCACGCAGGCTTTCCTGAAGGCGAACACGCAGAATCCGGAGCCAAGGCGTCGCACTTCGTCCAGCGCCGCCCTGAGCGGCGTCATCCGATGCGGACACTGCAACAGTGCGATGGGCCCGGCAAGATCGAAACGCTGGGGGCGCGTGTACCACTACTACCACTGTCTGCGAGATTCCAAACGGGATGTCTCCATATGCCCCGTGAAGCAGATTCCAGCAGGAGAAATTGAAGAACTTGTTTGCCGGGAAGTGACGCCGATCCTGAAGTCGCCGGAGGTCATCGCCGCAGTGTCCCGGCAGACCGGGATTCGTCCGAAGGAAGTCGGCAACATGCTTGGCGATAGCTTCTGGTCCGAACTTACGCCGTTGGAAAAGCAGAGCCTGTTCCGTATTCTGGTCGAGCATGTGACTGTCACCGAGGACGGTGCTGTCATTGAACTCCGAACCGAAAACATCAAATCCATTCAGGAGGCATACAATGATCCACAAGATACTTGAAAACGGTCATCTGCAGGTCACCATCCCGTTCAAGTTCCGCACGATTTCGTCCAGAAAGAAAATCGTTGTTCCCGGCACCATCGCCGATGGCACGGAACCGCTTGCGCTCGGTCTTGCACGGGCGTTCCGTTGGCAGCGGTATATCGACGAGGGCAAGTTCAGAAACATCCGCGAGCTGGCCAAAGCCATCGGTCAGGACGAGACCGCCGTGGCCAAGACCATGCGTCTGCGGATGCTGTCTCCGGCAATCGTCCATCGTATCGTGACCGGGGATATCCCACGGTCGCTTAACCTGAAAAACCTCCGACAGGGCATCCCGGATGTGTGGAGCGAACAGGAGGAAAAGTGGATTGGCGGAGAAGTGCTGTCGTGGGGAAAGGGATGATTCATCTGCCGTGGTGGTCTGACCATTGCGGCTTTTTTTTTGCGGGTTTGTAAAAAAGAGAAAGCGTTGTTTTTTTCAGATGAGAAAAAAACATATGAGAAAATGTAGAACATGGATTTGATCTCCCAAAAAAAGCTTATTGCTTAAATCCGGTATTTCTTTTTTAATCGAAATGACAACAATCAAAATTATGAAAAATGATTTCAAATTTTTATATCATTTTTTTCATCATGCCATGTTTCATCTTACATTTTTATTATCACTTGTACTGACGCTTTCACTTTTCTTTCTCCGCGCGTCCAGGCGGCTCTGCCGAAGGAGCTTCCGACTGCACCGGCGAAGTTCCTCACGGGAGCCTGCCTGACGCGCTCGGAAGACCTGTGGATCACGGCAGAGGCGGGTGGCGTCTACCGTCTGAGCGGGCAGGAAATGAAACCGAAGTGGGAGAACATGCGGAAGCAGCCGGGATTCCCGAAGACGGACAACTGCACGGCTGTCTGCGAGGATTCGCAGGGGCGTATCTGGGTCGGGACCTCGAACATGGGCGTACAGGTGTTCCACAAAGGGCAATGGAAGCGTTACGACCGGGACACG
>CACYZF010000013.1 GCA_902778895.1 uncultured bacterium
GGAGTTCATGCCTTCGTTACCAGTCAGGTTGCCGATCTTGTTTTCCCAGACACTGAGTCCGGGATTGCCGAGGTAGCTGATGTTCTGCCAGTTGGCATCAAGGTCGACAGAGTCGGTGTAGTAGCCGATCGCGTACATCGGTAGATCAACACCGCCGACCGGCATGACAATATCGCCGACGAGCACGGTATCAGCTATGCCGTTGGCATCCATGTCGTACGCGCCGAGGACCTGCCATGCATCGACCGGCCAGTGTGTCGACATCGTGCTTTGCCACTCGTTCGTACCGTTCAGCCAAAATCCGATCTGACCGAAGGCATAATCGCCACCGACGAGCTGGAACATCACGTCGGAGATGCCGATGCCGTCGACGTCGCTCTTCGCGATGTACTTCCTGGGTTCCGGCTCGACGGTCTGTCCCACCGTGAACGTTTCGCCCGAGGCCGCAGCAGAGACATTGCCTACGTTGTCGACCGCCTTCACACTCCACTGCCACGTCGCGAAATCGGCGTTCTCGATCACATAGCTCGTCCCGGTCGTGTTGACCGTAAACTCCTGTCCGTCGTGCGAATATGCGACGACGTATTCCTTCACGCCGGAGAGATCGTCCGTGCCAGCAGCCCAGCTCAGCGTGACCGTCTGGTCCGCAACGACCGCGGAAAGTCCGCTCGGAGCAGTCGGCGCGACCTTGTCGATATTGTCGACCGTGATCGCGGTCACCCCGGACGCGTTGCCCGCCGCGTCGGTCCCGCGGAACCCGACCGTACCGTTGATGATAATGATCACGCCGCCCGCTTCGTAGTCCTGCCAGGTCTCTCCGCCGTCCAGCGTGTATTCCTTCCTCACGGAATCATTGCTGAATACAGCCGTCACCGTCACGTCCTTGTTCGTGAGTTCCGTGATATCGGCGGACGCCTTCGGTTTGACCGGCGCGGCCTTGTCGATGTTTTCGACCGCGAAGCTGACGACATCCGAAACGGTGCCCGCGGCGTTCGTGCCGCGGAACAGGACCGTGCCGTTTTTCGTCATCACGACGCCGTCTGTGTACGCCAGCCAGGTCTCGCCGTCGAAGCTGTATTCCTTCACCGCGGTATCGTAGCTGAAGACCGCCGTGACGGTCACGTCTTTGTTCGTGAGCTCGGTGATATCGGCGGAGGCCGTCGGCTTCTCCGGCGCAGTGTGGTCGATGTTGTTCACGTAATAATACGTGGCGGTAGAAACGTTGCCGACCTCATCGGTGCAGCGGAACCAGACCGTGCCGTTTTCGGTGAACTCGACGGGACCGGTGTATTCGTGCCAGGTCTCACGGTCGAGCGAGTATTCTCCGAGGACCGAATCTTCGCTGAATTCAGCCGTCACGAACACCGAGCCGTTCGTGGGCGAGGTGACGTCCGCGTAGGCAACCGGGTTCATGGGAGCGGTATGGTCGATGTTTTTGACCTCGAAGATCAGGAAGGAGCTGTTGCCCGCCGCGTCGACGGCGCGGAACGTCACTTCTCCGTTCTGCGTCATCACGACGGCCCCGTCGTAGGGCAGCCAGGTCGCGTAGGATGCGTAGCTGATCAGGTATTCCCGGACCACGGAATCCTCGCTGAACTCCGCGGTGACCCGAACTTCACCGGTCGTGGGAGTTGTGATGTCCGCGGAGGCCGTCGGAGGGGCCGGATCGATCTTGTCGATGTTCGAGACTTCATAGCTTGCGATCTCGGATACATTGTTTCCGAAGTCGACCGCCTTGAAATAGACGGTGTCATTCTCCGAGACGGTGGCGCCGTCCACATAAACCTTCCATTCGCCTTCCTTACCGATGCGGTACCACTTGGAGACCACCTCGACGTCATCTTTGAAATCCGCAGTGACCACGACGTCCCAGTGGGTCGGATCCGTGGTGTTCGCACGGATGTTCGTGACGGTCGGCGGGACATTATCCGGTCCCGGGTCGACGCTGCCGGACACAGTCAGCGTCAGCTCTCCGTCATCCTCGTTCAGCGCGTAGGTCGCGCTGCCGACGGTGAGCGTTCCTCCCGCCTCGACCGTTCCGAGCGTTCTGTTGTGCGTGTTCCGGACCGTGATCGTGCCGGAAAAACTTTCCGCGCCCTTCGCAAGGGTGTATGTGCCGTTCGTCTGGCCGTCGCCGACGGTGATCACGTATTCGGGCAGGCCCGCGAAGAGCGAGAGGTCGTTGACGAGCGCGTTCGGTTTCGGTGCGGCTTTGGAGAGGTCGAAGTCGAAGATCGCGCCGTCGAAGTCGACGACCGCGCCCTCGCTGATCGTCATCCGTCCCGTAGCCCTGGCTCCGCTCGCAAGACACATCGTGCCGCCGGAGCTGACCGTGGTATTGCTCGCCGTGCCGCCGCTGTAGACGTACATGCGGCCGCCGGAGCTGACGACGGTGTCGCGGGCGATGCCGCCGCTGGAGAGGAGCAGGAACCCGCGGTACTGGACCAGAGTGTCGATCATCTGTCCGTTATTCTGCACTTTCGCCGAGGCGAGCACGTCGGCGAACTTGCCGCGAAGCGTGGTATTGGAGGCAGTGCCGCCGTTGACTTGAATGCTGACCACGGCAAAGTTGGCGTCGTCGGCCTGCGTCACGAGGATGTCGGTGGCGACGCCTCCGCTGGAAACGATAAGGAGATCCTTGTTGTTGACCACGATGTTCGTCGCCGTTCCCCCGGACAGAATGTACAGGTGCCCCTGGTTGAGCCGGGCGCGTTCCACCCGTCCGCCGTCGTAGACGAAAACGTTTCCGAAGACTTCGGCGGTAAGGTCGTACAGGATCGACCCGGAGTGGAGCGTCATGGACACCACGGTCGCGGTATATCCGCTGATCGTGTTCGGGATGAAGCTCAGGACCGCGCCCTCCTCGGCGACCACGCCGCCGCAGTTTTCGAGGATGTTCAGGGCGGTGCCGCCGCTGGAGACGTAGATCATGCCGCCGCTGTTGAGCGTGACGCCGTCCGCGACGGCTCCGCTGGAGATGTGCGCGAACGCGCCGTTGTTGAAGGTCGTGCCGCTGATTCTGCCGCCGTCGTAGACATAAAAGGCCCCCATTTCGCCGAGCGTGGTGTCGAGCGCGGTGGTCCCGGAGTGGATCGTGGCGGAACCTCCGCTTATGGTGATCCCGCTGAACGTGTTCGGCGCGAAGGTGATGTTCTTCCAGGTGGTGTTCACGTATCCGCCGTTTTCGAAGAGGTTCGTGACGACGGCGGGATTCGCGATATTGATGATGGCGCCGAAATCGACCGTAAGGCTGTCGATCTGCGCGTCGTCGAAAACGAAGAGACACCCGCCGGACGCTACGGTGACATTCTTCGCGCTTGCGCCCGCGCTGAGCGTCATGGAACCGTCCGGGCTGATGTTCACGTTGTCATACGACGCGCCGGGCGAAAGAACGAGCCTTCCTCCGAAGTTGATGTTTGCGCCGGATCCCGACGCGCCGGATTCGAGCAGGACCAGGCCGCCGTCCCGGATCGTGGTCATCATCGCGGTGCCGCCGCTGGAGACATAGAGTTTCCCCATGCCCTTGACGTTCGTGCCGGACGCCGTGCCGCCGCCGGAGACGTACAGCCAGCCGTTGAATCCGAGCGTGGTGTCCAGATATGTCTTGCTCGCGAAAACCGCCTTGGAATCGTTTTTCACGGTGAGCCCGCTGACGACGTCGGGGGCGTCCTTGTCGATGTTCGTGATCTCATAGCCGACGATCTCGGACTCGTTCCCCGCGGTGTCGACGGCCTTGAAGTAGACCGTCGCGTTTTCGGCGAAGACCAGTCCGCCGGTGTAGTCCTGCCATTCGCCCGTTTCCCCGATCCGGTAGAGCGTGGACGCCAGCTTCACGTCGTCATAAAACTCCGCCGTGACCGTGACGTCCCGGTCGGTCGGCATAATGTTGTCCACCCCGACGTCGAAGACGATCGGCGCGACCGTGTCCGGCCGCTCGCCGTCGCCGGAGATCGTCACGACCAGCGTTTCGCCGTCGAGGGACAGCGTGTAGTCCGCCCCCAGGAACGTTTCGGTCGCGCCGAGCGAGATCGTGCCGTGCTCGAAACCGGACGAGTCCCGGACGGTGATCGTCTTGTTGAACGTGGAAGCGTCGCCCGCGAGGATGTATTTGCCGTTCTGCAGCGCCGAGGAGATCGTGAGCGAGTAATCAGGATGATCGTTCTCGTAGAATCCGATGGTGTTCACGAGGGGTTCGTCGTCGGGCGCGGTCCGCGTCAGGTCGAAATCGAGCGTGGCTCCCCAGAAGAATCCGCCCGGATGGCCTGCGAACCGGATCCGGCCCGTGACGGTGCCGCCGCTGGAGACATGGAACCAGAGGCCGTCTTCCACATCCAGGTCCCGGACCACGCCGCCGTCGTAAACGTCGAGATTGCCGCTCTGAAGCTTGACGCCGCTTGCGACGCCGCCCCTGCTGACGGCCATGACGCCGCCCAGATCGATGACGGTGTCGGCCATGACGCCGCCCCGGTTGACGATGCCGGAGCCCCCATGGCAGAGCGTGGTGCTTTTCACGATGCCGCCGCTGGAGACGTAGAGCTGGCCCGCGCTGACCGTATTGCCGACCGCCGTGCCGCCGGACATCACGTACATGGAGGTCTCCCAGCCGACCTCCTTCCCCTCCATGACACGGGCATGGGAGAGGATTTCGTTCTTCGAACCGTAATAGACCTCGGAGATTTCATTGGTGTACCGGACGACGGCCCCCGACTCGACCGTGCATTTGCCCTGGCCGGGCATCCAGTCGATGTCCGTCGCCGTGGCGCCGCTCTGAACATACAGTTCGCCGCTGACGATGGCGACGCCGGACACGAGGCCGCCGCTGGAAACGCACATATAGCCGCTGCGACCGAGGGACACGTCGTACGTCTTCGCCCCGCTGCTCACGTAGATGGGCGTATTCCGTACGGAGATGTTTTCCAGCACGCCGCCGGCCGCAATCACGGTCCAGCCGAAGAGGTCGACGTCCTTCACATACCCGCCGCGGAGCAGGTCGAGCTGAGCGAACGAATAGTTGTACCCGGTCAGGCCGATCACGGACGTGCCGGAATGCACCGTGATGACGCCTCCGGTTATCACCAGTCCGCTGAGCGTGACCGGCACGAACGTCACGTTCGCGCCTTCCTCGACTCCGACGGCGCCGCCGTTTTCGGTGATCCGCACCGCCGTGCCGCCGCTCTTGATCGTGGCCGTGCCGCCGGCGGAGACCACGATGTCCTGCACCGCGCCGCCTTCGGAAACCTGAAGCAGTCCGTGCTTGACGACCTCGATATGGTCGGCCCGGCCGCCGGAGTAGACGAGGAGGCTGGTCCCCGATGTGACGGTCATGGAGCTCATGGAGTCGGCTTTATCGAGGATCCCGTCCTTCGTGCCGCCGTAGTACACGTTCGCCTCGCGGTCGTAGAACATGACGACGGCGTCCCGTTCCGCTGTATAATTCCGTTTCCACGGGTTGAAGTCCAGGATCGCCGTGCCGCCGCTGGAGATCGTCAGCTTGCCGTCCATGGCGATCTGGACGCTTTCCAGCAGACCGCCATCGGAGACCGTGACGCTGCCACCCCGGGAGATATAGACATTCGACGCCGATCCGCTGTAGCCGATCCCGAGACTGCCGCCGTAATCGATCATGAGATCGCCAGCCGTGCCGCCGCTGATCGCGACTTTGCCGCCGCTTTTGATCTCGGTATGATCCGCCATGCCGCCGTCGGAGAGGACGAGGCGGCCGCCCTCGGAGACCCGGACGTTGTCCGCCGTGCCGCCGCTGAAAATATGGAGTTCTCCGTCGAAGCTGAGCGCGACGTCGGTCGCCGCCGTGTTGGAGTGGAGCGTGGCGGACCCTCTGGAAAGATACATGCCGGAGAGCGTGTTGGACCGGAATTCGACGTTGTCTCCTCCCCAGCCGAGGATGTCCACGTATCCGCCGTTTTCGAGGACGTCGGTCGCGGATGCCCCGCCGTTGACGATGAGCATGCCCAGAGAATTGACCTCGACGCCGCTCGCGAAGCCGCCCCAGCCGAGCCTCGCCGTGCCGCCGAAGTCGATCTCAAGTTCGGTCGCCGAAGCGTCCTCGCTGATCTCCAGCATGCCGCCGCGTCTGACGGTCGCGCCGTCGACGGCCTGCCCGCTGGAGACGAAGATGCTCCGGCCCGCGTCCACGGTCATGCCGCTCGCGGATCCGGTCGGTTCGCCCCAGATTTCGAGATACAGGTATTCGTCGGAAAGGTCCAGCGTCCAGGTCTGGCCGAATAATTCGAGCGTCTCACCCACGGAGATCGTGCCGAGCGTGCTGCCGTCGAGGAAATTCATCACCGTGATCGTCTTGTCGAACCCGGATGCGCCCTCCGCGAGCATGTACGAGCCCTCCTCCTGAAAGCAGGACACCGAGAGCGTGAAATCCGGGGCGTCCCCGAAGACGGAGAGGTCCCGGAACAGCGCGTCGCCGTCGGCTTCCACGCCGGCGATGTCGAACACGACCGTGCTACCCGATTCCGCGAAGACGCTTGCGCCGGAGAGATCGACCGGACCGGAGATCGTGCCGCCGCTCAGAAGATGCAGTTCGTTCGCCCCGATGACCGGAGCGCGCAGCGCGCCGGACACATAGACCGTCCCGGTTCCGGCAAGCGACATGGCCGAAAGCGACGCGCCCGCCGCGATGTTGATCACGTCGAACCCGCCGATGGACTCGACGTGGCTGGAACCGCCTGTGACGTTGAGCGTGAAGACGCCGGTGTTGACCGACGGCTTCTTATAGTTCACGGTGGAGACCGGATACAGTTTGCCGCTGAAATACGTGTTGCTGAGGTTGTATGTCACGTTCCCGAGGAGCGCGTTGCCGTCCCCGAGATCGTGGTGCACGGCGAGCGCGGTCGACCCGTTGTTTCCCAGGCTGGAATCGGCGATGTTGAACACGACGTCCGCGTAGGACGATTCCGGCTCTTTGCTGTTCGAGATCCAGAACCATTTATCGTTCGATGCGACGACATGGTCCAGCGTCAGGGTGATCGAGGCGGGTTTCGCCTTGGTTCCGATCACGGAATCGTGGATCAGGCTGATGTCTTCGTCGATCGCGGAGTTCCGGATCGTCACCGCGATGCTTCCAGTCTTGCTTCCGAAGGTGCAGGATTCGGCCAGGATGAACTGCGGCGTGGGCCTGCCGGTGTACGTGGCGTCTCCGAGGACCGATCCCTCGATCAGCACGGACACGCTGCCGTCGAGCGTGCCCAGCTTGCCCGCCAGATAACTCGTCCCGGCGGCGATCGTACTGCCCTGAATCACGATGTCAAGCGCGCCGGACGCCGTCGTTTCCGCCGCGACCGGGCCGACCGCGAGGACCGGAGCCGTCGAATCCGTCAGATGCAGGCTGACCGGAACCGCGACCGAAATGTCCGAGGTGAGGCCGTTGATATAAAGACTGTCGCCGGAGTGAAGCGCGGGGATCGCTTCGTTCAGGACGGCGAACGCATTGACGCCGTAGTTCAGCACTTCCCCGGTCGTTGCATGTGTTTTCCCTGTGATGGCCGCGGTGTAGGACGGATCCACGTAGATAGTCTGGCTCGGCATTGTCGTACCTCCGGATGTTTGATGTTTCTGTCCCGGACAAGCTGACGTTGTCAGGTGGATTTCCGCACAACTTTCCGGGATTTCGGACCATTCCGCGCGATATGATTATCGTAACGCCGGATAATATAGCACGTTTCGGCCTTTTTTTCAAATAGTAAAAAGGTTATTTTTTTTTTCTTTGTTTATTAACTAAAGCAATTTGACGGTTGTTAGAGAAAAAGGCGGTATTACGCAATGACGGTCCAGGACATATCCACGCCGTAGCCGACACACTGCGTGTGCTGTAGTAGTGCCCGGCTTTCGCTCGGGCACGGGGCACATCTTGCGGAGTTAGGCTATTACAGTCCAGGTCATGTCCACGCCGTAATTGCTCTGCTATGGCGCTGCGAGGCATCCCGACTTCTCTCGCAACAGTGCTTACCACTCACCCCATCCGCATCTTCTCCTGATTCTCTCATACATCCAGCACAGCCGTGCCCCAAATGATGCGAGCGACGGTCGTAACATTGGAGTATTTCGTGCCAGACAGCCGTAAGGACGGTGGCGAGTACCGAGTCAAGACAGGCAAGGTCGAGAGGATCTCGCAGGCAAAGCGTGTGGTCGTGGTTAGCGGCGAATCCATCCGCATGAACAGGATCGTCAGAATTGAAGGCGAGCTGTTCGCGGGGGAGTTTTAACGATAAATGAGGCAATTGCTCATAAGCTAAAAATCGCAACACGAATATACCCCAGTCTCCCGGAAATGACCGAGCCTGCTCTCTCCGGTTGACAGAAAGAGAATCACCCCATTCCCGGTTCAAAAAACGATCAATTGGACGACTGGACAGGAGGTTCACCTCCTTCTATAGGAAACCTGTATCCATTTCATTCATTTCGGGAAATCTAATTATCGCTCCCATTATCAATCTTTTCTTTCCCCTCGTGTGCGCGCATGAAGAAACCTGAGGGACAATGAAGGTGAGTTGAAGCTGGGTTTTCTATAGAGGGAATCTAAGGGGATGTCCGTTGTCCGTCGACCGGGAATGTAGATGCCCCAAAAATGGGATATCTTTCCATATTTTCGATAATTCGGAAATAGAAGACATGAGCGTGGATTGTTTTTCCCCTTTCACCTCAAGCCCCGTTCAGATTACGGAAAAATTGCGGAAAACGGCTCTTCTTCCGGTTTTCGGTTCTGTCCTCTCTCCTCATGGCACCACCGGAAGGAATCGCGATGCAGGGGGGGTATCGTTTCTGGAATCCATTTCCGGTATTATTGAGACGTCGATGCGAAAACAGTCTGTTTTGAGCTCAACGCGTCGCATAATTTTTCCGTAATTTTTCCGTAATTCCTGCCACAAAACCAGGAAAAATCAGGAATTGCCAGTTTATACCAAATCTACCCTTTTTAACCTCGTATGAGGACAAAAAAATGGTGGCTGCTGCCGGGTTCGAACCAGCGACCTGTGGATTATGATTCCATCGCTCTACCGACTGAGCTAAGCAGCCAACCAAAAGTTGTCAAAATAAAATGGCTCCGGCAGCAGGACTCGAACCTGCGACAGGGTGGTTAACAGCCACCTACTCTACCGACTGAGCTATGCCGGAGCAACTGAATGTATTTAATATACCCCGGTTCCGCTAAAAATCAAGCGCGTTTTGAAGAAAAAACAGAAAAAAATGCCTTTTCGGAGCCTGAGGGGGAAAATGAGGTGAAAAACCGGCGCTCGTGCAGGTGTCATCAAGCAGGGGTTGAGCCCAAAAAAGGAATATGTCTGTTATTTCCGCCGCGCGACTTCGCCGAGGATTTCCGGCTTCGGGAGATTTCCGCGAGTTCGGACGGATTGTTTTCAAATTCATTCATGACTGCGTGTTCCGCTCCTTTTCGGCGGCCTGCTGATACGGCGTCCCCTCGAACGCGTCCGGCGCGATGTTCACGCCGGGCGGCAGTTCGACATCCGAGAGGGAGGAGCATCCGAGAAACGCCCCGATTCCGATCTCCGTCACGCCGTCCGGGATGCGGATTTTCTCCAATGCCGTGCAGCCGGCGAACGCGCCCCCGCCGATCGTCTTCAGACTGTCCGGGAGCTCGACGCGCTTCAGATTGACGCATCTGCGGAACGCCATGGGGTCGATCGTCTCCAAGCCATCCGGGAGCTCGATCGTCGTCAAATTGCAGCACTCCGAGAATGCGGATCGGCCGATTTTCTTCACACTGCCGGGGATCTCGACGCTACGGAGGAAGAGGCACCCGCTTTCAGGAAACGCACTTTCGCCGATCTCCGTGATGCCGTCGGGGATCACGTAATGCCGGTACATCAGGTACGACTGCAGTTTCGGATGTTTTCCGCTTCGGAAGAAATCGTCGAAAACCGGATCGTACGGTTTGATCGAACCGGAATCGACGACGGTCGTCCCCGGCGGGATGCGGCAGACATGCACGAAATCGTCGATCCTGTACAGAAAATAGCACAAGAAGGAAAGCGCAATCAGGATAGCGGGATACAGGATCGCAGACCGCACACGGCGTTTCCGCTTCTTCGCGCGGAGCTGTTCTTCGGTTTCGGGACTAAGGTTCATCTCTTCGCTCATGGGTTGTACTCCGTTTCGGATCAAGGCGGTTTCGTTTTTTTATAAAAACAATATAATGCCCTTTATCCCGAATGCAAGGCGAACAAAAGAAAAAACCATGCCGGACGTTTTCGGGGCGTCCGGCATGGCGGAGGTTCAGCTGAATTCAGCGGGAAACCGATGTTATTTCGTCTTCACCGGGGTGCTGAATTTCGGTCCGAAGTAGGTCTGCGGGAGTCTGCCGGAGGAGATCACGATCTTCTCGACGACGACCGCCGGATCGACCATGTAGATCTTGAGGGTGTGCGTGCCGACTTTCTCGACGTCGAGCTGCGTGCGCATCCTGCGGATGTTTTCCTTCACGTTCTGGTCCCAGTTGTTGCCGCCGGACTCGAAGGTCTGGCGATAGGATCCGCGCTGGACGTTCCCGTAAGCGTCGATCACGTTCGGCTTGGCGTCGTCGATGCCGACCGCCACGCGGAGGCCGCGGTCCGGGACGAAGTTCAGGGTCGGGGACGTGTAGAGCGTGATGTCGTACTTGCCGGGCTCGGAGATGTAGATCGGGTACTCCATGCTCGGGGCCTTGGTGTAATCGGTGATGCTGTCGGCGGTCACGGGGAAGACGCACATGCCGCCGTCCGCGCGTCCGTAGTCCGGGATGAGCTTCCAGGTCACGTCGCCGACGGCGTTGACCTTCGCGGGCTGTCCGGCGGGGATGGAGATCGGACCTGCGAGCGCGCCCCAGACGGTCTTTTCACCGTTCTTTGCGGCTGGAGCGTCGGCCTTGACGGCGGCGACGCGGATCTTCGCGGTGCCGTTCGGGCCGATGACTTCGATGTAACCGGCGTTTACGCCGTTCTGCGCCTTCGCCCAGTCGATCTCGACGTTCACGGGGACGTCGATCACGGAGGCGACGTCTTCGGTCACGTCGACCTTGATCCACGGTTCGGTGGTCTTGACCGTGAACTTTGCTTCCTTCGAACCGCGGCGGAAGACTTCGAACACGTGCTTGACGGGATTCCAGCTGTCGAACGTCGGGAGCATGAGCTCATCCTGCGAAGCCGGCCAGGCGTTTTCGTTGTTCTCGACGGCCACGCCGATCTCGGAGACGTCCGGGACGTTCAGCTCGGTGAGGCGCGGCATCTGGTTGCTGTTCGGGGTATCCCAGCCGTTCTGCGAGGTGCCGATGTGGGGCTGGTCCATCATGTGGATCCACTTACCGCCGGCGATCTCGTTGTTGTAGACGTCGCCAAGCTTCTTGTCGTCTTCGAAGAGCTGGCGGGCGAAATGCGCGACCTCGTTGGCGGAGGCGCGGCCCTGACGCGCGTAGAGGCGGTTCTTGCCGGCATTGACCTGGAGTTCGGCGACCTGCGCGGAGGCCTTCACCGGGTGGTAGACAAGCTGGAAGAAGGCATCCTGGTATTCCTTCGGCATTTTCGCCTTGAGCGCTTCGGCGCGTTCGACGAGCTTCAGCCACGCTTCCACGACGCCGTCGGCCTCGCGGTCGTTGACTACGCTGAACGTGTTGGCGTCGAGGATTTCGGGCTTGCGCCAGGCGTTGTACTTCGCGTACTTCGAGACGATGTCCGCAATCTCGACGGCGTGTTCTTCGCCGAACTGTTCCGTCGCCCATTTGATCATGTATTCGCCGATCTTGTCCTCCGTGATGGCGTCCGGATCATACGCGAACTTCAGCACGAAGTCGATCGGGATCTCCATCGGCTTCAGGTCGCCGGTGTTCAGAATCCAGAGCTTGTCCGCGCCCCAGCGGTAGGTCAGGTTCAGCTGTTCCCAGAGTTTCGGGACGGGGCTGACGTTCAGCCAGCGGTAGCTGTGGGGTCCGCCGACGTAGTCGACGTGGTAGTACATGCCGGCGCCGCCGGAACGCTTGCGCTCTTCCGGGGTGGGCAGACGGCGCACGTTGCCCCAGTTGTCGTCGCACCACAGGATGATGACGTCGTCGGGCACGCGCATGCCGCTGTCGTAGTAGTCCTGGACTTCCTTGTAGATGGCCCACATCTGCGGGACTTCGGAAGCGGGCTTTCCGTACGCCTCTTCGATCAGCGAGCGCTGGTCCTTGATGACGTCGGTCAGGATCTTGATGTTGTCTTCCATCTTGGAGCCGCGGCCGCCCATGGGCTCGTCGCCGTCGCCGCGCATGCCGATGGTCACGAGGTTGTCGTACTTGGCGTTGCGGGTAATGCCCTCTTTCCAGAAGTTGTAGAGGTTTTCCTTGTTGGTGTTGTAGTTCCACGCGCCGAGCTGGCGGTTGCGGTTGCGCTTCGTCCATTCCTCCTGGTTGCGCATCATGGGTTCATGGTGGCTGGTGCCCATCACGATGCCGTATTCGTCGGCGAGGCGCGGGTTCTCCGGATCGTCCTCGTTGAACGCCTTGCCCCACATCGCCGGCCACAGGTAATTGCCTTTGAGGCGGAGGATGAGTTCGAACATGTGGACGTACATCTTGGAGTTGATGCCGCCGAACTGGGCGCGCGCCCACGGCCCGAACGCCGGTTCCTCGTCGTTGATGAAGATGCCGCGGTATTTCACCTTCGGCGGTCCCTGTACGAACGCGCCGGGGACGATGAAGAGGGAGTCGTGCTTCTTCGCCGGGACGTCGGCCCACCAGTACCACGGGGAGACGCCGATCTTCTCGGAGATGTCGTAGATGCCGAAGATGGTGCCGCGCTTGTCGCTGCCCGCGACGACCAGGCTGCCGTCGACGGTCTGGATCAGGAACGATTCCCACTGGCCCTTGATCTTCGAGACGTCGATCTTCTTGTCGGCGATCAGGCTGTCGATGAGCTTGCTCTTGCCGATCGTGCCGACCACGACGGAGCCGGATTCGATCTTGTCGGTCGTGACGACTTCCGAGGCCTTGCCGGTGACTTTGCCGACGTCGTCGCCGAGGTCCTTTGCGGCGCGGATCACGCCCGCCCAGTCGGCGGAAT
Organism: uncultured bacterium; assembly: GCA_902778895.1. Classification (GTDB taxonomy): domain Bacteria; phylum Verrucomicrobiota; class Lentisphaeria; order Victivallales; family UBA1829; genus UBA1732. The sequence continues at coordinate 13,059 of CACYZF010000013.1, forward strand.
CGACCAGAATCTTGGCGGAAGCGCCGTCCTTCGCGAGCTGGAATGCGCCGGGCGCGCTGTCGAACATCACGTAGGGGGTGGCGGCTGCGCCCGTCTGCGACGGCTGCTGCGCGGAGACTTCCCGTGCGGCGGCCAGCGCGAGAACGCAGCAGGCGGAGAGAATGACTTTTTTCAGCATGTTAAAATTCCTCATGTTGATGTAAAAAATTGACGAAAGGTTGTTTGTTTTATGTCAATCGCCCATACTATAATGCTTGATAATCATTTTTTCAAATCGTTTCCGTTGCCTGTCAGGCTTTTTTTCGATATTTCCAGCGTTTTCGTTTCAGCACGGCGTGAACGGAACGTTTCTTTTTTCGCGTTAAGATTACGTTAATATGCGTTATAACGCTTGAAAATGCTTTTCGGGCGGATATATTATCGAATGTTTAGCAACTGAAATACCAAACCTCTCACAAAAGGAGTTCAACCATGAAAAGCACGCTCAAACCGGCCGCGATCCTCTTCGCCGCGGCAGCCGTGTCCGCCCTGCCCTCCTGCGCGACGGAGGAACCGGCCGAACCGCTGTTCGAGCCCACGCTCGAATCCCTGGAGGCTCACTACCAGACCCCGGAATGGTTCAAGGACGCCAAGTTCGGCATTTTCGCGCACTGGGGCCCGCAGTGCGAACCCGAGTCCGGCGACTGGTACGCCCGGAACATGTACATCCCGAACGAATGGCAGTTCCGGCGCCATCAGGAGAAATACGGCGACCAGAAGAAGACCGGCTTCAAGGACATCATCCACATGTGGAAGGCGGAAAAATGGGATCCGCAGGACCTCGCGAAGCTCTTCAGCGGCATGGGCGCAAAGTATGTGGTCTCCCTCGCGAACCATCACGACAACTTCGACATGTGGGACAGCAAGTATCAGGAATGGAACTCCGTCCGACTCGGCCCGGAACGCGACATCGCGAAGGAATGGAAGAAGGCCGTGCAGGGCGCGGGCTTGCACTGGGGCGCCAGCATTCACGCCTCGCACGCATGGTGCTGGTACGAGCCCTCGCGCAACTACGACGGCCTGCTGAAAAAGGAAGACGGCACGGGCACCTGGTGGGGCGAAATGGGCCTTGATCCGCAGGAACTCTACGCACAGAACCATGAGGCGTCGCCCGACAACCGCCACTGGGACTGGGATCCGAACCGCGTCGTGCCGCCCTCGCAGGAATACCGCGACAAGTTCATGAAGCGCCATAAACAGTTCATCGACGACTACGAACCGGAGATCGTCTACTACGACGACACCGTGATGCCGTTCTATCCCACGTTCAACGACGGCGTCGAGCTGACCGCATACTACTACAACACCATGCTGAAGAAGCACCACGGCAAACAGGAAGTCGTGGCCTGCGGCAAGGTCCTGAACGAGGAACAGCGCAAGGCCATGGTCTGGGACGTCGAACGCGGCATGCCCGGCGGCATGGTCACCCCGTACTGGCAGACCGACACCTGCATCGGCTCCTGGCACTATGACCGCGGCATCTACGACCGCAACGGCTACAAATCCGCCGAGACCGTGATCCGCATGCTCATCGACATCGTCAGCAAGGGCGGCAATCTGCTCCTCAGCGTGCCCATCCGCGCGGACGGCACCGTGGACGAGAAGGAACGCGTGACCTGCGCCGGCATCGGCGACTGGATGAAGATCAACGGCGAGGGCATCTACGGCACGCGCACCTGGAAGAAATTCGGTTCCGGCCCGCAGGCCGAGGGCCCCGGCGAACGCCTCAACGCGCAGGGATTCAACGAAGGCCGCGGCAAGCCTGCCACAGCCGAAGACCTCCGCTACACCACGAAGGACGGCAACCTCTACGTCTTCACGCTCGTCGTCCCGAAGCCCGGCGCGAAGATCACCGTCCCCGACCTCGATACCAAGGTCAAAAAAGTCACGCTCCTCGGTTCCTCCAAGGATGTGAAATGGACGAACGACGGATCCACGCTCACCATCGACGCCCCTGAAGCCGATCCGAACCTGAAGATCGCCCTCTGCTTCAAGGTCGAATTCGACAAGTGATCCGCGATCGCGGACATTTTTCCGAAACGCAACGGGCCGCCCGGAACAAACCGGGCGGCCCGAACTTTTTTTGAGGGAAAAAGCTCAGCTTATTTCTTCACGAGGGACCAGTCGGACCAGCTGCCGACGGCGCGTCCCTGCCAGCCGAGGCCGTCGGAACCGCCGTAGCTCTCGGCGAGCTTGTGGAAACGCGTCGGGATCGTCTGCATCCAGTTGTTCGTCACGACATGGCCGTCGACGTACAGGATCGGCGGCGCGCCTTTGTGACGGGACTTGTCGTCGCGGACGGTGCCGAGTTCGCCGATACTCGTATCGTTTTCACGGATACGCAGGTGGTACGCGTTGACCGTTTCAAATTCCTCGCTGTTGTTGGACCTGCCCGGCTGGTGGTTCGGTCCCCAGTGGTCGGTGATCAGGATCAGGTCGGACGGCCGAAGCGGATCGTTGAGGCGGCTGTTCACGAGCTTCGGATCGGCCAGAGCGTCGCCCGCATTGCTGCCGTTGGAACCTTCCTTGTACTTCATCGTACCGCCCCGGACGGGGTTGTTGCGGCCATAGCTGGCGGTTGCGCCCGTGGACGAGTCGCTGGGGCACTTGAAGACTTTCACCATGTTCATGCCGGTCGCATTCAGGCATTCCTCACGTTTTTTCTGGTCGGGTTTCCCACTCTGATCACCGGCGAGATAATCGTTGGAATTCTCGCTGCCGTCCTTCATGCCGCCGTTCGCATTCAGGAGGTCGCGGTACCAGGTCTGCCAGTTGGAAATCACGCTGAGCTTCTGGTTGTTGTTCTGCGCGTACTGGCTGACGTACACGCCGAGGTTCTTCTGGTTTGCCAGACACTGCGCCCGTCTCGCGCTTTCACGGGCGGAACGGAGCGCGGGAAACAGGATTCCGGCCAGGATCACGATGACGGCGATCACGACCAGCAGTTCGATCAGGGAATAACAGCGATATCGGGGATGTTGTTTCATAGAGGAATCCTTTCTGAGCGGGGGCTTCGCAAAAAATGGAATCTCGGATTATGTTTGGCGTTATCTCTTTCACTATACCACACTTTTTAGAAAATTCAAGCATTCTTTCCGGTTTTTCGGGAAAAGCCGTCAGTGCTTCCAGCCGTTCCGTTCATAGAAAATGTGCGGCCAGCGGAGGACCAAGTGGACGGCGAGCGCGCTGCGCAGGAACCAATTGAGCGTGACCAGATCGTCGAACCACACCTCGGCGATGACAAATGCGATGATGTTGAGCACGAGGATGGTGTTAAGCATCCAGTCTTTGGAAATGTAAGGTATCTTCATTTCATCTGCCCCCTTGCGGCCATTCCTTCTTCCGGATGCAGATCAGCGTGAAATGATAATGCGCGGAACGCCTCGCACCGGAGAAGGACTCCTGTCTGTGGCGGATTCCGCGCATCCCAACCCCCCTCCTGAAAACCCCTGTTATTTTTTCTTCAGGATCGGGTCGTCGGACCAGCTGCCGTAGGCGTGTCCGGTCCAGTTCATGTTGTCCTTGATCTCCTGGACGGAATAGCCTTTCACGGTGGCCTTGTAGTCGACCGCTGTCACGTGATTGTCGACGTAGAGGACGGGCGAGGTGCCTTTGTGGCGCGAACCGTATTTGTCGTAGTCGCCGGCTTCGCGGTCGTTACGCAGATTGAACGCGTTCACGGTGTCGAATTCGCCGCCGTTCGGCCATGCGCCCAGGCTGGAGTCGTTCTTGGTCGTCTCGCCGGGCGTGTGGTTGTCGGACCAGCGGTCGGCGATGAGAATGAGGTCGGACGGAGTCTTCACGACATTGATTCGGCTGGCCACGAGGCGCGCCGAACTGTCCTTCTTGAGCGTCCAGCCGCCGCTCGGGTCGTTGCGGCCGTAGCTCGCGGTCCCCTTGGTGATGTCGGCCGCGCACTTGAAGACCTTGGCGATGCCCTGCCCCGTCGCGTCCAGATTGTCCTTGCTGACGTGGGAGCCGCCTTCGTTTTTATAGACGCCGCCGTTCGCCAGGACGATCCGCTTGTACCAGTTGTTGTAGCTCTCAAGCAGATTGAGCGTCTGTTTATTGTTGAGCGCGTACTGCTGGACGTAGAGGCCGAGGTTCTTTTCGTTGTTGATGCAGCCGGCCTTCTTGGCGGTCTCGCGGGCGGAACGAAGCGCGGGCAGCAGCATGGCCGCCAGGATCGCGATGATGGCGATCACGATAAGAAGCTCGATGAGCGTGAAATGACGTTTTGCAAAACGTTTGATAGTCATTTTTCCCGGTAGTCCTTTATATTGAGCAAGAATGATTTTTTTGAAAAAAACATCTTTAAATATAATCCATAACAGGTGTTTTTTCAAGCATTTTCCCGAACTGAAGTTAAGGAAAAGGCAAACGTCCCGCGCCGTCATGGCGCTCCAAAGCCGTTACAGTCCCGGCACCGCCATCTGTTTCGACTTCGGCACCCAGAAGGTGTTCTGATAGACTCCCAGCGGATACTCCACGACGTTCTGGTAGCGCTTGTTGATCACGAAGAGATCATAGGGCGACACGAGGAAGAGATACGGTTCCTCCTCGTGGATGAGGCGGTGGAACTGATGATAAAGCTCAGTGCGTTTGTCAAGGTCAAAACACGTGCGGATCTCCATGATCAGGCGGTCGGCCTCTGGGTTCGCGAAAGAAACAAAGTTGCTGGATGCCTCGATCTTCAGGTTGTCGGAGTGCCACAGCTGGTACGGGTCGTTCGAGACGGACATGCGCCACGCCAGCCGGACGGCGTCGAACTGGCGCTTGTCGATGCGTTCCAGCATGACGGACCATTCGAGGGAGAGGATTTCGAGCTTGACCCCGGCGCGCGCGAAATCCTCCTTCAGGATCGGGAGAAGTTTCTGATCGGTCGTGCTGGAGTTCGCATAGATCACGGTGAAGACGAACGGCTTGCCGTCCTTGTCCAGGACCCCGTCGCCGTCCGTGTCCTTCCATCCGGCGTCCGCAAGCATCTTCTTCGCCTTCTCGACGTCGAATTCATAGGGCTCGATCGAGGGATCGTTGGCGCGGGAATCCACGAAGAACGGCCCGGAGACCGGACGCACGAGGTCATAGTAGACATCTCTGATAATGCGTTTTCGGTCGACCAGATGGCTGAGCGCCACGCGGACGTTCCGGTCCCGGAACAGCGGGTTCGTGAGGTTCAGGCCGATGTAGGAATAGGACATGCTCGGCAGGCGCATCTTCCGCAGGAAACCGCCTTTCTGGAACTCCTCTGTTCCGGTGTTGTTCACCCACTGTTCGGTCGTGAGGCTGTCGGCGTCGAGCGTCTGGGAGCGGAGCGCCTGCAACCGGGTGTTCGGGTGCTGGATCAGCTCGTAGACCACGGTCTTCAGCGCGGGCATGATGCCGAGGCGTTTGCCGTAGAACTTTTCGAAGCGCTTGAAGACCACGCGCTTGCCCTTCTCCCAGCTATCGAGCTGGTACGGGCCGCATCCGACGATCATGCGGTTGCGGACGTGGTCGTCGTTGAACTTCGTGCCGTCGAACGGCCCTTCATAGGCGTGGTAGAAATGGCGCGGCAGCGGCATGAGCGAGAGCGTGATCTCTTCGGAGAGGATGTACGGACGCTCCCACACGACCTCGAATTCGTAGTCATTGATGACATTGACCTGTTTCAGGTCGGCGAGATAGCTGCGCATCGGCGCGGCGTTCACCTTTTCGTCCTTGATCACGTCCACGTAGAACTTGAAGTCTTCGGCCGTGACCTCGACGTTCTCCCATTTCTTCCCCGTCTCCGGGTCGGTGAAATCGTGCCACAGGATGCCCTTGCGGAGCTTGATGCGGTAGGTCAGTTTATCCTCGGAGAGGGTCCAGGATTCCGCCATGCGCGGCACGAACCGGTCAATGTCCTTGAAATGGCGTTCCGCGAGCGTGTCGCAGGTGAGGCTCCAGAAATCCGACACCGTCGCGTCGTTGTTGATGATCATGTTCATGTTGCCCGTATCCGAGGTGATCGCGCCGATGAAACGGCCGCCCTGATCGGCGTTCCTGTCGTAGAACTCGACGTTACCCGCCGGGGGTTCGCCGGAGACAGCGGAGCCGTTGCCGGACGCGACGGCGATACCGCCCGCGGAAATCTGGTCGATGCGTTCGGAAAGCTCGGCGACGGCCTTCGTGAGGGCTTCCGTCTGGAATCTCTGGCGGTCGATCGCGGTCACGACGCCCGCGCCGATGATCGCCAGGACGATGAGACAGAGAAAAAGAAGGATGGGCGTGAGGAGTGATCTGTTCTGCATAAATGGAAACCTGGGTTGAGGGTCACTTCCTGTGGGTGAACGTCTTTCCGAAGCCGTACTTGGTCGGCGCCATGTTGTATTCCGCGCGGGCGGCGGGCTCGTTTTCCTCCATCGCCTTGATGCGGTCGGAGTCGCACGGGTGCGTGGACAGGATGGATGCGAGCTTGCTGGAACCTTCGGCGTTGTTCGTGAAGCGTTTCCAGAACGTGTAGGACGCGCTCGGGTCGTATCCGGCGCGCGCCATCAGGATGAGGCCGATCATGTCCGCCTCGGATTCGTTGCTCCGGCTGTACGGAAGCATAATACCGATCTCGGTGCCGGTCCCGTAAATCGCGTCGAGCGTCTCGTTTTCGAAGATCACCGAAACGAGGACCGCGCCGAGGGATTGGACGATGGTGCGCGACATGCGTTCGCCGCCGTGGCGCGCGATGGCGTGGCCGATCTCATGGCCCACCACGAATGCCAGTTCCGCTTCATTCTCCATGCCGTCCATGATGCCGCTGTAGACCGCCACCTTGCCGCCCGGCAGACAGAACGCGTTCTGGATCTCGGAGTCAAGCACCGTGAACTCCCACTCGAAATCGTCCGTTTCGCCCAGATCGTTCGCGACAGCCTTGATCGCATTGCCGCAGCGTTCCAGCGCGGCATTGTACTCGGCGTTCGTGCTCACAGGGTACTCCTTCTTGTATTCCTCGTAGGATTCCGCGCCCAGGTCGTTCTCGTAGGATTCGGTCGTCAGCAGGAACTGCGAACGGCCCGTGACCGGAACACTCCGGCAGCTGCAGAGGCAGCTTGCGAGGGCGATCAGGGACAGGACCAGGCAGGTCTGTACGGGATGGAAAAAATTCTTAATGGCGGATGTCATGGTTTCGCTCCTGAGTAAAAAATGGATGAACGGCACGGCGTTCGGATTCAGCGGAATTGTTTTCCCTCGCACGGCGGCGCATTTGTAAATATACTGCATTCCGCTTCATCTTTCAAATCGTTTCCGGAAAAAAGTTCGCGGGAAATGAGGCATCCGTCTGTTGAAAAACGGGAAAGCGGCCGGGCCGTCCGAAGCCGGACCGCCCTGCCCTGTTCACTTTGAGGCGGGGATTGCACCGCGTCAGAGCGGGATCGCGTAATCGATCTGAGGGATCACGCGGAACCAGTTGGCCGGAGCGCGTTCGAGCTTGACGGTCGTTTCGTGGAGCAGATTCCGGCGCATGATCGAGATCGTGACAATGGTGCCGGGGTCGAGCGAGAGGATCCGGTTGCGGAGGTCGTAGGTATCGGTCACGTCCTCGCCGTTGAGCTTCACGATCACGTCGCCGTCGCGCAATCCCAGGTGGTCCGCCGGGGAATCCTCGATGATTCTGCGGATGACCGCGCCCTTCTGCACAGCCTCGTTTTCATCGCCGGGCGCACGCATCTGCGAGGGTCTCGCGCCCATGATGCCGAGCCACGGACGCACGATCTCGCCGTGCGCGATCAGGGTATCGGCGACCGTCTTCGCGATCTCGGCGGACACAGCGAACGCGATGCCGATATTTCCGCCGCTCGGTGCGAGGATGCAGTCGTTCACGCCGATCACGTCACCGTCGGTGTTCAGCAGCGGACCGCCGGAATTGCCGGGGTTGATGGAGGCGTCCGTCTGGATGTAGTTCTCGTACAGGTTCACGCCGACGCCGGACCGCTGGACGCCGGAAACGATGCCCGCTGTCACGCTGTGTTCCAGGCTGAACGGCGCGCCGATGGCGATCGTCCACTGTCCCAGACGGATGTTCTTCGGATTCGCGAAGGTAAGCGCCATGAACTTCTTTCCCCTCGGCGGCTCGACCTTCAGCACGGCCAGGTCGGACGTCGGGTCCGCTCCCACCAAATCGGCGTGATATTCGCGGCCTTCGTTGTCCGTGACCAGAAGCGCGTTCGCGCCGCTCGCCACGTGGTAATTCGTGAGAATGTACCCGTCCTCGCGGATGAAGAATCCGGAGCCCTGCCCCGCCGGCACCTCATAATACTGCGCAGGACGCCCGAATCCGCGCCGCGACGGGATGATCCGCTGGTTGGAGATGCAGACGACCGCGGGCATGGCGCGTTCGATGGTGCCGGTGAAATCCGGCCAGGCGACAGGCGCCCCGGAGGCCGCCGGAGACGGCGCAAACTCGCGCATCTTCGTCTCGCAGTCGGTAGCCGTCTCTTCGACGGGCGGATTCACATATTTCAGGACCAGGAGTGCGGAGCAGGCGCCTGCGAGAACGGCAAAAAGCGTATTGAAAACGGATTTCATGGCATGGTCGATCCTTTCTTGTTGTTGTCCGGCGGCGAAATCGTGTCAATCCGCCGGATGTGGAGCTGCCGCGCCGACGTCTGCGGGATGTCGGCGTCCCGGAACAGGATGCCGTCCTTCTTCAACGTCAGATGACCGCGGCCTGTATGATTGGACAACAGAATACCGTCAATTGTTCCGATGGAAAACGAAAATTGTTCGCCGGAAAGATCGTAAGCCGAAACGGCGCCCTCGTACGGGAACGCCGTGACGGCCGGACCGTCCGGCATCTTGCTCAACGCATTCGAGGGACTGTAAACATCCAGAATGGGCATTTGCGCGGCAAACGTGTCGAGACCGTCGAACGACGCCTTGCGTCCGCTGGAGACCGCCACGGACCGGCAGACAGCGATCCCGTGTTCGTGCAGATAATCCGCCAGTGCGCTTCCCGTCCGGTAATCCGGCACGTTCACCACGTCGGCGCGTCCGAGCGCGGGATCCGTCACGATGACCGTGGGTTCCTGTTCGGTCCCGCCTCCGCTCACGATCAGGATCTCGGCGGGCAGGAATGCCGCACGAAGCCACCAGAACGCGAACAGCGCGGTCATGAACGCAGCCGCGGATGCCGCCCGCCGCCAGCGTTTCGCATGGAGCAGATAGAACAGCGCGGTGAGAAACAGCACGACCGTCCAGACCGGAGGACGTGGAACCGCCGTTTCGCAGAGGCCGCCGAAGAAACGCCCCAGCCAGCCGATCAGACGGAAGATCTGTTCGAGCAGCCCGGAGAAGAAGAGACCAGCCGGCCCCATCCAGGAAAAGAGCAGCGCCACGCCCGCCGCGACAAACGCACAAAACGCAAGCGGCATCACAAGCAGATTGGCCGGAACCGCGGACACCGGAAACAGTCCCTGATACAGGATCGACAGCACGCCGCTGCCCAAACTCGCCACAGCGGTCGCGGCAAGCGCGGACAACAGAACCCGGAGCCGGCTTGACAACCTGATGTGCCACACGGAAGTGTAACGCACGGGGAGAGGCTGAGACAGCTTCCGCGAGAGGAATCCGAGCAGGATGCTCCCGACGTCGCGAGGCAGGCTCAAAAGCAGCGCCACGGACAGGAACGAATAGTACATGCCGGGTTTCAGCAGGCTCGCCGGGGAGATCACCAAAATCACGTACGCCGCCAGCATCAGGGTGTTGATGTGCGAGGTCGCCAGCAGGAGCGAACGCAGGATCAGGAATGCCGCAATCATCACGTAGGCGCGCATCGCCGGTTCGCGCATCCCGGTCGACAGGGCATAAAATAGCAGCGGAACAAGCACGAAAAGGCAGCGTTTCCGGAACGGTACCCAGACAAAAAGGAGAAGCAGCAGCGAGGCGAAAATGCCGACATGCGTACCGCTGACCGTCAGGATGTGGATCGTACCGCTGGAGAGAAATCCGGCGCGCGTTTCCTTTTCCAGCGAGATCCGGCGTCCGCCGAGCATCGCGCCCGCCATCCGCGCATTCTCCACGCTCCGGAATCCGCAGCAGACCGCCGCCAGCGCGGCGTCGCGCAAATCGTAGAGCATCCGCCTGAATCCTTTTCCATGCGAAACGAGCTCCTGCGTTTCAGGGCGGAACATCTCGTAGATCCCCTCGTGTTCGAGGTAAGCGGCATAGTCGAATGCCCCGGGCAGGAGCGGAGGTTCCGGCGCGGAGAAAACGCCTTTCGCGAGCACGGCATCGCCGAATCCGAGCGGGACATCGATCGCATTCCCGCCCCGTCCGAGGTCCATCAGCACGCGCGGCAAAGGTCCCTCAAACGTAATCCACGGGGCGTTCGCGCCGTAACGGAACCGTTTCACGCGGCACTGCAGATTCCGCACGCGGAACGCCTCGCCGCTCCGGGCGGAGGCCGACGGATCGTCAACGATCAGCTCGGCTTCGGCGGCGAACCGCGCCCTCCCCGCCTCGTCCGCGATGAAATTCCGCTGCTGCCCCGACCAGGACAGCGCCATGAGCAGAGCCGGAAGCATCGGCAGGGTAAACCGGATCAGAGCATCCCGCGTGGGAACCAACGCCCATACAAGCAGGACAGATGCCGCCGGGATCAGGGCAAAAAGAAAGCCGTTCCCCCGGACGGAGAGAACGGCTGTAACTGATGCAAGCAGGAAAAGCGCCGCGGGGCAGGACTGTTCAAACGCGGTCGCGCTTATCCTGATTCTGCGGAACAGCGCGCGCGGAAAGACGGTTCTGTGTCCCGGCACGGATTCCATGGTGCGGCGTCCGGACGGATCCCGTCACTGGAAAAGCGTGCAGAGGATTGCCTTGTGCATATGGAGGCGGTTTTCGGCCTCGTCGAAGACGATGGAGTGTTCGGACTCCATGACCTCGTCGGTGATCTCCTCGCCGCGGTGCGCGGGCAGGCAGTGCATCACCTTCACGTCCGGCTTGGCGTATCCGAGCATCTTCATGTCGAGACGGTAGGGATCCAGGATCTTCATGCGTTCGCGGGATTCCTTCTCGAAGCCCATGCTCACCCACACGTCGGTATAAACGAAATCGGCATCCTTCATCGCCTCGACGGGATTGGTGGTCCATTCCACCTTGCCGGGGCCGAGGTCCTCGTCCATGATCGCCTGACGCGGACGGAACTCCTCCGGCGCGCCGATCGCAAACGTCATGCCGGCGAGCTTGCACGCCATCATAAGGGAGTTCGCCATGTTGCTGGCGCCGTCGCCGAGGTACGCCATCTTCAGTCCTTCGAGCTTGCCTTTGCGTTCCCAGATCGTGAAGAGATCGGCGAACGCCTGGCACGGGTGGTAGTCGTCCGTGAGGGCGTTCACGATCGGGATGGAGCCGTACTGCGCGAGACCTTCCACGTCGGACTGGCGGAACGTGCGGATCACGATGCCGTGCAGGAACCGGCTGAGCACGCGCGCAGTGTCGGCGATGGTCTCGCCGCGGCCCATCTGGGTCTTGCTCTCGTCGAGGTAGATCGGCTGGCCGCCGAGTTCATGGATCCCGACCTCGAAGGAAACGCGCGTACGGGTCGAGGATTTCGCGAAGATCATGCCGATGGACTTGCCGTCGAGCGGGCGGGGCTGATTCGCCTTGCCGCGTCCGGCTTTCAGGCTGGCAGTCGTTTCAATGAGTTTTTCCAGAGCGGCGCGGTCGAATTCGCGTCCGGTAAGCAGATGTCTGATCATTTCCGGCCTCCTTTCGAAGCTGAATATTCCTTGAATGCCGCGCCGATGATACGCACGGCCTTGTCGCAGTCCTCCCGCTTTACGATCAGCGGGGGCAGAAGACGAAGCACGACCTCGCCGGCGGACAGGGCCACGAGGCCCTTCTCGCGCAGGATCGGGAGGATGTCCTTCGCCGGGAAATCAAGCACGACGCCGAGCATAAGGCCGCGTCCGCGGACCGCCTTGACGAAATCGTACTTGCCGATGAACTTTTCGAGCTTGCCGCGCAGATACGTGCCCATCTCTCTGGCATTGTCCAGGAGCTTGTCCTTGTAGATCGTCTCGAAGACGGCCAGAGAGGCGGCGGTGGCGAGCGCGTTGCCGCCGAACGTATTGCCGTGGGTGCCCGGGGTCAGCACGCCGGAGAGCCGTTCGTTGCACACGAACGCGCCCATCGGGATGCCGTTCGCGATCGCCTTGGCGAACGAGAACGCGTCGGGTTTCACGCCGTATCCCTGCCAGGCGCAGAGCGTACCGGTACGGCCCATGCCGCACTGCACCTCGTCAAACAGCAACAGGATGTCTTTTTCCTTGCAGAGCTTGTCGAGCCCCTTGACGAATTCCTCGTCGGCGGGCAGGATGCCGCCCTCGCCCTGGACCGCCTCAAGGATCACGGCGCAGGTTTTCGGGCCGATGGTCTTCTTCACGGACTTCAGGTCGTTGAACTTCGCGAACTTGAAGCCGGGCATATCCGGGTTGAACCCTTCGCGGTATTTGCTGCGGCCGGTGGCGGCGAGCGTGGCGAGCGTGCGTCCGTGGAACGAGTTTTCCATCGCGACGATCTCGTTGCGGCCTGTCGCGTTGCCCCATTTGCGCGCGAGCTTGATGAGGCCTTCGTTGGCCTCGGCACCGCTGTTGCAGAAGAAGACGCGCCCCTTGCCGAACGTCTTCTTCACGATGAGCTCGGCCAGACGCGGCATGTTTTCGTTCAGGAAGAGGTTGGACACATGCACCATCGTCTGCGCCTGACGGCAGATCGCCTCGGTGACGGCCGGATGGCAGTGCCCGAGGTTGCATACGGAGATGCCGGAGGAAAAATCCAGATATTTGCGTCGGTTCGCGTCGTACAGGTTGACGCCGCCGCCGCGCACGAACAGCACCGCGGGCGTCCCGTAGGTGTTCATGACGTTCTTTTCGTAGAGTTTCTGGAGTTTTTTCGTTGTGTCCTGTTTCATTTTTCCGAAATCCTTTCCTAATAAAGATGGAAAAGAGTTACTATAGCACGTTTTTTGGAGAAAACAATCTTTTTTCAGGCTTTTTTCCGCTTTTTTCCTTTTTTTGCCGTAATTCCGCCGGAAAAGCAAAAAAAGAGAGGCATGCGCCGGAGTTTTTCTCTGCCGGAGCATGCCGTCAAAACCGCGCGGCAGTCAACGCGGGACGCCACGGGCGGAATCAGGAACTCAGGATTCCGCGGTCGCCTCGCCGATGGACGGCGTGTGCTTGTGATCCTGTTTCTTGTCGAGATAGCGTCTCATCTGCGCGGAAGCCTTCGCGACGACCTCGTCGATGGCCTTGTAGACGTTGTCGAACGCCTGGGAGGCCGCAGTGACGGGGTGGTCCTTCACGGCCGCGTCGAGATGCGCCGTGATCGTATTTCTCTGCATGTCAAGAACGATCTTCACGCTGCTGATGCGCAGACGGAATTCGGAGAAGGCATCTTCCGCCGCTTTCACGGCGTAATCGCGAACCTCGTTGTCAAGTTCAAAGTGACGAACGCTTACGGTAATGTCCATATGAGACCTCCTTGGTTCTGATGGTTCTTTGAGCGGACCGGACCTCCGGTCCTGTTCTCTCTGCCTTCAACTTACATCTGTTTGTTCCAATTGTCAAGCGGGTTTTGCATTTTTTTCCGCTTTTTCCCCGTTTTTCCTGAAATCGGGCTGAAAAAGACGTCTCAGGCACCCCCGGAGGATGGAATCAGTCTTCCTCTTCGAGCAGAGGTTTCTGGAAGAATCCGGCGACCTTGCCCAGTTCTTCCCTTTTCTCATCGGACAGGCCGGATGCGCGGGCAAAACGGTTCTGAAGCACCTCGGGATCAACCCCGAGGAAAAGCGCCCGTACGAACAGGTATTCACGGAATTCCTCGGAAAGCTTCGCCAGCTGGGGGCTGTTGATCAGCGTCACGATGATCCGGTCCTCCCCTTCTTCCCTGCGGAGCTGATTCCATGTTTTTCTCTGCGTGATGTTGGCTTTCTCGTCCTGAACTTTCAGCCGGAACGCGGAACCGGAAATATCGACGAGGACACTGTCCGGATAGGAGCGGAGGAAAAGCTTCATGCCGCTGAGCGCCTTTTCATTTTCATCGAGATACGGCAACAGCGGCGCATTGTTCAGCACCAGGAATTTCCGGATGCCGAGGCAGTTCCTGCGCGGGCTTTCTTCGGTGAAATCCTTGTCGGACAGGAGCTCGTTCACCAGCCGGAGCGCCTCGGTGCTTTTCTGCTCGTCGCGGATGATGCCCGGCAGATAGTCGAGCAGAAGCAGATAGTTCATGAGGAGCTTGGAGTCCATCGCCGATTCTTCTATGATGTCTTCCGGGTCCGGTTCAACCGTATCCGGGTCCGGTTCAACTGTATCAGGTTCCGTTTTCTCCGTTTCCGGCGCGTTCGCGTCCGGCTCCGTCCCGCCCGAAATATCACCGTCACGGCCCGGCGACGCGGCCGACTGCAAACCGGAGAGCTGTTTGATGTAGGCGTCGATCGTCTTCTGATGTTCCGGCAGGAAGATGTGTTCCGTCAACTCAGAGTCAAGCTTCCTCAGCTCGTCACGGTTCGACAACGCGGCCTGATACATCGCTTCGATCACGTCGGCATCCAGCGTCTCCGCCTCATCCGGGTTGAACGCCATTGCCTGATCCAGAAGCTCGTTTCGCAGGAGCAGCGCGCGGCTTTGTTTTTCGACAGCGCGGAGTTCATCCAGCACCTCAATGGCCTCCGCGGGAGCATTCACCCCGGCCTCCGCGACAAACTTTTCGACCTGATTGAGCTCCAGACCGGAATCCCTGGATTCCTCCTGGATCATACGCCAGCGCGCCTGATAAAACGCCGCGTCGTGAGCCGATGTCGGGTCCGTTTTGTCGTCGGACACGCGATTCCCGGCTGTCGACGAAGGGTTGGCGGCCGCCGGATTCCCTTTGCCGGGCGCGTCCGTTTTTGATTTCATGGCGAACACAAGCGCCGCGATCAGGGCAACCAGCAGAACGACAACAGCGGCGATCACGTAAATCAGGATGCTCTTCCGGGGGGTCCGGGAGGACGATTCCGTTTTTTCGGACTCCGTCCCCTTTTCCGGGACCGGTGCGGCATTGAGTTCGCGTTGAATATCCTTCAGTTCATCGACCACCTCACTCCACGATTCCGGCCGGTTCGCCGGATCCTTCTCCATCAGCACATCGACCAGGTCGGACAGCCGTTTCGGAATATTCGGATTGAGCTCGTAAAGCGGAGTCTGGATATCGGAAAGCTGCATGGCGCAGACTTTCACGGGGTCGGAGTCGACGAACGGCTCGTGCCCGATCAGGATATGATATGCCGTGGCGCCGAAGGAATACATGTCCGACTTGAACCCCGGGACGTCCTTGTCGCCGTTGATGATCTCGGGAGGCGCATAGGCGGGCGTGGCGCGGATGTCCTCGTCCGCCAGTTCGGGATCCTTCGCCCGGCGGGCAAGTCCGAAGTCGGCGAGTTTGACCTTCCCGTTCAGGCGCATGATGATGTTTTCCGGCTTGATGTCGCCGTGGCTGAGCTGATTCCGGGTCCAGGCGTAGGACAGTGCGTTCGCGACGGCGATAAAAACGTCCAGCGCCTGCGGAATGTTCAGCGGCCCGACGTTGTTCAGCACAAGCTCCAGGTTTTCCCCGGTGATCTTTTCCATCACGAAATAATAGATGCCGTCTTCGGTCACGCCCGCGTCGTATGCCTGCACCACGTTAGGGTGCGACAGGCTGGCCGCCGCCCGAGCCTCGCGGAAGAAACGTTCCACGTACACCTCGTCGCTGGCGCTGTCATCGGACAGGATCTTGATCGCGACCTCGCGGTCGAGGTTGGTCTGCCGCGCCTGATACACGATTCCCATCGCGCCGCGTCCGAGCTCCTCCTCGATCTGGAATCCCGCCACGACTTCGCCCGGCCGCAGGTCGCGGCGCAAAGGGATGGCGCCGCCACACTTCCTGCAGAGATACGTCACCGTGCCGTCGTCGTGTTTCTGAGGCGTGGTCGCTTCGAGCTGCTGGCATTTCGGACAGTAGAGCATGGATTCTTTTTCCTGTTGCGTCATGACCGCCGGGCAGATTCGAGGATACCCCGGCAGAAACGGTCATGACTGAATAAAATTCTAATTAATATAGACCGCGCAGGATGAAACTTCAACCTCAAATCCGCTTTTTTCCTCTTTTTCGGCCGTATTTCCGGTTTTCGGCGCTTGTTTTTCGGATTTGCCGGATTATATTTGTTTCCGATATCATCGGCAATCATCAAACCGGACGCTCCGGACATCTTTTCCAAAGCTAAACATGTTTCAATTCGTACCGCCCAAACTGACCGTACCGGCACATCCGGAATCGCCGGACACAAAGTCCCGCAGCCCGGTCCGCCTGATTCCGGGAAGAACTTATATTTTCGGCTCCACGCACATCGACGTCGGCGGATGTTCCTACTACCGGATCCTCTTCATCTCCCAGCTGCTCTCCCAGATCCACGGCCATGCGCTTTTCAACGATGCGCGGATATTGTTCAACAACAATGAACTCTTCCCCATTCTTTCGTCCTTCCGTCTCCAGCGCGCATGCACCGTCCGCGACCTCAAATGGTTCCGCGACGTCCTTCTGCCGGCAAAGAACAAATTCCATTTCCCCGCCGTCTATGAGATCGACGACATCCTCGTCCACGAAGACATTCCCGTTTACAACTGCTACCGCGACATTTTCAGGGAGGGCAAGGATGCGATCCCCGTCTATATGGACGGCTGCGACGCCGTCACGGTCACCTGCGACCCGCTCGCGGATTATTACAGCTCGAGATTCGGGATCCCGCGCACAAAATTCCGCGTTATCCCGAACTACCTGCCACGCTACTTCTTCGATTCCTACGACGAAACGGTCATCCTCGACCGAATCCGCTCGCAGAAATCGCGGAAACCGCGCATCTGCTTCTCCTGCGGCATGTCGCATTTCGACATGCGGAACACCGGCGCGGGCGACGATTTCTCCGGCATCCTCGACTGGATCATCGCGAACCGCCGCAAATACGAGTTCGTCTTCCACGGCGGATTCCCCCCTGCCCTCGAGAAATTCGCCAATGATTTCAAGCGCATTCCGGTCGGACCTTTCCTGGACTATCCGCGTGTGCGTCGCTCCATCCGCGCCGACCTCTTCATCCAGCCGCTCCGCCACTCCACTTTCAATGAATGCAAAAGCCCGATCAAGATCCTGGAATCCTGGGCGGAAGGCACGCCCGCCTTCGTACAGGATCTCGGCAGCTACATGCGGATCGCACCGGACGCCTGTTTCGACACGGCGGACACGCTCGACCGCAAGGTCGGCGAACTCTTCGCGGATCCAGACGCGCAGTTCCGGACCATCCGCGCGAACTACGCCCGTATGCAGGACTACTGGCTTGACAACCACCTGCACGAGTGGCTCGAAGTCATGCTGTTCCCGAAGGGCCGCTGACCGCCCGCGCTTCATCCTGTGCGGAAAACAGGATGCACAGGCCCAGGACGCCATTCCCGGAAATGGCGCACATATCATGCGGAAAAACTTGATTTTTACGGTGTCCGACTGTATATTGGTACCGGATCGCACAAACACAAACAAACTCTTTTGAACAGAAGGAAAACGATATGGAACAGAACGAAAAGAACGCGGAAACGTCGACGCAGGAACAGAGCGCGGGCGGTTGCGGATGCGGCTGCGGCGGAGGAAAAGGATCCAATAAGATCGTGGTCGCGATCTGGGTGGTGCTTCTGCTCGGATTCGCCTGCGTCCTGGCATATACCCGGTCGAACGGACAGAACAAGGCGGATCAGCTTCTGCAGGACGCATACAGTCTTTACGAACGGCAGGATTTCGCGGGGGCGGCAGACCTTCTCCGTCAGTCGGCTGAACTCGGCAATCCCTGGGCGCAGATCTATTACGGCGGCTGCCTTAAGCAGGGCAGCGGCGTGGCGGCGGCCCCCGCGGCGGCGGTCGAATGGTACCGTAAGGCCGCCGCGCAGAACAGTTCCGTCGCGTATTATGAGCTCGCGGTCTGCTATGAAAACGGCCAGGGCGTGACGCCGAATCTGGACGAGGCGATCGCGTGGTATCAAAAAGCGCTGGACGCCGGGATCGGGGAAGCGCAGGGCGCGCTGTGGCGCGTATCCGTTTCCAAGGCAAACGATCTTTTCGCACACCAGAGATACAGGGAAGCGGTGGAAATCCTCAAAAAGACGGCGGAAGAAGGCTATTCCGAGGCGCAGGCGTGTTATGCCGCCTGCCTGATGAACGCCTCCGGGGTGAACCCGGATCCGTTTGCGGCGGTCGCGTGGTTCCGAAAGGCCGCTGAACAGCAGAACCCGACCGCGATTTATTCGCTCGGCGTCTGCTATGAAAACGGGGAAGGCGTGGACCGGAATCTGGACACGGCGCTCGAATGGTACCACAGGGCGAAGGACGCCGGACTTGAAGACGCGCAGAGCGCGATCATCCGCGTCGAAAAGCTCAAGGCGCTGAAGGAAGCCGAGAAGTAAAACAGACGCTCTCCTGTAGCGCAGGAAACTGCAAACAATAGGTCGTATAGGTCGTACAAGACTTATACGACCTATCTTTTTTACCTTCATCGACCTGGAAAAAGATTGGCGGCAGTCCCCGATGAAGAGAACTGCCGCCGTGAAGCGGGCGGGACTGAGCCCGCCGGATGATCCGAGGATCAGAGCTTGTTGCCTTCCGAATCGGTGTGGCCGCTCTCCACGACGTCGGAACGGTCGCGTCCGGCGGCGTACTCGATCAGGTTGAAGAGGAGTCTTCTGCACACGGGGTCGTTGTAGTTGGTGAGCCCGAGCGTGGAGTAGAAGAAGGAGCCGGAACCGGTCTTCGCGCGACCGATGGCGGTGCCCATGCGGCATCCGAGGGAATGCCACGCGCCGGAGATCAGCTCCTCGTCGCCTTCCATGATGATGGCGGAGCGCGGATTGGAGACCGCGGCGTCAAACGCATAGTCGAGGACGGCGGGCTTCAGGAAGCCGTTGAACACGGGGTGGTCCTTGCAGAAATACTGGCCGCCGACCCAGTTGTTGCCGAGGCGGAAGCTTCCGAGATATTTCAGGTTGCCGTTCGCGGCGGCGATGGTCGGAGCCCAGTTTTCCACGTCGTTGAGGACGATGACCTGCGTGCCGGCCTTTGCGAGCTCGACGACCGCGTTCACGTCGACGGAATTGCCGTTCGGCGGGAAGCAGAGGACGTTGAAGCGCTGCGCGGTCTTCTTGGTCATGGAGATGGCAAGCTGCGCGGGAACGCCTTGGTAGAGCTTGACCGTGGCGGTTCCGTCGTTTCCGACCGCGACTTCCTTGCCGTCGACCTTGAAACTCAGCTGGTCGTCGGCCTTGGTCGGGCCTTCGATCTTGAAGTTGTAGTCACCGTCGGCGTTCGGCATGTACTGGCCCTCGAAGAGGACCGTGTAACCGGCGGTCATGGGCACGTTCGGATCGGGCGTGCCGCCGTCCGGGAGCGCCAGTTCGAGCTGGCGGACATTGCGCTCGGCGCGCTTTTCGCCGTCGACGAGGAAGGTCAGGCGGAACGCGCCGGCGGTCCCGTCGGGCGTGGCGATGGAGTTCGCCTGGATTCTCTGCGGAACGGGGTAGCGCTGGGTCACGACGAGCACGTCGGGCTTCAGGCTGCTGCCGGGCTGGAAGGTCTGGAAGTTGCCGCCAGCGGCGTTGAGGATGCTGACGAGCGACTGCTGCGGCTGGCCGCCGCGTCCGCCCATGCCGCGTCCGCCGCCGAAACCGCCCTGGCCGCCGCCCATTCCGGGGAAACCGCCCTGGCCGCCGCCGAAGCCGCCGGGCTGCTGGCCCTGGGGCTGCGGATTCTCATAAACGGCGTACGTCTTACCCGCGGGGAGCTGGATTTTGGAGTTGTCGACGGCCGTGACTTCCATTTCGCCCTCGGCCTTGGTGCCCTTCAGGAACGCCTTGATGACGGAGACGCCGGGCTTGTCGACCTGGATCTGGACCTGCTCGGCGAGGAGTTCGCCGTAGACGTCGCCGCCGGTGACCTTCACGGGCTGCTCGATCTCCTTGACGGCCTTGCCGTCCTGGATGAGCTGCGTCACGAGCGTGTATTCGCCGTTCAGGTTCTCTTCATTGATGATGTGGATATCGGCGGAGATGGTGTTCGGGACGGTGAAGGACGGGGTCGGGGTGTGGACCGCGAGCTTCAGCGGGGCGTTGTAGGCGCGGAGGATCGCCGGATCGCCCTTCGGGTTGCGGAAGGTGTCGACGACGCCGGAGTTGTTCTCGCGGAGCATGGCTTCCCAGCCGTTGATCGCATAGCCGTCGGTGATGTTGTTCAGGCGGATGATCTCGATGCGGCGGCCCTGGTGGCGGATGCCGACCTTGCCGAGCTCGGAGGTAAAGGCTTCGACGGTCGGGAAGTCCTTGCGGAGGCCCTTCTCGTCGAGGTACTTGTTCATGCGCTTGTACCAGTTCTTGTAGTCCTCGCCGTCCATGCCGTCCTGGCCGATCTTCTTCAGTTCGTCCATGATGAGCTCAAGGCGCGGCGGGGTGGAGATGGCGCCTTCCTCGCCCCAGAAGACGAGCTCTTCCTTGTTCTCGGTGTAGTTCCAGTAGCGCTTGCTGTTCGTGTAGTAGTTCGCTGGATAGGAGATGTTCGGACCGGTCGCGTTGTGGTTGTCGCGGAACCCGACCTGGTACACCTTGTCGTCGAAGGGCATGCAGTTCATCTTGTTGTAGTCTTCGACGTTGATGCCTTCCTTGCTCCAGCCGCTGGTGAGCACCACGATGCGCGACGGGTCGTTCTGATGCGTGAAGGAGACCATGCTGGAATACCAGTTCTGGTCATGCTGTTCGCGGCCGAGACCGAGTTCGTTGATGAGGTTGTAGATGACGAGGGACGGGTGGGAACGGAACTTCTTCACCATGCGGCGGACGCGTTCCTTCGCGATCACGCGGCCTTCGGGGGACTGGCTGCCGGAGATGAATCCGCCGGGTTCGGCGTAGTACAGGAGGCCCTGCTTGTCGGCTTCCTGAAGCACGATGTCCTGGCCCATGTGGCGGTGGAAGTTCAGCATGTTCATGCCGAAGTTCTTCGCGGCCTGGATCTGCTTCTCGGCGTATTCCGGCAGCGGGATGGTGCCGGTGACGGGCCACCAGCCCCAGCTGATCGCGGAACGCAGCACGATGCGCTTGCCGTTGAGGCGGAACATGGCGTCCTTGCCGACGCCTTCGGGGCCGAACCAGCGGAACCCGAACGTTTGGACCTCTTCCTCGTCGCCGATCTTCACGCTCATGGTGTACAGGTTCGGGTTGTCGAGGTCCCACAGCTCCGCGTTCTCGTGCGTGAACTTGCGGGTGATGAGGTTTTCGCCGGGTTTGAGCTTGACGAACTCGCCCGCCATGACCGGGACGTTGTCCTGCACGAGGCGGACGGTGCATTCCTCCTCCACGTCCTTGCCCGTGTCGTTGACCGCGGTGATGCGGACTTCGACCGTCTTCGGATCGGGAGTATTCATGATATACACATCGTCAATATAGACGGGATCGGTGATCTCGAGGGAGACATGGCCGGTCACGCCGCCGACGGCACGTCTGCCGTTCAGTTTGACGCCGTTCCACGTGAACGGGATGTAGTCAGTCCAGTCGTAGTCGCCGCCGGGGTTGGTGATGCGGATGTCGAGCGCGGCGGTGTCGCCTTTCTTGAGCTTGCCGGTGATGTCGAGCACGAACTCGGTGTCGCACGCGGCGTCGCACGCGATGAGTTCATGGTTCAGGAAGATCTCGGCCTGGTAGGTCAGCGCGGAAAAGCGCAGGAACACCTTCTTGCCGGTCAGGTCCTGGTCGACCTTGAACGTGCGGCTCCACCACGAAACGCCCTGCAGCGGCTGCCAGAAATTCTTCGGGTCGATCGTGTAGTCCTTTTCCAGCGCGGACATGTCGGTGAAATACTGTTCGACCGTGCCGGGGACCGAGACGTCCTTGCGGTCCGCCTTGCTCAGAGCGTCCCAGCCGCCGGTCGGCTGATGCGCGGGGATCTGGTCGAGCGGAGTGCCGGGGACGACGACTTTTTCGGACTGCCACTTGGCGTCAGTGTCGCGCCAGAGTTTCCAGCCGGATCCGGAGAGGCTGACGACTTCGCGCGCATCGGCGGTCTGCCAGAGCATTCCGGCCGCGAACGCGAGGATGAAGATGGATTTTTTCATGGGGTCTTTCCTGTTTGTATGGGGGTATTGTGTGATTGTTTTAGGAAATAATTTTTTGATAATATACCCTTTCGAGCGGGATTTTCAAGCTGTTTCCGTAAAAATCGGAGCGTTTTCGGGGCGAAAGACGGCCATCCGGCGATTCTCCGCAGGCAGGAATCAGGACAAGTCCGCAATAATCCGGCAGTATTTTTCTTTACTAAAAACATATATGCGACACAATTTTATGAGATACTCCGGCGTTAATAGTGTTATACTGTAATTATATGCCGATACGCAGCAAATCAGGAAAACAACCTCATCCCCGCTCGACACGGGGAAGAAACAGAGAAACACAATCCATGAAACACAAATGGTTTCGATATCTTCGACGCGCGATAGCCGGACTCGTCCTGCTCGCAGCCTTTCTCCCGTTTGCAGCATTGGCACAGGACAGGACGGCTCGGAAAGCGGAAACAAAGGATTCCGCCGCCCCCAAGGAGATCACGCTTACCCTCGAGGGCGCGATCCGGGGCGGACGGTTTTTCTTCAAGGAGAATACGATCCAGTTCGATACCCTGAACAAGTACGACTGGCCGACCGGGGACGTCATCGTCAACGGAAAAAAATGGAGCGAACTGAACAAGCCATTCAAGCTCGACTTCACGCCCGACTTCGGGAAGGCGGTCATCCTTGAGAAGGAAGGCGGCCCGGCGGGACGCACCTATGTGGTGCCGCGGGAAAAGATGTTCGCCCTGATGATCGTCCCCCGCGAGAAGAATCCCGAGGAGACGCCGTTCCGCGTCAAGCTCGCCGTGAAGAACCAGGTCCCGCACAACAATTTACCCCCGGACGAAACGCCGGTCTCGGGCGGGACCACGAAGAGCGCCGCGGTCCGTCAGCCGGACCCGAACGCCGCGTCCGCCGCGGTCGAGGAATCCTTCACGCTGGTCCTGGCGGGCGAGATCGACGGAAAGGGAAAATTCCGGCTCCGGTCCGACCGGATCGAATTCCTGCCGGATTCCGCGTCCAAACCCGCCTGGCCGGACAACGTCACGGTCAACGGGAAGCCGTGGGAGGACACGAAGGTCCCGTTCGAGCTGGATTTCGTGACGGATTACGCCACGGGGAAACTCCTGGAACGTACCGGAACGGCCGCAATCGGCTGGCGGTGCATCCCGGAGGGCGATTCCATATTCGACCGCTTCAAACTCTCCGTGGCCGAGCTTTCCGTCACAGGCGCGAAGGAAGGCACGGCCTCGACATTCCGTGCCTCGGTCTCCCTGCGGAAATACCCGCGTGACTATGTCGCGCGCATCCTCGCCATGCTGAACGACGGCAGGGAAAAGAACCGGAAGGAGGAGCTGGACAGCGCCTATATGTCCGACGAGGATCTGCTCTCCCCGGACGAACGGAAAGAAGTGGAGCAGTGGCGGGCGGAACGCCAGAGGGAGCAGCTCGCATGGTCGGGCGACCGGACTTATTCGACCGACGGGAAGGAGCTGCCGTACCTCACCCGGACGGCGGTATCCGCGCCGCGCGATCCCGATCCGGACCAGTTCGACGTCACGGTCGAAGCCGATGTGAACTACAACGCGGTCTTCGCGTTCCTGGGGAACAAGATCGTGTACAGCGACCAGCAGTATCCCAACGACGGGAAATACCCGGGCCATGTCAGGATCAACGGGAGCGCGTGGCGGAACCTGCATCTTCCGTTTACGCTCAACGGCGAGGTCGATCCCGACTGCGTCGCCGGGATGCAGGTCGAAACGGAATTCTACCGGTATTACCTCACCCCGGAGAAAAACCGGATCGTCCTCGGGATCGTCAACCACGGTCCGCGCGACGAGGAACACGTCAGAATCAGGCTCACGCTGAAGAAAAAGCCCGAACCCACGAAAACGAAATAACGGCGGAAGAAAGCGGAAAACAAACTCAGTCCCCATTCGGACGGGGAGAAAGCGAGAAACGATATGAAAACAAACCGGTTCAAAACTCTTCGGGGGATCGCGCTGAGCTTCGTTCTGCTCACGACCGCCCTGCCCTTCATCGTACAGGCACAATCCGGGGCGAAAACGAACGGCTCGCAGGAGATCACGCTCACGATCGAGGGAACGATCCTGGGCGGACGTTTCTTCTTCAAGGAAAACACGATCCAGTTCGACACGCTGAACAAATACGAGTGGCCGCAGGAAGACTTCAGCGTCAATGGGAAAACATGGAGCGAGCTGAACAAGCCGTTCGAGCTTGATTTCACGCCGGATTTCGCGAAGGCGGTCATCCTGGAGAAGGAAGGCGGCCCCGAGGGGCGCACCTACGTGATACCGCGTGAAAACCTCTTCGCGCTGATGATCGTGCCCGACGACGCGGATTCCAAGCCGGCGCCGTTCCGCGTCAAGCTCGCCGTGAAGAACCAGGTCCCGCACGACAATCTCCCCCCGGACGAGACGCCGGCCGGGGAAAATGCGGAAAATGTCAGATATTCTCATTCGACTCGAAACAGCGGGGCGTCCGCGTATCAGGAGAACGCTTCCGAGGATTCTTCCCGTACGGTTCAGCTCGGTTCCGGAAACGATCAAATCCCCGGGAGGATCTATCCGAGAGAGTACAATTCCAGAATGGACAAGATGAAAAGAAACAGCGAGGAAAAGAACCGCAGGAGAACCCTGATGATGAGGTTTCATGGGAATCCAAGTTCCTTTGATGATGAGCAAAAAAAAGAGATTCAGAAATGGATGAATGAGGGAAATTATTTGACAATGATGCGGGAGGACACGACCGACGGGAAAGAGATCCCGGTCAATGGCGTCGGCGGAGGTCTTGGGATCCCAAGATTTCAGGATCTGTCCGCGACGCATGTCAGTATTGAGATCGAAGCAGTCATAGATTATGTGGCGGAGTTTTACATTCAGGACAACAAGATTACCTACAACTACCTCTCCACGCATGACACGGGCAAATTTCCCCGTCAGGTGAAGATCAACGGGAAACCGTGGAAAAACCTGTATGTGCCGTTTGATCTTGGGATGTCATTGGATCCGCTGTCGATTCAGGAAACACTGATCGAAACGGAACTCTATCGATACTACATTCTTCCGGAGATCGGAGGAAAGACAAACATTTCCATCGATAATCACGGCTTCCGGGAAGAACCCGTTAAGATCAAACTATCCATCAGAAAAAGATAAGAGACAGATTATGAAAACAAACCGGTTCAAAACTCTTCGGGGGATCGCGCTGAGCTTCGTTCTGCTCACGACCGCCCTGCCCTTCCTCGTACAGGCGCAATCCGGGGCGAAAACGAACGGCTCGCAGGAGATCACGCTCACGATCGAGGGATCGATCCTGGGCGGACGTTTCTTCTTCAAGGAAAACACGATCCAGTTCGACACGCTGAACAAGTACGAGTGGCCGCAGGAGGATTTCAGCGTCAACGGGAAAACGTGGAGCGAACCGAACAAGCCGTTCGAGCTTGATTTCACGCCGGATTTCGCGAAGGCGGTCATCCTGGAGAAGGAAGGCGGCCCCGAAGGGCGCACCTACGTGATACCGCGCGAAAACCTCTTCGCGCTGATGATCGTGCCAGACGACGCGGATTCCAAGCCGGCGCCGTTCCGCGTCAAGCTCGCCGTGAAGAACCAGGTCCCGCACGAAAACCTCCCCCCGGACGAGACCCCGGCCGGAAAGACCGCGAAAAGCGCCGGAAACTCCCGCCGTCAGGCAAATCAGAATGACTCCGACGACGGTCCGATCCGTTCCATCACCGTCGTGCAGACCGGGACGACCGCCGCCGAGCGGAAGATCGCCGCGAACCTGAACCGCAAGGGCTTCGACCTCTTCCGCATGCTCAGCGGGAAGGACGAAAACACAAACGCGTTCGTCTCCCCGTACAGCATCGACAGCGCGTTCGGGCTGGTCTATTGCGGCGCGAAGGACAAGACCGCCGAAGAGATCCGGACGACGCTGGGATTGCCCGACGATCCGGCGGCATGCGGCAGGTTCTTCGACAGGATTTCGAGGGAATACGCCGTGAACAAACAGGTCGAGGTCCTGGTCTCGAATTCCGTCTGGTACGAACAGAAGTTCGAAAAGGACATCCTGCCGCCGTTCATTTCCATGATTAAGCAGTACTACGGCGGGACGTTCTACAAGGAGGACTTCGGGAAACCGGAAGCTCTCGTCGCGAAAGTCAACAGCTACGTCGAGGACCGCACGAAAAACATGATCCGGGACCTTCTTTCGCCCGCCGACATCAAACCGGACATCTTCATGATCCTGCTGAACACGCTGTATTTCGAGGCGAAATGGGAAACGCCGTTCGAACCGGAAGAAACCCGCCCTCTGGTGTTCCACAATTTCGACGGCTGGGAAAAACGGGTCAAGATGATGCACCGGAGAGGATTCGACATCCAGTATTACGCCGACGGGAGGGACAACGTCCACGCTGTGGTCCTGCCGTATGAGGACCCGCGGTTCGAACTCATCGCCCTCATGCCGATCCAGCCCGGTTTCGACCAGGGGAAAGCCGCGATGCAGGACATCATCTCGAAGATCGGGACCCGGCTCGATTCCTGGCTCGCGAACCGTTCGGATCTCGAAACGCTCCTCTGGCTTCCCGTGACCGACCTGAGCTGCCGGTACGACCTCAACGACGCGCTCGGGACGCTCGGCATGAATACGCCGTTTTCCATGACGCAGGCGGATTTCCACGGCATCGCGGAGCCGACCGACCTTCTGAAATACATCTGGATCGACAAGGTGATCCACAAGACCGCGCTGAAGATGGACGAAGAATCCACGAAGGCGGCGGCCGCCACCGCGATCACGATGGGCTTCGGCGGAGCCGCCGCTCCGAGAGAACAGCCCCCGGTCAACATCTTCCGCGCCGACCGTCCGTTCCTCGTCCTGATCCGCGACAGCCGGACCGGGCTGATCCTCTTTGCGGGACGCATCAACGATCCCGGCGTGGAGGCCCAGGGCCAGCAGGAAGGTTTCGGATTCGGGAGGAGACGAGCTCCTTCGCTCGCTCCGGCATCCCCGGACAACGACGCTTCCCCCGATTGATCCGGCGCGGGGATTCAACTGCTTTGATATCAGATGACGGGCGGCTCAGCCGTCCCATCCTCAAATTTTATTTAAATTTCATTATTAAAACTTTACCGTTTGCCGTCGAACGGGACTTGACTTTTTTTAAAATGAGCGGTATAGTAGGGTTTGCACGAATGCGCTCATGTAATTGAGTGTGTTCGCGACCGATGTTTTCCGATCTAACGAAAAATCAGGAGGTCCCCGGAACCATTCAGATCCGCTGAGCCTTCCGTCAGGAAGCGCCCGCACATCCAGTTTATTCCAATTTTTTCTCACCCAAACAGAAAAGGTTTTTGCAGATCATGGTTATTAAAGTCGAACCCGATTACACGTATGTCGTAAGTCCGGATTTTGATCCGACCGTCGTCCCCGAAGGGTACATTTGGGACGAAACCGCGTTCAAGGAACTCGTCAAAGCGACCGACAAAGCCACCGCGGACCAGGCCATCTATACCTACGGCGGAGCCCAGGGCGATACCGACGTCGTTTATGAAAACGCCGCCGATCTCACGATCAGCAGCCAGAAATACAATGGCGGCGGACAGGTCGTCGATACGACCGTTACCGCCAACACGTTCAACAACACCGGCACGGTCACGACGGACGGCGCGATCGTCTTCTCTCTTCAGACCTTCTCCAACTCCGGCACGTTCAGCCTGGACAAGACCGGGGTCCTGACCGCCGCCGGTGTGATCACGAACGCGAATACCGGTATGCTCAACATCGATGACGGCAGCACGCTGACGGGCTCCACGATCAGCAACGCCGGCACGATCACCGTCGTAAGCGGACAGGCCTCCATCAACGGCGCGATCACGAACAACGGCCACATCGACTCCGTGATGAGAACACTGAATGTGACCGGCGACATCCGGAACGCCAACGAGGACGACATGAGGGAGGCGCGTAACAGCAGCATCATCAAAGTCAGGAACCTCAACGTCACCGGAAACGTCACGAACTATGGCGTGATCGGCACGGAATGGCAGGAAGCGAACGGTATTACGATTTCCGGCGATCTCGGGAACTTCCACCAGATCATCGTCAACAAGACCCTGACCGCGAACTCCGTCTACCAGGACTACATCGACTCCGAGGTCGAGGAAAAACGCTGCGTCGGTTATATCATTTGCGGACAGGTCGTCGCGGGCGAGATCAACAATGCCTCCGGCGAGATCAGCGCAGGGGCGGACAAGGACGCCGGGATCGCCATCGAAGCCACCGGCAAGATCACGAACGGCAAGGCCGACGCCCTCTTTACCGCAACGCTTCAAGCCGGTGACGACGGCTGCATTCAGGCGGTCGATGCGTTGAACAACATCGGAGCAGGCAGTACGATTCATGCCGGTTACATCACCGTGCTCAAGGGCACGGAGGCCGGCGACCTCACGAACGACGGCATCATCCAAACCAAGAGCATTACCGTCGACGGCTCCGTCACGAACAGCGCCACCGGCAGCATCGAAATCGACGGCGCCTCCACCGAACCCGGCAACCTCTCCGGGACGAGCATCGGGAACGCCGGCACGCTCAACCTCAACGGCAACGTAACTCTGGCAGGCGACGTCGCCAACAGCAACATGTTCAATGTCCAGGGAACCGTGACCGCCACCGGCTCGATCACGAATGCGGAGACCGGTACGCTCAACCTCAAGTCTGCCGGTTCGATCGCGGGCGGCGCCACCATCACGAACAGTGGCACGCTCCACATCGCAATCCAGTCGGGCAAGGAGAACAAGATCACCGCCGACAAGTTCAACAACACCGAAGGCGTCGGCAAGATCACGATCGGCGGTTCCTTCGCGGGCGGCGTCGCAAGCGTGATTACTGCAACGGAAGGCGATGTCAAGGTTTCCGACATCACGTTGAGCGTCACCTCCGCCGACGAAAAAGAAGTCACGGCCGCCGCCCATAACGGCAGTGTCGCGATCGCCTCCGGCGTCGACTACAGCACGATCTACCTCAGCAACAGCATCGATGAGGCTGCGATCGGGACGGTCGTTCAGGACAGCATCGGCGCTTCCTACTACGTCGACTTCAATGCGTTCAGGCTCCCGGCTTCCGCCCTCGAAGACGGCGTTCGGGCTGCGACCACGACCATCCTGATCGACGGCGCGACCGCCAGCACGCTCAAGTACGAATCCGAGACGGCCGCCGCCATCGATGGTCTCGCGTTCGCGAAGGACGGCACGAACGCCGCTTCGCCCGACGAGGAAAAGAACGTCGAGCTCGTGCTCACCGGCATGGATCCCGACAACCCCGAATCCTACCGCGACCTGAAGAAAGGCATCACGGTCGGAGCAGGCGTTTCGCTCACGGCCGACAAGCTGCGCCAGTCCGGCGAGGAAGCCGTCACCAATATCAGCGGCGAACTCAGAGCGGGAACGTACAACTCCGGTGCAAAAGCCGTTGTTGAGACCGACGCCTTCGAGGTCGCTGCCGGCCAGGTGAACATCAACGGCGGCGCGCTGTACGACTGCACGGTCTTGAGCGGCGGCTCGGTCATTGTTTACGAAGACGGATATGCCGAAAACATCACCATGGGAAATGGCGGCAATGTCGAGATCAACATCGGCGGCGTGGTAAACGGCGTCACCGTCAACTCCGGCGGGAGCCTCCTGGCCTACAACGGCGCCAAGCTCACCGGATGGATGACGTTCGAGGCCGGCGCGAAGATCATCCCGTTCGTCGGTTCGGTCCTCAATTTCGACCTCGCGCAGACCGCAGCGGGCGCGGACGCGCTCGCGAACGACCTCTCCATCCTCATGGGAACGCCGTCCTACACGCTCACGGTCGACGGCACGCAGGCGAACGGCACGTACAATCTGGCCGGAGGTGCGGCGGGATTCAACAAGACCATCACGGTCACGAACACCGCGGGCGAAAGCCTCGGCACGCTCACGGTCGGCGAAACCGTTTCCATCGGCGACACGGATTATACGCTCAGTCTGGGCAGCGACAATGTCCTGTCCGTCACGCTCAACGCGTACGTCCCGCCGACTCCGACCGAGAAGCCCGCGAAGGGCGACATCAACGGCAACGGCATCTCCGACGTGATGTTCCAGCTCGTCAAGGGCGATTATGCCTTCGGTCAGATCGGGTTCTGGCTGGACGGCACGAACGAGTGGCAGAGCCAGATGGCCGTGCACCCGATGGACACCTGGAAAGTCCTCGGCGCATACGACATGAACGCCAACGGCAACGCTGATACCGTGCTCGTCGGCAACATCGTTCTGCCGGTCGGCGACATCGATCTGCCGATGTACGCGATCGGCTACTACGCTGACTCCATCGACACCGATGCAAACTGGAACAACATCAGCTATCTCGGCAATCCGGGCCTCAGCGTCTGGGAGAACGAGGTCGGCAACCTGACCGGAAACGCCGGAAAGAATTCCATTGTCTGGCATTCCACCGACCTTGGCGTCCTCGGTGCGTGGACCGACGGGACCGACAGCTGGGTAAGCCTCGGCATCGGGTACAAGGACGACTGGAAGATGATTGGTTGCGGCGACTTCGACGGTGACGGCAGAGACAGCGTCCTGATGTCCTTCCTCGGCGCGGCGTACTACACCGTCGACATCGATCCCACCGGAACCGAGGGTGTGGCGAATCCGCTCACCTCCTCCGACGCCAACTGGGTCGTCCGTGCGATCGGCGACTTCTCCGGCGACGGCAAGGACGACATCGTCGCGTACAATGCCGCGGCCAATCTGGTTGCGATGTGGGGCGACGGCGACGCCGTGAACAAGTGGTCGCTGCTCGGCATGCTCGACAGCGACTGGTTCATCGTCGGCGCGGGCGATTACGACGGCGACAAGACGGACGATCTGCTCGTCCGTCAGTACTCGACCGGCATGCTCGGCTACTACACCTGCGGCGACATGGACCAGTGGAATACCCTCGGCTACGGCGTCAGCATGGATTGGAACGTCATCGCATAAACAGGCGAAAGCCTGCATCGCAGCAGTGCCCCGCTTTGCGACGGCACGTTGGATTCCGGTAAGATGCAAGCCGCGCCGCTCTGCGGAACTCGGGGGCGGCGCGGTTTGGTTTGTCTTTTCATCCGTCCTTTCGACGGAAAAAAGGGTGAATTTCCTTTGGAAAGCGGTTGAAAAATGGCGATTTGTGTGGTATATTATAAGATTTAGAATTTATCGAAAACACGATCGTACATCTCACATACTCAACCCCATACCCAAACAGGAGAAAACCTAAATGAACTTAGGCAGTCTGATTCTCGATGGCCTGGAAGCCATGGTCCTCGGAATGCTCTGGGTCTTCTGCTTCCTCTCCATCATGATCGTATGCATGAAGCTGATGTCGAAGGCTCTGGCCCCCTTCTCGAACTTCCTCGAACCGGCTCCGCCGGCTCCGAAAAAGAAAAAAGCGTCCGGCGCAAAGGCCGGGGCCCTTTCTCCCGAAGACCGGGTCCGCGCGCTGGCGGCGATCGAAGCCGTCAAGCTCTACCGCGCAGGGAAATGAACCGCAGAAATCGAACAATATAACATACCTCAACATAAAGGCAACCCCTTATGAAAAAAATCAAATTCATGGACTGCTCCTTCCGCGACGGATTCCAGTCCTGCCTCGGCGCCCGTGTCAAAACCGATGACTTCCTTCCCGCTCTCGACGCGGCGGTGAAGGCCGGCATCAACTACATCGAAATCGGCGGCGGCGCCCGTTTCCAGGCCCTCTATTTCTACTGCCAGGAAGACGCGTTCGAAATGATGGACAAGTGGCGCGCCACGGTCGGTCCTGACGTGAACCTGCAGACGCTCTCCCGCGGCGTGAACGTGGTCGGCCTCTCCTCCCAGTCCACCGACATCATCCAGCTCCACGCGAAGATGTTCAAGAAGCACGGCATCACCACGATCCGCAACTTCGACGCCCTGAACGACGTCCGCAACCTCGACGTCTCAGGCCGAGCCATCGCCGCCAACGGCCTGAAGCATCAGATCACCATCACCATGATGGGTCTGGCTCCCGGGCTCAACGAACCCTACGCGCACACCCCGAAGTTCTACGAAGACCGCCTGAACGAGATCATCAAGTCCGGCATTCCGTTCGACAGCCTCGCGTTCAAGGACGCCTCCGGCACCTCCACCCCGCAGACCGTGTTCGACACGATCAAGGCCGCCCGCGCCATCCTCGACAAGGAATACGGCGTCGGCACGAAGGAAATCCAGTTCCACACGCATGACACCGCCGGCATGGCCGTCGCCTGCAACTGGGCCGCCATCACCGCCGGCGCGGACGTGATCGACCTCGCCATGGCACCGCTCTCCGGCGGCACCTGCGAGACCGACATCCTCACCATGTACCACCGCCTCCGCGGCACCGACTACACGCTCGACATCGACCCGGACAAGATCCTCAAGGTCGAAAAGATCTTCAAGCAGTGCCTCAGCAAGTACTTCATGCCGCCCGAGTCCATGCAGGTCTCCCCCGAGATCATCTTCAGCCCGATGCCCGGCGGCGCGCTCACGGCCAACACCCAGATGATGCGCGACAACAACTGCCTCGACAAGTACGACGCCTGCATTGAAGAGATGCGCGAAGTCGTCGCACGCGGAGGTTTCGGCACCTCCGTTACACCCGTCTCCCAGTTCTACTTCCAGCAGGCGTTCCGCAACGCCGTCATGGGCAAGAACGCCGACGGCTCCTGGAAGCTCGATCCGAACGGCTACGGCAAGATGGTCCTCGGCTACTTCGGCAAGACCCCGGTCGCTCCCGATCCGCAGGTCGTGAAGTGGGCGCAGGATCAGCTCCAGCTCGAACCGACCACCAAGTCCGTCGTCGAGATCAACGACGCAAATCCGAAGCTCGGCGTGAAGTACAACACCGAACTCCTCCAGCAGAACAACCTCCCCGTGACCGATGAGAACATCTTCATCGCGGCCGCCTGCGGCGACAAGGGCATCGCGTTCCTGAAGGGCGACAAACCCATGGGCATCCGCTACGCCGCCGATGCCGCCCCGAAGGCGAAGAACGATGTCCCCGCCGCCTACACTGTCACGGTCGAAGGAAAGACCTTCAACGTCCAGGTCAAGGAAGGCGGCGTCATCACCGCCGACCTCGCCGGCCAGGTCACCGAAGGCGGCGCCAAGAAGGCCGCCGCTCCGGCCGCAGCCGGTTCCGGCAACACCGTCGACATCAACAGCCCGTTCCCCGGCACCGTCACCAAGATCCTCGTTTCCGAAGGCGATGAATACGAAGCCGGCGATGTGATCGCCGTGGTCGAAGCCATGAAGATGGAAAACGAAATCAAGCCTGACAAGGCCGGCATCATCCGCGAGATCTGCGTCGACGTGAAGGCCGTCGTCACCTCCGGCCAGGCCCTCTTCAAAGTCGAGGAGAAGTAATCCATGCGTAATCTCATCCTTACGATCCTCTTCGCGGTCCTCTGCTCCGCCGGGCTCGCGGTATCCGCCCAGGACGCCGCCGCCCTCCAGCAGGCCGCCGCGAATCAGGCTCAGACGGCCGTCGCCGATGCGGCGAAGACCGTCGAGGCCGCGAAATCCGCGTTCCCGAAGAAACTCTCCGAGCTCGAAGTCCTCGGTTACAAGCGCATCAGCCAGATGTCCGAACCCGACGAATGCTTCGACTGGTACGAAGACCCCGCCACGGGCCGCGTGTTCCTCGTTTACATCTGGGGCAACGCCGACACCATGGCGAAGTACATGGCCGACGCCGAAGCGGTCGCCGCCGAAAAGATCGCGGCGGGCGATGAAGCCGGCGCGAAGATGGTCCTCGAGAGCGCCAAGAGCGTCGTCGAGACGACCCGCGCCGCCAAGGGCTACGGCCTCGTCTACTCCGTCTCCTTCGCAAAGGGCAAGGACCTCCACGACGGACGCGAAATCCTCATCGTCAAGCCGGTCAACCGCAGCAAAGGCAAAGTCATCCTCGCGCGGTCCATGGCCGTCGAAAACGTGAAGGACGGCCTTCTGGTCGCGTCCGCGCTCGAAACCGGCGACGTCGTGGCCGAGTTCATGCCCATGCTGAACTACAACGAATCCGTCCGCGAGGGCGGCCAGGCCAAGTCCCTCCCGGGCTTCGGCACCGCCATCGGCAACCTCTGGCACAGCACCGGCATCTACGACATCTACCGTCAGACGACCACCGATTTCTCAAAGACCTGGATCCTCGGCCTCGGACGCCTCCTCATGATGTTCGTCGCCCTCGTCCTGCTCTACCTCGCCATCGTCAAGGGCTTCGAACCGCTCCTGCTCCTCCCGATCGGCTTCGGCGCGCTCCTCGCCAACATCCCGCTCGCGGGCATCAGCGGCCCGGACGGACTCCAGGGCATGATCTACATGGTCGGCATTGAGTCCGGCGTGTTCCCGTGCCTCATCTTCATGGGCGTCGGCGCCATGACCGACTTCGGCCCGATGCTCGCGAATCCGCGCACTGCCCTGCTCGGCGCGGCCGCCCAGTTCGGCATCTTCGGCGCGCTCCTCGGCGCGCTCGCGCTGAACGTCGTCCCCGGCATCACTTTCAACATCAAGGACGCCGCGTCCATCGGCATCATCGGCGGCGCGGACGGCCCGACCTCCATCTTCGTGACCTCCCGCCTGTCTCCGTCGCTCCTCGGCGCAATCGCCGTCGCGGCGTACTCCTACATGGCGCTGGTCCCGATCATCCAGCCCCCGATCATGAAGCTCTGCACGACCGAGGCCGAACGCAAGATCCGCATGAAACAGCTCCGCAATGTGCCGAAGATCGAGAAGATCTGCTTCCCGGTCGTCATCACGCTCCTCTGCGCATTCCTGCTTCCCGACGCAGCCCCGCTGATCGGCATGCTCATGCTCGGCAACCTGATGCGCGAATGCGGCGTGGTCGACCGTCTCTCCGACACCGCCCAGAACGCCCTCATCAACATCGTGACGATCTTCCTCGGCATCGCGGTCGGCTCCAAGCTCTCCGCCGAACAGTTCCTGAGCCTCCAGACCGTCGGCATCCTCGTCATGGGCTGCTGCGCGTTCTGCATCGCCACCGCCGCGGGCGTCATGTTCGCCAAGATCATGAACATCTTCTCCAAGGAAAAGATCAACCCGCTCATCGGCGCGGCCGGCGTCTCCGCCGTCCCGATGGCGGCACGCGTCGCCAACAAGCTCGGCCTCGAATACGACAGCCAGAACTTCCTGCTCATGCACGCCATGGGTCCGAACGTCTCCGGCGTGATCGGATCCGCGGTCGCGGCTGGCGTCCTGCTCGCCGTCTGCGGCGGACTCTGATTCCCGCCTCCAGGCTATCAAGGTAAAACGAATCCGGGGCCGGCTTCCAAACCGGTCCCGGATTTTTTGTGTCTTCAGGTCAGGGAATCAGGCCAAAGACGAAAAGAAAAAGGGGCAATAAGTCCTTATATGTCTTATTTGGATTCAAGCAGCCAATACGGGCTTTTTCAGCAGGAAATCCGCAGGAAGGACGTGCGCGCGTGGAGCTGGATATCGCTCGCGCCCGCGGGAACGAACACGCAGTCGCCTTTGAAGAACTGGAGCATGGATTCGCCGCAGAACATCGTGCCGCAGCCGTCGAGGAACAGGAATATCTGGAACGACTCCGGTGAGACATGGAACGTCGCGAGTTCGCGGCGCTGTTCCGTGTTCACCAGCACGCGTTCCACCTGGAAGTATTGGCAGCGGCAGAGGAGTTCCGAGGCGGTCCCGCCCGAATACCGCAGCAGACGCATCGGCTGGCGCGGTTCCGGCATGGCTTCGAGGTTCGCGACGGCAAGACCCTTTTCGAGGTGAAGCGCACGCTTGTTTCCGTCTCGGTCTGTGCGGTTGTAGTCGTACAAGCGGTACGTGAGGTTGGAACTCTGCTGGATCTCTGCGATCAGGCTGCCCGCGCCGATGGCGTGGACCGTACCGGGCGAAATGAAGAAGAGGTCGTTTTTACGGGCGGGCACAAGCTGGAGATACTTCTCCACGGTGCCGTCCTCGATGGCCGCCCGGAAGCGTTCCACGTCGATCGTGTGGTGCAGGCCATACGCGATCCGGGTGTCCGGTTCGGCGTCCATCACATACCACATCTCGGTCTTACCGTTCTGTCCGTTTTCATGCTCGCGGGCGAACTCGTCGGACGGATGGACCTGCACGGAGAGGTCGCGTTTGGCGTCGATGAGCTTCACGAGC
The DNA here is from genome assembly GCA_902778895.1 of uncultured bacterium. GTDB lineage: Bacteria > Verrucomicrobiota > Lentisphaeria > Victivallales > UBA1829 > UBA1732. The sequence continues at coordinate 49,464 of CACYZF010000013.1, forward strand.
ACGGGCAAATCCGAACTGCCGCGCGCGTGTTCCCCCAGATAGTCCGGGTGCGCCCGCAGGATCCGGTCCAGCGGCATGCCGATCCATTCCCCGCTCGCGGCGATGCTCACACCGTCCGGGTGCGTGGAGCACTCCCACGTCTCGGCGACGACGTCGGACGTGACTTGTTTGGCGAAGTCGTCGTTGAGGCGTGTTCCGCCCCAGAGGTAATCCTTCGCCGCGGGATGCAGCAGAAATGGAACGGGCCGGGACAAATCGGACCTCACAGGGACGGCAGTTTGTATTTTTTCTTGTCGAGCTTGGAGATCTCCTGCCCAACCTGGACTTCGATCAGCTTCAGCTCGGTGTCCGCGAAGATCGTATGGCGGCAGCCCGCTTCGATCGTAATCACGTCCCCGGCGCGGACCTTCTGCTCCATGCCGTCGACGAGCGTGCGACCCTCGCCGCTGATGACGGTCCAGATCTCGTCGCGCTTCTCGTGGCTGTGATAGTTCATGGACTGGCCGGGCTTCAGGTCGATCTTGATCGTGAGGCTGCCTTCCTCGACGTTCAGGATCTGGAACGTGCCCCACGATTTTTCGGCAAACATGATCTGGTTTTCGAACTTGTCGACGATGGTCTTGATGCGCGCCGAACGGTCCTTGTCCGACACCAGAACGCCTTCGGGTGACGCGGCGATCACGATGTCGTGGATTCCCATCGCCAGCACCGGCATGGACAGCTCGTTCAGGATATGCACGTTGCTGCACTGGTCGTCGATCACGGCGTTGCCGAGCGTATTGCATGGCATGACCTCGGTAAGAGTGTTCCATGTGCCGATGTCGCGCCACTCGCCGCTGAACCGCATCACCTGGATGTCCGGTTCCTTCTCGACCACGGCGTAGTCAAAGCTGATTTTCGGCAAAGTGGCGTACTGCTGGAAGAGGTCGTGATAATCCGTGTAGGATATCATCTCGTGCGCTTTTTTCAGCACATATCCGATCCTGTACGCGAATACGCCGCCGTTCCACAGCGCGCCCTGCGCGATATACTTTTCCGCGGTGTACATATCCGGCTTCTCCTTGAACTCGCTCACGCGGCTCAGCTCCGCTTTTTCGCATGGGATGATGTAGCCGTATTTTTCGCTCGGATGAAGCGGCTGGATGCCCATCAGCGTCAGGTTCGCCTCAACCTTCGAGGCCTGCTCCCAGAGGCGCCTCAGGAACTCGAAATAATCGTCGTTCACGTACGGATCGACCGGGCAGACCACCACGGCTTCATCTTCGGAAACGCCCTGCACCGTGTGCAGGTATTCCGTCGCCAGCACGATCGCCGGGAATGTGTCGCGACGGCACGGCTCGACGGAGATGCCGACGCCGTCGCCAAGCTGGTTGACGAGCGCGGACACCTGCGTTTTCGAGGTCGCGACCGTAACGGTCGAATCCGAATCCGCCGCCTTGATCTGCCGGTACACACGCTGTACCATGGATTCCGGTTCGCCGTCCGGCCCCCGGAAGAATTTGATGAACTGTTTCGACCGGACATCGTTGGAGAGCGGCCAGAGGCGCTTTCCCGATCCGCCTGAAAGAAGGATGATATTCATGGGCAGGATTATGTTGAATGTCAGTTGGAAGTTGAGACAAGAAATTCACTCTTCATGAACTCGGCGAGGGCATCGCGCCAGTCGGGCATCGGGGGAAGTCCGGCGAGACGGAGCATCATTTTGTCGAGACGGGAATTCTTCGGACGCGGCGCGGGACGCGGGAATTCATCGGTCATGCACGGGGAAACGGCCTGGGTTTTGCCCGCGAGACGAAAGATTTCCTGCGCGAACTCGAACCACGTGGCCTCGCCCTCGCAGGTGAGGTGGAACGTGCCGACGAGTTCCGGTTTCGCGAGAATGTTGCGGAGCTGGCGCGCGACTGCGGTCGTCGAGGTCGGGTTGCCGTGCTGGTCCGCCACGACTTTCAACATCGGACGCGTACCGTCGGCAAGCGACATCATCGCGTGGACGAAGCTCGGTCCGCCGTGTCCGTAGAGCCACGAGATCCGGCAGATCACATGGTTCGGGCAATGCCGCCGCACAGCCTCTTCCCCGGCGAACTTGCTTTTGCCGTAAACGGTGTTCCCGCCGGTCGCCCGGTCGAATTCGTTGTACGGACGGTCGGAATCGCCGTCGAACACATAGTCCGTGGAGATGGCAATGAGGCGCACTCCGTGGCGATGACAGGCGGCGGCGACGTTCGCCGTACCGAAGGCGTTCAGCTTGTACGCGAACTCGATCTCGCTCTCGCACTTGTCGACCGCGGTCATGGCCGCACAGTGAATCACGGCATCGGGCTTGTTTGCCGCAAGGAAACGGTCGAATCCAGCGGCATCCGTAATGTCGGCCTCGGGCAGGTCGGCGATCACGATCTCGCAGTCCTTGAACTCGTTCTGCAGGGTACGCCCGAGCATACCCTTGCCGCCTGTGATGAGGAGTTTCATCATGCCTCCTCCCACGGTTCGATATCGGCAAACGCGGGATGCTTTTTGTCTTTTTCGGAGAGGTTCCACTGGCCGGGGCTCACACGCCAGTCGATTGCGAGGTCCGGGTCATTGAAGATGATGCCGCGTTCTGCGGACGGCATATAGACGTTGTCGCATTTGTAGGCGAAAACCGCCTCGTCGCTGAGCACGGCAAATCCGTGCGCGAACCCGCGCGGGATATACAGTTGGCGCTTATTCTCGGCGGAGAGCTCAACCGCGACGTGTTTGCCGTAGGTCGGCGAACCCTTGCGGATATCGACCGCCACGTCAAGCACTGCCCCGACGATGGCGCGGACGATCTTCGCCTGCGTGTAGGGTGCGGCCTGATAATGCAGCCCGCGAAGCACGCCTGCACAGGATTTGGACTCGTTGTCCTGCACCCACTGATTCGTGATGCCGGCAGCCTTGAATGCCGCCTGATTCCAGGATTCAAAGAAATATCCGCGGGCGTCGCCGAAGACTTTCGGCTCGATGATGAGCACGCCGGGGAGTTCGGTTTTGATGATGTTCATATTCGATCGACCTCAAAAGATTAATGTAAAATATCCCGGATTACTGTAGCAGTTTTTACCCGAAAGTCAAGCTGGAATCCTGAAAAAAAGCCGGATTTTACGGGGCGGTATCCGTTACAAACGGATAAGGCACCATGATCAGCGGATCATTTCGCGAGGGCGAGGATGACCACGCCGAGCAGGATCAGCGCCAGCGCGCATGCTTTCTTCTTCACATGGACATCGCGGAAATACCACGCGCCCGCCGTGAACGACACGATGCAGCTGCAGCGGCGCACAAGCGAGACGATGGATATCTGGATATCCGGCAGGCTGACCGCGTAGAAATACAGGAAATCGGCGAGGATGAGCAAAACGCCCGTAAGCGGGATCGTCCAGCGCCAGATGAACTTGTGCTTCTGCCCGAAACATTTCGCCCGGATCAGACAGCCCGCGCCGAGGATGACGACCAGATCGACGGAGAACCAGAACTGGACCGTACGGGGCGGGATGTGAAGCGAGTTCAGGAGATATTTGTCATAGAGCGCGGACGCGGCGCCGAGGAGCGTGCCGAGCAGGATCAGATGCACTTCGCGGGCGCGCCGGAACGAAATACCTTCGAGCTTGCCGAAGACGGAGAAAAGGTAATAGCCCGTGAAGATCAGGAGCATGGCGATGCCCTGCGCGAGCGTGGGAATCTCGTGGAACAGCAGCAGACCGCCGATGAAGGTCCAGACCGGGCTGCTGGCGCGGATGGGCGCTGCGATGGAGATCGGCAGATCGCGCATGGCGTAGTAGACGCAGGTCCAGCTGGAGGAAACGAGCAGGGATTTGAGAACGATCAGGGCAAAATCGCGTTTGGAACACGCCGCGTCGGCGAAGGATCCGGTCCAGAGCACGGTCGCGAGTAAATAGAACGCCGAGCCGCAGAGCGTGGCGAAGAACAGCACGTGCATCACGGAGTTTTTGTTGACGGCATGTTTCTTGCAGAGGTCGTAGAAACCGAGCGCGAACGCGGAACCGAGGACAGGCAGAAGCCACGCAGGAAGGGAAGGCATACCGGATCAGCTTTCTGTGTTCATCTAACGGAACGGCGGTCAGCCGAGAATGGACGCGATGTCCGGCGCGACCGACTGGATGTGCTCCTTTGCGAGGACCATGACGTCCTCCGGATCGGCGGAAGTGAGGGCGATCTTCGCAAGCTGTTCCGAGGCGAGCATGGAGGTCTTGCGGATGACGCCGCGGACTTCCGCGAGCGCGTTCGGACTCATACTCAGTTCAAGCACGCCGAGTCCGAGCAGGATGGGCGTAAAACGCGGATCGGCCGCGATCTCGCCGCAGACGCAGACCGGGATGCGGTGTTTCTTCGCGGCCTCGACCGTGAGGCGGATCAGCTCCATGACGGCCGGGTGGCTCGGACGGTAGAGATACGCGACGCGTTCGTTCAGACGGTCGACCGCGAGCGTGTACTGGACCAGGTCGTTGGACCCGATGCTGAAGAAATCGACCTTCGCAGCGAGCGCGTCCGCGATCAGGCATGCGCTCGGGATCTCGATCATCGCGCCGATCTTGACTTTCGGATCGAACGGGATGTTCTCGTTTTTCAGCTCCTCCATGATCTCGTCGCGGATGGCAAGCAGCTCTTCGATCTCGGAGAGCGAGGAGACCATCGGGAACATGATCCGCAAGTCGCCTTCGGTACCGGCTCGAAGCAGAGCGCGAAGCTGGGTGCGGATGAGCTGGGGCTTCTCGTGGCAGAGACGGATCGCGCGAAGCCCGAGGAACGGGTTCGGTTCGCGCGTGGCGGACACCGATGCAAAATCGAGCTTGTCGCCGCCGAGGTCGACAGTGCGAATCGTAACAGCACGGCCGCGCATGGCGCGCAGGAGCTTCGCATAGATCTGATACTGCGTTTCCTCGTCCGGCGCGACCGGGGTGTTCATGAAGAGGTATTCTGTACGGAAGAGGCCGATGCCCTCCGCGCCGCAGCGGGAGACCTCCTCCAGGTCGTCCGCACCTTCGATGTTCGCGCAGAGCTTCACGCGGTAACCGTCGGTCGTTTCGGCGGCGCGCGAGCTTTCCTTCTGCAGGATGCTGTAAAGTTCTTCCTTGCGGCTGATCTTCTCGCGGTAGAACGCCAGCGTTTCGCGGCTGGGATTGCGGATGACCATGCCGAGGAAACCGTCCACGATCACCTCGTCTCCGTTGGCGAACTTGCCCGCGATGTTCCGCATGCCGACGACCGCCGGGATGCGCAGGGAACGCGCGAGGATGGAGGTGTGGCAGGTCTTGCTGCCGGTCTCGATCGCGAATCCGAGGATATTCTTGCGGTCGAGCATGGCGGTGTCGGACGGGGTCAGGTCGTGCGCGATGACGACGGTATTTTCAGGCAGATTGTCGAGAGATGGGCCGCCGTCCTTGTCGCCGTTCAGGTTGCGGAGGATGCGGTTCGCGATGTCGCGGATGTCGCCGGCGCGTTCGTTCAGGTAGGTGTCGTTCGTGCCGGAGATGGCGTCGAGGTATTTCTGGATGGTGAGCAGGAAGGACGACTGCGCGTTGCAGAGGCCGTTTTTGATGCGGGAGATGACTTCCTTGTGAATGAGCTTGTCCCCCACGATCAGCAGGTGCGCGTCGAAGATCTTCGCATCGCGCTTCTCGATCGTCTTCCGCATCCGGTCCTGGATGGTCTTGATCTCGGACTTGGTCTTTTCGATGGCGGACTGGAAGCGCGCCACCTCGGCGTCGACGTCGGACGCCGCGATCGGGATCGGATCGATCTCGTGGAAGTCGGTATGAGCCGCGCCGAACACCAGCACGCGTCCGCGGCAGATGCCCGGAGACGCGGGAAATCCGTGGAAGAGGACTTCCTTCTTCTCAACAGGGGCTGAGGCGGCCGCTACGCCCGGGAGAGGATCTGCGGAGGCGGGGTCGATCATTCGTCGAAGCCTCCTTCGATGAGCGCGGAAAGAATCTCCAGAGCTTTGTCCGCGTCGCGTCCGTTGATCTCAAGACGGATGCGGGTGCCCTTCGGGGCGGAGAGCATGAGCATGGACATGACGCTTTTCCCGTCCGCCACATGCCCGGAATCAAGATTCGTGACAGAGATTTCGGACTCGAAATCCGCCGCGGCCTGCACGAAAACGGACGCAGGCCGTGCATGAATCCCGAGGGGATTGACGACGACAAAATCTTTCACGAGGTTCTTCGGATCCATATCTTCGGTTTGACCCTTTCAAACAATAAAACAAGTCAAGTATATTAATATACACCGTTTCTGCCGTTCATTCAAATCCGGCGCGAAAAAAAAGATAAAAAACAATCGAAAACGATATCTCCCCATGTCGGCATGCCGCAGCGTCCGCATCCCCGCCTCCCCTGCCCCGCCAGCGCATTACTTCAGGAACTACACAAAAAACAGGCAAACTTTCATGTTTTCCGGCTTGCTTTTCCCCCTGAACGGATTATATTAGACAAATATGCGCATATCCGTATTTAGGCATACGGCATCCGCGCGCACAAAACAGCAACACGAAATCCAACCCAACATACCAACACAAAACCAGACAAAACCGAAAGGTCACACAAACATGAAAAAACTCCTGATGTCCCTGATGTGCCTCGCGATCGGCGCGTCCGTCTTCGGCGCCGACCTCTACATCTCCCAGGCCAACGGCAAAAAGAAAGGCCCCGGCACGAAGGAAGAACCCTTCAAGGCCCTCCTCGACGCCATGAAGGAAGCCAAGCCCGGCGATACCATCTACATGGCCGCCGGCAACTACTCCGGCGCGCTCGGAGCCAGCGAGATCATCATCGACAAGCCCGTCACCATCAAGGGCGGCTACTCCGACGACTTCGCCACCCGCGACCTCGCCAAGTACACCACCAAGATCCAGCCCCCGAACGACAAGAACGACTCCAAGGGCCTCGGCGTCATCACCCTCAAGCTCCCGAACGGCAAAGGCCCCGACATGGTCCTCGACGGCATCGTGATCGACCAGTCCTTCATGAACAGCTATCACGACACCAAGGGCAAACCCGAAGGCGTCGAGACCGGCATGTGGCTCGAACCCCCGGCCAAGGGCTCCAAGGACAAATTCGCCTCCGCGAAATCCTACTCCATCTACAGCGAAACGCAGGGCCGTTTCGAAGGCAACATCATCATCCGCAACTGCGTCTTCTCCAACAGCGGCAACTACGGCATCAACATCAACCTCTACAAGGGCAAAGTCACCGTCGAGAACAACCTCTTCGTCGCCTGCCGCATGATCTCCTGCAACGTCCTCTGCTCCAGCTCCCAGAACGGCGACGTGACCTGCGATTTCGCGAACAACACCGTCCTCTTCTCCTGGAGCCGCACCGACGACTTCGGCGACATGGGCTACGGCTACCGCTGCAACGCCAAGGTCAAATCCAACGTCCACCACAACATTTTCGGTCTCAGCGTCTTCGCCGGCGTCGACAACGCCATGGGCGATCCCAAGACCAAGGAAGTCTCCATCGACAACAACGTCTTCTTCCTCAACAAGCAGGCCGACGTCACCGTCGTGAAGAGCCCCAGCATCCTCAAGCTCCGCGTCGATTCCGACGAGTTCGAAGATATGGTCGACTTCCCCGGCATGAAGAGCGTCGAGGACAACATCTCCCTCAAGGATCCCGCCGCGTTCAAGGGCGCCATCGACGAGGCTTACCTCAACGCCTTCCTCAACGCCTCCTACTCCGAGACCACCGATTTCGACGAAAACTCCCCCGCCAACCAGCTCCGCGCCGCCCTCGGCATGAACAAGGTCGGCAAGATCGAGACCAAGGTCTCCATGTACGGCAACCGTTACCCGCTGGAAAAGACCTTCAAGCTCTTCGGAGCCTACAAGGACTTCGGCGCACAGGCTGTCAAGGACGAAAAACCGGCTGCCGAGGCGAAGATCAACTGATCTCCCCGTTCAGTCTTTGCTTTCCTTGCGGGCCCGGATCCCTTCCGGGTCCGCTTTTTGTCGCTCATTTTTCCGCTTGTTTTATCTTTCACAAGTTTACAGTTTTTTTTCAGAACGCCTTGATATTTTCCTGTTTTGCAGTATAGTAACCTATGCAATTGTATTCTATACTGTTTGATTTGAGGTAAATCCCGTCATGGACGACATCAATCTCGCGATCTGGACGAGCTACGAAAAGATCAGGATTTTCTACGAAAAGCATCCCGGTCTTTACAAGCTCAGAATCGCCCTGCTCCTCCTGTTCACCGTCCTGTTCCTCCTCATCCTCGTCGGCGTTTTCATCCTGCTCCTGTTCGTTCCCGCCGGGCCGAAAAAATGGATCTTTTTCGTCATCATGATCGGCGGCGCCATCGGCATGCTGCATGACATGGTCAGCAACAAACCTTGGAAGGACCTGTTTTATCTGGAGCCGGGAAAATACCGCGCGCTGTACGACGACGTCGAGGAAATATGCCGCGAACTGCGCACCCGGCGCATCGACGGGATTTATCTCGGCACGACGGAGCCGCTGGCGCTCGTTTCCCATGTGCCGTTTCTGCCGTTTCTGAGGCGGGATATCCTGCTCGTCGGATACCAGGCGGCCTGCTCCATGGACGCGAAGGCGCTGCGCGTGGCGATCACGCACGAGCTCGGCCATCTCGCCGCCGCCCATCCCGAGGGCGACATGGCACGGAATTTCATCGAATGGATCTGGTCGATCTGCGTCTTTTCTCCCCTGTACAGATTCCTCGTTTTCCTGAAGGTCATGCCGCCTCTGCCGGTCCTCTTCTTCCCGATGGAGATCGAGCAGGAAAAGGCCGCCGATGAATACTGCCGCAGGACGTTCGCCTACCGGGATTTCACGGACGCTTTCACGCAGATGGTCGTCAGGGATCAGCTGGAAGATGCGGAGGTCCTGCTCAGGAAACTCTCCGGGACCGAGCCGGGCGACGATCTCGCCGCGATCATCCGCGCGTCCCGGCGCGAACTGCCGGACGAAGGCAAGGTCCGGCGCGAGCTCGGGCATCTGCTCAAATCGGCGAATCCGGTCAATATTCCGCATCCGCCCTTCCGCGAACGCGTCGGCACGGCCGACATCGAAGCGCTTCTTCCCTGCCTGAAACGCACCCCGGACGCCGTGGAACACTATCTGCTCGCCTGTCCTGATTTCGAACGGGATTTCAACGCGTATCTGGAGAAAAGCGGTCTGCGCGACTTCCTGACGAACTACAAAAAGAGCCTCGAAGAACTGCGCGAAAAACTCGATGCTCTGGATATGTCGTCCGATGATCCTGACACGTTCACGGATGCCCTGCCCCCGGCACGCATGCTCGACCGGATGGATGTTTTCAATGCGTGCCTCGATATTCTCCGCGAACGTTTCCCCGATTCCCTTTCCGCGCAGGCGACGGTCCTCTCGGCGCAAATGGACCGGGCCGACGACGATCAGGAACTCGACGAAGCCGCCGGAAAACTCGAACAGCTCGTTTCGAAAAACTCCATGCTCGCGCTTCAGTTCGCCGACACGCTCGTAAAATACCGGCTCCGGCAGGGCGACCTCGCGAAAGTGAAACAACTCCTCGTGCTGGCGAACAAGGCGACGAACAGGATGCGCGGCGCGTTCAATGCGAAACTCTCGATGGACGACATTCTGCTCACGAGCGACATCCCGGACCATTACATCGCCGACATCGCCGACGCCCTCGTCGACCCGTCCCTGGGCGTGAAAAAGTTTTATCTCGTGTCGCGCCGCTACGACCGCTCCGTCGCGCTGGGATCGCTGTTCCTCTACCTCGTCTGCAAACAGAACATCCACAGTTTTTTCTCCGGCTTCTCGGGCAGGGAACTCGCGGACAGATGCACGATCGCGCTTGCGGATTTCAACATTGAAGCCCGTATCGCCACGAAAAAGGACATCCGGATTCTTGAGGCGAAAGGCATCCCCTCGCACGTGCCGGAATTGAGCGAGGAACACGCCCGCGCGATCGCGGAGAAGAAAAAGAAATGACCTTGCAATTCAAATAAGGAGAAACGACTATGGTTGAAGACCTCATTTTCACGATTCTCATGCTGATCCTGCCGGCTATCCTGTGGATCGTGCCGAAGACCCGGCGCAACAACGGAAACTGGCTCATCGCGTGGAAGACTGTCCCGCTGGGGTTCATTGCCATTTGCTGGACCGGATGGCTTGTGTCAAAGTTTCAATCTGTTCTCTGCGAACGGCTGGAAAGAAACATCGATATCCCGTTCTGGGTTACGCTTGTCGTGCCGCTGACAGTCGCATTCCTGGTCATCATCCTCGGCGGACTCTTCATCAGGCGGAAGTTCGACACGGAGAAAAAATACAATCCGGGCCCCTCCATCCTGATCTTCCTTGCCGCTGTGCCGCACGTGATCATCTTGTCCTGGATTCTGTCCTTTGTCTGTGATCTGGGGGCCGATGATTATAAGGGTGAATGGCGGACCGCCTGGCTCCCGAAGGAAGGAAACACCGCGATCGCGTTCCAGGAGCAGCCGATCCACCCGTTTCTGGCGGAATACAACTACCGGCTCCGTTTTTCGCGTGATGGTGAGCAGACCTATCAGCTTCTTCTGACGAACACCGGAGGAAGCACGTATTTCAATGTCTACCGGCTGAAAGACGGACGCCTGCTTTTCTGCGACAAGGAATGGGACTACCTCGTGGATGTGCAGGGCCCGGAATGCCGCGTGTTCAGGGTGGACTCGCTCGAGGACAGACTGTATGCCGCGCGGATTCCGAACGAAAAAATCGGCTCGTGGTCCATCGTGCCGATACGGGAAAACGACCAGATCGTGATGAGAATGGGCGACCAGACAGTCCCCGCGGAGGATGTCACCGGCATCCTCGACGGCATGACCTATTACGGCTGCATTCAGGACCGTTTTTATCCGGCCGAGCAGAAACCGGAACAGAAAATCGAAAAAATGTTCGAGCAGGAGAAAACCGAGGGCGTGCTCTATTATTGATCCGCCCGGTTTCGTCTCCGTTTCACGCGCCTCGCGGTCAGTCTTTTCTCCAGTCCCGGAAGACCAGGAGCAGTTTGGATTCCGGCGAAAAGCACAGGTAGGTGCAATAATAATCCGGGTCGTCGCGGGTGACGAAATACCGGCAGTCCGCGCCCGGCTGCGTTCCCGCGAGTTCCCGATAGACCTTGTCGATCTCCTCCGTAGAATCGTACACCTGGTTCCACCTTTTGTCGGTTTCCAGTTCGGGCGAGTCAAAAGGGACGAACTTGAAGTTCGGCGCGTTCATGTACTCGATGTTGGAAACGACGTCCGCATCCGTCCGCACGAGCACATATGCCTTGGTGGACCGGAAGAGATTGTCGTCCATGGGCCCGAGTTTGCGCACGACCACTTCATATTGATCCCCCGCCACATATTTGACGAAATCGGGTACGGACCCGCGACGCTCGGGAATCAATGCAAAGAAAACAAATAGAGCCACCAGAGACAAGCTGACCACGATGAACGGGATGCTGAGGGCGAAGAAAAGCTTGTCGAAGCCGTTGTTCACCACAACCCGTTTCGGCGCGGCAGGCGAGTTCGACGCGACTGGCGAGCGCTGCGAGCCCGGCGCGGCTGGCGTTTGATTCATCTCTTTTTCAGGTTCGTTTTCCATCGTTTTCACCTCATTTCTCATTCACGGGACATGGCTTTCACTTTTTTAATGGAAAGCTAACAGAACCAACAGAACGGCCTGCACCAGGAGATTCGCGGCGAAAACCGCCGTGGTGATCCACAAAGACCAGGACGAACAGGAAGAAAATAGGAACGCACAGAACATAAAACAACATGAAAAGTGCTGCCAGGGGACCGAGCCGGAGCAGCGCGCAAATGTCGCCCAACGGCACCAGGAGCGTCTGCACGGTCAGCGGGATGCAGAACGGGATCAGCCGGCGCCGCGTTTCCGGGTCCTCGCACGCCGTAAACATCCCCCAGCACGCGATGACGGCGATGCCTCCGGCCGCGGTGGCAACCAGGTACGGCCACAATTGGTGATAGAGAGAATGGGGATTCATGAAATCGAACGTCACGACGGTCGCGAGGACCAGCCCGAAGGCGCAAATCGCGTTAATCGCTTTCGTATGGTTCATGGTCTTTCCTCCTCGATGCTGTCTTCCGGGTGCCTGTGCATTTTGGTCTTGTAGGGTTTCTTCCGTTGTGATCGGCTCATAATTTCATGCCATTCATTCGTCCTCGTGCGCCAGCATTTCCAACGCTTCCAGCGCGTCTTTTTCGCCATTTTCCGCAGCCAGGCGGAACCACTTCATGGCCTCCGCCTTGTCCTTTTCAACGCCGAGCCCCTCATAATAACAGCCACCGAGGTTGAACTGCGCCGTGGAATAGTCCTGTTCCGCGGCCTTGCGCCACCATTTCACGGCCTCTTCGTAGTCCTTTTTTACGCCCGTGCCTTCAAAATAATACTGGCCGAGCGTGAACTGCGCCGAGGCAATATCCTGTTCAGCGGCCTTGCGATACCATTTCGCAGATTCCACCATATCCCGGTTCACGCCCAGTCCCATCGAGTAATTCTGGGCGACGAGGATCTGCGCGACGGCGTGACCCTGTTCTGCGGCTTTGCGGAACCATTCCGCCGACTTGGCCATGTCATGTTCGACGCCGTCGCCGGTCTGATAGCACACACCCAGGTCGATCTGCGCGTCGGCATCGTTCTCTTCCGTCGCCTTCCGCCAGAGCTCGGCCATGCGGACATTTCCCGTACCCGCGAAGGGGTTTCCGGCATCGTTCCCGACGCCTTCCGCCCGTTTGCCAGTCTGCGAATCCTGCGCCGCGCCGGAGCGGTCCGTTGCCCGAATGTAGTCCTCTTCGGTGTCGTAGAGGATGCATTCCGGTCCGCCCGATGCTTCGTTTTTCGTTTCCGCGCTTTCCTTGCCGCACCCGGCGAAGAGCACAACCGCCAGAACGACCGCGGCGACCGCGAGGATAAAATTGGCAAGGACATTATTTCGTTTCATTTTTGTGTTCGTCATTTTTCAGGCCCTTTCTGGGTATTGCTGTTAAAAGGCTTCGAATCTGCTATAAAGATAGCACACTTCGTCTTTTTTGTCAAATAGTAAAAAGGTTAATTTTTTATTTATTGGCCAAACTATTATCTTGGAGCATTTGAGCAGTCCCTTTGGGTTGTCCCTTCGGGGGTCGCTTCGCTCCTCGGAAAGCGAGCTGAAGCTCGACAAATCTTTTTACCGCGGGCCGCGAACAGCAGGAATTAGTGATTTTATCATAGGTCGGATAGGTCGAATAGAGGAATAACCTTATCGGTCTTATTTTTTGGGGGAACGGGCACAAAAAAAAGGAGCCGGATTCGTGAGAATCAAGCTCCAGAAAAGAAATCCGGCATCGAACTACTCTCCCACAGTCAAATATGCAGTACCATCGTCGCTGGGCCCCTTATCGATCGTGTTCGGGAAAAGGATTAAAGATGCTAGGTTTATGTCGGTTGAGTTGTGTCGGAACGACAAGCAAATAGTAAATTGGGAAATTGCGATTTTGTATTGAAAACGCAGCTTGGTGTTTTTTTCGTTCCCATGTCCTGGCAGACATTGGAAGGAAAAAAAGGTGGTCAAGCCTCACGACCGGTTAGTAATGCTAAGCTGAAGGCATTGCTGCCCTTACACGTGCATCCTATCGAACTTGTGGTCTTCAAGTGGTCTTCAGGGATCAAAGATCCAGGGACATCTCATCTTCAAGGGGGCTTGGCGCTTAGATGCTTTCAGCGCTTATCCTTTC
>CACYZF010000014.1 GCA_902778895.1 uncultured bacterium
TGATGATATGCCGGGCCACGGCCGACCCGATGAATCCGGCTCCGCCGGTTACGATGATGCGGTTCATGATAAATGATTCCTATCAGGGATGCTTGTTTTGACCTGTAAATGTAACGAACAAAGAATAAAGATCGCGGAGTTGTCCGGACAAATAAAGGTCACGTGCAAGCTAAAATCTTTCCATGCCGTAGCACCGTCGCGGGAAATTGAATCCCGCAACGAGGCAATCCAAACACAAAAAGCGCGAACTCAGCTTAAGCTGAAAGCCGCAGCAAAATGGTGTTTTTCCGAAAATGAAAATACCGATACGGGCGCGGAGACACCCGTATCGGCATGGATGTTACTGGCTGAGGGGACAAGATCGGAAACGCGAAAAACCTTGGGATCAATGCTGTGCGGCATCTGCCAAAGATATGTCGTATTCGCATCGACCATGTCCAGTTTATCCTCAGATTACGTCTCGGTGAACTATGCGAGAACGATTCTTGTTTCCAGATGAAATACCATCTGTTTTTTACCAACAATAATAATATATACCTAAATCAAAAAAAAACAACCCTACTTATCAAAAAAAGTGCTTTTTTTTGTCTTTTCATATATTGCTGTATTGTTCGGACTTTGGAATTCAAGGCTCAAATAAATAATTCAATAAGTTTTTCGGCTTTAACATGTTGCTTAACGCAATTCATAATGCTACTTAACGCGAAACAAGCCGGAAGAGATTTTTTCTTAGGATTTCTTCCGTCTATCATTGAATCCATGTAAAAATCAGCCCCCGGAACTATCGTGGACTCCGAGGGCTGATTTCTATTGGGGAACAGATGAACAGAAAAGCTGATTCCATGTTCTGTCAGTTTTTTACTTGAATATACCTCTGCCAGGGTTATATTATACCTCGTCCAAGCATAGCAGTACCAGGCTCTGCATCACAACCCCATTTTCATTGCATCACAAAGGAAAGACCATGCAAAACTTTGACTACAGGACACCGACACGACTCATCTTCGGAAAAGGCTCTATCTCAGAACTGCCGGATGCACTTCGTCCTCTCGCAAAACGCCCTCCGTATTCATCATTCAAAGAAAGCTCTGATATGAAAAAAGCAATGAAGCATTGGAAATGTTTTTTGATGGGACTCGCTGTATTCGCGCTGTTCATTCTGGCAGGATGTAGTTCCGTAGACGGGGGAAGCAGAGTGCGAGTTTCCGACTTCAAAGTCAAGCGAGGAACAAATCTCAGCCACTGGTTTTCACAAACCCCCGTGCGAGGGGCTGCACGTGCAGCCAGAGTAAAGGAAGATGATTTCATCCGCTTGAAAGAATTTGGATTTGACCATGTCAGAATCCCGATTGACGAAGAACAATTCTGGGATGACAACGGGAACAAACTGACGGATGCCTGGGAACTGCTGGATGCGTCCATCAAGCTCGCACTCAAGCATGAACTGCGCGTTATCGTGGATTTGCATATCATCCGCAGTTTTTATTTCAATGCATCCATCGAAGGCAACAATACGAATACACTTTTCACAGAAGAAAAATCACAGGAACAACTTCTGAATCTGTGGAAAGAGCTTTCCGCGGCGCTGAAAGGATTCTCGACAGACTGGGTGGCATACGAATTTCTGAATGAACCGGTAGCGGATGATCCGGAACAATGGAACAATCTCATCGCGAAAGTACATAAGACTTTGCGTCAGCTGGAACCCGAACGCGTACTGGTGATCGGGTCCAATATGTGGCAGGATGTGGATACATTCAAAGATCTGAAGATTCCGAAGGGAGACAAAAATATTCTGCTCAGCTTCCATTATTATAAGCCGATGGCAGTAACACATTACCGTGCAAGCTGGAACCCGGTGGGCAAGTATTACGGTCCAATTCAGTATCCCGGTATTGTGATTGCACAGGCTGATTTCGACAAACTGCCCGAAGCGCAAAAAGAAACATTCCGATCTTTTACAACGAACTGGGATCGCAGTGTGCTGAGAGAACAGATCCTTCAGGCGGTAACGGTGGCAAAGAAACTCGGTCTGCCCCTCTTCTGCGGTGAATGGGGTGTGATTTCCTCGTCTCCGCGTGAGCCCGCTTATAATTGGTACCGCGATATGATATCCGTGTTCGATGAGTTTGACATCGGCTGGACTACATGGAATTACGATTCAGGGTTTGGATTCTGGAATCCCTATTCAAAACAAGTATCCGACAAGACCATGCTTGAAATCCTGACCTCAGGGAAAGGTCTGAAGTAAATTCAGAAAGAAAAATCATTCCGTGAAGAAAAGGGAGGCTTCACGGAGCAATGAACGGACAAGGCGGTCGTCAGAATCGCCCGGCAGACAAAATCCGTAAGCAGAAAACCGCTTCCAAACACAATCAGCCCCCCGGAACCATCGCTGGTTTCGGGGGCTGAAAATATCTTCAGGACTCGGTCCGAGATTACATATTTGGGTTCAAGTCACCTTGCATGACCGACATGGTCTCAAAATGAAGTATTGAGAGCGTGTGTCACCAGCTGTTGTTTATTTCCGATTGCACGTTGCATTCTTTCAAAAAACTGGTGACACATGCCAGGTCTATGCCAAAAAGTTCCGAAAAAAGTTTGGAGAATACCGATTTGAGCTCGGCATAAGGCCGAAATATGCCGAAAATGACGCGAATCTGCCGATTTAAAAACCGCTATTTAAGGTGCAACTCCCCGGCGATTTACCCTCAAAATCGGTTTTCAAGTGTTCCAACTTTCTGCTATCCTGGCGTCGCATTTTGTAGCAAAACTGCTATTTTGGGGCCTGGAAGCGGGTCCGAAAGGGGTGTGATATATGACCCTGATAGCAGGTTCTGAGCTCAGATTTGTGGGGGTAAAAGCAAAAAAAGCCCGATGGAAACCATCGAGCTTTGAAATTCAAATGGTGGCAAGGACCAGGATCGAACTGGTGACACACGGATTTTCAATCCGTTGCTCTACCAACTGAGCTACCCCGCCACAGAATGGTATTTAATATACACCCCATCCGGGCTTTTTCAAGCCGAAACCCGAAAAAAACGCGAAAAAAGGGTGCAGCGCAGGCTGAATTGAACAGGACCGGAAGCCGTGTCGCATCCCGGGGAACACGGCGGAAAGTGGTGCAGCGCAGGCTGAATTGAACAGGACCGGAAGCCGGCAGATTCGTTTCCGTAAGATCCGGGGATGAAGTCAGCGATTCACGCGCGCCTGCCCATGCTCGGCAATGACAAAGTATGTGCGCAGTTCCACGACTCGGCGACGGCGAACGCGCGCGGTCATCACATCAAGCCGAAGACCATCGGATGCTTTCGCTCCCTGCGAGCACACAACGAACCCGGATCACAGACTGGATTCCTGTTCTTCCAACTTTTCCTGGTCTTCCAGGTTTTCCTGTGCTTCCAGCTTTTCCAGTGCTTCCGCCGCCCGTTTCTGCTCCTCTTCCGACCGGCTCTGCGCGGAGGCGCGGCGATACCATTTCACGGCCTCCGCCATGTCCTGTTCCACGCCCAGTCCCCGTTCATAGCAAAACGCGAGATTGATCTGCGCCCGCGCATCCCCCTTCACGGCGGCTTTGTAATACCATTTCGCCGCCTCGGTATAATCCTGTTCGACGCCCGTGCCATCCTCATAGCATTTGCCGAGACTGTTCTGCGCCCGTGCAAGCCCGTTTTCCGCGGCCAGACGATACCACTTCACGGCCTCGGCGTAATCCTGCCCGACGCCCTCGCCTTTCCTGTAGCATTCGCCGAGGCTGGCTTGCGCCGCAGGAAACGCCGCATGGCGTTCGCTTTCCTCCGCTGCCAGGCGGAACCACTTGACGGCCTTCGCCATATCCTGTTCCACGCCTTCGCCCTTCTGAAAACGCATGCCGAGCATGTATTGCGCCGCCGGTTCGCCGAGTTCGGCAGAAACGCGGAACCACCCGACCGCCTTTTTATGATCCCCGGCTTCGAACGCCTCAAAACCGGCCTCCGTGACCAAGATCAGAATCCACGGCCTGACGACGAGGCACATCCCCGCGAACACGAACAGCGAAGCGAGCAGGAACAGCGGCCTGGTCTTCCGGGAAAACGAAAGGAGATGGCTGTATTTCCCTGACCGGTCCGAGGGGTCCTTTTCGCGCGACAGGATAACAGGCGGATGGTTTTCCCACTTCGGCAGAAGAATCAGTTCCGGGCGCCTGGGGACGCCCCGAACAATGTTCCCGGAGCTGTCCGGCAGAAGCGAAGTGTTCTTCTCCTTTATTGCCGCCTTCTCTTTCCGGTCCCGTTCACGAATACCGATCACCAGCATGCTCAAAGAGGCGACAGCAGCAGCCGTTCCGATGAAATAGCCCCAGCCCCCGTATCTTCCATCAAGCATCGTCCTGACAACCAGGAAAGCGGCAATGATCCATGCGTAACCTCCCGCGACATCCAGAAACAATAAAAAGACGTTCCCTTTGCCATACTTCCTTTCGGCGATGCGTTTCCCTGCATCCTGAACCGAAGTGAGCAGAGATTCCACGTGTTTCTCCTCGCCCCGCCGCGCGGCGCGATCACACAGGACGTCGCGGAATTCCAGCACGAGCCGCGAATCCTGCGCTGTGAGACGTTCGAGCTCGGCGGCGACCCCGTCTTCCTCCTCGTCCGTGACGGCATCCTGCATGCGCCGGACGAGCAGTCGACCCCGGAACGACAGGCAGTCGGGAAACCGTTCCACCGCTTTTTCGAGGATGTCACGTTCCCCGGCCGCATGATCCAGCCGCGCGGCGGCCTCGGCGGCAGTGGACCAGACAGCCGGATCGGCGGACGATTCATCCAGAGTTTCCGCCTCGCGCAGATGCCGGATCACATCTTCCAGTTTATCCGTTTTGACCTGGTTTTCCAGCCAAGCGTCGTATTCCGGCTCGAAGTCCGGACAGGAGAGAAGATAGTGCTCGGCGGCATCCGGGGTCCGCTCCAGATGAGGCATCAGGGCGGCGGGATCGTCCGTGCGGACGCGTTCCCGGAACGGCGGAATCGTCTTCGCGGGTTGATCGGACACGCGGAGCATGCGGCCGAGGATGCGTTTCGCATCCGCCTCGGGAACCGCCCTGCGGACTTTCTCCCGGATCGCGGCGGCGGGGCGCGGACGATCCGTTTCCACGAGGCTCTGAAGCCAGAATACCCTCGGGTCGCACCGCCGCACGAGGAACTGCGCCCGCGTCACGAACGCGGCGAAACTCTCCTCACCGAATTTCTCGAGGCAAAACGCGTCGCAGGCCCGTTCCACATCCCTCAGCAGCGGGGTGATCGACCGGAAGAACCATCCGGACTCCGGAACGACGATCCCGTTCATCCTGATCTCCCGGATTCTCGATTCGAAGACATACGGGTCTTCGCCGCATGACGGCTCCGTCCAGACGCGCCCGATCCATTCCAGCAGGGAGTCGCCGGACGGCTTTTCGTGCCGGAGCGCCCGCGCGAGACAGACCCGGAACGATTCTGTGTCCAAAGCGCAGATCAGCGGATACCCGATGACGAGCGTGTCCCGTTTCAGGCGCGCCATGAACAGGAACGGGGAGACGACCGCGGCGGTGCAGCTCTGATCCAGGCAAATCCGCCGAACCGGGGGGATGTTCAGGTCGCGGCAGATCGCGCCGACCTCGTCATAAAGCCGACCGTAGCGCTTCGGATTGAGCGGCATCCCGTTGGGCGCGGGCTTGCGGCGGCGGAATATCGTCAGGAGAATCGCCGTGAAGCCAAGCGCGAGAACGGGCGGAACGATCAGCAGCACATAATGCTCTTTTGTTACCAGCGGCATATAGACGAAAAGCCCGATAAAAAAGAGGATCAAGAGGATCAGAAGCCAGCCGAGAAGGACAAGTACGCCGTATCCCAGGACCATGCTCAGAAACAGCTTCAACCGGTACAGCGCCGGGTTCTTCGCATACTTCGCCCGGGCGTTTTCGCAGGCTCGCCATTCACTCAGGGTCATGCCGTTCCAATCCATCGCCGATATTTCCTTTTCCGGTTCGCGATTGCAGGTGCCGAAAGCTAATATACATGCGGGAAATGAGAATTCAAGCCGAACAGGGAAAACTGTATGTAAAAAGGGAAGCCGCCGGTCGTTTCATCCAAACCGGCGGCTTCCCCGAATGCATTTCGATCGAGCAGTGACGACGAGGTCAGCGGTCCACGCGGGCACCGCCGCCTCCGACCAGCTTTTCGACCTCGGCGAGACGCGCCATCGAGGTGTCGCCGGGGGTGGTCATGGCAAGCGCGCCGTGCGCCGCGCCGTATTCGACCGCGAGCGCGGGATCGCCCTTTTCCATGAAGCCGTAGATAAGGCCGGATGCGAAGCTGTCGCCGCCGCCGACGCGGTCGAATATCTCAAGGCCGTCGCGCTGTTTGGCCTGGTAGAACTTGCCGTCGCTCCAGACGATCGCGCTCCAGTCGTTGACCGTGGCGGTGCGGACGGTGCGGAGCGTGGTGGCGGCGGCCTGGAAGTTCGGATAAACGGAGACGGCGCGTTCGATCATCTTGCGGAAATTGGCCGGATCGATGGCGCTGATGTTGGCGTCGAGCCCCTCGACCTCGAATCCGAGGCAGGCGGTAAAGTCCTCCTCGTTGCCGATCATCACGTCCACGTACTGCGCGATCTCGCGGTTGACCTCGCGGGCGCGCTCCTTGCCGCCGATCGCCTTCCACAGCGACGGACGGTAGTTGAGGTCGTAGCTTGTCACGGTGCCGTATTTCTTGGCGGCTTTCAGCGCCTCGATCACGACGCCCGGCGTGGTGTCGGAGAGCGCGGCGAAAATCCCGCCCGTGTGGAACCAGCGGCTGCCAAGCTTGCCGAAGATCATGTCGAAGTCAATGTCACCGGCCTTGAGCTGGGATACCGCCGTATTGCCGCGGTCGGAGCAGCCCACAGCACCGCGGATGCCGTAGCCGCGTTCCGTGAAGTTCAGGCCGTTGCGAACCTGACGCCCAACGCCGTCATACGGGACCCATTTGATGAGGGAGACGTCCACGCCGCCCTGCAACATGAAATCCTCGACGAGGCGGCCGACCGGATTGTCCGCGAGCGCCGTGATCGCGCCCGCCCGGAGACCGAAGCAGCGACGGAGCCCGCGCGCCACGTTATACTCGCCGCCGCCTTCCCACACGTTGAACTGGCGGGCGGTATGGATGCGGCCCGGCCCCGGATCGAACCGGAGCATGATCTCTCCGAGCGAGAGGATGTCGTATTTGCACGAGTCGGCAGATTTGATTTTCAGCATGGTGAACTCCTTGTGTAGTTGAGCGTAGCGGGTCGAAAATTCTCAGAATCAGGGCAAAAAAAATGGAGCCAACGCTCGGAATCGAACCGAGGACCTGTTCATTACGAGTGAACCGCTCTACCGACTGAGCTATGTTGGCATTCCATGAAAATATAATCTAGCACAGAATCCGTCAAAAATCAAGATGAAAAGCGTTTTTTTTGGCAAAAAAGTGAAACCGGCGGCTTCCATTATTATGCCCGCTTCCCGAATTGCGCGCTTTTTGCGGACACTACCGTTTATTACATGGGACGGAAGGAATCCGGCTTCGTTCTCAGGATTCTTTTTTGAGGCCGAGGCGGTTCATGCGGTAGTTCATCATACGGGGGGAGAGACCGAGCTTGCGGCCGGCGGCGGAAAGATTGCCGTCATTCTTGCGGATGGCGTCCTGCAGGATCTCGCGTTCGTAGTTGGCGAGCAGGACCTCAAGCGTGGAGGAATCGTCCCCGAGCGTGACAGCGGGCGATCCGGCGGAGGTGCCGGCAGCCTGAAGCGAGGGCGGCAGGTTATGAGCCTGGACGCAATCGTCGGTGGCAGTGAGGACGGCGCGTTCCATGCAGTTTTCAAGTTCGCGGACGTTTCCGGGCCAGCTGTAGTTCATGAGCAGGTGGATCGCGCCGGGCGAGAGCTTGCGGATGGCCTTGTTGTACTTCACGTTCAGGTTTTCGATGAAGTATTCGGCGAGCAGGATGATGTCGCTCTTGCGCTGGGCGAGCGGCGGCATCATGATGGGGAAGATGTTCAGGCGGTAATACAGGTCCTCGCGGAAGAGCTTTTTCTCCATCAGCTCCTCGAGGTTGCGGCTGGTGGCGGCAAGGAAGCGCACGTTGGAATGCAGCTCCTCGTTGCTGCCGACGCGCGAGAAGGTGCGTTCCTGCAGGAAACGCAGGAGCTTGACCTGAGTCTGCATGGTCAGGTCGCCGATCTCGTCGAGGAAGAGCGTGCCGCCGTCCGCGGCCTCGGCACGACCGATGCGGCGGCTGACCGCGCCCGTGAACGCGCCTTTCTCGTGCCCGAAAAGCTCGCTTTCAACGAGGTTTTCCGGGAGGGCGGCGCAGTTCAGCGTAATAAACGGTTTGTCCTTGCGCGCGGAAAGCTCCACGATAGCGCGGGCGAGAAGTTCCTTTCCGGTGCCGCTGGCGCCTCGGATCAGGACGGTGGCATCGGAAGGCGCGACCTGGCGGAGCTGTTCGTAGACGAGCTGCATCTCGCGGCAGTTCCCGATCATTTTGCCGGGCGCCTTCTGGAGCATGCTGCGGAGCTTGCGGTTTTCCTCGAGGAGGGATTCGCGTTCGTCGTGGATCTCCACGCAGGCGGCCGCGGCGTCAGCTGTGATGTTCGCGATGATCTCCAGGAACGCAACGTCGCTGTCGAGGTCGGTGTCCGGGAGGACCGGACGGTCGATGGAGAGCGTGCCGATCACATGTTCATGGTGGATCAGCGGGACGCAGATGAACGCGACCTGTTCGGAGTAATGGCGTGCGCCGGTCCGGTTGAGGAAACGGGCATCGTTGCGGAGGTCGGGGATCACATGGCTGTGCCCGGTCTCGGCGACGTGTCCGGTGATGCCTTCGCCGATACGGTAATGACCGAGTTTTTTCTCGGTTTCCGCCAGTCCACAGGAAACCTCGATCTTCAGCGTGTCGCCGTACAGAAGGGCAAAGGTGCCGCGGATCATGCCCATGTCGCTTTCGAGGATGGCAAGGACGCTTTCGAGGAGCGCCTGCACGTCGCGTTCACGGGTGATGACCGAGCTGACCTTCTGAATGACGAGGAGTTGCGGATTGGCAAGATTATTCATGATAATATAATATACATGTTTGGTTATGTTTTATCAAGGGGAAAACACCATCTCCTTTCGTGTTTCGCGTCAAACCACTCCAAATCAGGCTAAATCGCGGATAATATCCTGGACTGTCTTCTTCGCGTCGGCCATGGCGCGGACCACGAGCGACGCGCCGGTGGTGCAGTCGCCCACGGTATAGATATGGTGTTCGGGATCGGCGATCAGGCCGTTGCGCGGCGTGAGTTTGAGCTGGAGATCGGCGGCGGGTCCCTTGGGATCGGCTCCGGTGAAGCCCATTGCGAGCAGAATCAGGTCGGCCTCGATGACACGCGTGGTGTTTTCGACCGCGACGGGCTTCAGTGGCCTGCCTTCGGGAGTGGTCTCCCACTTGACGGAATGCACCTCGACTCCGGTCAGGACGCCGTTTTCGCCGAGGAAGCGGTCGCTCGCCACGTTCCATTCGCGTTCGCAGCCTTCCTTGTGGCTGGAACTGGTGCGGAGCATCCACGGCCAGGCAGGCCACGGGGTGGACTCGGACCGCGTTTCGGGCGGCATGGGCATGATCTCGACCTGCTTCACGCTGGCCGCCCCCTGACGGATCGCGGTGCCGGCGCAGTCGCTGCCGGTATCGCCGCCGCCGATGATGAGCACACGTTTGCCTCTGGCGCTGACTGGAAGCTTACGAAGCTCGCCGTCGTTCACGCGGTTCTGCCCCTGCAGGAATTCGAGCGCGAAGTAGACGCCGTCGAGGTCGCGGCCGGGGATATTCAGGTCGCGGGCGCACGGAGTTCCGGTCGCGAGCACGACCGCGTCGTAGTTGCGGAGGAGATACTGCCCGGCGACGTCGCAGCCGATGCGGCAGTCGGTCTGGAATTCAATCCCGGCCTGGCGCATGAGGGAGATGCGGCGGTCGATGACGCGCTTGTCGAGCTTGAAATCGGGAATGCCGTAGCGAAGGAGGCCGCCGGGCTTGTGGTTCGCCTCGAAAACCTTGACGCCGAATCCGGCACGGTTCAGCGCCTCGGCGGCGTACAGGCCGGACGGGCCGCTGCCGACGACCGCGATGCGCTTGCCGTTGCGAACCGCGGGGACGACAGGCTTCACCCAGCCGTTTTCGAAGGCGGTCTCGACGATGACTTTTTCGCACTGGCGCACCATGACGGGATCGTCGTTGACGCCGTTGCAGCAGGCACCCTCACACAGGGCGGGACAGATGCGGCATGTGAATTCGGGGAAGAAACTGGTCTCGGAGAGAATGCGCCACGCGGTCAGCCAGTCGCCATCGGCCGCGGCACTGTTGAAGTCCGGGATCACGTTTCCGAGCGGACAGCCCGCGCCGTGGCAGAACGGGACGCCGCAGTTGTGGCAGCGGAGCATCTGCTCGCGGACCTGTTCCGGGGCGAGGCGAACTTCGACTTCATTGAAATCGCGGACGCGTTCGTCCGCGGGACGGTAGATATCGTGAATGCGTTCGATCATGGTCAGTTGGCTCCTTTCTCAGCGGGCGGCGTGTGCGAGCGCGTTTCGGTATTCGACGGGGAAGATGCGGACGAATTTCGGGCGGTACTGCTCCCAGTCGGAGAGCATGCGCGCGGCCTTCCTGCTGCCGGTCTCGTGGAAGTATTCCTCCAGCAGGGACTTGAGCTCGTGTTCGGCTTCGGTGCCGGATTCGATGCTTTCCAAGTCAATGCCGTCCGTGCTGCAGCTGAGGTCGAAATGGCCCTTTTCGTCGTAGATGTACGCCAGCCCGCCGGTCATGCCCGCGGCGAAGTTCACGCCCACGTGTCCGAGCACGACCACGCGTCCGCCGGTCATGTATTCGCAGCCGTGGTCGCCCACGCCCTCCGCGACGAGCGTCATGCCGCTGTTGCGGATGGCGAATCGTTCGCCCGCGATGCCGTAGAGGAATATCTTGCCGGAGGTGCCGCCGTAACCGATCACGTTTCCGGCGATCACGTTGTTCTCGGCGTCATAACCCGCGTTTTCGGGCGGACGAATCACGATCTTGCCGCCGGAGAGACCCTTGCCGACGAAGTCGTTGGCCTCGCCCTCCAGACGGAGCGTGACGCCCTTCGGCAGGAACGCGCCGAAACTCTGTCCTGCGACGCCGGTAAGGTTGATCTGGATCGTGTCCTCGGCGAGCTTGTTTTCGCCGAACTTCTCCGCCACGATCCCGGCGAGCTCGGCGCCCGCGGTACGGTCGGAGTTCGTGATGACGGCGGAAATGCTTTCCTTCTTGCCGTTCAGCTTCAGCTTCGGCAGAATCGCGCGGCGGTCGAAATTGACGAGCTCATACGGCGCTTCGTTCGCGTCGAAATGCACCGCGCCGCCCTTCGCCTGTTCGAAGATCTTGCCGAAATCGAGCCGGATGGTCTTGTAGAAGTCGACCGCGTGGTTCGTTTCGAGCAGATCGGAACGTCCGCACGCCTCGTCCAGCGAATGCAGGCCGAGCGCGGCGAGGTATTCGCGGACCTCCTGCGCGATGAACCGCAGGAAGTTGATGATGTATTCGGGCTTGCCCGCGAAACGCTTGCGGAGCTCGGGATCCTGCGTGGCGACGCCCATCGGGCAGGTGTTGCTGTGGCACTGGCGCATCATCACGCAGCCGATGCAGACGAGGATGGTCGTGGCGAACCCGAATTCCTCCGCGCCGAGCAGCGCGGCGATGACGACGTCGCGTCCGGTCTTCAGCTGGCCGTCCACCTGGAGCTTGATCTTGCCGCGCAGACCATTCAGCACGAGCGTCTGCTGGGCTTCCGCCACACCGAGTTCCCACGGGAGTCCGGCGTGCTTGATGCTGGTGAGCGGGGATGCGCCGGTGCCGCCGTCGTGGCCGGAAACCAGCACCACGTCGGCGTGCGCCTTGGCAACGCCCGCGGCGACCGTGCCGACGCCGAGCTCGGAGACGAGCTTCACGGAGATGCGCGCCTTCGGATTGGCGTTGCGGAGATCGTAGATGAGCTGCGCGAGGTCCTCGATGGAGTAGATGTCGTGGTGCGGCGGCGGGGAGATGAGCGTGACGCCTGGCATGGCGTGACGGATCTTCGCGACGAACTCGTTGACCTTGTGGCCGGGGAGCTGGCCGCCCTCGCCGGGCTTGGCCCCCTGCGCCATCTTGATCTGGATGTCGCGGGCGTTGCGAAGATATTCGATCGTGACGCCGAATCGTCCGCTGGCGACCTGTTTGATGGCGGAGTTGAACTCGGTGCCGAAGCGTTCGGCGTTCTCGCCGCCCTCGCCGCTGTTGCTCATTGCGCCGACCGCGTTCATGGCCTTGGCGATGGTCTCGTGCGCCTCCGGGCTGAGGGAGCCGAGGCTCATCGCGCCGGAGACGAAGCGCTTCAGGATGCTTTCGACGCTTTCGACGTCGTTGATGGAAATCGCGCGTTTCTTTTTGAACCGGAAGAGGCCGCGCAGGGTGCACAGGTGGTGCGCCTGATCGTCGATCATACGGCTGTATTCCTTGAACTTGTTATAATCGCCGGTCTGCACGGCCTGACGGAACGTGCTCAAGGATTCGGGCGTCCAGAGGTGCGCCTCGCCGTCCTTGCGGTAACGGTACTGGCCGCCGCCGGGGAGCAGCGGAGATTCGGCACATTCCGCGGCGGACGCGCGCAGAACGGCCTCGTGGGCGATCTCGGAGAGGCCGATGCCGCCGACGCGGCTGGCCGTGCCGGGGAGGAATTCCTGCAGAAACTCGGGATTCAGTCCGACCGCCTCGAACGCCTGCGCGGAACGGTAGCTGCGAAGTGTGGAGATGCCGAGCTTGGACATGATCTTCAGGAGGCCTTTGTCGACCGCCTTGATGTAATTGCTTGCGGCGGTCACGGGATCAAGCCCGAGCGCGCCGGAATTCGCCAGCGCAGACACCGTGGCAAGCGCCAGATACGGATTCACCGCGGTCGCGCCGTACCCCAGCAGAAGCGCGAAATGCATCACCTCGCGCACTTCGCCGGACTGCACGATCAGGCCGGTTTCCGGACGAAGCCCGGCGTCGACCAGCGCGCGGTTCGCGGCGGAACACGACAACAGGCTCGGGATCGCGGCCTGTCCCTCCGGCAGATCGCGGTCGGACAGGATCAGGATGTGTTCGCCCGCCTTCGCTGCGGCGACGGCCTGTTCCTCCAGCGATTTCAGCGCATCGCGCAGTGCGGCTTCTCCGCCCTTCGCCGGGAATCCGCAGCTCAACGTGCGCGAACGATATCCCTGCACGCCGAAATTCTGAAGATGGCGGAGTTCGTCGTCGGTGAGGACCGGGCGGCGCAGTTTGATGAGGCGGGCATGCTCGGGCGTCTCCTCCAGGATGTTGCCCTTGTTGCCGATGTAGGTCATCAGGCTCATCACGAGCTCCTCGCGGATCGGGTCGATCGGCGGGTTCGTGACCTGTGCGAAAAGCTGTTTGAAATACTGGAAAAGCAGCTGCGGACGTTCGGAGAGAACGGCCAGCGCGGCATCGTTGCCCATGGACCCGACCGGCTCCTTGCCCTGGATCGCCATCGGCTTCAGGATCACGTCCATATCCTCGCGGGTGTAGCCGAAGAAACGCTGTTTCGCCGTCAGGTCCTCCTCCGGGCGCGAGGCGGTGATGTCGGTGAACAGACCATGCACGGAGAGGCGGTTTTCCTCGACCCAGCGGCGGTACGGCTTGCTGCGCGCCAGACGGTTTTTGACCTCGGAATCCGGCACGATGCGGTGGTTCTCCATATCCAGCAGGATGATCTCGCCGGGTTTCAGGCGGCCTTTCAGCTCCACGTCCTCGGCGGGGATGTCCAGTACGCCGGTCTCGCTCGCGAGCACGAAAAGCCCGTCTTTACATTTTGTGTAACGCGCCGGACGCAACCCGTTGCGGTCCAGGATCGCACCCGCGTTCACGCCGTCGGAGAACGCGATGGCAGCCGGGCCGTCCCACGGTTCCATGAGCGCGGAGTGGTATTCGAAGAACCCGCGCACGTCGCGTCCCATATAATACTTCGCGCCCCACGCCTGCGGGATCAGCATCAGCATGGCGTGTTCCGGGGAACGCCCCGCGGCGACAAGCAGTTCGAACATGTTGTCCAAAGAGGCGGAATCGCTTTGGCCTGGTTCGATCAGGGGGAGCAGTTTCGCGAGATCGTCGCCGAACAGCTCGCTCTTCAGGAGGTGTTCGCGCGCCCGCATGGCGTTCAGGTTGCCGCGCAGGGTGTTGATCTCGCCGTTGTGCGCCAGGTAGCGGAACGGATGCGCCAGCTGCCACGTCGGGAACGTATTCGTGCTGTAGCGCTGGTGCACGATCGCCAGACGCGAACGGAACAGCTCGTCGTCGAGGTCGGGATAGAACTGTTCCAGCTGAGTCGCCAGCAGCAGTCCTTTGTATACGATGTTCCGCGACGACATGCTGCAGATGTAAAGGTCGAGTTTGCGTTTTTCGATCAGGCGGCGCATCACGAAGAGCTTGCGTTCGAACGCCGCATTGTCCTCGAAATCCCGTCCATCGATAAACAGCTGGCGGATCACGGGCATGTTCTTGCGGGCGGTGCGGCCGATCTTCTCCGGCACGACCGGGACTTCGCGCCAGCCCAGGACGCCGCCGCCTTCCGCGCGGATGACCTCTTCCATATCTTTTTCCGCGCCGAGTCCGCCGAAGATCATCGCCACGGCGTACTTGCCGGCTTCGGGCAGTTTCTTCACGCCGGATCTCGCGCGGAAGAACTCGTCGGGCATGGAAAGCAGAAGCCCCGCGCCATCACCGGTTTCCGGGTCGCTTCCGGCCGCGCCGCGGTGCATCAGACGGCAGAGGATCGTAATGCCTTTTGTTACAATATCATGCGACGCGCGCCCGTTGAGGTCGGCGACCATGCCGACGCCGCACGCGTCATGTTCCTGTCGCGGGTCGTAAAGTCCCTGCGGTTGCTGTCGAAAGATTTGCTGTTCCATGTTTTTGCCTTTCTTCGTCAAGTTCAAATTGAAATAGATCAGCGGAGAATAAGCAAATCCCGTGCCAACACCTCATTCAGCGGAAAAGTTGTCCTGCTGTTTTACATGATTTGTAACCATGTAATTCCGCATTTACATTCTTTGTAATATCCGTTTGCCGTTTCCCGCCTCAATGCCGTTTGGCATGTTTTATGCTTGTCATCCCACGGAAAAAACTGTATCAAAATCTTCTCAACTCCGCACGGAAAGGGGTACCGCAATGTCTGATGCGGTCAAACATGAATGCGCGGTCGCGCTGCTCCGGCTACGCAAACCGCAGGAATACTATTTCAGCAAGTACGGCAGCGCCGACTACGGATTCAGCAAAATGGCGCTCCTGCTCGAAAAACAGCACAACCGCGGACAGGACGGCGCCGGGATCGCGTCGCTGAATCTCGCGCCGGAACCCGGGCTCCCGGCCTACCGCGTGGAACGTTCCGCCGCTTCGGAAGACCCGCTGGCGGATCTGCTCGGACGGTGCGGCGGCGCGTCGGGATTCGACGGCGGCGTCCTGCTGGGCCATCTTCGCTATGCGACCTACGGACGGCACGAGGAATCCGCCTGCCATCCGTTCGTGCACGACTCGAACTGCCTGCGGCGGACCCTGCTGCTCGCGGGGAATTTCAACCTCACGGGCGCACACGACCTCTTTGATAAGTTTTTAAAGCTGGGCCACCATCCGAAGAGCAAGGCGGACGGCTATCTGATCCTTCAGATCATCGCGCACTATCTGGAACAGGATTCCAATCTTCACCCCGGTTCGCCGGACTGGGCTAAGATCCTTCGGCAGGCATTGAACGGCCTTGACGGTGCGTTCACGCTCTGCGGTTTCAACGGCGCCGGCGACTCGTTTGCAATCCGGGACCCTCATGCGATTCGTCCCGGATATTTTTATTTTGACGACGAGGTATTTGCGGCGGCGAGCGAACGCCCCGCGATCCAGGCGGCGTTCGATTGCGCCACGTCAGAAGTCATGGAGATCCCGCCGGGCAAGGCGGTGATCGCGCGTGCGGACGGTGGCGTGGAGATCCTCGACTGTCTGGAGCCCGCGGAACGCCGCAGCTGCGTCTTCGAACGCATCTACTTCTCGCGTCCGAACGACGCGGACATCCACCGCGAACGCAAACGCCTCGGCAAGTCGCTGGTCCCGGCGGTGCTTCAGGCGGTTGATAGTGATTTCGACACGACGTTCTTCAGCTACATCCCGAACTCCGCGCGCGTCAGCTACCACGGCATGCTCGAAACGCTCTTCACGATGGCGGCGCATCAGGACCATCTCGTGCGCTTCGGCGAGATCGCGATCAAGGACGCGAAATTCCGTACGTTCATCGCCGACGCCGACAGCCGGCGCGAACTCTACATGCATGTCTATGACGTGACCTACGGGCTGATCCGGCCGGGCGTGGATACGCTGGTCGTGCTGGATGACTCCATCGTGCGCGGCAACACCATGCGCAACGCGATCCTGCCGATCCTGGACCGACTCGGTCCGAAACGCATCGTCGTGGCGAGCTCCGCGCCCCCGGTCAAATACCCCGACTGCTACGGCATCGACATGGCATGCGCGGGCGATCTGGCGGCATTCCAGGCGGCGGTCGCGATCCTGAAGCGTACCGACCGCGAAAACGTGCTGAACCGCGCCTGCGAGGCGGCTAGAAAAGCGCTGGCAGGCGGCGCTCCCAACGAAAACCACATGCGCGACGTCTACGACGCCGTCGATGAAAACGAGCTTCACGAAGAGATCGCACATCTCCTCACCCCGCCCGGACTCAAGGCCGAACTCAAGGTCGTCTACCAGACCGTCGAGGCCCTGCATTCCTGCTGTCCGGACTACCCCGGCGACTGGTATTTCACGGGGGACTATCCCACGCCCGGCGGCATCCGCACGGCGAACCGCGCGCTGGTGAACTTCATGGAAAACAATCAGGAAAGAGCATACTGACATGGACAATCATAAAGATTTGTGGAAACAGCAGCGCGAACGGAAAGCATTCCTCGCGCTCGCGGACGGCACGGTCTTTCACGGTTATGCGTTCGGCGACCTGCACGACCGTATGGGCGAGGCGGTGTTCAATACCGGCATGACCGGATATCAGGAGATCATCTCCGATCCGTCCTACGCGGGACAGTTCGTGACGCTCACGACCGCGGAGGTTGGCAACTACGGCTGCACACAGGAGGACATGGAGTCGCGGAGCCTCTTCCTCAACGGCTTGATCGTGCAGGAACTCAATCCCGCCTCGAACTGGCGTTCCCGCGAGGAGCTTTCCGCGATCATGAAGCGTTACGGCAAGCCCGGCCTCGCCGGAGTCGACACGCGCGCGCTGACGCTTCATCTGCGGACGAAAGGCAGCCAGAAAGCCTATCTGCATGTGAGCGAAGAGACGATCACGGAGGAAGAAGCGGTGAAGCGGGCGCAGGCGTGGGAAGGCCTCGAGGGGCAGGACTACGCCTCCATCGTAACGACGCCAGTCCCGTACGACTGGAACGACGACGGAAAATATCATGTGATCGTGTACGATTTCGGCGTGAAATACAACATCCTGCGGATGCTCGCCGCGCGCGATATGCGCGTGACGGTCGTTCCGGCCTCGACTCCGCCCGAAGTCGTACTCGGGGCGAAACCGGACGGCATATTCCTCTCCAACGGCCCCGCCGACCCGTCCGCCGTGACCTACGCCATCGAAAACATCCGCGTCCTGCTCGGACACGGCATCCCGATGATGGGGATCTGCCTCGGGCACCAGCTGCTCGGACTGGCCTGCGGCGCGAAGTGCGGCCGCCTGAAATTCGGGCATCACGGCTGCAATCATCCCGTCAAGAACATCCTCACCGGCGAGGTCGCGATCTCCAGCCAGAACCACAACTTCGCGCTGACGGACCTGCCCGCCGAACTTGAACTCACGCACATCAATCTTAACGACAATACGATAGAAGGAATCCGCCACAAAACGCTCCCCGCGTTCAGCGTGCAGTACCACCCGGAGGCCGCTCCCGGTCCGCACGACGCCGCCGGACTTTTCGACGCGTTCCGCAAACTCATGGAGGACAGCAGATCATGAAAACGAAACACATCTTCATCACGGGCGGAGTCGTTTCCAGCCTCGGCAAAGGCATCACCGGAGCCGCCCTCGCCTTCCTCCTGAAACAGCGCGGATACCGCGTGGCGATGCAGAAGCTCGACCCGTATCTGAACGTGGATCCGGGCACCATGAGTCCGTACCAGCACGGCGAAGTCTTCGTGACCGACGACGGCGCGGAGACCGACCTCGACCTCGGCCACTACGAACGCATCGCCGGAGTGACCTGTTCCCACGCCAGCAACTACACCTCCGGCCGCATCTACGGCAGCGTGATCGCCCGCGAACGCGCCGGCGGCTACCTCGGCGGGACCGTGCAGGTCGTGCCGCACATCACCGACGAGATCAAGGCGGCGATCCGTTCGCTGGAAAGCGACGACGTGGACATCGCCATCACCGAGATCGGCGGCACCACGGGCGACATCGAAAGCCTGCCGTTCCAGGAGGCTACCCGCCAGTTCAAGCTGGAAGCGCCCGCAGGCGACGCGATCTTCATCCACCTCACGCTCGTGCCGTTCATCCGCGCGGCGAAGGAGATCAAGACGAAGCCCAGCCAGCACTCCGTGGCGGCGCTCCGCAGCATCGGTATCGTGCCGGACATCCTCGTATGCCGGTCCGAGGTGCCGATGGAGGAGGAACATCTCAACAAGCTGTCGCTCTTCTGCAACGTGCGGCGCAACTGCGTGATCGAGGAGCTGGACGTGCAGAACTCCATCTACGAAGTGCCGCTGGAGCTGGAACAGCAGCAATTCGACACGCGCGTGCTGGAACTGCTTCACCTCGAACCGCGCACGATCGACCTGGACGGCTACTGCAAGTGGCTGGAAGGCGTGCTGCATCCGCAGAACAAATGCACCATCGCGGTCGTCGGCAAGTACATCCGCCACCAGGACGCGTACAAGAGCATCTACGAATCCCTCAGCCACGCCGGGATCAAACATTCGTGCAAGGTCGACGTGCGCAAGATCGAATCCGAGGAATTCATGACCTCCGATCCGGCGGCGCTTCTGAACGGCGTGGACGGCATCCTCGTACCCGGCGGATTCGGGACGCGCGGCGTGGACGGCAAGATCAAAGCCATCGAATACGCCCGTACGCACAAAATTCCGTTCCTGGGCATCTGCCTGGGCATGCAGTGCGCCGTGATCGAGTTCGCGCGGGATGTCCTCAAGCTCGCCGACGCCGACAGCTCCGAGTTCAACGAGCACACGGTCAATCCGGTCATCGACCTCATGGACGAACAGCGCACGATCCACGACAAGGGCGGCACCATGCGCCTCGGCGCGTACGACTGCGAGCTGGTTCCCGGTTCGCTCGCGGAACGCCTCTACGGCGAAAAGCTCATTCATGAACGCCACCGCCACCGTTTCGAGTTCAATCCGAAGTACCGCGAAGCCCTCGAAAACGCCGGACTGCGCATCAGCGGCGTGAATCCGCAGCGCGGCCTCGTGGAAATCGTCGAGATCCCGGACCATCCGTTCTTCATCGGCTGCCAATTCCACCCCGAATTCAAATCACGCCCCATGCACGCGCATCCGCTTTTCGACGGGCTCGTGGAAGCGGCACTGAAAGGTCGTCAAAATGCCGAAACGCACTGACATCCAGAAGATCCTGCTGATCGGATCCGGCCCCATCGTCATCGGCCAGGGCTGCGAGTTCGACTATTCCGGCGTGCAGGCGTGCAAGGTGCTGAAGCAGGACGGGTTCGAGGTCGTGCTCGTGAACTCCAACCCGGCGACCGTCATGACCGATCCCGAGCTCGCCGACCGCACCTACATCGAACCGCTCACCTGCGACATCCTCCACGAGATCATCCGGCGCGAACGCCCCGACGCCATCCTGCCGACGCTCGGCGGACAGACCGCGCTCAACCTCGCCATGGAACTGAACAAAAACGGCATCCTGAAACGCTACCACGTCGAGCTCATCGGCGCCAGCGCGGACGCCATCGCGCGCGCCGAGGACCGCCAGCTCTTCAAGAAGACCATGCAGGACCTCGGGCTCGACCTGCCGCAGTCCGGCTCCGCGCACTCCGAAAGCGAGGCGGACGCCATCGCGCGCACCATCGGCACATGGCCGCTCATCATCCGTCCCGGGTTCACGCTCGGCGGCACGGGCGGCGGCATCGCGCACGACGAGGCGGAATTCAGCGAGATCGTGCGGCGCGGCCTCGAAGCCAGCCTCAACCACGAGGTCCTGATCGAAGAATCCCTGCTCGGCTGGAAAGAATTCGAGATGGAGGTCATGCGCGACAAGAAAGGCTCCAGCGTCATCGTCTGCTCCATCGAAAACCTCGACCCGATGGGCGTCCACACGGGCGACTCCATCACGGTCGCGCCCATCCAGACCCTCACCGACCGCGAATATCAGGAGATGCGCGACGATTCCCTGCGTGTGCTCGCCGCGATCGGCGTGGAGACCGGCGGATCGAACGTGCAGTGGGCGGTCAATCCCGATACCGGACGCCGCATCATCATCGAAATGAACCCGCGCGTGTCGCGTTCGAGCGCGCTCGCCTCGAAAGCCACCGGATTCCCCATCGCGAAAATCGCCGCCAAGCTCGCGGTCGGCTACACGCTGGACGAACTCCGCAACGACATCACAGGCAGCACGCCGAGCTGTTTCGAACCCGCGCTCGACTACATCGTGACGAAGATCCCGCGTTTCACGTTCGAGAAATTCCCCGCCGCCGATCCCACGCTCGGCACCCAGATGAAATCCGTCGGCGAGGTCATGGCCATCGGCCGCAACTTCAAGCAGAGCCTTCAGAAAGCGCTGCGCTCGCTCGAAACGGGCCGTGCCGGATTCGGCGCGGACGGCAAGGACGAGGCATTCGAATCCGCCTCCGACGAAGTGCTGGAGGAAAAGCTCGTGAAGCCGAACGCCGAACGCATCTTCTGGCTCCGTGCGGCGTTCAAACGCGGCTGGGACGTCGAAAAAGTCTTCTTCCTCACACAGATCGACCGGTTCTTCCTGCGCCATCTGCGCGAACTCGCCATGTTCGAGGACGAAATCGCGTCCGCCGGGACGCTCAAAAAACTCGCCGCCGATCCCGCGCTTTTCCGGCAGGCAAAGGAGTTCGGCTACAGCGACCGCCAGATCGCGTTCCTGCTGAACTCGACCGAAAACGCCGTCGCGGCGCAGCGCAGGAAATCCGGCCTGCTCCCGAGCTTCGGTGCGGTCGACACCTGCGCGGGCGAATTCGAGGCGATCACACCGTATTACTACAGCACCTACGCTGATTCGGGCGAACCCGTGCGACCGAGGTGCGATAAGAAGTCCATCATGGTGCTGGGCGGCGGCCCGAACCGCATCGGACAGGGTATCGAGTTCGACTACTGCTGCTGCCATGCTGCGTTCGCGCTGCGCAAGGCCGGCTACGAAGTCGTGATGGTGAACTCCAACCCGGAGACCGTTTCCACCGACTACGACACCAGCGACAAGCTTTATTTCGAGCCGCTCACGCTCGAGGACATCATGCACATCTACGAGCGCGAACAGTGCTCCGGCGTAATCGTGCAGTTCGGCGGGCAAACGCCGCTGAACCTGGCGCAGGCGCTGAAGGCCGCCGGGGCGAACGTGATCGGCACCAGCCCGGACGACATCGACCTCGCCGAGGACCGCGACTACTTCAAGCAGCTCGCCACGAAGATCGGCATCCTCCAGCCCGAAAGCGGCATCGCGCACACCGTGGACGAAGCGCTCGCCATCGCCGAAAAGATCGGCTATCCCGTGCTCGTGCGCCCGAGTTTCGTGCTCGGCGGACGCGGCATGGTGATCGTCTACAAGGAAAAATACCTGCGCAAGTTCGCCGAGGAAGCGGCGCGCGTCGCCGAGGGCAAGCCTATCCTGATCGACCGGTTCCTGGAGAACGCGATTGAGCTGGACGTGGACTGCATTTCCGACGGCGAAACGACCGTGATCGGCGCGATCCTGGAACACGTCGAGCCCGCCGGATGCCATTCCGGCGACTCCGCCAGCATCACCCCGCCGATGAGCTTGTCAAAGGAGATTCTGGAGCAGATCCGCGTCTACGCCCGCGAGTTCGCCGCCGCGCTCCATGTGAACGGGCTGATGAACATGCAGCTCGCGGTCAAGGACGGCAATATCTACATGATCGAGGTCAATCCGCGCGCCTCACGCACGATCCCGTTCGTCAGCAAGGCCATCGGCGTTCACCTCGCCGGACTCGCCGCGCTCTGCATGACAGGAAGCAAGCTCGCCGACCTCGGATTCACCCGCGAGGTCGTCCTGCCGTACACCGCCGTGAAGGAAGCCGTGTTCCCGTTCGTGAAGTTCCCCGGCGTCGACATCGTGCTGACCCCGGAAATGAAGTCGACGGGCGAAGTGATGTGCCTCGACCCGGACTGGGGCATCGCCTACCTGAAAAGCCAGCTCGCCGCCGGGTCGCGCCTGCCGAAACAGGGCAGCGTCTTCCTGTCCGTGAAGGACCAGGACAAGCCACGCATCGTCGAGGTCGCGCGCAAGCTCGTCGAACTCGGATTCCGTCTGTACGCCACGCTCGGCACCTCCACGCTGCTCTGCAACGAGGGGATCCGCGTGAACGCGCTCTTCCGCATCTCGAAGGGGCGGCCGAACCTGCTCGACCTCATCCACGAGGGCGAGATCCAGTGGGTCATCAACACCTCGGAGAACGGCGCGGAAGCCATGGTCGACGAGATCCGGATGCGCTCCAAATCCATCGCCGCCGGCATCCCGATCACCACGACCATCGCGGGCGCGGAAGCCGCCGTCGACGGTCTGCGCGACCAGCTCGAATTCGGGCGTTTCGAGGTCAGCTGCCTTCAGGAATACCACCGCCACATCCACCAGATGCGCACCGCGCGCAAATGACGGTTCCGCCTGCATCAAGGCAAAGGCATTCGGATACAGAGCGAGTTCAGTTCGAAATCAGGGATTGCGACGCGTCGCAGGAGCCGAAAGCGCGAGTTGCGCTTCGGCGGGGGTGAGCTTGCGCCACTGGCCCATCGGGAGGCCGCCGAGACGGAGGGCGCCGACGGCGATGCGTTTGAGCCTGCGCGTACGGTTGTCAAGCGATTCGAGCATGCGGCGTATCTCGCGGTTTTTTCCCTCGCCGAGGATGAAAATGTAACGGCCCGGCGCTTCGGCGCGGATGGCGAGTGCGCGGAGCGTTTCGCCGTCGTTCTGCACGCCCGTGGTGGTGAGGAGCCGGATATCGGCGGGCGTGAGCGGCCGGTCGGTCGTCACCTGGTAGGTCTTGCGCGTGCCGTGGCGCGGATGCGTGAGCTTTTCGATCCAAGCGCCGTCGTTGGAAAAAAGGATGAGGCCCTCGCTGTTCTTGTCGAGGCGGCCCGCGGAAACGAGGCGGACGCCGGGGATATGGATCAGGTCCAGCGCCTTTTTCGGTGCGTGGGGATCATCGGAAGTACACACATAGCCGCGCGGCTTGTGCAGCATGACGTAGACGTATGACCGGACGGGCTCAATAAGCTTTCCGTCCAGCGACACGCGGTCGTCCGGGCCGATGCGGACGGAGGGATCGGTGCAGACTGTGCCGTTGACGGACACATGCCCCGTCTTGATGAGATCGGCGGAATGCCGCCGGGAAGCAGCCCCGGAGGCCGCCAGGAACTTCGTAAGGTTCGGGTTCGGATCGGAATCCGGCATCGGGTCAGTCGGCGTTTTTCGCGGCTTCTACGGCGGCCAGATGCTTTTTGGCGAGCTGGATGATCTCCATGAGCTTCTGGCTCTGGACGTCCGGCGGGAGGCTGTCGAACGCGTCCAGCAGGATCTTCTGGTCGGCGGTCATCTCGATCTCGTACTTGACCTTGTCACCGTCTTTCGGCAGGTAGGCGGTGAGGAGCGGCTGGAGTTTCAGCCAGGTGTCCTTCTGCATGACCTCGGTCTCGCGGCGCATGTATTTGGAAATGGTGTTCGCGCTGACGTTCACGCGGCTCGCGAAATCGGCGACGGAATCATAGCCGTCCGCGATGCAGGCGTGCAGGGCTTTGACGATGTCTTCTGTGATCTTCATGCTGTGTTGCCCCCGGGTTGTTCAGGGATTGTGTTGCTTGTTCCAGGCGGACAGGGCGCTGCGGAATTCGCGCATGGTGCCGTATTTCGCCTGGAGTTCAGCGCGCGTCTTCTCGTCGGAATCCTCAAGCGCGTGCTCGAAATAACTGGCGATGACGTAGGCGGTGATCTCCTTGGCGCTTTCATCGTCCGCGGCGATCGTCTTCGCCCCGGTGAAATCGCCGTAGAGAAGCAGGTAGAAATACAGCGCGTCGGTGTGTCCGGCCTCGCCCGCGCCCTTCTTCAGCAGCACCAGGCGCTGCTTCTGGGGCAGATCGTCGAACTCGAACTGGAACGGCTTGTTGTCGACCATGACGGCCTTCACGATGCCGTTGTTGATGGATTTCACGGTGCAGATGCCGGACGGGCCGTAGCCGACCTGGGTTTCGGCGAGGATGGTGTTGCCGTTGTAGGTGTTCTCGTGGATGGCCTTCGCGCCGGCGATGTTGTCCAGCACGCTTCTGGCCCAGTCGCGGTACGGACGCGCGACTTCGGCGACGGCCTCGTCGGAATCCTGCGCATGGCGGTCGAGGGTCTGGAACCAGTCGGCATAATCCTTTTCCACGCGGTCCATGTGGTCGCGGAGGGACTGGTCGATCATGCGCCAGGCGAAATACTCCTTTTCACGGGCGAGGCGTTCAGAAAGCTCCATTGCCCTGCGGGCGCTCTGTTCCTTGCGGAGCTGTTCGGCCTGCTGCGCGTATTCCTCGGCTTTGCGTCTGTCCTCGGCGGCCTGTTCGGCGCGGCGTTTCGCGTCCTCGGCGGCCTCGGCCTCGTCCTTCAGCTGGGCGATCTGCTTGCGGAGCTTGCGGGATTCCAGGTCGCGCGTGGAGGCCATGACCGCCTCGTCGACCTCCTGGAAGACCGCGCGAAAGGTCATCAGCGCCTGTTCCTCCTTGGGCTTCGTGGGCTCGTAGTTCTTGGAGATGAAGGCTTCGCACTTTTCGAGCAGGCCGCGCTTGTCGGTCGGATTCGCATGGGAGAACGCCACGATCTCGTCGACGGCGAGCGTCATCGGGGTATCGCGCTGAAGCTCGCGTTCGATGGCTGCCGCGGCTTCCTTGCGGGCGCGTTCCTCGCGGGCCTTGGCGTTGTTGAAGTAGAAGAGGATGCCCGCCGCCACGAGCGAAACGAACAGCACGAGGCAGGCGATCAGGATCACGACGCGCGTCTTGCGGGCCTCGTCCTGCTGGCGTTTCTTCAAATTGTAGATATTGCGGGCGCGGTCGTTCTGACGGTCGCCGGATCCTTCGAGGACGGTCCCGCCGGACGGACGCGCAATGCGTGTCCCGGTCTTGGATATGGCGCCGGACAGGACTTCGGAATCGGTGGACGGCCCGGCGAGCTTGCCGCGGCGGGCGTTGCGGAGGTCGTCGATCAGCTCGGACGCGTCCTGATAACGCATGGACGGGTTCTTCGCCATCATCTTCATGATGATGCGGGAGACGCTTTCGGGGATGTCCTTGTTCACGGAACGCGGCGGGATCAGCGGCTCGGTGAGGTGCTTCTTCGCGATCTCGGCGGCGGTGTTGCCGTCGAACGCGAGGCGTCCGGTCACGAACTGGTAGAACGTGGCGCCGAGGCTGTAGATGTCGCTGCGGGCGTCCATCGGGGCGCCGGTGAGCGCCTCGGGGCTGATGTACTGCGGCGTGCCCATGACCTCATCGTCGTCGGCATCGCTCATGTCTCCGGTAACGCGGGCGAGACCGAGGTCGGCCAGCTTGGCGCGTCCGGTGGAGGTGAGCATGATGTTGTCGGGCTTGATGTCGCAGTGAATGAGTTTCTGTTCGATCCAGGCGTAGTTCAGCGCCTCGGCGATCTGCTGGATGATGTTCAGCGCCTGGTCGACGGGGATCACGCCCTCGCGCGCCAGCACGTCCTTCATCGTTTCGCCGTCGATGTTCTCCATGGCGAAATACAGCAGCCCATCGTCCTCGCCCACGGCGTACGCCTGGACGATGTGCGGATGGTTCAGCTTGGCGGCGGCGCGCGCCTCCTTGATGAAGAGCGCCACGAATTCGGCGTTGTTCGCGTAGGATTCGGCGAGGATCTTCAGCGCGGCGGGACGATCGAGCGTGATCTGGTGGGACAGGTACACCGTGCCCATGCCGCCCTGCCCGATGGCGCGCCGTATGATGAAGTCGGCGATCACGGAGCCGCGGGAAAGACGCGTCGGGGGCACCTGAACCACGCTGCCGCAGTGGCCGCACTGCACCATGATGCCGGCGTCGATGTCGTCAACGGCTACGATCCTGCCGCAGGATGAACATTGAAAACGCATATTGGAACTATTCTCCTGAGGTAAAAATCACTCCACGGGATCGAGGAATTTGGTCTTGCAGGTCAGCCAGTTGATATTCAGCGGGAGCTTCGGGGTCTGGCTCTTGTTCGAATCGTAGCGGTTGGCCTCCACGAAACGCACGACCATGTTCTTGTTTTCCGTTCCGGCCAGCTGGCCGTTCGGCTTGAAAACGATCGACTTCAAAGTCTGGGTGCCGCTCTCGGAACTGCTGTTGCCGGGAAGGTCTTTCTTCGGCACTTTGCTGACCTGCTTTGCGGCGGAGGAGCCGGCAGTGCCTTCCTTGCCGCCGGAAGTCAGGCCGAAGTCCTCGGTCGTATCGGGGATCATGGTGTTTTCGGGCAGGAGCACGAACGCCGTGCCGGGAACCCAGCGGCGCCATTCGTATTTGGAGCTGGATTCGTCGGAACTGCTGTCATCGCTGTCGAAATCGGTATAGACTTCCGCCAGGCGGAAACTCCTGAATCCTTTTCCGTCCTTCATGAAAATGAGCGCGGTATAGACCTTGGCGGAGACGGCGTGCGCACGGGCCTCCATGACCGCGCCGTTCAGCTGATTCGCGGCGAGCGTGGTCTTGCGTCCGCCGAAAAGCGAACTATAGGCTGGGATCGCGACCGCGGCGAGGAGGATCATCACTCCCATGACCGCGATCAGTTCGATCAGCGTAAATGGCCTGGCTGTTTTCTGTCTCATATCGTGGCTCCCGTTCGGATGGGGTTATTTCTTCTTGGACGCTGCCGCCTTCTTGGTCTCTTCCTCGAGGGCCTTTCTCGCGGCTTCCTCCTGCTCGATGATCTGCTTCTTGCGCATGGCGATGTACTCGGCCTTGCGCTTCGCTCGGTTGGCGTCGATGAGCGTTTTGAGCTTGGCCGCGTCGAGGCGTTCCGGCTTCTTGGCGAATTTGTTCAGTTCATCGTAGCGGTCGGCGTAGAGCTTCGTCGCCTGCTTGTAGAGGGCCGCGTTCTTCTGGCGGATGGCCTTGTCCATCATCTCCGCCGGTTCGTTCAGCTCCAGCGCCTTGTTGTAGAGCTTCTTGAACCATACGTCGGTGGCCTCGGTCACTTCCATGAGCTCGGGGTTGACCGGCGCGGCGTCGGATTCCTTTTTCTTCAGTGTGACGTCGAAGATGTAGTTGTAAAGGTTGATCATCGCCGACTTGATCTGGCGCGAACCGATGCGTTTGGTGTACTTGTCGGGATCCCTGGCGAACGCCTCGTAGGAGCCCGGCATGTCGGAATCGCCGAACGCGCCGATGTACTCCTTCAGCATATCGGACGCTTCCTGCTTGGTGAAGGAGGGTTCCAGGACTTTATCCGGGACGTAGATGTCGCTGTCCTTGATGGAGGCGGCGGTCCGGGCGGCGGGTCTCTGCTGTGCGAACGCGCAGATCGGCGCGATTACGGCCGCGGCGAGGGCGGCAAGCAGAATCTGAGTTTTGAAAAAGTGATTATTCCGCATATTCTTTCCTCGTTACTTTCCAGGCGCCTTTGTTATCGTTTGCCGACTCGTCCCATTCGAGACGGACGATGATCTTCGCCTCGCCCGTGATCTCGTCATAGAAGTTGTCGTATTGTTTGAGTGCCACGGTGCGTTTGTCGTAGGCCGAATGGATCGACGACGCGCTCATGGTCGTATTGACATTCCGGACGCGGCCGTTGGCATCGTTGCTGAACGCGCGGAATCCGGCGTCGTACAGGAGATTTTCCTCCTTGTCGGAGAGGACGCGTTCGAGCGAAGCGCCGCCGATATCCTTGATGGTCTGCGCAAGCACCAGGATCGTCGCGCGCTTCAGCGGCTGCTTGTTCCATTTCAGCAGGTTGACCACGCGGCAGAAGATCTCCTCTGCCTCGGCGTCGTTCACGTTCTTCTTGATGATATTTTCCATCTGGGACCCGGAGGCCGGATACTGGGTCGGGAAGACCGCGGTGCGGCGCGGCAGATTCCCGTGCGAAATCGCGTAGGTCACGGCCTCGGAAAGATCCGCCGCGAGGGCATCGGCGTCCGTGTCGCCCTTCTTGTCGGAGTCAACGGAGTCGCCCTTGATGCGCGGTTCCCAGCTGCCACCTTTATAATCGTTCATCGCGGCGTAGGTGCGGAAAACGGGGAGGTCCGTGAAGAGGGACTTGAACACGAACGGCGCGCTGCTGCCGCCGAACGACGCCACGCAGTTCAGGTTGATCATGCCGATGACCGGACTCATGATGCGGCTCTGCGTCGTGAGCGCGATCTGGTCCAGCAGATGCCCGTCGCCGTTCTGATAGGCCTCCATGCCGTTGCCCTTTGCCGGAGCGCACTTCAGGTTGATCGTCTGCCACGGAGCGCCGCGATGGATCGCGCCGAGTTCCCACAGGGACTGCATCTGGCCGTGCCGGATGTACGCCGTGGAGATGGAATCGTTTCCTGCATAAGCGGGATTGGTCTGCTTCTCGTTGTCGTGATAGGAACCGAGGCTGATGGTGTTGTTCACGTTTCCGATGGTCGAATTGACCGCGGTGTCCGTTTCCGCAAACGCCGGAGCGCTCCAGTCGTTGCGGTTGAGGTTCTGACGCGGATCGTTGGCCTGCGTGTCGAAATAGAAGCGTCTGCTGAAATCGCCCGCGCCGGCGACCACGGACTCGCCCGTGAAGGTGCGTCCGGTCTGAAGCTGGGTCGGCATGAGGGCAAGGTCGGCGTTGCGGCCGGAATTGTCCCGGAGCACGACGCGGTCGAGACTGAGCTTGACGTTGCGGACCTTGATATACTCGTAGAAATCGGAGTCGTGGCCCATCGGTCTGTCGTAGGGGCCGCGCTCCGGGGTGGTCACGCTTCCGACCGCGTTGTTTTCGAGGTAGAACGAGTAAGTTCTGTAGCCGGAGTTGCCGTCGGTCGGCGTGACTTCCCACTGGGTGCCGGCATCGAACCGGATGGTCTGCTGAATCCAGTCACCGGCGACGGGATTCAGGTATTCATAGCTGATCTCGCCGACCAGGATGGGATTGACAACACTAAGCGCGGCATTGACTCCGCTGGACGGGTACATGTTCACCGTCTCGACGTCGATCTTGATCTCATGGTTGTAGGTGCAGTCGGTATACCACAGATACCAGACTCTGGTGGTCGGCGGATCGCCCACGAATTCGAACCGCTTCATGGGGAAGCCGAGGTGGCCGCCGACCGAGACGTCCGCATGGACCTCGTTGATGTACGGGGTACACTTGTTCCCGGTGTAGGTCGGCTCGCCGCTGATCCAGTTGTCGTTGTCGGTCACGGGGGGGCGGTCGGGACTGGCGTTGTAGTTGATGAGGTTTGCGACGGTCTGGTTGACGTTGGCTCCGGATCCGGCTTTGCTGAACCACGGGATCGCGCTTTTGACCGTATCGAGGCTGATGGAATCCCAGTCGTTGCGGATCAGCGGGAACCGGTAGGCCTCGTCGCCGGAAACGGCGCTTCTGGTGAGGTCGTTGATCGGTTTTCCGTCCGGGCTGAATTTATTGTATTCGAGCTGTCCGGTAACGTCGAAATACATGTCCGCCATCATCTTGAGCTGTTTATCGGCGGCGGAACTGCCTCCGCCCGTCATGTCATTGACGAAGACGTCGATGTCTTCCCAGTCTTCGGACAACGTGTCGTACTTGGTCCTGATGGTCTCGGGGTTGATCGCATGGGTCCCGTGGGAGTAGTCCCAGTTGTTGCGCGAGCTCTTGAAGATGAACTGCGGCTCGGAGGTCCA
The DNA here is from genome assembly GCA_902778895.1 of uncultured bacterium. GTDB lineage: Bacteria > Verrucomicrobiota > Lentisphaeria > Victivallales > UBA1829 > UBA1732. The sequence goes on from CACYZF010000014.1 coordinate 30,166, forward strand.
GCGGCCGAGACGTTTCTGGAAAGCCGTCTTGTCGAAATCGGAGTAATCGGTCCGTCCGATGGCGTTCGGGTTCAGCTGGTCGTTCTGTCCGATCGCGACGTAGGCATAGCGGCCGTAGATGCGTTCCGTGGTCGTGTTGGGGTCGCCGTAGCCATTCTTGGTGAAGACATACTCCCAGGAGGGGCAGCGGGTATCGTCGCGGTCGTAGTAGTTGGTGCGGTTGAAACGGAGCGGTCCGTCGTGGAAGGAAAACAGGCCGGATTTCTCCAGTTTCCAGATCCAGTCGGACGCATATTCGCTCGCCTTGCTGCTGCCGTTCTTCGGCATGGCCGTGTTGTAGTTCGAGCAGACATAGGAGGCGTTTTCGGACTGCATCAGGGCCAGGATGGCACGGTTGACGACGCCGTCGGCGAGGATGCGCGCCGCGGAGGTGTCGACGTGGGCGGCGGCGACCTTGCGGCCGGTCGACGCGTTCGAGGAGAAGATCATGGCGACGATCAGCGCCATGGAGAGGATGCAGAGCGTGAAAAGGAGCGCGATGCCGTGTTCGCCGCGGGCGCGGACGGCCCGTTTCAGCATCCGCTTCATCAGGTTCGTTTTATGCGGTATCATGATGCACTTGCTCCTTCCCGGTCAGAGTTTCGGTTTCGGCTGCCCGCGGTCGATGACGACCATGCGGCGGAACTCGCGCTTGTTTGCGTTTTTGAGGATGGCTTCCTTCCCGGAGGGATTGGCCTTGATACGGCGGAGCGTCCTGGTGTCGACCAGCTCCATGCGGATCACGACAAGCCCGGGGAGGACCTTCTTGCCGTCACCGTAGTATGCCTTGACGTTGAAATCGGTCACGCCCTCGACCAGCTCGGTCTTGTTGCCGGAGCAATCGCTCTTGGAAACATCAAAGGTGTCGCCCGCTTCATCATACGAATAGACGAGAGCCTGATCGCCCTTGTCCCATTCGTATCTCACGCCCACGATGGTGGTCTTGGGCTTGGAAGCATTGTTCAGTTTCTCCGGACGGACCGTGGAAACCTTGAAATAACTATTCTCGCTGTACTCGAACGGCGTGAGATCGCCGTCCGTCTGCGAATAATACACGCATGTGAGGTCGTTCGCCATCATATCCATGGCGATGCGGGCGCGCTCGAACATCTCGGTGCGTTCGACGCCGGAGCTCAGCACGGATTCGGTGGAGGAATAAAACTGCATAAGTCCGAGCAGGAACACGGACAGGACGCTCATCGCGATCAGGACTTCAACCAGTGTAAAGGGCTTTCTCATCGGCAAATCTCCTTATTCCACAGGCTTGTAATAAGTCGGGTCCAGATACTCTCGCACGAACAGACGGGACTGGCGCGGGAAGGCCGCGCTGGAGCCGGAACCCTTCTTGTACGGCTTTGTGAGCGGCCAGGAAACCTCAATAAAAACACGCACGAACGGCTGTTCGCCGGTATCCGGATGCTTGAGGGAATTGTCGTTCATTTTGAGCGCGGGCTTCTTGATCTTGCCCGTTTCCCCGTCCATCGTCGTCAGGTTGAGGTTGGAGTTCGGCTCCGTCCAGCAGATGACCTCGGCCGCGAAATCCGCGGCCCCGCCCGGAGGACCGAAGAGGAATGCGAAATGGCCGTCCTGAAGGCCGGAGGCGGGTTCGATCCTGTAGGATTCATCGGCACCCAGTGTCGTATTGGCATAATCCTTCGCCTTGGAATCGGAAAAAGCGCTGGGTTTTGCGCTTTTCAGGTCCTGAATCCAGTCAAAGTGCTCCCAGGCGGCCCGGTCGAGCTGGGCGATCACGGAATTAGCGGCATCGGCGGCGAGCGTGTCGCCGACGGAGTCCGAAGTGGACTTGACGGCAACCGGCAAAAGCGCCATGATGGCGGCCACGCCAATCGCCGCGACGGCCATCGCCACCGCGATTTCAATCAGACTGAAAAGTTTTTTTCTGCCCATGGAGACCTACCTGCTTTCCTGCTTGCCGGATCGCTCCGGCTGTTGTTTCCTGATCCGTTCACGCCAGCCGGAAAGACGGCGCATCCCGCCGGATTGCGGGGAACATCCGGCGGCGGACCGGGGCAAACGCCCCGAAACTGGCAAAGAGCCTGAAAAATCCGCAGGAACAACTGCTTCTGAACCGGAAATCCGGTCCGGGGCGGTTATTCCGCAGAGAGGATTTCGAAGATTTTCTTGCGGTCGTCGCCGGCAGCGATGATGCTGGGGATGACGTTGTCTTCTTTGAGGCGGGAGGAGATGCTGCCGAGAAGCTTCAGATAGGCTTCCGGATCGCGTTCGTCGGCCGCGAAGAAGACGGCGAGCTTCACGGGTTCCTCGTCGAGGGTCTTGTAGTCGGTGATCGGATTACGGCAGACGACCACGATCACGAGCGGGGACGGGAAGCCGTTGATGCGGATATGAGGCAGAGCAAGTCCTTTTCCGACGCCGGTGGTCATCATGCGCTCGCGCTTCAGGATCGCCTCGCGGATCTGGTCTTCATCCATGGTGCAGCGGGTGCAGGCATGGGCGACGATGGCGTCAAGCACTTTCTTTTTCGTGTCGCAGTCCACGATCAGGATGGAGTCCTGCTGGAGGTACTTTACGAATTCCGGTTTCATAGTATTTGCCTTTCTATAGGAGATTGGTGTGTATTCAGACGGGATAAAATATCCTCAAAACCGCAAAAATGCAAGCCTGTAACACGAAAAACACGCATTTTTTTTGTCTTTTCCGGCATTTTTCATGCGTTTCAAGACATTTCGGCGGCCGGAAAGTGGTTTTACGGCATTCCGCCGGACACAGAGAAAACGGCGTATCCGGCGGAAAAAAGCTGCGGAAAAACGGTCAGGAATTCATCGCCAGCGCGGCTTTCGTGATGCCGGCGACTTCCGCGGAGACCGCGTCGGAATCCAGGAAGCCCTGCGGGAGTTTCCCGGCATCGCACGCGGCGAGGAATTTCGGATCGAGCGGAATCTGCGCGAGAAGGGCGAGACCTTCCTGATTCGCGAGCTTTTCGCCGCCGCCGGAGGAGAAGAGCGCGTGCTTCGCGGAGCAGTCCGGGCAGACATACGCGCTCATATTTTCCACGACACCGAGGATGCGGACGTCGAGGCGGTTGCAGAAGCTGATGCACTTGCGGCAGTCGGCGAGGGAGACTTCCTGCGGGGTGGTGACCACGATGGCGGCCTTGTCGCCCTGGATCATCTGGCAGGCGGAAAGGGATTCGTCGCCGGTCCCGGGCGGGAAGTCGAGGATGAGATAGTCGAGGTCGTCGCCCCAGTCCACTTCCTCGAAGAGCTGGCCGAGCAGCCCGATCTTCGCCGGGCCGCGCAGGATCACCGCGTCGTCCGGGTTTTCGAGCAGGAATCCGATGGAAACGAGCTTCACGCCCGCCACGGACAGCGGAATGAGCCCGGCCTCGGTCCCGTCGAGACGCCGGTCCGCCGCGCCGAACAGGGTCGGCTGGCTCGGTCCGTGGAAGTCGACGTCAAGCAGCGCGACCTTCATGCCTTCGCGCGCCAGGGCGACCGCGAGGCAGGCCGCGACCGTGCTCTTGCCCACGCCGCCCTTGCCGGACAGCACCATGATTTTATGTTTGATCTTGTCGAGACGGGAGGGTTTGCGTTCGCCGCAGGAACCCGCGGAGCCGCAGGTGGAGCAGGAACCGGAGCAGTTTTCGGACATGGGTTCGATCCTTCAGGGTTGGTGGAGCGTGTATATGTGCAGAGAAATGATGATGCCGGATGGAAAGGGAACTATGCGCCGCACGGATCAGCCGCGGAGCTTGCGCTGAAGCTGGTTCAGGACGCCTTTGAGTTCCTCGTCCTTGAGCGAGTTTTCCTCGATCTGCTTCACGGCGTGGATCACGGTGCCGTGGGAGCGGCCGCCGAACGCGCGTCCGATCTCCTGATGCGGTCTGGACGTGAGCTTGCGGGAGAGGTACATGGCGATCATGCGCGGCTCGGCGATGTTCTTCGGCTTCTTCGGGCCGGTGAGGTCGTAGACCTGGATGCCGAAGAACTCGGCGACGGCCTTCTGAATCTCCTCAATGGAAATCGCGCGGGATTCGGCTTCCTTCTCGAGCTGGTCGGACAGAATGCGCTTCGCGGCCTCGAGGTCGATCTCCTGCTTCATGGCCGTGGCATACATGGAAAGGCACATCAGCGCGCCCTTCAGCGGACGGATGTTCGAGGAGATGCGTTCGGCGATGAACGACAGCACGTCGTCGCCGAGTTTCAGTCGGAGGCACTGCTGCTCCTGCTTCAGGATGGCGAGGCGCGTTTCGAACGACGACTGCGTGATCTGCGTGGTCACGCCGGAGACGAACCGGGAAACGAGGCGCGCTTCCAGGCCGGGGATCTCGGAGGGCTGGCGGTCGGACGTGAGGATGATCTGCTTGCCGAGGCCGTACAGCGTGTTGAACGTATTGAAGAACTCTTCCTGCAGACTGGTCTTGTTGCCGAGCGTGTGGACGTCGTCGACGAGCAGATAGTCCACGTTGCGGAAGGTCTCGCGGAACTCGTACATGGTCTTGGTGCGCAGGGAATCGAGGAACGCGTTGAGGAAGTTTTCGCAGGAAGTATAGCGGACGCGTGCGTTGGGATTGTGGGCGCGGACCTCGTGCGCCACAGCGAGCAGCAGGTGCGTCTTGCCCATGCCGGAGCCGCCGTAGATGTACAGAGGATTGATCGTGCCGGGGTTCTGGGCCGCGGAGAGCGCCGCGGTATAGGCGTAACGGTTTTCCTCGCCGACCACGAAGTTGTCGAACGAGTGCTTGCTGATGAGACTGGCGAGCTCGGGGCTGATCTCGTCGTCGTCCGCGGCGGACACGGTTCCGAAAAAACGGGATGAATCGGGATCTTCCGGCGGAGTTTCCCCGTCCGCGGGATCGAAGTAGCCGGATTCGAACACGACCTTCAGGCCGGGATATCCGGCGGCGGAAAGCGCCTCGGAAATGAGGTCGCCGTAGTTTTTCGTCACGATGTCCGCAAAGAAATCATCCGAGGTCCCGACCACGATTTGGGCCTCATTGACTGAAATCGGCACCATCTTCTTGAACCACTGCTTGTACACTGCTTCGGATTTCGCCCTGATAAAACCGACTGCTGATTGCCATACTTCGGAGGCACTGCTTTCTCCGTGCGACATTTTCTTCCTCTAACTGTTCTCGTCGTATCGTTTTAGGTTGTTTTTTTCAGAACTTGTTGACAATGCCCGCTGCGGCCCTTGAAAAAGCCGTCCGGAGACTGTCCGGACAAAACGGCACAACGGTCCGCAAATCACGGGCGCAAAAGGGTTTCCGCGGGAAAATCCGCAGTAGCTCTTTCAGCTCGTTTTGAGCACAAACGCTGTATCGTTCCGATGTTTCGGGACCCCATGCATGACTTTTTAAAAAATCAAGCTGTTTTCCCAAAAATTCCACACTTTTTTTGAAGGCCGGAAAACCCTGCGAAAATCAACGACATACAGCACTCTTGACAAGTTGTTGACAAGTTATTGACAATCGTTGTCATCATCCGGCATCCAAAACGCGGCGCGGACATCCTTCCCGGACCGGAAACCGGGCAGCCAAACCACGCAAAACAGCCGGAGCGGCATCGGGGGGATGCGCACGCCGGAGCGATGCAGGGGGAAGGCCGGACGAATCGCCGGAATCGCGAAGAACGCTATCTTTAATTTGCACCATTTTTCCGATTTAGCAAGTCGAAAACGAAGGATTTTTCGGACTTTTGCCGTATCCTGTTGATTTCATGTTGAAAAAAAATATTTCGGGTGCATATTATGATATCACTTTTTTTTGGAGCGTATTATTTATGGAAAAAAAACGTCGCATTCTGTTCCTGCTGGACCACTGCCTGACCCCGTACGAGCGAATCGAAAGCTGCGGCATCCTGTGCGAAAAGGACACTATCATCGCCATCGGAGGCGAAACGGCGTTCTCGCAGGACGAGCCGGGACTTCAGGTCGTCAAGCTCAAAGACGCCTACGGCCTGCCCGGATTCATCGACACGCACATCCACGGCCTCGGAGCGGACGTGATGCCCGAGTTCAGCGGCGGGCAGGACCCGCTTCACGAAATGAGCCGGATCCTCGCCCGGCACGGCGTCACCACGTTCTTCCCCACGATCGTCTCGCTCCCGCGCGACATCATGATCGAGCAGGTCGACGCCATGTGCAGCTCGATCCAGAGCGGCTACCAGTACGCCGAACCGCAGGCGCTCCACCTCGAAGGCCCGTTCATCAATCCGCAGAAACGCGGCGACCAGATCGCATCGAACATCTCGCCCGTCGACCTCGGATTCGCACGCGAGCTTTTCGAGGCGGGACGCGGCCGCATCAAGGTCATGACGTTCGCGCCGGAGATGCCGAACGCGGTGAAGCTGGTCGAGCTCATGCTTGAGCACGGTGTGATCCCGTCCATGGGGCACAGCCTCGCGACCGAAACCGAGACGCTGGAGGCGATCGAGGCGGGCGCGCACCGCTGCACCTACATCTTCAACGCCATGCCCGCCCTCTACCACAGGTCGTCCTCGCTCACCGCGATCGCGCTCACCGACGACCGCGTGACCATCGAGATCATCGTCGACGGACTCCACCTGCACCCGACCATCGTGAACATGATCGTGCGTTGCAAGCCCGCCGACAAGATCGTCGTCATCAGCAACGCCGTCGTGCTGGAGCACAACCGCGAGGTCGAGGAGCAGGCGGGAGTCGTCCGCCTGGGCGACGGCGTGATCTCCGGCTCCACCATGACGCTCGACAACTCCTGGCTCCACCTCCTCAGCTACGGCAACATGGACGAATCGCTCGCGGCCGCCTGCGTCTCCACCAACCCGGCCAAGGACCTCGGCCTCATCACCCGCGGCGAGCTCCGCCCCGGCAAGCGCGCCGACATCACCATCCTCGACACAAAGACCAACCGCGTCCGCATGACCGTCTCTCGCGGCAACATCATCTACGACTCCGAAAATCCCGACCTCTGATCCGAACCTATGAACAAATCCGAAATCCTCCCCTATCTCCTCCTCGACACGGGCTCCTGCCGCAAACTCGAACAGGTCGGCCCGTACCGGATCATCCGCCCCGCGCTCAACGCCTTCTGGCGGCCCACCCTGTCCGAAAAGGAATGGAACTCCGCCGATGCGGTATTCGAACGCCAGAGCACGGGCGGCGGCGTGTGGACGTGGAAACGCGGCCTGAAACAGCCCGACGAGGGAAAGTGGATCGTCCGCTGGGGCGAGGTCAATTTCCTGGTCAAGCCGACCCATTTCGGACACCTCGGATTCTTCGCCGAGCAGATCGGAAACTGGGCGTGGCTCCGCGAATCCTCCGCGCTCCTGCCCGCGAACTCCGACACGCTCAACCTCTTCGCCTACTCAGGCGGCGCGACGTTCGCCATGGCGCAGGGCGGCGCGAACGCCTGCCACTTGGATGCCTCACGCGGCATCATCGACTGGGCGAACAAGAACCAGACGCTCAACAACGACCTCAAAGGCAAGATACGCTGGATCTGCGACGACGCCATGAAGTTCGTCGCGCGCGAACTGCGCCGCGGGCACAAATACCGCGGCATTGTGCTCGATCCGCCGTCGTTCGGACGCGGCGCGCAGGGACAGGTGTGGAAGATCGAATCCGACATCGCCGACCTGCTGGCGTCCGTCCGCGCCATCCTCGACACCTCGGGGCGCTTCTTCATCCTCCTCACCTGCCATTCGCCCGGGTTCTCCGCGTTCTCCCTCGGACGCATGCTCGAACAGGCGTTCCCGGATTTCGCCGCGCAGGTCGAATCCGGCGAGATGCTCATCCCGGAGACTTCCGCGCCGGGCCGTGCGCTCCCCGCCGGACTGTACGCACGTCTCCGCAACTGATTATTCACTGCCCGCCATGCTCATCCGTCCTCCAGAATCCCTTCCCAGCCAGGCCGTGCCGCGCCGCATCGCCGTCCGCGTGAAGCAGAAGGCCGTGCCCGCGATCCGGTCGGGGCATCCGTGGCTGTTCGAGGATTCCGTGAAGAAAGCGCCGCCCGACGCCGCGCCCGGCGACGTGGCGATTCTGTACGATCCCGACGGGAAAAAGATCCTCGGAGCCGGGCTGTACGACCCGGATTCCCAGCTCCGCGTCCGCATTCTGCAGAAGGATCCCTCGCAGCTTCCGGTCGGGCCCGCGCTCTTCGCGAAGCTCGCCTCGGATGCCACCGCTATTCGCACGAATGCGATTCCTCCTGAAACAACTGCATACCGCCTCGCAAACGGCGAAAGCGACGGATTCCCCGGGCTTGTCGCCGACCGTTATGCCGACACGCTCGTCGTGAAGCTTTATTCCGAGGCGTTCGTGCCGTGGGCGGGCGACATCGCCGACGCCTTTTTCGCGGCGAATCCCGGGCTCGTCCACTGCGTGATCCGGCTCTCACGCGCGCTGGAAGACAGCCCGTTCGTCCGGCGCGCCTTCCCGAAACCGGCGGTCGTCTTCACGGCAAAGCCGGAAGCGTTCAACAATCCGGTCCGTTTTCAGGAGAACGGCATTGTTTTCGAGGCGGACGTGATCCGCGGCCAGAAGACCGGATTCTTCCTTGACCAGCGCGACAACCGCGCCCGTGTCGGCACGATGTCCGCAGGACGCGACGTACTGAACGTCTTTTCATTCTCCGGCGGCTTCTCGCTGTATGCGGCCCGTGGCGGCGCTTCGAGCGTGTGCAGCCTCGACGCCGACAAACACGCCATCGCGGCGTGCTCGCGCCATTTCGAGCTGAACTCCGCACATCCGAACGTCCGCCGCTGCATGCATGAAGGCATCGTGGGCGACGCGTTCGAGGTCATGCACGACCTTGCAAAAGCGAAACGGCGTTTCGGGCTCGTGATCGTGGATCCGCCGTCCTTCGCGAAATCCGCCGCCGAACGCGACCGCGCGCTGCATTCCTACGCCCGCCTGGCCTCGCTCGCCGATTCCCTGCTCAAGCCCGGCGGCACGCTCGTCTTCGCATCGTGTTCCAGCCGCGTCTCCGCCGACGATCTTTTCCCGGTCGTCCTCGCGCACACGCACGTCCGCGAGCTCGCCCGGACCGGACACGCAGCCGATCATCCCGCGCTCTTCCCGGAATCGCACTACCTGAAATGCCTCTACGCGGAGAAACTGCCATGAGCGAACATTTTCCCGCCGAACTCCTCGCGCAGCTGCCCGGCCTCCTCGTGCCGTGGTTCCTCCGCTCGAAACGCGACCTGGAATGGCGCAACGACCCGACGCCCTACCGCGTCTGGATCTCCGAGATCATGCTCCAGCAGACGCGCGTCGAGGCGGTCAAGCCGTATTACGACAGATTTCTCACCGAACTCCCGGACGTCGCCGCGCTCGCCGCGGTCGACGAAACACGCCTGCTCAAGCTCTGGGAGGGCCTCGGCTACTACCGGCGCGTCCGCAATCTTCAGGCCGCCGCGAAGAAGGTCTTGCACGACTACGGCGGCGTCTTCCCGTCCGACTACGAAGGTGTGCGCAGCCTGCCCGGCATCGGCGACTACACCGCCGGGGCCATCCTCTCCATCGCGTTCGGGAAACCGTTCCCCGCGGTCGACGGCAACGTCCTGCGCGTCTTGTCGCGCCTCGCCGCCAGCCGCGAGAGCACCGACTCGCCGAAGATACACAAGGAACTGACCGCCACGCTCGCCGCCGTGTATCCGGCGGGACAGTGCAGCGAGTTCACGCAGAGTCTAATGGAACTGGGCGCGACAGTCTGCCTGCCGAACGGCGCGCCGCTCTGCATGACATGTCCGCTCGCAGGCATTTGTCTTGCATCGCAAAATGGCCTCACGGACGAGATTCCGGTCCGCAGGACCAAGGCCGCGCGGCCCGTGAAGGAATTCGCGGTGGTCGTCCTGCGGGACGCGGCTGGACGCTTCGCCGTGCGCCGGAGGCCAGAAACGGTCCTTCTGGCGGGACTTTACGAGTTTCCCAACCTGGAGGGACGTCCCGGCGAAACCGCGCTCAAAAAGGCGTTCCGTGCCATCAGGATCAGAGAAGCAGGCAAGGCAAAGCATGTCTTCACCCATGTGGAATGGGACATGACGCTGTACCTCGCCGCAACTGATGATCCGCCCGACGGCTTCGAGTGGGTCAACCGCGATTCCCTGCATTCGGAAACCGCCATCCCGAGCGCGTTCAAGGCCGCGCTCAAACTCGCCCTCGATCCCGATTCCTTCCCCGGAGGCAAACCATGAAATTCCTGCTCGCGATCTATAAATACAACCCGTTCGGCGGCCTCCAGCGCGATACGCTTCGCCTGATCCGGGAGCTCACCGGACGCGGACACGAGGTCGCCGTCTTCACGACCGCCTGGGACGGGCCGGAACCGCCCGCCGGGACGAAGCTCGAACTTATTCCCACCTCGAAACTTCGTTCCAACCACGCCAACATGGTGAAGTTCGCCGATGCGTTCCGCCGCCGCCTCGAACAGCACGATTCCGACGTCTCCGTGGCGATGAGCCGTATCCCCGGCGCGGACTTCTATTTCGCCGCCGACGTCTGCATGAAGACCTACTGGTCGAACCTGCATTCGGCGTTCGCCCTGCGGTTCAATCCGCGATATGCCGCCTATCTGAAGCTGGAACAGGCCGTCGCCGCGCCGCCGTCCCGTACGCGAATCGCCTGCATCGCTCAGGCGCAGATGCGCGACTACGCCGCCGCGTACGGCACGGAGCAGGACCGGATGTTCCTACTGCCGCCGGGCATGGACCCGTCCTGCCGCCGTCCGCCGGAACCGGAAGCCGGGGCCATCCGCGCCGGAATCCGCAAGGCGAACGGGGCAGCGCCCGGAGATACGGTCATTCTCCTCGTCTCGAACAGCATCTACAACAAGGGCACCGACCGCGCGGTTTCCGCCGTCGGCGCACTGCCGGACGAACGGAAGAAAAGCATCCGTCTCTGGCTGGTCGGCAAACTCCCCGAAAACGAGATGCGGAAAGCGCTCCATGACGCCGGGCTCGCCGGACAGGCCGTGCTGTTCGGGCAGACAGACGGCGTACGGGATTTCATGCTCGGCGCGGACCTCTTCCTGCATCCCGCGCGCAACGAATCCGCCGGGTCCGCATTGATCGAGGCTTTGGCCGCCGGACTGCCCGTGCTCACGACGGACATCTGCGGATTCGCGCCGTTCGTGCAGAACGCCACGGGGACCGTGCCGGAAAGCCCGTTCAGCCAGGAAAAGCTGGTCAGGATGCTGTCGGATATGCTGCCGCGTCTGGACGAGTTGAAAAAACAGACGCTCGCCTACGCGAAAAAAGAGGATTTCTGTTCGCGCGCCCGCGTTTTCGCGGATATTCTGGAAAAAGGTTGACCGCGATCAAAGCTCAATGCGACGGTCGCAGTGTCGGATGCTTCCGGCACGGTGTGCGATCATCAGGATCGTGAGCTTGCCCTTCAGGGAATTCAGGGCGTCGATCAGAGCCGTTTCCGTGTCTTCGTCGAGCGCGCTCGTCGCTTCATCGAGGATCAGAAGTTCCGGTTCGGAGTACAGCGCACGGGCGATCGCGATGCGCTGCTTCTGCCCGCCGGAGATGCGCGCGCCGAACTCGCCCAGACGTGTGTTCAGCTTGTCGGGGAGGGATTCGACGAACTCCGCGATCTGCGCCAGTTCCAGCGCCTTTTTCACGCGGGCGTCGTCGATCCTGTCCGGTTCCACACCGAACGCCACATTCGCGCGGATCGTGTCGTCGAAGAGGCAGATGCTCTGCGGCACATAGCCGATCCTGCCGCGCCACGAACGCAGATTGGTGCGGATGTCGGCGCAGTCGGCCGTCACGCACCCGGACTCCGGCTTCAGGAACCCCATGATGAGGTCGATCAAAGTCGATTTGCCGCTGCCGGTCGGACCGACGACCGCCACGCATTCCAGACGCTTCACGGACATGCCGAAATCCTCGAACACCGCCGGACGGTCCGGGGCGTAGCGGAACGTGACGTGCTCCATGCGGAGCTCATGCTCGAAATGCACCTCCGGGGCATCCGGCGCGGGCAGGACCTTTTCCGCGGGGATCGTGTTCAGATCGCCGCTGAGGCGTTCGAACACATACAGCATCCCGCGCACCAGGATCAAGTTGTACTGCATGCGTGAGACCGACGGAATCAGGCGGAACATCGCCGCCAGGAAAAATGCCGCATACAGGATCAGGCGGGACGACGGCATGCCCATCCAGGTCAGGACGGCGACCAGCCCGCCCGCGGCCGCGACGACAAAGACTTCGAGGGAGAAACGGGGGAGCTGCCCCAGGTCATGGCGGATCTTGACCGCGTTCACGATGTTGAACTGCGCCTGCTCCAGGCGTTTGCCGAAATACGCCTCGGTCCCGGTCAGCTTCACCTCGCGGATCGCGGCGAAACTCTGGTTCATGGTCCGCGTCGACTCGCCGTTCGCCGCGAAGAGCTTTTTCGAGGTCGCGTCCAGCACGCGCTTGAAGAGCTTGTGGAAGACCAGCACCACCGTGCCGCAGATCAGGAACGAGATCAGCGCGATCTTCGGCACAAGCACGAAGATCACGGCCAGGATCGACAGGAAGACGACCGATTCGGAGAGCACCACCAGGGACGGCATCAGCAGGATCTCCGCCACCTCGCGCATCTGCATGATGCGGCCGATCAGCTCCGATGCGCCGTGTTCCAGATGAAATGTGTAGTCCGCGCGCATGTAGGTCCGGTAAAGCCGCCCCGCCAGATTTACGGAAAGGTCGCGGCAGAAACGGTTCTGGCATTTCGTCAGCACGAATCCGAAGACGTTCTTGACGACAAAGAAAAGCGTGAGGACCGCGACGGATTGCAAAAGGAACGCCTCGCGGGAAGACGGCTTGACCAGATCATGGAAAGCATGGAGCCAGCGGTTGGATTCCAGAAGCTCCGGCGCGGCGAGCGCAGACGCCACGGGCATCACCAGCGCGAGCGCGGCCAGCTCCAGCAGCGCCGACAGGACCATCATCGCGACAAGCCCGGCCGCCGCGTACTTGTAGGCGGGCGGCAGGGTCTGCCGGATCTCGCGCAGGAACTTCAGCATGACTTTCCGAGTTCGGATTCGGACGAAATCTCCGCGGCGATCGCTTCGGTCGCTTCGGTATCCACGCCGGACGCCGGGATATCCGCGCCGGAACGCAGGATCTCAAGTCCGATCCGGGCGGGCTTCTCCATGCCGAAGGTTTCCGTCATCATACGGGCGACCGCGGCGCGGAACTGTGCGGACTGCTCCGAAACGGAAGCATCCGCATCCCCGCCGTTGAAATCCATCGCGACTTCCAGCTCGACCGCGGTCTGCTTTCCGTACAGGCCGACGCGCCGGATATCGAACGCGGGGAAATTCGCCGCAACCGAACGAACCGCGCCCTGCACCGCCTTCGCATCGATGCGCAGGTCGCCGCCCTCGGACGGGATCACGATGCAGCGGAGCTTGCGGGAACGGAAGAGGAAGGCGAGCAGAAGGAATAATAGAATGAGGGCGAGCGCAGCGGCAAGTCCGGTCAGGACCCCGCAGGAAAAGGGCCTCTCCGCGATCAGGGAGCTGATTCTTTCCACGAACTGTCGAATCGACTGGAACATGCCGCATCCGCCTTTCCGGGAGGAACTATCCTCCCAAACAATGGGTTATTGAATGACTTCGCCCTCGACGACGTCATCGTCGTCCTGCGGTTCTTCCGGGGCGTCCTCGGTCTCGGTGATCACCACGTCGATGCTCTTCACCTTCATGCCGGTGAAATCGACGATCTGATCGTAGACCGCTTTCTGAACTGCGGCGGCGACTTTGGCGAAGTTGGCGCCGTATGCCGCGACAATGAGGATCTCCAAGCTGACTTCGCTGCCGGATTCGGTCACGACGATGGACTTGTCGAAGCGGCGCTTGCTGCCGACGAGGTCCGCCAGGTCGGAAACGATGGAGGAACCGGAGAACCGGATGAAGCCGGGAATGCCTTCGACGGCTTTCCGGGCGAGGGAGATGATGACGCTTTCGTGAACCGTGAAGGTCGCGGGATCAGCCGCGGTCTCGGTCTTTTTGCTGGTATCTTTGGCCATGATGCTTCTCCTTTATTCCGTTTCTTTCCCGGTGTCCGCATCGGCGGCTTCGTTCTCCGCCGGACGCTCCTCGATGCCCTTGATATCCACGCTGACGGAAGCGACTTTGATGCCGGTCATGTCGAGGACGGCCTTGGAAACCTTTTTCTGGATTTCCGCGATCAGGGCAGGGAATTTGAAGCCGAAATAGGGATTGACCGCGACCGTGATCGCGATCGAATCGTCCTTGTGTTCGATCTGGATGGAGCGGTCCTGGATGCGTTTGCTCCGGACGAGATCGGCGAAGTCGTCGATCAGCGAGCTGCCGGAAAGGCGCGCCACGCCTTCGATCCCGAGCACGGTGCGTTTGACGATGGTTGAGATGGCTCCGTCGAGAATCCGGATCGTACCGACGGCGACGCCCTTGACCTCGTAGGCGCCGGGGACAGTGGAAACGGACTCGGCCTGCTGCGTATTGCTCATTGTCCATGCCTCCTTGGGGTGATATGGTTATTTCGCGAGTTCCTTGCGGATCGCGGTTTGCTGTTCGAAATAGCCGCCCTTCATCAGGCGTTCGATCAGGGTGGTATCGTAGTTGCCCGACATGAACTCGGGCGTCTCAATCAGGAAATGCTCGAACGGGATCGTGGTCGGAACGCCCTCGATCAGGTATTCGTCGAGCGCACGTCTGCACCGTGCGACCGCCTCTTCGCGGGTGGCGGCATACACGATCAGCTTCGAGATCATGCTGTCGTAGTGCGGCGGGATGCGGTATCCGGCGTAAACGTGCGAATCCACGCGGACTCCGGGGCCGCCCGGGGCGGAATAGAACGTCAGGGTGCCCGGCGACGGCGCGAAGTTGCAGTACGGGTTTTCGGCGTTGATGCGGCATTCGATGGCGCATCCGCGGAGGGCGATCTGCTTCTGCTGGACGCTGAGGCGTTCGCCCGCGGCGATCCGGATCTGCTCCCGGATGATGTCGAGACCGCTGACCATCTCGGTCACGGTGTGCTCGACCTGAACGCGGGTGTTCATCTCCATGAAGTAGAAGTTGTTGCCGGAAACCAGGAACTCGATCGTGCCTGCGCTGGTATAGCCGACGGCCTTGGCGGCCTTGATCGCGGCCTCGTAAAGCTTCTTGCGGAGCGCGGGGGAGATTGACGGGGAGGGAGACTCCTCTATGAGCTTCTGATGGCGGCGCTGGAGCGAGCAGTCGCGTTCGCCGAGGCAGACCACGTTTCCGAACTTGTCGGCGAGAATCTGCACCTCGATGTGCTTGGGGTTCTCAATGAACTTTTCAATGTAGACGTCGCCGTTGCCGAAGGCGCGTTCCGCCTCGGTCATGGCAGCGTGGAAGCCCTGGATCAGGCTGGCGTCGTTGTGAGCCACACGCATGCCGCGTCCGCCGCCGCCCGCGGTGGCCTTGATGATGACCGGATACCCGAGTTTGTGCGCCTCTTCGAGCGCCGCATCCTCAGAGAGGACGACGTTGTTGCTGCCGGGCGTGACGGGCACGCCGGCCTTGCGCATGGTCTCGCGGGCGGACGCCTTGTCGCCCATGGCGCTCATCTGTTCGGCGGTCGGGCCGATGAATTCGATCTTGCAGTCCTTGCAAATCTGCGCGAACTGCGGATTTTCGGAAAGGAAGCCGTAGCCGGGATGGATCGCATCGACATCGCCGATCTCGGCCACGCTGATGATGCGTTCGATCATGAGGTAGCTCTGCGTGGCGGGCGCTGGCCCGATGCAGACGGCCTCGTCGGCCAGACGGACGGGGAGACTGTCCTCGTCGGCCTGGGAATACACGACCACGGTTTTGATGCCCATCTCGCGGCAGGTGCGGATGACCCGCACTGCGATTTCGCCGCGGTTGGCGATCAGGATTTTATTGAACATGGGAAACCTGTCTCCGGCAGTGATTACTCAAGCACGAAAAGCGGCTGGCCGTATTCCACGGGCTGGCCGTTCTCCAGAAGGATCTCCTTGATCACGCCGCTCTTTTCGGCCTTGATCTCGTTCATGACCTTCATCGCCTCGACCACGGCCACGGTCGTATCGGCTTCCACATGGCTGCCGACTTTCACGAACGGCTCGGCGCCCGGGGCGCTCGAACGGTAGAACGTGCCGACTGTGGGGGATTCGATGACCTTGGCGGGATCCGGGGAACCGTGCCCGGCGGATGCGGGCGCGGCCTTGGCGGGTTCCTGGACGGCAGGAACGGCGGCCGGGGGAATCGCGACGGCGGGAGCGGCTGCCGCGGGAACGGCGGCCGGAACAAATACAGGTGCGGGCGCGGACTGCTGACGCGCGGCTCTGCGGAGACAGAGCGTCATTTCATCCGACTCGATTTTGAACTCGGTCAGATCGTTGTCCGACATGAGTTTTACGATCGTTTTGATTTCATCGATTTTCATATTGCACCCGGGGTTAGCGTTGATTGGGTTGTGGTTAACGGGTTTGACCGGAAGCGGCGGAGATGCGGCGGACGAGCGCCCGGAGGGCGAACTCGTAACCATCGGCGCCAAGACCGGCGATCTGTGCGACGCAGGCGGGGGCTGTGAGCGACGTCCGGCGGAAATCGTCCCGCGCCTGAATATTGCTCATGTGCACCTCGACCGCCGGGATCGCGGCGGCTTCCAGCGCATCGTGGATGGCGATGCTGGTGTGGGTATAGGCGGCGGGGTTGATGACGATGCCGTCGACCCCGCCCGCAATCGCGTCCGCGATCCTGTCGCAGATCGCGCCTTCGTGATTGCTCTGGAAAAAATCGACCGTCACGCCGAGCGAATCGGCGACCGCGCGGAGGTCGGCCTCGATCTCCGGGAGCGTTTTCATCCCGTAGAACTCGGCTTTGCGCCGTCCGAGCAGCTGCATGTTCGGCCCGTTGATGACGAGGATTTTCATGGTAGTTTACTTCCCTGTGTTTACTTCGCCTTGCGGGAGGATTTGCGCTTGGCGGGCTGATAGGCGGCCCACTTCGGATCGTTGGCGAACTGGAACGCGTATTCGTCCTTGTATTTGAGCTTGGATGCGGCGTCGGCGTCCAGGACCACGACCGCGTTTTCATGGAGCTGCAGCGCGGTGGCGGAGATCATGCTGGTAACCGGGCCTTCGAGGGCGGCCGCAATGATATTGGCTTTCTCCTTGTGAGTGGCCAGGAGCAGGAGGCGCTTCGCGTCGAGACAGGTGCCGACGCCCATGGTCATGGCGCGCATCGGCATGTCTTCCGGCTTCTTGAAGAGCGGGGAGTTCTGCTCGTAGGTGGTCTTGGTGAGGGTCACCACGCGGGTGCGGCTGGAGAAGGAGGACATCGGCTCGTTGAACCCGATGTGTCCGCTGCGGCCGATGCCGAGGAGCTGCATATCCACGCCGCCGGCGTCTTCCATTTCCTCTTCGTACGCTGCTGCCGCAGCCTCAAGTTCGTTCGCAGGAGCAAAACCGTTCGGCACGTGCGTGTTGCGCTTGTCGATATTCACATGATTGAAGAGGTGATAGTTCATGAAGTAGCGGTAGGAATCCTTGTTCTTCTCGGCGGTTCCCTTCAGTCCGACGTATTCGTCGAGGTTGAACGAGATCACACGGGAGAAGTCGACCTTGCCGGCCTTGTACATCTTCACCAGATTGGCGTACACGTTTTCCATGGTGCGCCCGGTGGCGAGTCCCAGCTTGTAGAACGGCTTGGCGTTGATGGCGTCGGCGATGATACGGGCGGTGAGGAGTTCCGCTTCCGCGGCGGTCGGCATGACGATGATGTCCATACTCTTCTGTTTCCTGTTTTTGTTTGCGTGTTTTTTCGGGAAGGCATCTAGAAAAATACCGTCCCGTCCGGTTTTATCTAAATACTATAGCACCCTTTTGAAAAAAATCAAATAGCCAGTCGGAAAAACATAGAAGGCAGGAACAAAAACCGGACCATAATCCGGCGGCCATTTCCCGTCCGGTGTCCCGAAGATAAACTGCAGGGACAAGAATATTAGTCAATTCCAGTTCCGCCTCTTGTATTTTCTGTGAAGAGTGCTATATTATCTCTGAAGTCGAAACAATTTCCCCTGTTTTCAGAATCAAGGAGTTTTCATCATGGCTACTGAAATCATTTCTTCCGGCGTCCTTTCCTCCGGCGGAAGCATTCACAACAAAAATGTCGAAATCTACGGCACTGCGGAAAATATTGTTTTCCAATACTGCTACAGTGCAACCGTCATGAATGGCGGCAAAGCTATCGGTACGACGGCAGGAGACTCCTCATATATGAAAGTCCTGTCCGGCGGTATAGCCAGCAATACAACGGTCTACAGCGCCACCATGTCCGTTTCGTCCGGCGGGCAGGCTCATGGCATAACGTTCTCCGGACCGTATGCCGGAAAATTGTATGTCCATGGCATCGCAACAAACATTTCCGGCAACGCCTCCATGTCTGTCGCGGGAGGCGGCGTAACCTCGAATACGACACTGACCAACATTTTTTATGTTCGCAGCGACGGAACGGCAATCAATACGACGATGGATCTCAGCGGAACTCTGTATGTCTACGCCGGTGGGGTTGTAAGTAGCTCGACGTTCCTGACAAGCGCACACTGCGTTCTTGAGGGAAATGCGACTGATACGTATTTGAAGGATGAAAAAACCTCCATGACGATTCAGGAGGGCGGAAACGCCTCGGTCACGCACCTTTCCGCCGGGAAAGTGTTTGTTTCCAACGGCGGCCAGATAGCGGAAACTTATGTCTCCGGCGGGGCGATGGTCGTTTCCACCGGCGGAACCGCGGCCAACACCGTCGCAACCGGCGGAGAATTGACCGTCGCCGGGACCGCCACAAGCAATACCGTAACCAACGCCGACATGTCCGTGGAAGCCACCGGAACCGCAACAAGCAACACTGTGACCAATGGAACTTTGACTGTCGCCGGGACCGCGACAAGCACGACCCTCTCTTCCGGCGGCACCATGACCATCGAATCCGGGGCCACTGCGGCGACCATCCACGCTCATACCGGAGCAATTGTCAACCTGTTTGCCACCGATGTTTCCAAAGTCTATCTTTCCGGAGGCATCGTAAGGGTCTCCAGCGGAGGGCAGCTGACCGGAACCATCGTCAGGAACGGCACGATCAACGTTTTCAAAGGCGGCAAGATCGTCGGCAACCGGGCATCAGCCACCGGCGTGATCAACATCAGCCGGGACGGAATCGCGTCCGGCTGCTCGGTAGCCACCTCCGGTCGCCTCAACATTGCAGGCGGAAGCGCATTCCAGACGGAAGTCGGAAACGGCGGCCTCCTCGTGATCGAGGCGTTCCACGCGCTGGAGCCCGGCATCGGCGGAAAGCCTTCCCTGATTGAGGCCGGCAGCGCCAGCAACACGAAAGTCGCCTTTGGCGGCCTCGTTTCGGTCGGCAGCGGCGGCATGGCATTCAATACGTATCTGGCTTCCTCCGGCGGGACAGGCGATCTGAATCCCGGACGTCTCGACCAGCCCGAACTGGGCGGGAAAATAGACCCGACTCCGGTGATCGAGCGTGCCGGCATGGTCATCAATTCGAGCGGACTCGCAAACGGCGTAACCGCGAGCAGCGGCGGCATTCTGACGGTGGAAAGCAAGGGAACCCTGATCTCCGCGTCGATTTTCAGCGGCGCGACCGCCACGGTGAAGGCGAACGCAATCGCCAGCGGCGTGAGCGTTTACAAGGGAGGATCGGCGACCATCCAGGGAACCGTTTCCCGGCTTACGGTCAGCAGCGGCGGACTGGCCAGACTTGACAGCGGCGCATCCCTTCAGAACTCTCACATCGGATCCGACGGCCTTCTCCGCGTCTCCGCGGGAGCCCAGGTTTCCGACCTCGCGGTCACCTGCGGCAGGATCACCGGCAGATTCGCCAATCTGTCCAGCCAGACGATCACGATGAACAGCGGCATCCTCGATTTCGACATCTCCGCGCTGGGCTCAGACGAAATCTGCGTGGATAAGCTCAACTACGGCATCGGCGGCACATATTCCTGTACGCTCACCGTCGCCGGCTCACAGGAGAACGGCACGTACAAACTGGCGGGCGATGCCGCCGGATTCGGCTTATCCATCGATGTCCTGAACAAAGCAGGAACTGCGCTCGGCACGCTCGAAGTCGGCCAGACAGTGAATATCGAAGGTACGGATTACACGCTGAATCTGGGCGCGGACGAGGTGCTGTCCGTCTCGGTCGGCGCGGCCGTCCTGGCGGGCGCGAAGAGCGATATCAACGGCAACGGTATTTCCGACGTGATGTTTCAGCTCGTCGGCGGCGACTATGCCTTCGGCCAGATCGGGTTCTGGCTGGACGGCACGAACGAGTGGCAGAGCCAGATGT
>CACYZF010000015.1 GCA_902778895.1 uncultured bacterium
CTCCAATATTTACGGTCCCTCCATTGTGAGTCGCATTTGCCTTGCCTCCGCTCATCACAGTCATCACGCCGCCTCCGTTTACACGGGTCTCCTCGGCAATGCCGTTGGAGACGACGAACATGTGTTCGTAATCGTTCACGGGGACAATGAGTTCATAGGAGGACTGGAGGGAATCATCGACGAGCTGTCCGTTCTTGTAGAGCAGGATGCCCGCGCCCTCTGGGATATTGGAACCGATCGTCAGGCACAGTTCATTCGCGGCATTGAGAGAGAGGACATAATCTGCGACCTCCCAGGAAATGCGCGGCTGCGCGAGAGACAGTTGTCCGTAGACGGTCCCGGATTCGTTCCTGACCGTGATCGTACCGGCATAGTCGGCGGCATTCGCGCCGATGGTGTAGACACCGTAGGACTGCGCGGAATTGACGATCAGATCCATGTTCGAAACGCTCAGACCCGCCATGTTGCTGAACATCGTCCCGTCGTTCGTACTGCGGCCCGTGAAGTCCATGGTGATGGATGCTTCGCCGACTTCGACGCCGGCAGCCAGGTTCAGGTTCGCTGCATTCCGGATAGAGCCGCGGAGGACCGCACCGTTGCCGAGATCGACCATATCGCCCTTCTTCAGGTACGAGTCTTCCAGTGTGCCGCCGGACGCGACGAACAGGCCGGAAACAAGACCCGCGCTCTGTTCCACGCGGGCACGGCCGCCGGAAAGGACGGTCATGCCGCTGATCGTACCGCTTTCGGCGACTCTTGCATAACCGCCGGATTCAACGATCGTGTCAACCGCTTTGCCGCCCCAGCTTACGATGTGCTCGCCGAACACGGTCGTATCACTGGCAACGGCACCATCACTCACATAAAGGCGCGTCTGGGAATTGACGAGCGTGTCGACGGCCGTCTGCCCGGAATACAGGGATGCATCCGTCCACCACCAGTAGTTGGGATTCCGGACGATCTCGCCGCCGGAGATCACGGCGTTGTTGAGTGCTGTAAAGCTGGCATCCGCGTTCAACGTGATATTGTTCAACTTCGCGCCGGAGGTGAACCGGACATTTCTCGCGTTGGCATTGTTGTAGAACCAGAGGTTGGCCCCGGAGGAGACGATCACGTCTTCCGCCCAGGCGCCATCGTTGATCGTCAGTGTCGCACCTGCGTTCACTGTAATATCCAGAGCCGTCTGGCTCCGGTAAAGGTTGGCATTTGCGCCATTCGTCGCAGCAAGCGAGGAGAAGACAAGGTCCTTTTCGATTACGTTGTTCGCCCGCAGCTCGAAATTGTTCATATAAGCGCCCTGCGCCAGCGTGGCGTTCTGCAAAATGGCACTGTCGTACAGATACAATCTGCCCCCGGATGCCACATTCAGGTCTGTAGCAAAGGCATTGTGGCGAACCGTGATCTGGCCATTTGCGGTAACGGAGGCATGGTTGATCTTCGCGTTGTCACATGCATCAAGACTGCCGCCATTGATGACCGTCTCATCAACAAAACTGGAGTTGTACGCAACCAGATAGCCGCCGTTCTGCACGGACACATTGTCCGCATATCCGCTATCGCAAAGATGCATGCTGCCCGCACTCAGAACGATGTCCTGAGCCGATCCGGACACGTACAGTTCGACGTTATCGACGACCTGGGCGGACGTGATGACGCCGCCGTCTTCAACCGTAATACGTCTATCCCGAATATAACCGGACAGATATGCGCCTTCGATCCGGCCGCCGCTCGAAACCCGGACATTCCCGTTGGATTCCGTCCGCAGGTCGGTAATCTTTCCGCCGCTGTACACGATCGCGCTGTTGCCGCTTGTCACGGTCAGATCGTTCATTTCATCGCCGCGGCTGACCAGACCGGACTGATTTCCGCCGTAATACACGTTGTATGCACGGGAAAGATTCGTATACGTTCCGCCCTCGGCAACGGTCACTTCACCGCCCCACGGGTTGAACGCCACTTCCGCCGTGCCGCCGCTCAGAACTTCAAGCACGGCAGCACTGTTTACGATCGTATCTTCCATCACGCCGCCTTCGTACACGATCGCACGGTTTCCTGACGTGACCGTCATGTTGCTGAAGGAATCGGCTTTCTGCAGGAATCCGGACGCATCGCCTCCGTAATAGACCATGGCATCACGATCTTTGAACGTGACTTCCGCACCGTCCGACGCGACCACTGTTCCGCTCCAGGGGTTGTATTCCACAGAAACGACGGCTCCGCTCGAAGCAATCAGCGTCCCGTTTTTATTCACATAGACGTTTTCCGCCTTGCCGTCAGACTCGACCTTCAGCTGGGCGCCGGACTGGACCTGAAGATCCGTTGCTATGCCGTCCGCATAGATGATCGCGCTGTTTCCGGCTTCAACAGTAAATCCGCTGACAGCATCTGTCTTCAGGATAACCCCGGCTTCCTGTCCGCCGTAGTAAATACTTGCATCACGTTCAAGATCCGTCACGGTCGCGCCTTCTTCGGCTATGATCGTGCCGCTCCACGGCGTATAAAGCACATACGCATGCCGCTCGTGATATTCAGCGAACCAAACGAATCCGCTTTGCTGATTACGCCGACGCTGGGACCGCCGTAATACACGTTCGCTTCCCGGCCGAGATAAGTGACCGTCGAATAGCTGTTCGACGAAATGCTGCCCTGCCACGGATTGAACACGATGCTGGCGCTGCCGTACCAGTTCACTTCAAGACGTCCGCCGGGATTCACCGTGATGCGTTCGAATGCACCGCGGGAGGTCCAGGCAGATCCGCCGGACTGAACGATAGTCTCGGACGCGATGGAGTTTTCGTACACATAGAGAGCCCCCTTGACCATCGTGTCATTCGCCGTGGCTCCGTTATAAAGGTGAAGTCTGGCATACGAATCGACAACCGTATCGCTGGCCGTCTGACCGAAATTCAGACTTGCTTCTGTCCACGACCACCAGTTGCCGACAACAGTGCCGCCGAACACGACAAGGTCTTCCATGGAGATATAGGTCGTATCCTCAGAGAATCTGATGTTGTTCACATACGCTCCGGACTGGAACGTCACGTCTTCCGCAACGAAGTCGCTCTCTATCTGCAGCATCGCTCCGGAGGAGACGATGAGCCCCTTCACGTCCGCGCCGTTGCGGATCGTCAGACGGGCGCCGGAGGACACGACAAGGTCGGAAGCGATCTGGCCGTAATAGAGTTCAGCATCGCCATTGGCGACGATACCGCCGGAAAGCACGAATGTCTGAAGGGAATCGACGCTGATGGACTCTCCCATCATGATGTTGTTGATGCGCGCGCCTGCCTCGAAATCAATATGATTGACCGTGACATTGTTTTCATAATGGAAATTGGCGCCTGCCAGGATCGCCACATTTTCCGCGTTCGCACCGTTTTTGATCGTCAGGTTCGCACCCGACGAAACAAACAGCTGATTCGCGTTCGCACCGGCATTGATCGACAGGTTCGCACCCGACGAAACGTTGATGAGATCGGCGCTGCCGCCGTTATTGACGTTCAGAGTTCCTCCATACAATACGGTCAGGTCTGTTCCGCTCTGTCCCTTGTTGATGTCTCCCGAATAACCATTGCCGACCAGGACGGAGGAGAAGACCATGCCGTTTTCGACCGTTGTTTGCAGGGCCTCCAGCTTGAACCCGTTCACATATGCGCCGGATTCGATCGTCGTGTTCGTGACAAAAGTCGCATCCTGGAGATACACCATTGCTCCACCTCGGATCGTGGCGTTCTGAAGGAAAGCACCGCTGCCGACATATGCATAGCCGTAATTATCCACAACCACGCCGTTCGCGCTCCCGCTGTTGGAAATATACAGAGATCCGCCGTTGGCGACCGTCGTGCCGTTCGCCGTTCCGCCGGAAGAAATGATCGTCCCGTACCCGCCGATTCCGTTGCCGACCGTCGTATTGTTCGCGACGCCGCCATTGTAAATATTGAACCAGCCGCTGGCGATCGTGTCGTTGGCGACAGCGCCGCTGTAGAGCTCCAGATGGGCGTCGTAAGCGACTGTCGTATGATCCGCGACGCCGCCGTTGGAAACAAACAGATAGGCATCATATCCGCTGACTACGGAATAGTCCGCGTATCCGCCGTCGGAAACAAACATTCTTCCGTAGACGTTGACAGTGGCTCCTTCCACATAGCCTCCACGGGAAACGGTCATGGACCCGTAACCGGTGACGGAGGCATTGTTGACGGTCCCGCCTGTGACATAGACTTGTCCACGGCTCAAAACATCGACCGCCTGAGCAAGTCCGCCTTCCGACAC
Organism: uncultured bacterium; assembly: GCA_902778895.1. Lineage (GTDB taxonomy): Bacteria > Verrucomicrobiota > Lentisphaeria > Victivallales > UBA1829 > UBA1732. The sequence continues at coordinate 4,273 of CACYZF010000015.1, forward strand.
AAAAACCCGCCCGTACGATCCCACTGCGAGCCCGTCGGCGATACCGCCGGAGAAAACGTTCAGCGTGCCGTTCGAGTTGATGCTGATGCCATTGCCCGTTCCATCTTTGCCGAGATTGATCGTGCCGCTGGAATAGATCGTGGCGGACTCCAGATTGCCGCCGGTAACGTTCACGACGCCGCCCTCAAGCACAATCCAATCCTGATTGCTTCCGGCCTTCACCACATACGCATGGTTGAATTCGCCGTTCCCGGTTACTGTCAAGTCGGATATTTCAGGATACGATGCGACGAACGCGCCATCCTTGTAAAGGAATACGCCATCCGTGTTTCCTGCGATGTTGGAGGAGACAGTAAGACAAAGCGATTCCCGATCATTCACGCTGAGCGCATACGACACCGTATCATAGCTGAACGAGCTTTCCGTCAGGGAAAGTTCGCCGAACGTCTGGCCGTTTTGACTGCGAACCGTGATCGTGCCGGCAAAGTCCGCCGCATTCCCGCCGAGGACGTACGTCCCGAACATCTGGTCCAATGCGACTTCCACCGTCCAGGATCTCGGAGCGAAACTCGAAATATCGCTGACCATGATTCCATCTTCCTGGGTGCGGCTCGTCAGAGCAAGCACAATATCCGAATCGGCCGCATCGATCGCGCCGTTCACCGTCAAGTTCGCCCCAAGACGAATGGCGCCACGGAGACGCGCGCCGTCTTCCAGTGTGATCGCACCGGCGCCGTTCGGAAGCACGCTGTTCGACAACACCGCGCCGCTTCCGATCGTGAGCGTATCGACGATACCGGTCGACGTGATTACAATTGTGCCGCCGTCCGTTACCATCGTGCGCCGTGCAACACCGCCGTCCTGAACCGTCATTTGTCCGCCGGCAAGGGCAATGTCTTCCAAAACCTGGCCCCCTCGCACATAAACATTGTTTCCTGCGGAAACGACAGCGCCCCGGATCGTGCAGGAACTGAAGCTGTCATACACTGCATTGTCCGTAAAGTAGAACCCGTTCATAAACGCGCCGGATTCGACCTGAATACCGGATACATAGCAGGAGTTGTCCACATTGACGCGACCGCCGGACTCGATCACGATCCCGGTGGCGCTGCAATACCAGTTCAAGTTAAAGGAAGCGCCATCTTTGACCGTGATCTGGTCATAAGTACCATAATACCCGTCGTTTCTTGCGTATGCACCGGACGAGAGAACGGTATTCGTCGCCGTGCCGTTGCTTACCACAATCCCGCCGAATACGGTCGTATCACTGGCGACCGCGCCGTTGCGGAGATAAAGACTTCCATAGGAGTCAACGAACGTATTGCTGGCCGTATGACCGGCATACAGCGAAGCATCCTGCATGACGATGCCACCGGAAACAACGATATTGCCGAGGGTTGCGAAGGAAGTATCCGCCGTAAGCGTAATGTTGTTGAGTTTCGCGCCGGACTCGAACGTCACATTGTTCACCGTGACATTATTGTAGGCCCACAAGATGGCTCCGGAGGCGACATCGATATCCGTCGCCGTGCCGCCGCTGGAAACATACATGCTGCCGGAGGAACAGACCGTCACATCGCTTGCGAAACCGCCATAGTAAACATTGAGACCGTTGGTTCCGCCGATATCCGTGAAGACCACATGGTTCGCCGTGCCGCCGCTGGAAACATAGATGACGCCGGAGTGGATGACGGCTTCATTTATCAGACCGCCATCATAGACCCAGAACCAGCCGCCCTCCATGATCGTGCCGCAAGCCGTTGTCCCGGAGTGCGCCGTCGCATCGTTATAAGGCGTCACGACCACTCCGCTGAACGTGTTGGAGGCAAAGGTCGCAAACGCATTGCTTCCCAAGTCGATCCGGCCGCCGTTTTCAACAATGTTTGCAGCGGATGCGCCGTTGGAAACATACAGGTAGCCGCCATTGTTGACGGTCGCGCCGTTCACTGTCCCTCTGGAAGAGACATACATGCCGTTTTCCCATCCGGCACTGTTGATGAGGACATCGTTTGCCGAGCCGCCATAGGAGACATAGATCCGTCCGTCGAGGTCGACTGTCGCGTTGTTCACCACGCCGCCGCTGGAGACATAGATCCGCCCGTAGGAAGTGACCGTCGCGCTGTTCACCACACCGCTGCTCTGAATCGAGATCATCGCGGAGTCTTCCACGGTCGCATCCTTCATCACGCCGCCTTCGTACACGATCGCGCTGTTGGCGTTCGTGACCGTCATACCGTTCAGTTCATCGCCCTTCTGAATGTAGCCGGGCACAGTCCCGCCGTAATACACGTTCGCATCGCGATCCTTGTATGTCACGTCCGCGCCGTCATCCGCGATGACGGTGCCGCTCCAGGGATTGAACTCGACTGTCGCGGCCGCACCGTTCGAAACGATCAGGGTCCCGTCCCTGTTGACATAGACGTGATCCGCCGTGCCGTCCGATTCGATCACAGCCTGTGCGCCGGACTTGATATGCAGTTCGGAAGCGGAACCGCCCGCATAGACGACCGCGCGGTTCCCGGCTTCGACGGTAAAGACATCGACGGAGTCGGTCTTGAAGATCATGCCGTCTTTGTCGCCACCGTAATAGAACTTTGCATCACGGTCGTGCATGGTCACGATCGCCCCGTCTTCCACCGTGATCGTACCGGTCCACGGGGAGAAGAGGACGTCAGCCGAACCGCCACTCTGAACGGTCAGCACGCCGCCCTGGTTCACATACACGCTGTTCACCACGCCGCCTTCGTACACGATCGCGCTGTTGCCGCTCGTGATATTCAGCGAATCGAACGAATCCGCCCTGCTGATCAAGCCGGCTTTTCCGCCGCCGTAGTACACGTTCGCTTCCCGTTCAAGATAGGTGACCGTCGAATAGCTGTACGACGAAATGCTCCCCTGCCACGGATTGAACACGATGCTGGCGCTGCCGTACCAGTTCACATCAAGTCTTGCGCCGGAATTCACCGTGATGCGATCGAATGCGCCGCGGGAAGTCCAGGCATATCCGCCGGACATCACAACGGTCTCGGACGCATTCGCGTAGGAAGAGACGTAGATGGACCCGAACACGGTCGTGGAGGAAGCCGTCGCTCCGCCGCTGATGTTGAGCCGGGTCTGGGAATTGACGACCGTATTGACCGCGCCCTGTTCGGGATACAGGTTGGCATTACCCTGTGTCACGGTCCCGCCGGTAACGACGAATCCGCTCATCGTATCGTAAGTCGTATCCGAGGCGAACATGAAACTGTTCACGAATGCGCCGGAAAGCACTGTCACACTGTTGACCGTCGCGCTGTTCGGGACCAGGATTCTGGCGCCGGAGGAAACGACAAGACCGTTCACCGACGCGCCGCTGCTGATCGTGAGAGAACCGCCGGACAGGATCGTGATATCGGAAGCAACCTGGCCGTAATAGACCACGGCATCGGTCGCCGACACCACGCCGCCGAAGATCACAAAGCCGTCCATCGTCTCCGCGGAAATAGCGTTCTGAAGCGTGATATTGTTGATCCTCGCTCCGGCATCCAGCTCAAGATGGCTCACATGGGCATTCGTTCCATAACGGAAATTGCCGCCGAATGCCACCGACACGCCATCCGCATTCGCCCCGTCGCCGATCTCCAGGGACGCATTCGACAAAACCGATATCTGTGCGGTGTTCGCGCCGTTGTTGACGTTCATTCTGGCGCCGGAGGAAATCGTCACATCGCTCGCGCCCGCGCCGTTGTTGGCGACCAGCACGCCGCCGTACGAGATCGTCACGCCGATGCCGCTCTGACCGTTGTTGAGAGTGACCGACGCGCCGGAAGAAATCCGCATGGAGGAAAGCGTCATTCCGGATTCGAAGGTCTGCCCCTCCTCCAGCAGGTATCCGTTGACATTCGCGCCGGATTCCACTGTTATGCCGGCGGCGGAGGCCATGTCGTTGACATAGATGCGTGCGCCGGTCTTCACCGTCGCATCCTGCATTCCGATCCCGCTTCCGAACGAAGCGTAAGCGCCGCTTTCGATCGTCATTCCGGATACTCCGGCTCCCCACGATTCCATATACAGGCTGCCGCCGCTGGAAACAAATATGCCCTGCACTTTGCCGTTCAGATTGGCGCTTGCCCGGGAATCGATCAGAATGTCGTTGATGGTACCCCCGTTCCCCGCGGACATATACCCTGCAGAGGAAACATGAACGCCGTTGACAGTCCCGTGGACAGAAGCACGGCCCTGAGACTGAATCTGCAGACCATACACCGTGCAGGAGTTGCCCAGGTAGAGGGAACCGCCGCTGCCGATGATCGCGCTGCTGACCGTACCGGAATCCTGAACATCCAGGGTCCCGCGAATGCAGACCGAGACATTTTCCGCATATCCGCCGCCGCGAACGAACAATTCACTGTAGTCTCCGTTCGTCCTTCCGTCGCTCACGATAATATCATATGCGGAACCGGACATAAACAGATCGACGCCGTTGACGACCTGAGCGGAAGAGATGACGCCGCCGTTCCCGATCGTGACCAGCCGGTTGCTGATGCCGCCGGAAAGATACGCGTCTTTCAGCAGGCCGCCGCTGAAAACCGACACGTATCCGTAGGAATTCGTTTGCAGGCCGGATACGATGCCGCCTTCGGATACATACACCCGTCCGTTCGATTCCACCATGATCCCGCCGACGATGCCGCCGGAACAAACGTTCATCACGCCGGTCGAATCGATCAGGATCCCGCTTCCGGTCCCGCCCTTGCCGAAATTGACGCTACCGCCGGAATGGACCGCGAAAGACTCCACACTGCCGCCGTTTGTCACGTTCACGAAGCCGCCCTGCTCTACCGACCATCCGGAATTGTCGCCTGCGCTCACCACATAGACATGATCGCATGCATATTCCGACCCGATCGTCAGTTCGGACACGTCCGGATACGATGCCGCAAAGGCCGTATTCTTGTAAAGGAACACGCCGTCGGAACTTCCCGCAATATTCGAGGATATCGTGAAGCAGAGAGCGGACTGTTCGTTCAGAGACAGACTGTATGACACCGTGTCATAGCTCAAAGAGCTGTCCGCCAGGGAAAGACTGCCGAACGTCTGGCCGTTTTGACTGCGGACCGTGATCGTACCGGCAAAAGCCGCCGCATTTCCGCCGAGGATGTACGTCCCGAATTCAGGTTCCAGAGCAAGCTCGATCGTCCAGCTGTTCGGATCAAAGCCCGAAATATCGCTTATCATGATCGTATCTTCCGGAGACCGTTTCGTCAAATCAAGCACGACGTCCGAATTGCCCGCGTCGATCGCTCCGTTCACCGTCAGGTTCGTCCCCAGACGGATCGCGCCGTACAGACGCGCGCCTCCTTCCAGAGTGAGGATGCCGGATCCATACGGCAGAATGCTGTTCGACAACGTTGCGCCGCTCCCGATCGTGATCGTGTCGGCGATACCGGTCGAACTGACGATGATCGATCCGCCGTTGACCGCAGTCGTACGCCGCGCGACGGCTCCGTCCCGGACCGTCAGCCTGCCCGCATCCACCAGCGTGTCTTCCAGCACCTGGTTCTGATGCAAATCAATGTAATAACCGGAAGAAACGATGGCGCCCTGGATTGTGCAGGAACTCAGGTTTTCATACGTCGCGTCTTTCGTGAAATAGAACCCGTTCGCGAACGCGCCCGATTCGACATGAAGCCCGGAGAGATAGGCTTCGTTGCTCATATCGAATCTGCCGCCGGATTCGATCGTCAAATCCGTGGCGCTGCCGTACCAGTTCATCTGGAAAGAGCCGCCGGATTTGACTGTGGTCTGCTCAAACCGTCCGGACCAATCGGTATAAACAAATCCGCCGGACTCGACGGTCGTCTTGACGGCGGTGCCGTTGTTTGCATAAAGCGCGCCGAACACGGTCGTACCGCTGGCGACGGCACCATCATACACATAGAGGTACGTCTGGGGATTGACGAGCGTGTCGCTCGCGGTCTGCCCGGAATACAGGGCTGCTTCCGCCCCCCACCAGACGGTATCGTTCCGGACGATCTTGCCGCCGGAAATCACTGCATTGTTGAGCTCGGCAAAGCTGATATCCTCATTCAGCGTGATGTTGTTGAACGTCGCGCCGGATGCAAACTGGACATTCCTCGCGTCTGCATTGTTGCGGAACCAGAGGTTGGCCCCGGAGGAGACGATCACGTCTTCCGCCGTGGCGCCGTCATTGATCGTCAGAGTCGTGCCGGGATTCACGGTGATCCCAATGGCCGTCTGGTTCCAGTTAAGCTCGGCACTTGCGCCGTTCGTCACCGCAAGCGAGGAGAAAACAAGGTCGCCGTTGATCACCTGGGTCGTCGGAAGCTCGAAGCCGTTTACAAACACGCCCTGCTGGAGTGTCGCATTCTGCAGGACGACATTGTCGTACAGATACAGTCTGCCCCCTGCCTCCACGTTCAGATCGACGACGGAAGCATTGTTGTGGAGCTCCATCTGGCCGTCGGCGTGGACCGTGACATTGCTCATGACATCGTATCCGTCGGCATAGAAATATCCTCCGGAGAGGACGGACGCGCCGTTGACTTTGGCTGCCTCAAACACTTCGAGCCGTCCATTGCTGCCGATCGTAATGTTCTCAGCATAGCCTGAGCCGGCCATGACCAGGATGCTCCGGAACCAGTCCGCCTGCCCGTCGTTCACGGCAATATCGTACGCCGAACCGGCGACATAGAGCTGAATGGAGTCGACGACTTGCGCCGAAGAGATCACGCCGCCATATTCGAGGAATACCGTCCGGTCGCCGATCCCGCCGGAAAGATAGGCGTTCTCCACGGCGCCGCCGCTCGAAACGTACACATAACCATAAGAATCCGTCCGCAGGTCGGTGAGCTTTCCGCCGCTGTACACGATTGCGCTGTTGCCGCTCGTCACGGTCAGACCATTCAGTTCGTTGCCGCGGCTGATCACGCCGGACTGATATCCGCCGTAATACACGTTGTCCTTGCGGTCCATGCGGCTTACGGATCCGCCTTCGGCGACGTTGATGACGCCGTCCCACGGATTATATGCGACATTCGCAGAACCGCCGCTCTGGATATTGAGAACAGCTCCGTTGTTCACGATCAAGTCGTCCGCCACGCCGCCTTCAAAGATGATCGCGCTGTTGCCGGACGCAATCGCCCAAGCACTGACGTTGTCGCCCTTCCGAAGGAAACCGGTTTTTTCTCCGCCGTAGTAAACACTGGCATCCCGGTCAAGATAGGTCACATCGGCATCATTGTCCGCGATGACGGTTCCGCTCCAGGGATTGTATTTCACCGTGGCGGACGCTCCGCTCGAAATAAAAGCCGTTCCGGCCGTGTTGACATAAAGACTCTCCGCCACGCCGCCGTCCTCAACAATGAGCGCACCACCGGACAGGATGTTCAGGTCGGACGCTATGCCCTCGCTGTAGACAATCACACTGTTGCCCGATGTCACGGTGAGGTTCTGAAGGGAATCGGCCTTCAAAATGAAACCGGCTTCCTGCCCGCCGTAGTAAATACTTGCATCACGTTCAAGATCCGTCACGGTCGCGCCTTCTTCGGCTATGATCGTGCCGCTCCACGGCGTATAAAGCACATACGCAGATATTCAGCGAACCGAACGAATCCGCCTTGCTGATCGTGCCGACGCCGGGACCTCCGTAATACACATTCGCATCACGGTCAAGATAGGTGACCGTCGAATAGCTGTTCGACGAAATGCTGCCCTGCCACGGATTGAACACGATGCTGGCGCTGCCATACCAGTTCACTTCAAGACGTCCGCCGGGATTCACCGTGATGCGATCGAATGCACCGCGGGAGGTCCAGGCATATCCGCCGGACTGAACGACGGTATCAGTTGCCATGCCGCCATTCAGAACGCGCAATTCGCCCAGCACTTCCGTATTCCCGGCTTGAGCTCCGGAACTGACATACAGACGGGTGAAGGATTCGACAAGCGTATCGGCGGCGGACTGGCCGAGATACAGATTCGCATTGATCCAACTTCCCCAGGAGCCACTATAAGCCACGGTTCCGCCCGTCAGGACAAACCCGCTCATCGACTCATATGCCGCATCTTCGGAAATCAGGATGTTGTTCACATATGCCCCGGACATGAAAGACATGTCCTCGAGAACGGCTCCGCCGGGAAGCTGAAGTCTGGCGCCGGAGGAAAGAACAAGCCCCTTCATCACAGCGCCGTTCTGAATCGTAAGCGCACCGCCCGACTGAACGGTAATATTGGAGGCTACCTGTCCGGAATAAACCGTCGCATCCGTCGAGGAAACGATTCCTCCGGAAATCACGAAGTCGTCCAGCGAATCCGCGGAAATCGCATTCGCCAGGGCGATGTTGTTGATTCTGGCCCCCGCTTTAAGGCCAATATGAGTTGCATGCGCATCAACCGCATAACGGAAATTACCGCCGGAAGACACCGTAATGTCATCCATGTTCGCTCCGCCGTTGACGGATAAACTTGCCCCGGACGAAACCGAAACCTGATTAACATTCGCCCCGCTGTAAACGTCCAGTCTGGCGCCGGAGGAAACGGTCACATTCTCCGCGACAGCTCCGTTACTCGTCGAAAGGTATCCGCCGGAAGTGATCGTGACGTCGATCCCCATCTGACCGTTGTTGAAATACGCCGACGTGCCGGGTGTGATCACGATCGAGGAGAACACGAGGCCGGATTCAAATATCTGTTCCGACTCCATCTTGAGGCCGTTTATAACCGCCCCGGATTCCACGTGCAAATTGGTTGCCGAAACAACATCGCTGAGGTAAATACGGCCTCCGTCCTTGATGGTCATATCCTGGATTTCAACCCCGCTTCCGATTGATGCATACGCACCGGATGCAATGGTCGCACGGTATGTTCCCGCGCCCCAGGTCCCCATGTACATGCTTGCTCCGGATGCGACATTCGCATCATAGACCTTGCCGTTCAGATGCGCGCTGGCTCCGCTATGAATCCCGATGCCGCCGATCAAGCTTGAATTACCCGCGGAAACATATCCTCCTGAGGATATCTGAATGTTGTTGATCTTCCCCTCGATGTTTGCCCGTCCCTGAGAGGAGACGGTAATATCGGATAATGTAGCGCTGATTCCCAAATTGAGGGAACCGCCGCTGTTGATGACCGTTCCGCTTACTGCACTATAGTCCTGAATGTCAAGGATGCCATACCGGAACACATTGACATTTTCCGCATAGCCGCTTCCACGCAGATACAGTTCGGTGTAGTCGCCGTCGTTTCTGGTTGCACTCAGGACAATATCATGCGCTGCGCCGGAAACGAACAGATCGACACCGTCGACGACCTCGGCGGAAGACAGGACACCGCCTGGTTCCACCGTCACAAGCCGGTTGCGGATGCCGCCGGAAAGATAGGCGCCCTCCACCAGCCCGCCGCTGGAGACCGTAACATAGCCGTAGGAATCTGTACGAAGCCCGGATACAATACCGCCTTCCGAGACATGCAAATATCCATTCGACACGACATCGACGCCGTCGACTGTGCCTCCGGAGGAAACATGCATTATGCCGCCGCTGACCGTGGCATTCTGAACCGCGCCGCCGCTGATGATGGTCAGAAGACCATTGTTCCGAATCGTCCATCCGTCATTGTTTCCGTCTTTTGCGACGTAGACATGGTCAAAATCGCCGTCTCCGTTGATATCCAGATCCGATATCTCCGGATAAGAGGCAAAAAGAGTTCCGTTCTTGTAAAGGAACACGCCATCCGGACTGTTCATGATATTGGAGGAAACGGTAAAGCAAAGATCGTTCTGCATATTCAGATAGAGACTATACGAGATCGTTTCGATGCTGATGGGATCCGTGCTCAGAGACAAAGTCCCGATTGAATTTCCCGGACGGTCCGACACGGTGATTGTGCCGGTGAAACCCGCCGCATTTTTCCCGAGGACATAGGTCGCAGGCTGCGGATTCTGCTCAAGCTGAATCTGCCACGTTTTCGCCTGGATCCCGGAAATGTTGCTGAAGATGGCGTCTTCCGGGTTCGTCCGGTCCGTCAGATCGATGACAATGTCAGCATTGGACGCATCAATCGAACCGTTTACGGTCAGATTCGTATCAAGCCGGATTGAACCGTACAGGACAGCGCCTCCCTCAAGAACGATTCCCTGAGCATTGTGCTTGAGAATGCTGTTGGACAATACGGCGCCGCTTCCGACGGTCAAATCCTCAACCGATCCCGACGACGCAATGGAAACCGATCCGCCGCTGGCCAGGGCCGCATGTACGATCGCCGCGCCATCCTGAACGAACAACCGGCCACCACCAATCACGGTCACGTCTTCCAGCGTCATGCCGGACGAAAGATTGATCGTATTCGAGGAAACAGCCACGCCCCGGATCGTGCCGGAGTTAAGGTTGTCATACACGGCACTCTGCGTGAAACTGAATCCGTTCACATAAGCGCCGGATTCGACATGAAGTGCAGAAAGCGACGTATTGCTGTCTATAATAAGGTATGCACCGTTTGAAACATAGATTTCCGAAGCTTCGCCGGCCCCGTTCACATGAACGCTGCCGCCGCTTCTGATTTCTATGTTCTCCAGAGAACCATTGTAGGCGGACACAAAACCGGATGCGCTCACCACGGCGCCCCGCAATGTCGCGCCGTTCTCCACATAGCAGTCGCCGAAGGTCTTGATCTGGACGTCTTCGACGATACCACCGTTGCGGATGTAAATGTCACCCTGGTCGCGGTTGGAGGGCGCAGTGAGAGTTACACCGGACGCGTAACCGCCATTCTCGACGATCAGCTGTCCTCTCTGAATCGAGACGTCCGATACGCTTCCGTTGGAGGAAACATACATGCTGGCATAAAGCTTGACAGAGGCATTCGCGACAGATGCACCGCTGCTGACAAACAGTCCACCGTTGCTGTGTACCGTAACGGAGTCAACGTTCTGACCGTTATAGAGAATGCCCGCTTCTCCATTATCAATGCGAACATTGTTCAATTCGACCCCACTGATCGTCCCGTCCTCCTGGAATGTGAATCCGTTCAGCTTGCCGCCGGACTGCACCTGATTGATCCCGGCGCTCTGTCCTTCAAAAACATAAACGGAATCCGTCGATTTGACGAGCAGATTCTCGAAGACCATGTTTTCGGAGAAGACATGCGTTTCATCGAACGAGAAACCGTTCAGTTTGCCGCCCGCGTTCACGGTAACGTTTTCAATGTTTTCCATGGATATCAGGTTTCCACCGGAATTCACTTCGACATCCGCCGCCTGTCCGCCTGCCTCGACATGCAGCACCGCCCCGGCGTTGACCGTTGCGCCGTCAGCCGTCCCGCCGGCATACACATAGTTGTCACTTCCGTCATTCAGTACGGCATTGCTCACGACACCGCCTTCGAAGACATGGAACTGTCTGTATCTGCCGAGCGTAACACCGTTTACGGAACCGCCATTGGAAACATAAATCGCTCCCGATTCATACCCTTCACTCCCGTCATTCATTACGGCATTGTTGACGGTCGCGCCATCCAAAACCGTAATGGAACCGCTCGTGGTGATCTCAATATTGTTGACGACGCCGCCGGAGGACAATATCAGGTCGCCCCGTTCGATCACAGTGTCGTTCGCCACGCCGTCCTGACGGATTATCATATGCGCAAAACGCACGTCCCACCATTCACTCCCCTGGGAACCGCTGACGACAGTACTGTTCACGACCCCGCCATCAACATAAAAATAGCCGTCCTCTTTGACCGTGACGTCATCAGCCGTTCCGCCGGACAGAACAGACATGCTTCCTCCGGACTTGACCGTGGTGTTGCTGGCCAGGACACCGCCGGCCACAGCGAGTTTTACCCTCGATTCCACGACAAGACCGGAAAACACGTTGTTCTTCAGTTCGAATGCCTTGCCGTTGTATTTCCCCTGCAGGCGGGTTTCCGGGGAAACAGTCAGATCGAGCTTCGCGCCGGATGAAATGAGAATGCCGGTTGCCGAACCGCCGTCCGCAACGCTGAAAACAGCCCCGCTGCTGACGGTGATATCGCTTACCGTGCCGCCCGAGCAGACAAACATGGAGGTATTGGGCTCAAGTACGACCGACTCCATCGACTGTGCAGAAGAGTAAACCTGATAGCCGGAACCGTAGAAAACACCGGAAAGGTTGCTGGAATCATAAGAGACAATGGCCTGGGTCGGGATGGGAGAATTCGGGGTAAAGGGGTTCTGGTGCATATTCTCGATTTTCGCCCCACCGGGGATATTGACCATAATATTCGATTCAAGAACAGTAAGCCCATTCACAATGGTATTGTTATCCATGCACAGATAACTGCTGCTGTAGATGGTCACATTCTCCGCATATCCGCCATTCATCAGGAACAAATCGGACAGGTTGCCGCCGTTGTTTTCCGACCTGCTCAGCACAAGATCATATACGGAACCGTAGACATAGAGGCCGAGGCCGTCAAGGACCTGGGCGGAAGACAGAATGCCGCCCTTTTCAACAGTTACCAGCCCGTCCCCACCGAAACACAATTCCGCATTTTCCATGTAGCCGCCGTTGGAAACACGCACATATCCCGATGATGTTTTCACGCCGCTTGCGATGCCGCCATTCTGGACGAAGAGGCTGCCTCCGCTGTTGACAGTGGTATTGACTGCGTAGCCGCCGTTCTGAACAGTCAACTGATCTCCGTAATTAAGGACGATGCCTGTGCATGTTTCGCCGCTGGAAATGATGTAGTTCGCCATTTCGAGTTCACCTTTTGTTATGGATTATTGTTCATTTTGAATCAAGTTGAGGAGGAAGCCCGGCCGCCAAAGACAAAAAAGCCCTCCTGAATCCAAAATGGCGGATGCGGAAGGCAGTTTGCATGAAACAGAAATGCGGCTTGAGCTTGCTAATCGTAGATTGCGAGGGGGAATTGAACTTATTCGAGGCGAGGAACCAGGATTCACGCAAAAAAAAGCCGATGTCCGCCGGAAAAACGGATTTCCGGCCGAAGATGAAAAACGGCTGTTGAAACAATCGAACGTGAACATGGTTGCCTCGGTTCAATTATACACAGAAAAAGGCTTGCAGAATGAGCGTGTTGCCCGTGATTCCGCAAATTGCATATTACTCGTTTCAACTATTACTTTATCGCTTTTTTTGTGAAAGTCAAACTTTTTTTTGAATATTTTTTAAAATAGAGTTACGAGGGGACACTTTTGCCCATATTGAAAAGTCCCCGGAACCATCGCCGGCTTCGGGGGCTGTTTGCATTCTCCGATGTCGAAATCCAAGGAAGACCGTTACTTGTTCTTGTGGCTCACATAGAACGCGGCCGGGATGGAATACAGCGTCAGGAACATGGCGAACAGGAGTCCGCCGACCACACCGATGCCGCAACTGGACCGGATCTCGTAGCCAATGCCCCGCCCGAACGCCATCGGCAGCATGCCGATCACGCTCGCGATGGAGGTCATGAGGATCGGGCGGAATTTCTTCTGCGAAGCCTGAAGCATCGCGTCATGCATTTTTACCCCCGTCGCATGCAGCGTGGAGGTCTCGTCCATGATGAGGATCGCGTTGTTGACCACGATGCCGATCATCATGATGCCGCCGAGCATGCCGACCATGGAGAGCAGCGTCCCCGTGAAAATAGAGCATCGCGAAAAAAACCACGAATCCGAGCGGGATGGTGAACATGACAAGGAAGGGACGGCTCAGGGACTCCATGATGGCGGCGATCACGAGGAACGTCAGGAAGACCGCCGTGATCAGGACCATGACGAAGTCCATGGCGCCTTCATTCACCATTTCGGACTGGCCGGTGAAGACCAGCTGATAGCCCATAGGCAGCTGCGGAGCAAGTTCTTTCCGCAGGAGACGGGTCAGGTCGTCCATGGAATAGCCGGGGGCGGAGTTCGCGTAAATCCACGCGGCCCGTTCCTTGTCCTGACGCACCAGACTGATCGCGACGGGAGAGCTTTCCATTTTGGTGAGCGCGTTCAGCGACACGGGCTTTCCGTTCATCGGCACGGCCGGGATCTCCTGAAGCTGGTCCAGTCCCTCTTTCGCTTTCATCTTGACCCGGATGTCGAACGTGTCGACCCCGACCTTGAACGAACCGACCTCGACGCCGTCGAAATAGCCGACGATGGAAACGCCCATGGCAGTCACCGGGACGCCCAGATTCTTCAGCAGGGCGCGTTCCGGGAGGATCTTGATGCGGGGCTTCGCGGACCGGCAACTCGTGTCCACGTCCGTCGCCATGCCGGAACGCCGCATGAGATCGGCGGCTTCGTTCGCGTACTTTTCCAGGACGTCGAGGTCCGGGCCGCCGATGTAGCCGGTCAGTTCCTGCCCGGCGGCGCCAATCGGAGTCGGCTGTGAAACCGCATACAGGAACCCGCTTTTCTTTTCCATGTCATGACGGATTTCGTCCATGATCTGTTTGATGGGGGGCGCGCGTGCCCATCGGTTTCAGTATGATGGTGACTTCCGCCAGGTTCACGCTCTCCGGGATCTGTCCCAGCGTGACGCTGCGATAGCCGATGACGGAACCGACGCGGTCGACGTCAGGCCGTTTCAGCAGCTCGTCGACCAGTTCCAAAGTCTGTTTGCGTGTGGCGTCGATCCCGTAATCCGAGGGGAATTCGAGGAAGAGCGAGACTTCATTCTTGTCATAGCTTCCGCGGCCAGATGGGAAACTCCATCATCGTGTGGATCACCGTACTCCTCGTGATCTTCTTTTCATCGCTGATGTGGTTCCGCATGACGGTATGCGACTCTGCGACGGATTCCTTCACCGAATTGATCGGCATGACGGTTTCCGCGGACATGATCAGGCAGAGCATATCCTATGTGGATACGGATATCCTGATCCGGTCCATCATAGAAATCTGCGTCCTTGTCTCCTCGCTTGCGATTATCCTGAACCTGATTTCGATCCTTCACAAACACGAAAAGGACCTGATCGTCGTGCGGACACGCCGTTTGCTCTCGTCCTGACCGACATGTGGATGCCGGTCATGGATGGAGAAGGACTTGTCCGTGCCATCCGCGCGGATGAAAAGCTTGCGGCGCTTCCGGTTCATGTCGTAACAGCGGACACGGAAATGCAGGGCAAATACAGCAAGATCGGATTTGACGGGATGCAGCTGAAACCCGTCTCTGTGGAAAAACTCAAAGAGATCATCGAATAGCTGGAAAGAGTCTATTGATGCGCTTCCGCGCCTGACAGGGATCGCCGCGGTTCCCGTGTTCTCGGCCGCGGAAAACGCGCTCGGGCCACTGTGCGTGGCCGTGATCGGCGGTTCGCTGCTGACGGCAAAATGAGCCCGCCCCCTGAACAATGCTGTTGTGAGCAATTGCTGATGAATAATGAAAAAATCCCCACCGTTTTATAACGAAACGGCAGGGATGTTTCAGTGATTCCGAGCTTTCTTTACACAGAGGCAAGGATGCCTTTGTCGGATTCCTCGAATATTTTCTGTGAGGAGAATCTCTCAAATGCACATGCCTCGGAGAGTTCGGCGAACCGAGTGGCATCTTCCTGCGTGGTTCCATTGCCGAATTTGAGCTCGATGGAGGTACCCTCTTTGACAGTGACGCTGTTGTCTCCGTCAGTGTAGGTCAATGTGGACGCATTCCAGTTCTCCATGCTGCCAGATGCGAACCAGAGCGTGACGGAGCCGCCAGCGAGTTGTTCGACCTCATCGGTTCCCCAGTTGTCGCAGAACGTGAAGATGTCGTTTCCACCCCCGCCGTGCATCCGGTCATTACCGATACCGCCAACGATGACGTCGTTGCCGGACGCCCCGACGATCCGGTCGTTCCCGGCATCGCCGAAGAGCAAGTTGTTGCCCTTGTTCGCCCAGATCGTATCGTCGCCGTCGCCACCACGAATCGTGAGGCCATCACCAGTGTAATCGAACCGATGGCTGGTCATATCCACGATGTCGTTCCCTGCTCCTGCACGGATTTCGTCAATCTGGGCGATGCGCGACTGGCTCAGACCAAGTTTATCCGGCGACGCGGAATAAATGTCATCCACGAACAACGCATCACCATTGGAGTCGTCTGTCATCAGCATGACATTAGCATCGGCTGAACCTTCAATAATGTCAGAGAGCTTGTTCCTGCCTACGAGCGTAACGTTTTCCTTTGTCCCATCACATGTTTTATCATCGGTGGAACCGGCGTGCTGGGCAACATAGCCGGATCCCCAGGTTCCAACTTTGTTCACGAAGAACACGTCCGTATTGCCGTCCGCATTGGATTTGATGAGCTTCGGTTCGTTTGTTGCCCCTTCCGCGAAGACAGGTTCCACAACGGTCCATTCTTCGGCGTCATCGGCTTTCACGCGCATCTGGTAGTTTCCGGCAGGCAACTGGAAGGAATCCAGCGAATTGGTGTTGACCGCAACCTGAATAACATGCTCAAAGTTGTCTGTGGAGTATTCCACGATGTACTGCGCGGCTTCTTCGACATCTTCCCATGTCTGTGTCAGCGGTATAACATCAGAAACGGGTTCAATGATCTCGCCGGATATGACAAAACCATCGCCAACGGTCAAGGCGGATTCATTTCCCGCAAGGTCTACCGCCTGCACGCTCCACTGCCACGCAGCGGCGTCCAGACCGTCAATTACCAAACTTGTTTCCGAGGTCGTGAGCATGAATGCCTCGCTGTCGTGCGAATACGTCACCGTGTATTCCTTCACACCGGCGAGTTTGTCCGTGCTTGCCGTCCAGCTCAATGTGACCGACTGACCGTCGACAATCGCCTGGAGCCCGGACGGAGTCGTGGGGGCATCCTTGTCGATGTAATCGACCGTGAGGTCGGTCTCGGCCGAATATCCAAGGATGTTGCCTGCGCGGAACGACACGGTGCCGTTGTTCTTCAGCACCACACCTTCCTCATAGGGGTTCCAGGTCCGGCCACCGTCCGTCGAGAACTCTTTTATCATTGCGTCGGCGCTGAATCTCGCGCTGATGGTGACGTCCTGGTTGGTGACGGTCAGAATGTCCGCGGAGACGGTCGGAGCAACCGGAGTAGAGATGACGAGCGTATTTACATTGTCGGCGTGGTCGGTCGAACGCAGCGTAAAGCACTCAACGCCGCCCGTGACCGTAAACGTCGCATGGCTGGTCTCGTCGAGATCGAGTACGGTCCACTCTTCGCCGTCGAGGCTGAACTCCATTTTCGGCGCGGGGTCCAGTTCGTCCCAGACCAGTACAGATACCTGAGATTCCATGCCCGGCGTCAGGAACTGATCGCCCGACACGAGGTGCATATCGCTGAACTCCGGCGCGGTCGCGTCGTAGTTCACGGTATAGCTCACGATTTCGGAATCTTTTCCTGCCTCGTTCTTCGCCTTGAGTTCGACCGTACAGTATTCCGCAACGTCAAGGCCCTTCTCGTTGTCGAACTCGAGCCATCCCTCGTCATCGTCACCGACGCCCCGGAGGAGGCCTCTGGTCTTGACCGCCTGCTTGATGCGGTACCAGATGGACGTGGTATACTTGTTGACCTCGGTCTTGATGTTCACTGAATACTTGGACCATTTGCCCTTCAGCAGCTCCCTGCCGTCGGACGTGGCGACGATGTTCGTGATCGCGGCGTCGGTCGACGTCACGGAGAAGACGAGCTCATTGTTTTCGTTATGGAGAAGGCTGTAGGTCAGGTCGTCCTCGACCTGCAGGTAGCCGTCCACGGTGAGCGTTCCGGCGGATTTCCCGCCGCGCACCACCTTCAGCGCTCCGGTCTTGTAATCCTGCGCGCTGCCGGCGAGCACGTACGAGCCCGCCGCCTGGTCTTCGTTCACGTAGATGAATTCGAGCTTCGCGCCGTCGAGGTTCGCGAGGCTGTCGATCATCGCCGTCTCGAAGCCCTCGGCGTGCTCGGTCAGGTCGAACGACACGGTGAGCGTCTTCGCGTCCGCCACGGCGTTGTTCAACGTCACGCGCTGCCAGTCGGTATAGGTGTCGCCCGTATCCGGGTCCGTCACCTGGACCTCGACGTATTTATAACGTTCCGCCGTGGTCACGACCGTGCCCGCGAGCTTCAGCGCGCCGTCCAGCACCACGCCGTCGGCGTTCACGAGGAGCATCGCGGAGGAATGGATCTCGGCGTTGGAGAGCGTCGACGGTCCCGTGCCGGGGTCCTTGGAGCCCTCGGTAACGGTGACGACGCCGGCGCTGGCATACACGTTGCTCACCGTACCGCCCGCCACGATCTCGAGTTCGACGGGGCCGACCTTCTTGCTGTCGCCCGCGGGGCCCTCGTAGCCTTCGGGGGCGAGCATGGTCACGCCGTCCGCCTTGCCGCCGTCTTCGACCATCATGTAGCCGCCGCTCATCACGGTCTGTTCCGCGAACCCGACGGTGCCTTTTTGCGAGTTGCCGTACACATAGATATTGGTCTGGTAGGCACTGTTCGTGGGATCGGTCATGGCGAAGAGCCCGGAGGCGTATCCGCCCCCGCCGATGTTCGCGGTGATGCCCTTCAGTTTCGTGTTCAGCACCTTGGCGCCGTCTCTGACCGTAAAGTAACCGTAGCCGCGCATGTCGGCGTCGAGGAGCGTGGCGCCGTTCAGGAACGTCATCGACAACCTCGCCGAGGTATATGTATTGGAATAGATCGGATCCGTGTACTCGAAGCCGAACTGGCCGCCGAAGCCGCTCAGCACGCCGTCTGTGGTAGCGAACGTGCCGCTGCCCCAGGAAGCCGTCCACGTGCCGTTCAGTTCGGTCTTCGCGTAGTCCTCGTCGGCGTTCTTCACGATGGCGAGTTCCAGGCCGGCGCTTTCCCTGACCTGCATGTCCGTGGTCTTCAGCGCGAACTTGCTGTTCACCTCCAGGATGCCGCCGTCCCGGACCGTGAGGCCCGCCACGGACGCGCTGCCGGGGAAGTAGTCGCTCCAGCCGGAGCTGTTGCCGAAGATCAGGCGGCCGCCGGACGCGTCGAGGTTGCTCACGGCCGCGCCGTCGCTCACGTAGAGCGCGCCGTCCTCGCCGACGGTCGCGCCGTTCACGATGCCGCCGCTGCTCACGTTCATGTAGGCGATGGTCGTGTTCCACGCGGTCGGGTTGCCGTTGGAGTCGGTCTCGGTGACGGTGGTGAAGCCGCGGACGGTCACGTCGAGCGCCTTCTGCCCGTTGCCCAGGTTCACCCCGCCGGCGAAGTCCACGCCGCTCATGTACGCCACGCCATTTGCCGTAACGCCGTTCAGCACGCCGCCGCCTTTGTTCGCGATGATGCTCGGCGCTTTCCCGCCGAACTGATATTCGTAGATCCCGGCGAGCTGGCCGCCCTTGTCCAAATGGACGTTGTTCAGCACGGTCTCGTCCAGGTACTGCGCACCTGCGATGGTCTTGCCGCCGTCGCTCGACACCTGGAGCGCGCCGCCCCAGCCGGAGAGGTACAGGATGCCGTCGCTGCCCACAAACGCTCCGTCGATCGTGCCGCCTACCGCCATCGCGATGCCGTTGCTCAGGACCGAGATATTCGTCGCCTTGCCGCCGCTGGAGACCACCAGCGCCGCGTTGCTCTGGTACAGGTACTGCGAAGTGCGCTCGTAATTGGTGACCTTGCCCGTCACCGCCACGTTGTCGGCGGAGCCGCCCGCGAGCACCACCAGTTTCTTGCTCACGTCCTCTTCGATCACCGGGTCCCAGGAGTCGCTGGTGAGGGTGTTGGCGGTCTTCAGACCGTTCTTCGACCCGACGTCCTTCACGACCGCGCCGGAGCCGATCGCCAGCGTGCCGAGCCAGTCGAACCCGTTTTCGCCGATCATATCATAGTATTTCAGCACCTTTCCGGAACTCTCGTCGATCACGCCCTTCACCACGCCGAATTCGTAGCGTCTGGAGGACGGCGTCAGCCAGCGGCTGATGCTGGAAACGTACTTGCTGGTGCCGTCCGCGCTGGAGGAATAATAGCCGGAGCTGTAGTAGCATCGGCTCCCTGCCTCATCCGTCCAGACTGTGCCGAGGCCGCCGATGACGATCGCGCCGGAGCCCGTGTAGGTGAAGCGCCCGTAGGTGCCCTGGACCGTGAGCCCGCTGTCGCCGCTGGCGTACTGGATCTCGCCGGGGTCGATGCAGTCGTAGCTGAAGTAAGCACGCGAAGCATAACCGTCGGAAGTGTAGACCTGTTTGCCGTTGGACGTGACCGGAATGGAGACAGTGTCGCTGTGGTTGTAGCCGCTGAAGAAGATGACCGCGGAGTTGTTGTCGCCGACCAGGCCGGACGTCCGCAGGTTCAGGTTCTCGACCCACGCGAAATTGCTCTGCGGATTCTCCATGCCCGTCATGCGGGTGATGCCGCCGCTGTTATAGCCCATGACGACGCAGCCGCCCATGACGGTCACGCTGGAGAGATGGGCTCCGCCGCCCACATTGACCGTAGCGCTGAGCGCGCCGGTCGCGCTGGTGACGTTATCCATCGCGAAGGCGGAATAGTAATACTCGCCGTTCGACAGGCCCGACGAACCATAATGCACCGCGGTCAGGGTCCCGAACCCGCTGAGCTTGACGATGGTGGCATTGTGTACATTGACCTCGCCGCCGACGTAGCGGTCGTAGTTGCTCTGATAGGCGGACTGATAACGGCTGCTCACGTAGGCGCGGTAACCTGCGCTGGCGGAATTGTAAATCTGCTGCCGCCACGCCGAATCCCAGTTTGGGTATTCGCCGTGTGCGGAGTAGTAGGCGTTCTGCATGCTTTCGCCGATACTGGACGAAAGCGTCGTGAAATGGTTATGGGCGGCGGAATAATATTCGAACCTCATGGGCGCCGCTTCGACGATCACATTGGAGGCGAAGCCGCCGTTCATGGTCAGTTTCGCGCCGCGGTCGCCGATCCACATATCCGTGGTGCCGCTGCTGTTCGTGTAGTAGGTGCTGGTGGTCAGCGCCCCCATGGAAATGGTGTTCACGGACGCGCCGGAGTTGATCCGCATGGAGCCGCCGTTCCCGATGTTGATGTTGCTGCCGACGGTGTTCGATTCGAACTGGACATACGCGCTCTGCGGCGCGGTCGCGAGGAAGCCGCTCATGTAGGAGGAGCTGTTGAGGTAGCCGTTACTCGGGTAGTTCCAGGTATCATAGTCTGCGAGCCCGTCGTACTTGAGGCCGCCGCTCGTCGCCATGAAAAGATGCGACAGGGTGCCGCCCGTGCCGCTCCCCTCGGACGAGGTGTACACCCATTCGTTTCTGGCGGAGTCATACGTACTCGTGACGAACGTGCTCGGCCCCTCCACGGTCACCTGGCCGCCGTTCTCGAGGTGAATGTTCGTGGCGGTGCCGCCGGAACCGACGGTCATGTAGGTCGCGGAGGAGATGACCCATCTTCCGCCCGATCCGACATAACTGCTGCTGAAATAGCCGAACGCGCTGACGTTGCTCCCGCCCCAGGTACGCTGCGACCCGACGTTCAGGGTGTCCAGGACAGCGCCCTTGCCGACATACACGCTGTTGAGCCTGCCGCCAACCTTGACCTGACTGACCACCGTGCCGTTGCCGTCGATATTCGAAGCCGAGAAGCCGTAGGAACCGCCCGGGGCGGCGAGGACCAGGTCGCGCATGTTCCGCCCGACTTCAACATCCTTGATGTAGGAACTGGCTCCGTTCAGGGCGACCACGTAGTCGAAGTCCTGATTGGCTTTCATGGTCGTCAGTCTGGCGTCCGTGGTGGCGTACCAGACGGTGTTATCCCCCTCTCCATCCGAGAACACGTCGCCCAGCACGACGGTGCCGCCGCTGGTGAACGTGAGATTGCTCAGCGTGGCGCTGTCGCCGGCTGTGATGTCGCCGCGACCGAACGTGAGGTTGTTGGCGGTCGTCTTGTCGCCGACGAACAGCCCGACGCTGTTGTAGCCGGAATGGTTCAGGAAGTTCACGCCCGTGATGGCGTTGAAGTTGTAGTAGTAGTCGTACTTGTCGCCGTCCTCGTAGCTGGAATCCTGCGGATCGTCGTCGGAGCGGGAATGGGACGTGGTGGCGTAGGTGTAATAACCGTCACTGTGATAGGTGGGGATATGCCACACGAGCCACTCGCCGGCGTAGTAGGGAGTTATGTAATGGTAGTGGGTCGTGCCCGATGTAACAGTATATTCCGGGTCCTTTTCGAACTGGTTGAGCATCGACTCGGTCATGGTCTGATTGTAATGGTATTTTACGTATCCCATTCTCGTTTCTCCTCCTGGTTATGATATATTTAATGTTTTGTGATCGTTTGCGAAAAAAGCGGAACAGAGGATACGGTGTGGCGGCGCGGGAACGATTCGAAAGACGTTCGCATGGTCGCCAGGAGCATTCGCACGGGTATGCACAAACGGAGCACTCGGGAAGCCCCCCTGCGTGCCCGCAAGTTGAATTCGCCTGTGAAAGACGATAGCATGGTGCAATCTTGTCGATTTCTGTCTGTTTCTGTCTGTTTTTATTATAGTTATGTTATTATATCACGCGCGAGATAAGATGTCAAGCGGAACCATCAAAAAAAAGTTTTTTTCTAGAAGAAAAAATGAATCTTCGAGGGTGTGTCCGGTAGATTTCCCATGCTTCATCAAAGGAAGCGTCCAGTTCAGGCTGGAAAAATCCCCTTATTGTGTTCATTTGAGCGAGAGCGACTTCCTTCGTCGGAGCCAGCCATATTGAATCAAGCTCAGAAGCTTTTTGTACCGCTTCCTCATAATCCCTCGTTTTGAGCGTAAATTCTTTTCGAGTGCCGTCAGCAATCGTAAGACGGTAGTGGTAGTAAGTCCCCTTGGTCTTTTGACGTCGCTTACCCTGTAATTTGGTCGTTTTGGTCGTCCTGCAGACGTGTGTACCAGCCATCAGACAACACCTTTCGTGTTTATGGTCGTAGTACCGTAAAACTTGAAAGGTGCTTTGTATTTCTTTGTGAGTAAAAGGGGTAAAAGGAAAACGGGGCAGTTTTGGGGAAAATTTTCGCAGTGTTTCACCCTTACCCTCGTTTCTGAGCACAAAAAAATGGTGGGCCGCAAGCGATTTTTAGCGATAACTCATTTATAATAAAAGAGTTACAAAGCGGTTCATGCAACAAAAAACAAACAACCAAAAACAAAAGAACATCGCTTCATCTTTGTTTTCGAAAACATCTGTAAATATTTGCGGTTCTGAACGTAGGAATATATATTCGTGATTCGTTTTTACTTTTTTAACGAGAATAGAACCCCCTGCCGGGTTTTACGAACCAGCGACCTATTGGGAAACCGATAAGTCTGCGCAGGACACTGGAACCGACTGGATGCCTCTGACCTAGGAGGACACGCGTATCGGATTTTTATCATGGGGAAAAGCATTCATGCTACGAATTTGAGGAGAGAAATCAACAGGACACTTTTCATAACAGACATAATAATGATTATTTGCGATTGCCATCTTTTATGCACCCATGACCTGTTGATTGCATAAAAAACGATGACTCCAATTTTTCGAATGTCGGCTTGCCATCCATGCCGTGGCATACGAACTGGCGACTTATTAGAAGCTGGCTGAGCGTGGAGCGTTGGAATGCGTTCCGCAGCTCCGCAATGGCTGTGCGTGGCCTCCCCCATTCTCGTTGACCTCCTTGCAGTCACTGAAGCAACCAGTCCAGTACATTGAGTTTGCGTATGCCGTCGAAGTCATCCGACGGGTCTTCGTCCAAGGTCAGCAGGAATTTCGGGTAGTGGTCGTGTTTTTTTCTGAAGCGGTGCAAGTTCACACGAAAGCGTTTTGCTGTCGCGCACTGTCGCCGCGACCTGATAGGAGTATTATAACCATGAACGACCACATTCCGGGCTTGGTGGCCGAGTTCCAGATCCATGGCCAAAAGTTCATGGTGGTGTGCTGAAAAAAGTCACCAGACTTGGCGGGCTTCTGACCTCGTATAGCCTTGTAAAAGAAGCGGCTTAAGAGTTTTGGCATAGTCCCCCAAAACAAAAAAAAGACAACATGTCGGGGGGAAAGGCGAAAAAGCTTGCTGAAACAACCGAAAAACTTGTTCCGTTCCGAAAAAACAGGGCCCGAAAAGGGCGTGTGGCGGACGGGATGGGAGTGTATTGTCCCCTTACTCCATAAACAAAAGACTGTTATTGATGCCCAGAATGCTTATGTTGAGGCAAGGAGTTTTGGCATAGACCACCTGAAGCAGAATTCCGGATTGTTTTTCAGATTTGCATTATCCATGTAATGAATGTATATTAAATACATAATAGTTTTGAATTAAACACAGCCCTGTTTTCCTCAATTTTTACCCTCAAGACAATATGGAAGGATCAACCCCCATGCCGCACCCCCGGATTCTCCACATGACTTTTATCTTTTCTCTCGCTGTCATCCTGACTGCGTTTGTTTTCACCGCCTACGGAGCAATGGACGAGAAAACGGAAGCCAAAGACACGAAAAAAACGGAAACGGCAGGCATGGAGGACCTTCGCAAAGGCAAGGCCGCTTTGGATGCAAAGGATTTCGAAAACGCGGTAAAGTATTTCTCGCTTGCCGCCGAGCAGGGTAACGCCGAGGCACAATTCAATCTCGGCACTTGTTATTACAAAGGCGAAGGTGTTGAACAGAACTATAGCGAAGCTGTGAAATGGTATCGCAAAGTTGCCGAACAGGGATATGCCAAGGCACAATACAATCTCGGTGCCTGCTATCACGAAGGTACGGGCGTCGAACAGAACTACAGCGAAGCTGTGAAATGGTGGCGCAAAGCCGCCGATCAAAGTGATGCCATATCGCAATACGCTCTCGGCTCCTGCTATTACCATGGCATGGGCATCGAACAGGACTTTGCCGAGGCAGTGAAATGGTTCCGCAAAGCTGCCGAACAGGGCCATGCAAAGGCGCAATATGATCTCGCCAGTCGCTATCACAACGGCGAAGGCGTTGAACAGGACGATGCCGAGGCGGTGAAATGGTATCGCAAAGCCGCGGATCAGAATCATGCCGATGCGCAAAACAATCTCGGCGCCTGCTATGCTAACGGTGAGGGTGTCGAACAGGACCAGGCGGAAGCCGTGAAATGGTGGAGAAAAGCCGCGGAACAGGGCGATGATATGGCGCAATGCAATCTTGCTTTTTGCTATTACAGCGGCGAGGGCGTCGAACAGGATAAGGCGGAAGCCGTGAAATGGTACCGCAAATCCGCGGAACAAGGGTATGCCAAGGCGCAATACAATCTCGGCGCCTGCTATGAAAAAGGCGATGGCATCAAACAGGACAAAGCCGAGGCCGTGAAATGGTATCGAAAGTCTGCCGAACAAGGACATGCCATGGCTCAAAACAATCTCGCTGTTTGCTATTTCGAAGGATCGGGAGTCGAACAAGATGATACAGAGGCGATAAAATTGTTTCTCAAAGCTGCTGAACAGGGGGTTGCCCCGGCTCAATTTTTACTCGGCTTTTGCTATCACACCGGCAAAGGCGTCGAACAGGACCATGCGGAAGCGGTGAAATGGTATCGCAAAGCAGCCGAACAAGGGTTTGATGAGGCGCAATACATTCTCGCCGTCTGCTATGAAAAAGGCGTTGGCGTTGAACAAGACTATGCCAGGGCGGCAGAATGGTGGCAAAAAGCCGCGGAACAGGATCATGCCGACGCGCAAACAAATCTCGGCATCTGCTATGATACCGGCAGGGGCGTTAAAAAAGACCCTGTCGAAGCAGTGAAATGGTTCCGCAAGGCCGCCGATCAGGGATATGCCAAGGCGCAATTCTATCTCGGCGTCCGTTATTATTACAATGGGAATGTGATAGAACAGGACTATGCCGAGGCTGTGAAATGGTTGCGCAAGGCCGCCGATCAGGGGGTTGTGTTAGCGCAGAGCATTCTCGGCGATTGCTATAGAACCGGCAAGGGGGTCGAACAAGACCATGCCGAGGCAGTGAAGTGGTTCCGCAAAGCTGCGGATCAAGGCGATGCCGAAGGACAATTTAATCTCGGCGTCTGCTATCTCAACGGCGAAGGCATCGAACAAAACTATGCCGAGGCAGTGAAATGGTACCGCAAAGCCGCGGAACAGGGGTTGGCCAAGGCGCAAAGCAATCTCGGCGTTTGCTATTACAAGGGATTTGGCGTCCAACCGGATGATGCCGAGGCGCTGAAATGGTTTCGCAAAGCTGCTGAACAGGGGGTTGCCTCGGCTCAATACTTACTCGGCTTTTATTATGAATGTGGCAAGGGCGTTGAACAAGACCTGAAAGAAGCGAAGAATTGGTACCGCAAAGCCGCAGAACAGAACTTTGAGCTGGCCATAATAGCTCTCGAACGCCTTGAGGAATGATACGGATCAGTATTTTGGACAGCCACAATGAGACTCGTCCAAAAATACTGTTTTCTCTTGTTAAGAGCGTGGTCCATCCTCAGTGCGGTCAATCCTGCAGAATGGACGCTCGCAGGCATAGCCGATTTCAACGCCGACGGCACGGACGACATCGCGTGGTGCAGTTCCACGACGGAGCAGGTCGGCGCGTGGATCGTCCAAAATAAGGAACTTTCCGACTGACAGGGCCTTGCAAACATCGGGTGATCTCAGTCTGAGCCGGAAAATGCAAAAACAAGTCCCCGAATCATTTGCTGGTTTGGGGCTTCCTTTTTTATCTGTTTTCAGATAATTTTCTTTCTTAAAAAAACTGCTTTTTTTCTTGACTTTTTTTCGGGATGTGATACATTATTATCTCACAATTCAAACTGAATCTACCAGATAAGGAGTTTGATATGAAACATTTTTCCCGCGTGCTTGTTTTGTGCGGTTTCGTTTTCGCCGCTTCGTTTTCAGCCTGTACTCTCTTCACGTCAGATTCCCGCCAGAATGTAAAAAAGCTTCAGGAAGTCGCGGAACAGGGCGATGCAAAGGCGCAATTTTATCTCGGCGCCTGCTATATTGCCGGGAAAGGTGTTGAACAAGACTATGTCGAGGCGGCAAAATGGCTCCGCAAAGCTGCGGAACAGGGCTATGCCGAGGCGCAATATAATCTCGGTGTCTGCTATTACAAAGGCGCGGGGGTTGAACAAGACGATGCCGAGGCTGTAAAATGGCTCCGCAAAGCCGCGGAACAAGGCTTTCTTGATGCACAGCTCGGTCTCGGCTCCTTCTATAATAACGTTGAGCAAAACTTTGAAGAGGCGGCAAAATGGCTCCGCAAAGCCGCGGAACAGGGGCATGCCCAAGCGCAATATGATCTCGGTGTCTGCTATTATAAGGGAGAGGGGGTTGAACAGGACTATATCGAGGCTGTGAAATGGATTCGCAAAGCTGCCGAGCAGGGACATGCCCAGGCGCAACACGATCTCGGCGTCTGCTATGCCAACGGCGAGGGGGTTGAACAGGACTATTTCGAGGCGGTGAAATGGTTCCGCAAAGCTGCGGATCAAGGGCATGCCAACGCACAACACAATCTCGGCGATTTCTATAATGTCGGGAAAGGCGTTGAACAAAGCTTCAAAGAGGCGGTGAAATGGTACCGCAAGGCTGCCGAGCAGGGCCATGCCGGGGCGCAAAACAATCTCGGTGTTTGCTATGGAAAAGGCGATGGTGTAAAAAAAGACGATGCCGAGGCTGTGAAATGGTTCCGCAAAGCCGCCGAACAGGGGTATGCCGAAGCGCAAAACAATCTCGGCGTCTGCTATTACAAAGGCGTGGGTGTCGAACAAGACGATGCAGAGGCTGTGAAATGGTGCCGCAAAGCTGCCGAGCAGGGCCATGCCGGGGCGCAGAACATTCTCGGCGTCTGTTATGCTACCGGCGGGGGAGTTGAACAAAGCTTCAAAGAGGCGGTGAAATGGTACCGCAAAGCCGCCGAACAGGGGCATGCTGGGGCGCAATTCAATCTCGGCTTCTGTTATGAAAAAGGCGAGGGCGTCGAACAAAGCTTCAAAGAGGCGGTGAAATGGTACCGCAAAGCCGCGGAACAGGGCTTTGCCGATGCGCAAAACAGTCTCGGCGCCTGCTATGCTAACGGCACGGGAGTCGAACAGAATCAGGCGGAAGCCGTGAAATGGTGGCGAAAAGCCGCGGAACAGGGCGATGATATGGCGCAATGCAATCTTGCTTTTTGCTATTACAGCGGCGAGGGCGTCGAACATAACTATGCCGAGGCAGTGAAATGGTACCGCAAAGCCGCGGAACAAGGGTATGCCAAGGCGCAATACAATCTCGGCGTCTGCTATGAAAATGGCGAAGGTGTCAAACAAGACCATGCGGAAGCCGTGAAATGGTTCCGCAAAGCTGCCGAGCAGGGCTATGCGGATGCAAAAGATATTTTGAAGAGGCTGGATAACTGATCGGAAGAAGCAATTTAGTTTTTTTAATCTGCCTCCGGGATGGCATTCGCACCGTTCCGGAGGCTTCTTTTTTTCTGTTTTTGAGGCTTTTTTTCTTGACTTTTTTTGGAGGTATGATACATTGTTTTCTCGCAATATTTTCTGAATCTGTCCAGCAAGGAATTTGTCATGAAGTTATTTTCCGGCGTGCTTATTTTGTGCGGTTTCATTTTCGCCGCTTCGTTTTCCGCCTGTACTGACAATACATCGAATGTCAGCCCGGAGGTAAAAAAGTTGCAGAAAGCCGCCGAACAGGGCAATGCCCAGGCGCAATGCGATCTCGGCCTTTGCTTTTTCCATGGCACTGGAGTAGAAAGAAATGCCGAGGAGGCGGTGAAATGGTTCCGCAAGGCTGCCGAAAAGGGCGATGTCAATGCGCAAACAAATCTCGGCATCTGTTATGAACACGGCTTGGGCGTCGAACAAGACGGCTCTGAGGCGGTGAAATGGTATCGAAAGTCTGCCGAACAAGGACATGCCTTTGCGCAAAACAATCTCGGCTTTTGCTTTCTCAATGGCATTGGAGTAGAAAGAAACGCCGAGGAGGCCATGAAATGGTATCGCAAATCTGCGGAACAGGGGATTGCCGAAGCGCAAACAAATATCGGCCTTTGCTTTCTCGATGGCATTGGAGTAGAAAGAAGCGCCGAGGAGGCCGTGAAATGGTTCCGCAAGGCTGCAGAACAAGGTTTTGCATTTGCGCAAAGCAAACTCGGCTTTTGCTTCCTCAATGGCCTTGGAGTAGAAAGAAACGCCGAGGAGGCCATGAAATGGTATCGCAAGTCTGCGGATCAAGGCGATGCCGAAGGACAATTCAATCTCGGAGTCTGCTATGACAGTGGCTTGGGCATCAAACAGGACAAGGCCGAGGCCGTGAAATGGTATCGAAAGTCTGCCGAACAAGGACATGCCTTTGCGCAAAACAATCTCGGCTTTTGCTTTCTCAATGGCATTGGAGTAGAAAGAAACATCGAGGAGGCCGTGAAATGGTATCGAAAAGCTGCCGAACAGGGGGCTGACAAGGCGCAATTCAATCTTGGCAGATTCTATTACGACGGCGAAGGCGTCGAACAGGACTATGCCGAAGCCGTGCAATGGTATCGAAAAGCTGCCGAACAGGGCGATGTCCAGGCGCAATGCAATCTCGGCGGATGTTATTACTATGGCAGGGGTGTCAAACAAGACTATGCCGAAGCGGTGAAATGGACCCGCAAAGCCGCCGAACAGGGATATGCCGAGGCACAATACAAACTCGGCGCCACCTATGATGACGGCGAAGGCGTCGAACAGGACTACGCCGAGGCAGT
The DNA here is from genome assembly GCA_902778895.1 of uncultured bacterium. Classification (GTDB taxonomy): domain Bacteria; phylum Verrucomicrobiota; class Lentisphaeria; order Victivallales; family UBA1829; genus UBA1732. Next base: position 33,887 of record CACYZF010000015.1, read on the forward strand.
GAAGTGGTATAGCAAGGCTGCCGAACAAGGACATGCCATGGCTCAAAACAATCTCGGTTCCAGCTATTTCAAGGGCGAGGGTGTTGAACAAGACTATTCCGAGGCGGTGAAATGGTATCGCAAAGCTGCCGAACAGGGACTTGCCATGGCTCAAAACAGCCTCGGCGCCTGTTTCCTTAATGGCTACGGAACAGTAGAAAACGCCGGAGAGGCCGTGAAATGGTATCGCAAGGCAGCCGAACATGGATTCGCCGCGGCACAATGGAATCTCGGTTTTTGCTATGAAAACGGCAAGGGCGTCGAACAGGACAAGGCAGAAGCATTGAAATGGTACTCCAGAGCTGCGGAACAAGATTTTGCCGATGCACAATACTCTCTCGCCACCAACTATGAAAGCGGCAGGGGCGTTGAACAGGACTATGCCGAGGCGGTGAAATGGTATCGCAAAGTTGCGGAACAGGGATATGCCAAGGCACAATGTAATCTCGGCGGATGCTATTACTACGGCAAGGGCGTCGGACAAGACTATGCAGAGGCAGTGAAATGGTATCGCAAAGCCGCGGAACAAGGGCTTGCCGAGGCGCAATTCAAACTCGGTGTCTGCTATAGAAACGGCAAGGGCGTCGAACTGGACAAGGCCGAGGCAATGAAATGGTATCGCAAGGCTGCCGAACAAGGGGCTGCCGAGGCACAATACATTCTCGGCCTTTCCTATCACAACGGCGATGGCGTCGAACAGGATGATGCCAAGGCGGCAGAATGGTGGAAAAAAGCCGCCGAACAGGGATATGCTCAGGCGCAACACAATCTTGGTGTCAGCTATGAACATGGCGATGGCGTCAAACAGGACCATGCCGAGGCAATGAAATGGTATCGCAAGGCTGCCGAACAAGGGTTTGCCGAGGCGCAATACAATCTCGGTTTTCTCTATCACAACGGCAATGGTGTCAAGCAGGACAATGCCGAGGCAATGAAATGGTATCGCAAGGCTGCCGAACAAGGGGCTGCCGAGGCACAATACAATCTCGGTGTCTGCTATTACGACGACAAGGGCGTTGAACAAGACTATGCCGAAGCGGTGAAGTGGTTCCGCAAAGCCGCGGATCAAGGTTTGGCCGAGGCGCAACACAATCTCGGCGTCTGCTATCTCAACGGCGAAGGCGTCGAACAGGACGATGCCGAGGCGGTGAAGTGGTTCCGCAAAGCTGCCGAACAGGGACATGCCATGGCACAATACAATCTCGGCATCTTCTATAAACACGAACAGGACCAGGCGGAAGCCGTGAAATGGATCCGCAAAGCCGCCGAACAGGGGCTTGCCGTGGCGCAATACAATCTCGGTGCCTACTATTATAACGGCGAAGGCGTCGAACAGGACCAGGCGGAAGCCGTGAAATGGATCCGTAAAGCCGCCGAACAGGGGCTTGAACCGGCAAAAAATGCTTTGAAGAATCTGGGAATTGGGCAGTCACAATGAGACTCATCCAAAATACCGTTTTTCCCTGTTGAGCGTATTATTCGAGTCTGGATGGTTCTAAAAAAGCCAGCCCCCGGAACAGCTGTTGATTCCGAGGGCGGGAGATTGCGTTTCAAGTCATTATAGGCTGTTATGGTCGGAATACATAGAATTCTATAACTCCGTTCGAGTTCATCAAAGACTTGGAAACATTACACCGATTCAAGCCGAAAAAGAGTTCTATGCGAAAAACAAAAAGTAATACTTAATCATGGGCCTGTCTCATTGAGACTGTCCAAATGCCGCGACAGGGTACGATGCCCTGGCAACAAGTTGGCAGTTTTTATGGTTGTCTCAATGAGACTTGTCCAAAACCCGCGACAAGGCGCAAAGCGACGGTGCAGAAAAATCCAGGCGTTTGTTTTAATTGTCTCGACTGAGACTTGTCCATATACCGCAACAAGAAACAAAGCCGCAGCTCAAAAAAATCAGATATTCTTTGGGGGGGGTCTCAAAAAAGACAATAAAAATCACCTCAAAATGGCTAATAACCCCCAAAAAAGCAGTTTTCACGTTTTCCGTCTCAATGATCCTGGCCCCTGTTTGAGGGTAAAAAAGAGGTATTATGGATTATTGTCTTAATGAGACCGTCCAAATACCCCGGCAGGGTGCGTCTCAACGATCAGAGTCAAAACACAGAGGGGCTCTTGTTTTTGTCTCAATGAGCCTGAACCCCTGTTTTGAGGGTAAAATAAAGCGGTATTGTGGATTTATGTCTCAATGAGACTATTCAAAATACCGCGGCAATATCTAAAAATGGGGATTCCAGTTGCTTACTGGTTGTTTTTAATGGGATTTGATGCTATATTATTTGCGACAAAAATGATGCCGCCGGGTGCATGAATGCACCGGAGGTCGGCAAAAAAATGGGAGAACAACACAATGGAAAACTCTGATTCGGAGTTCAGCTGCGGAGTAGATCATGCCGCAGACAAGCCGGAAAACCGGCGCAAAAACAGCCTGCTGAGCAGACTGTTCTCGAACTGTGCTCATCCGCGCGGCGCGATGGGGCGCATGATGCTCTCAATGATGAACTCCTGGCATGGCCCGCTGACGAACTGGGGCCTGGGATATGTTCCGTTCCAGGACGGATGGACGATCCTCGACGTGGGCTGTGGCGGCGGGCAGACGCTTCGGCGTTTGCTCGGGCGAAGCAAGGGGGCAATCGTGTATGGCATCGACATCTCCGACGAGAGCGTGGCGAAAGCGCGCAAGGTGAATGCCAACTTGCTCAATACACGGGTGTTTGTACAGAAAGGGTCTGCGGCTGAATTACCCTATGCCGACAGTACGTTTGACCTGGTGACGGCAGTGGAGACAGTCTATTTCTGGCCGGAGCTGCCTCGTTGCTTCGAAGAGGTGAAACGGGTGCTGAAACCGGGCGGATTGTTCGCCGTCCTCCTTGAGGTAGCATCCGCGGACTGCGCATGGACGCGGGTCGTCGACGGCATGACGACGTATTCGCCGGAACAGCTGAAGGAGTTTCTGGAGCAGGCGGGCTTCTGCGATGTGGAGATACATTGCAAGAAACCATCCTACGCCACGATCATAAGCAGACGGCCTTAGTTCAGGAGTTCAAAATCATGCTTCTGACCGTAATGCTTTCCCTCGTCATGATGGCGTCGCTCTTCCTGATGCTCTATGCCGCCGTGGCACTGGTCCAGGATAAGCGGCTGTTCACATCGGCCCCGAAGGATATTCAGGCGGCCGTTCAGCCGAAGGCGGAACGTTTTCCCGGAGCACACGTCCTGGGCTGTTTCCTGCTTGTATTCGCCGTATTCCTTTTTGCCGGCACAATTGTTTGCGGCGGATGGGACGGTGTGCGGAACGGCTTTTCCTTCCGGCAGTTTTTCTTCCGATTCCTGTTCATGCTGGTCTCGCTGAAAGTGTTCGATGTGCTGGTTTTCGACTGGTTCCTGCTCTGCCACTCGCAGTTCTTTCCGCACTACTACCCGGAAGTCTCCGGGCTTGTCGGACCGCACCAGTTCGGTTTCAACTGGCGATCCCATCTGCTGCATCTTCTGGCGTTTCTGCCTGTTTCCGCCGGGATCGCATGGATATGCACGCTGTTTTTCTGAGGAGGAAATGAACTTATGACACGACATGATGAGATCAAGGTGTCCTACCGGAAACTCGGAAACAGCGCCGATTTCTACGACGGCATCATCACGCGTTCGACGCTGATCGGGAAGCTGGTGGATTCCGTGGTATGGGGGCTGAACGGGGAACTCGCGGCGAAGTGGGTAAACGACGCGTTGTCGTCCGTGCCGAAGGACTTCGCCGGGAAACTTCTGGAAGTCCCGGTCGGAACGGGCGTCCTGACGATGCCGTTGTACCGGAGTTTGCCGGATGCGTCCATCACCTGTCTCGATTATTCCGCGGATATGATGGAGAACGCCAGAAAGCGAGCGGAGGAAATGAAGTTGAACAACGTATCATTCGTGCAGGGAGACGTGGGTGCGCTGCCATTCGCGGATGAAAGCTTCGACCTCGTCCTGTCTCTGAACGGTTTTCACGCGTTCCCCGACAAGGACGCGGCGTTCCGCGAGACGTTCCGCGTGCTCAAGCCGGGCGCGATCTTCTGCGGCTGTTTCTACATCGCGGGCGAATTCCGGCGCACGGACCGGTTTGTGCGGAGAGTCTACGAGCCGAAGGGGTTCTTCACGCCGCCGTTCGAGACGAAGGAAAGCCTGACTGCCAGACTGCACGCCATGTATGCCGAAGTGAACGTGTCCGCTGTTCGCGCCGAGGGCATCTTCTCCTGCCGGAAATGAACGGATCAAGACAGGAGGTACTGTTCATTTCCTGAATCAACCGTGAACTGAAACACTCGTGTTTTTCCTGAAAAACGATCGCATTCCGCTTGTTTTATAGGAAAAATATGCTATATTATTCAAAACAAAAGGGACAGCCGGATGTGCTGCGGCATGGGGAGGAGGATTCCGGCCGTTCAGGGAACAAAACAAAAAGGGTAGAACATGAAATCATGTCATTGTGCAAACGGGGTCGCTCCGTTGAAAGACCTGCTGTCCGCATACCGGGAGCAGATGAGCATTCCGTCGTTCACCGGTGTTCTGGAGCTGGTTCACGCCATGCCCGGACGAATCCGCCTCAGAATCCCATGCCTCCGCAGAAACGTGCCCGATGCGGAACTGTTCCGTCGTCGACTGTCCGGCCTGAAAGGGATCGAACAGGTCTCCGTGAACGTATTTCTGGGAACGGTCCTGATCGTTTATGATCCGGCTGTCCTGACGCCGATGGTGATCGTTTCGGCGGCGACGCACTGCTTCGAATTCGAGCATCTGCGGAAATCGCATCAGTCCGTGCTCGGTCGCGGCGTAAAGAACGTGCGGTTCGCCTTGGACCAGGCGCTTCTCCGCAATACGCGCGGGTTTGTGGACGTCCGTTCGGCCATGACGCTGGTCCTGCTTATCGTGCTGATCCGCGGCCTCGTCGGACGCGGTCGCGCGGCGTTCAATCCGTTGAGCGTGATCTGGTGGCTTTTCCAGGCCGTCGATCATTGAGGTGAAAGGAGCGCGCCCATGCTGAACAATCCCCTGCTTCAAGTGTGGCTGTCCTGCGTCAAGAAGATCAAGCCCGTCCACAGCATCCCCGGCAGACTTCGCGTGAACATCTACGGTGTCCGGCAATACCCGGAACTGGCGCAGGAATATGCTTCCGTCCTGCTTGACAAGACCCGGCATCTGCCCGGTGTGCAGTCCGCCGAACTGAGCGTTCTGACCGGGAATATCCTGTTGACCTACGATGTGCAGGTGACTACGGAACACGAGCTCTTGGAACGACTGAACACGGCCTGGACGGCGCTGATGCAGTATTTCCGCGATGTCGACCAGCCGGAAATGATCGTGCCGGAAGCGATCGCGCGTGTGCTGGACCGGGTCTGGAATCCGCCTCACACAAGCAGACAATAACATCTTTTGCAGTTCAAAAAAAGGAGAGATCATGGTTTTTACGAACAATCGGAAACGCCCGCTCCTGAAATGCGGATTTGCCCACAGGATGCGCGGACGTGTGCGGATCACCTGCCGTGCGGTCCGTTATCTGCGACAGGAACAGGACGACCTGGAGGCGCATTTTTCCGAACTGCGCGGGGTGCTGTCCCTGCGGATGAACTGCGCGGCATCGTCCGTCATTCTCCAGTACGACCCCGGACGCACCAACGATGAGGAATTGCTGGAGTCTGTCGAGCACATCATCGGGATGCATTCCCTGAATGCCCTGCAGAAGGAGCGCGAGGAACGCAACATGCTGGCGGTGCAGGAACGCGACCTGCATGAAGAAGGCCTTTCGACCATGCTCCTGCGAAGCATCTCGGCGGGCGGACTTCTGCTGACCTCGTGGATCACGCGGGCAGCTGTCCCCGCCACGCTCACCGGACGCATCTTCGGTTTCACCGGATTCGGCGCATTGATGCTGGCGGCACCGCTGTTCCGCAGCGGGCTGGGAGCATTGAGGAAAAACCTGCTCCCGAACGCCGACACCTTGAGCGCGATGGCCGTGCTCTCCAGCGTGCTGGCGGGCAAGAGCGCATCCGCCCTGACTGTGCTGCTCCTGCACGACGCCGCCGAAGCCATGACCGTGTACACGATGGACCGCACACGGAACGCCATCCGCGACATGCTGTCCGTGGACAACCGCGAGGAAGTCTGGCGGCTGAAGTCGGACGAGCCGGATTCCCCGCTGGAGCGCATCTGTGTTTCCGAGCTGAAACGGGATGACCTGATCGTGATCCACACGGGCGAAAAGATCTGTGCCGACGGCACGGTCGTTTCCGGTCGCGCCACCATCAACCAAGCTCCCATCACGGGCGAATTCGAGTCCGTCCTGCGGGAGAAAGGCGGCAAGATCTTCGCAGGCACGGTAATCGTCGAGGGCACGATCACGGTCCGGGTGGAATCGGTCGGCGACCAGACAGCCGTTTCCCGCATCATTCACATGGTCGAGGACGCGGAGGGCAAGAAAGCCGCGATCCAGACCTATGCGGACCGTTTCTCCTCCGCGCTGGTCCCGGTCAATATCCTGCTCGCGGGCGTCGTCTATCTGGCCACGCGCGACATCGGACGCGCCCTGAACATGCTCATCATCGATTATTCGTGCGGGATCCGGCTTTCCACCGCGGCCGCGCTCTCGGCGGCGATCAGTACTGCCGCCCGCGAAGGCGTCCTCATCAAGGGCGGCGGCTCCATCGAGGCTCTGACCGAAGCCGACACGCTGATCCTGGACAAAACCGGCACGCTGACCGAAGGGAAACCCCGCGTCGAAAGCGTCATGACCATTTCCGAGCGTTATTCGCGCATGGACGTGATCCAGCTCGCGGCCGCAGCCGAGGAGACCTCGAAGCACCCGATGGCCGCCGCCATTCTCGCCCATCTTCAGAGGTCCGGCGGGAGCATTCCGCTTCATACGGAAATCCAGACCATCGTCGGGCGCGGCGTGTACACGGACGTGGACGGTCATTGCATCCGCGTCGGCAGCAAACGGTTCCTCAACGAATGCGGCATCCACACGCATCCGATGCGCGACCAGGCGTCAAAACTCTTTGCGAACGGCGAAAGCGTAATCTTCGTGGCGCGCGATGACGAGATCATCGGCCTCATCGGCATCCGCGATCCCCTGCGCGAGAACATGAAGAAAGCGCTGAACCGACTTCGCCTCACCGGAGTCGACGACATCGTCCTGCTGACCGGAGACCTGGAACAGCAGGCGGACGTCGTGGCGCGTCGTCTCGGCTTGGACGGATTCGAGTCCGAACTTCTGCCGGAGGACAAGGCGCGCGCAGTGCTTCGTCTGCAATCGCGCGGCAGCAAAGTCGTGATGGTAGGCGACGGCATCAACGATGCCCCCGGACTCGCCTATGCGGACGTCGGCGTCGCCCTCGGCAAGACCCGCACCGACGTGGCCATGGAGGCCGCGGATATCACCATCGCGGGCGACAATGCCCTCATGCTGTCCGGCGTGTACGGGCTGGCGCACCATACCATGGACGTCATCAAGCAGAATTTCTTCGTCTCCATCGGCATCAATACGGTCGGACTGCTCTTCGGCGGACTCGGCATCCTGCCGGTCATTGCGGGCGCTGTCATGCACAACGCCAGCACGATCCTCGTCGTCGGCAATTCCCTCCGCATTTTCTTCTACGACATGCACGAGCCCATGAAGCATACATAACCGTTCGTTTCGGGACTGCGTCCGTCCTCGGACGCGGTTTCCTCCCATAATCCCCCATCAACCCTCAAAAAGGAGCTTGAAAACAATGGCTATCACATCAGATCATCTGGTCGGAGCCGCCGTAGGCATCGGAGCCGCGGCTGTCGGGTTCTATCTCTACCAGAAAAACCAGGACAAGATCAACGAATTCCTGCGGACGCACGGCCTCGACATCCCGGTCAGCGAAAACCAGCCGCTTGAGTCCATGAACATCGAAGACCTCGCCACGCTCAAGGAACGCATCGAGGACCTGATCGCCGAGCGCGAACTCGCCGCGAAGGAAGCGGCAGCGGCCCCGGCCGCGGAGCCCGCGCCCGCTCAGGCGTGATACCCTTCCAATCGTTTCTTTTGTCCGCACATCCGGTCCCGGAGACGCTTTTTCCTCTATGCGGGAAGCGCGCTCCGGGGCTAAGGGGCATCTCTAAAAATTTGTATTCGGCGGCTTTTCGCGTTCGGGCAAATTCCAATTGGTAAGATTTTCGGTGGTTACCTTCAGGGAGCCACGCTCAAATCTTCCTGCATTGTCCTGTTTGCCCATACGCTGAAAATCCATCCGATCAAATTGTTAGAGATACCCTATGGATGTTTTTTTCCTGCGGACTGTTTGAGAGCCGACCATGAAAACGCAAAAACACCTCCCCATTTTCGGCGTGGGGCCGATCTATGTCTTCACCATCGCCGTCCTGACCTTCGCGGCTTACCGGATGCGGAATCTGCCCGCGTTGTCGTCCGGGCGGATCGAAGTATTGCAGAAGCCGCTGTTCATCCTGGGCGTCATCCTGATCGTGCTGGGCGTGTTCATCTGGTTTCAGGCCGCCGTCGTGTCTAGATTGCTTGACGGCATCGTGAAGAACCGCCTCGTGACCACGGGAATCTATGCGTGGGTCCGCAATCCCCTCTACACGGCGTTCATGATCGTCTGCACAGGGGTGATTCTCATGGCGGGGAATCTCTGTTTTTTCTTCCTGCCGTTTGTTTTCTGGGGTTTCATGACCGTGCTGATGAAGCTCACTGAGGAGAAATGGCTGCGGGACCTGTACGGAAAACAGTACGACGACTATTGCAGCCGGGTCAACCGCTGCTGGCCGTGGTTTCCGCGGAAGAAATGAAGTTATCAATACGATGAAGCAATACGAGATTACAGTCCATGAGTTCGGGATCGAGAATCCCGAGGTCATCGTCATGTTTCATCCGCTCGGGGTGTGGTGGGATGTCTTCGACCGCGTGATCCCGATCCTGGAACGCCGTTTCCACCTCGTGGTCCCCGCCGTTCCGGGGCTTGACCCCGATCGGCCGGAACAGGCGTTCACGAGCATCGAGGAAGTCGAAGAACAGATCGAGACCTGGCTGATCGGGCACGGTTATCAACATGTCGCCTGCCTGTACGGATGCTCCATGGGCGGAGCGCTGGCGATCCGTATGCTTGCGCGAGGCGTCATAGCCAAAAAATGCGCCGTCATCGACGCGGGGATCACGCCGTATCGGCTGCCGAAGGCGTTCACCTGCCTGATCGGAGCACGCGACTGGTGCGCCGTCGAGTTTGCGAAACACGTCGGCGTGCGGATGCTGAATTCCTTCACGGATACGACGAAGTTCACGCGGGACGATCTGCTGTATGTGAAGAAAGTCCTGTCCGGCATGAGCTCGAAGACGATCTGGCGGGCGTTCTATTCCACGAACAACTATTCCATGCCCGAATCCGTTTCCCGTCCACCTTGCCCAGTCCAATACTGGTACGGTGAGGCGGAACGCGCCGCCCGCAAGTGGGACATCGCGTACATGAAAAAGGTTTTCCCCGATACGGTCTTCGTGGAGAACAAAGGGCAGGACCATGCAGAATTCTTCACGCTCCACCCGGAAGAGTTCTGCGACCAGCTGGAAACGTTTATCCGAGTATCAGGATAACCGAAACACTTACCAGTTGGACTTTGCCCGGACGCGAAAAGCCGCCGAAATAAGATTCATAGAGGTGCCCCCAAAAAAGAGCGGGAAACCGCCGCAATGGTCCACTGCATAACCATGCGGAGTTTCCCGCCCGAAATGTGAGGCTGGAGAATCAGCCGAGGTGCGCTTTCAGCTTTTCGACCCATGCCCCGATGCGGGACGAGGTCTTTTCCGATTCGTTGTTGTCGTCCAGTGCAAGCCCGCAGAACATGCCGTCCTCGGCCGCCACGGACGAACTGTGCCCGTAGCCTTCGGCGGAGGTCTGGCCGATCAGGTTCGCGCCACGGCTCTTCGCCGTCTTGGCGAGGATTCCCATCGCGTCGCAGTAGGTGTCGGCGAATCCGCTCTGGTCGCCGAGTCCGAAGACCGCGACGAGTTTCCCGTTGAGGTCGGCATTTTCCAGCAGACCGATCTTCACGGCCCAGTCGTCCTGAAGCTCGCCAAGTCCCCATGTGGAACTGCCGAGGATCAGCAGATCGGCTTTGAAATCGTCCGCCGTCGCATTTGCCACGTTGATTGCCTGGACGCCGAACGCCGCCGCGATTTCCGCAGCCGCGCTCTCTGTTGCGCCCGTTGTACTTCCGAAAATGACTTTTACGTTTGCCATGTTACATGACTCCCTTTATTGAGTGATTGGGTTAATGGTGGATATGTGTTCCAGAAATGCCTGCGGGTCCCTGCAGACGTTCAAGATGCGTTCTGCCGCTGCCTCGACTCTGCTGTACAGCGACATCCGTGCGATGGACTCCCCGGCATCGCCGTAAACCGCCCAGCGTCCGTGTTCCACCGGAGTCCGGGGCAGATTCGCCATGAATCCCGCCACGTCCTTCGCCGGATAACCGAGGAAGATGCCGACCTCGTGAGGCAGACCGTTTCCCCGCCGGAAACGCCGTTGCAGTTCCCGGAGCATGGCGTCGCATCCCGCATCGGTCCGGTAGCCACAGTGTTCGAGCAGAGCGCGATTCTCCGGTTCGGACAGTGTGCGCACCATCGTTTCGGGGTGGTAGAAAAGCACCAGGGAGCTGTCGCGTTCGACAAGCAGCTCCAGATAGTCCAGCTCCAGGATATTCAGGATATCCCGGCGGTGCAGACAGACCGGATCACCGTTGCCGGTTTCCGCCGTAAAACACCGCCTGACGCGGAGCAGTTCGCCGGGCTTCACGCCGCGTCGGACCGTCGCGGTCTTCAGCAGAAGAAAACGCAGGAGGCTTTTCCGATGAAAGAAACAGCTTGTCGGTGTCATAACTTTGTTTTGCCTAACTCTTGAAAACGCCGAATCCATCCGGTCGGCACATGATACGGGTGAAAAAAGACAAGTCCCGGAACCATCCTGCAAATCCGGTTGGGAAACCGGATCCGCACCTGCATACCCTAACCAGCGATCCCGTTCAAACCGAGCTGAAACCCATACTCGGACGGGATGCCGGCCCCTTTTTCACATTCTCCCATTTTGGAAACGGCGGACCTGCACCGATACGCCGCGGAATGGTTCCGGGACTTTTGCGTCATGATAATACTATACCACGCTTTTTTGAGATGTCAAGTTAGTTTCAACTAATTTTTTGAATTTTCTGAAAAACAGCTCGTCTCTCCTACATTTTTTCGTGTTTCCGGCTTGAAACCATCCCGCAGGGAAACTATATTAAAGTAGTCGACAAAACGCCCTATCATATTTCTCATTCAAAAACAGGAGGTTTTCATGTTGTTCCGTGCCATGCTCGTCTTCGCGCTGTCCGCCTTTACGGTCGTCAGCGCATCCGCCGCCGATGCGATGAAAAAGGTTCCGGTCAAGTCCGATCGCATCCTCGTCGCGTACTATTCCTGGAGCGAATCCGGCAACACGAAGTATTTCGCCGAACAGATTCAGAAAGCCACTGGCGGCAAGCGTGTCGAGATCAAGCCGAAGAACGCGTATCCGAAGGACTACAGCGCCTGTCTGGCGCAGGCGCAGAAGGAGATCCAGGGCGGCATCCATCCTGAGCTTGCAAACGAGCCCGTTGACTTCAAGCAGTACGATGTGATCTTCATCGGCTCCCCGAACTGGTTCGGCACGATTGCGCCCCCGGCTGCGAGTTTCCTTGCTTCCGCCGACCTGACAGGCAAGACCGTGATCCCGTTCTTCACCTACGGCAGCGGCGGGATGCAGAACTGCGAACGCGACGCGAAGAAGCTGGCAGAAAAAGCCGCCGCCGTGCTCCCGGCCAAGGCGATCCGCGGCGCATCCGTCCGCGAGGCGGACAAGGAGATCGCCGACTGGATCGGTTCCTCGCTTGACATTTCCAAAGAAGAGGCCGATGCCGGATTCTACGGCTTCACGCTCACCTCGTGGGACGGCAAGGAAGTGAAGACAGCCGATTTCAAGGGTAAAGTCGTGCTCGTGGTGAACACTGCCACACGCTGCGGCTTCACTCCGCAGTACACTCGCATCGAAAAGCTCTACAAGGATTACCACGACAAGGGGCTTGAGATCATCGACATCCCGTGCAACCAGTTCGGCTCGCAGGCTCCCGGCAGCGACGAGGAGATCCACACGTTCTGCACGTCCAGCTACAGCACCACGTTCCCGCAGATGACGAAGAGCGATGTGAACGGCGACAAGCAGATTCCGCTGTACAAGTTCCTGAAGGCGCAGAAGGGCACGGAGGGCGACATCCGGTGGAACTTTACGAAGTTCGTCATCGACCGCAAGGGCGACGTCGTGAAACGCTTCGAGCCCGCGGGAAGCATGGACGAGCTCGAATCGCTCATCAAATCCCTTCTGTAAAGCGCTGAAGAACTGCCAGAAGCAGGAACCTATCAAACCCAAACGAACTCAGCCCTCGGAACCATCGCTGGCTTCGGGGGCTGAAGTTGATATTTATCTCGAATTTAGAAACGAAAAAGGCCAAATCCTTGAGGAGATGGCCCTTGAAGAATCATTTGTTTTTCAGAATTCAGAAGCCGAAGGCTCCCTGCGGTCCAAAGCCGCCGAATCCTCCGAAGCCGCCCTGAGGCGCGGGACCTTCGAAACTGCCGAAGCCGCCCTGAGGAGCAAAGCCGCCGAAACCACCCTGAGGAGCAGGTCCACCGAATCCGGCATCGAAGCCGCCACGGGGAGCAGCGCCGCGTTCGCGATTCTGGCGTCTGCCTTCGTGTCTGCCTTCGCGTCTGCCACGGGGCTGTCTGTCCTGGATCGAGGCTTTCGGAGTACCGAAGTCAGCCTGCGGAAGAGGAGCTGCGCCGAGACCGAAGTCAGCCTGCGGAAGAGGAGCTGCGCCGAGACCGAAGCCACCGGTCGGAGCCGGAGCAGCGCCGGGTCCGAAACCTGCATGAGGACCAAACTGAGGCGCAGGTCCGGCAGCGGGTCCACCGAAACCGCCGAAACCGCCGAAACCACCGAAATCACCAGTCGGAGCCGGAGCAACACTGATCCCGAAGCCCCCCTGCAGAGCAGGAGCCGGACCAACAGCGGGAGCGCCAAAGCCTAACTGCGGAGTCTGAGCGATGCCGGGAGCACCGAACCCAGTGGAAGGAACAGGTGCTGCGCCAAACCCGATGCCAGCCTGCGGGGCCGGAGCGGGACCAACAGCGGGAGCATTGCCAAAGCTGCCGAATCCACCGAATCCACCGAAATCGCTGGTCGGAGCCGGAACAGCACCCAAGGCACTGAAGCCCGCCTGCGGTGCAGGAGTTGCACCGGGAGCGCCAAAGCCTAACTGCGGAGCCGGAGCGATGCCGGGAGCACCGAAGCCTGTGCCAAGAGCAGGTGCTGCCCCGAAGCCTGCCTGCGGGGCCGGAACGGGACCAGCCTGCGGGCCGAGACCGAAACCACTCTGCGGGCCGAGACCGAAACCAGCCTGCGGGCCGAGACCGAAACCAGTCTGCGGGGCCGGAGCAGGACCAACAGCGGGAGCGTTACCAACCCCGTCAAATCCTCCGAAGCCTCCGAAATCACCGAAGCCGCCAGCGGGAGAAGCCCCGAAGCCAGCGGTCGGAGCCGGAGCAGCGCCAATGCTGCCGAAGCCTCCAAAGTCAGCGCCAGGTGCAGTCATTCCGGGTCCATTGAAGACTCCGGCAGGAGCGGGAGCGGCTCCCGGTCCCATGCCGGGACCGCCAAAACCGCCTGTGCCGAGCCCCATTCCTCCGCCAAAGCCTTGTGCGTAGGTGTTGACGGACACGATTCCAGTAATTGCGAGGACGATGAGAGTAGTAATTTTCTTCATAGTCGATCTCCTTAGTTATATGGGTTGTAGGATATCGGACAAGGGGTCCGCAAGTTGTTCCTACGGTGTCCGTTTGCGATTCACATCTGTGTTTTCATATCAATTAACGAATAGCTATTTAGAAATATTGTATTGTATGGTTTCTTTTTTGATTATTTCATTTCATGCTTTCATTATAAGTCATTCTTTTTCTATTTTATCAACATGATTTATGCTGGAATCATGAAAACATGGAAACAACTAATCAACAACAGAAAAGCACATCCGCCGCACGGATGTGCTCACACATGGGGTGTCGAGTAGTGCCGGGCTTACGTTCCGGCACAGGATTTTCTCAATTACTTGCAGTATTTCTCGACGTATGGACGGATGGCGTCGGCCCAGATCTGATAGCCCTTGGCTGTCGGATGCAGGAAATCGGCCATGATGTCACGTTCGAGGATGCCGTCCTTGGTCAGGAACTTCGGGCCGAGGTCTTCATAGAAGATGGTCTCGTTGTCGGCGAACTTCCTGATGATCTCGTTTGTGGCGGAAATCTTCGCACGGTTCTGATCGTTGGGAGTGTTGCCTGACGGGAAGATGCCGAGGAGCAGTATCTTGGCGTTCGGAGCTTTTTTCTTCAGCGCCCTGACGCAGAGGCGAATGCCATCGGCGGTCGCAATGGGGCCGCCCTGGTTCCAGCCGAAGTTGTTGACGCCGATGAGGAGCATCACGAGCTGCGGATCGATCTTCGAGAAGATATCTGTCTTTTCAATCACGTACAGAATGTTCTGGGTGCGGTCGCCCGCGAAGCCGAGGTTCAGCGGATGGTACTTGGCGTAGTTCGCATTGTACACTTCGCTTCCGGCCTGTTCCCAGAAATGCGTGATGGAGTCGCCGACCATGACGAACTTGATGTCCTTGCCTTCCTTCTCGGCCTGCGCGGTCTTTTCCTGAATGCGCTGGACGTAGTTCTGGCTGAGCTGGGGCGTGGTCACGAGCTGGTAACCGAAATCCTCTTCGGCACCGAGTACGGTCTTGCCCAGCGGAGATTCGCAGTCGGCGATGAAAGCCTTGATGGAGTCCAGCCAGATCTGATAGCCCTTCTCCGCAGGATGCAGACGGTCGGAATTCATCACACCATGGATGAGGTTGCCCTTTTCATCGGTGAACTTCGGGGTGAGGTCTTCATAGAACACGGTCTTGCCGTCTGCGAAATCTTTGATGATCGCGTTGGTGGTGGCGCACTTGTCTCCGAGACCGTCGCCGCGCGGGAAAATGCCGTAAAGCAGAATCTTGGCCTTCGGAGCCTGTTCCTTGATGGCGAGGACGCACTGACGGATGCCTTCCGCCGTGCCTGCGACTTCAGCTTCGTGCGTGCCAAAATTGTTCGTGCCGATCATGAGCGTGACATATTTCGGCTCAATGAGCTTGAAGATGCCCGCGTCCTTGATCACATGAAGCGTGTGCTCGGTGCGGTCGCCCGCGAAGCCGAGGTTCAGCGGATGATACTTCGAGAGTTCCTTGTATGCGTCCTGTCCGCCGCTGAGGAAACCGCGAGACGGATTCTCCCAGAAATGCGTGATGGAATCGCCCACGAGAACGAGCTGGATGTCCTTGCCTTCCTTTTCGGCCTGTTCTTTTTTCTCCTGAATGCGCTGTGACCACTGCAGATTCAGCGCGGCAGTCGTGACCTTTGCCGTGCCGGGATCGGAGGCTGCATCGGCGACCGGTTGGTCGAGGGCGGATGTCGCAACGGAAGCGCCGCCCATGCCGGGGAAGCCACCCATACCGCCGAAGCCGCCCATCATCGGGAAACCACCCATGGGCATACCGCCGAAGCCGCCCATGCCGCCGCCGAACATAGCACCGAAATCAGGCATTCCGCCACCCATGCCTCCTCCCATCGGAGGCATTCCACCGCCGAAACCGCCCATGTCACCGACTGGCATACCTCCGAAGCCGCCCATACCTCCCCCCATCGGAGGCATTCCACCACCGAAACCGCCAAAACCGCCCATATTCATTCCTGGCATGGAGTCAAAATTACTCTCCTGTGTTTGGAATGAGGTATTTGAATCATCTTCTTCCTTCGCGTTTTCCTTCAGAAGAGATTTTGCAGCGTCGGAAAGCAACTCCAGTTCAGCCATATCAACAAGCTGATCCAGTTCCGACGAGATCTTGTCTGTGCTGTTGGATGTGGTTTCCTGCGCTCCAAGAGCTGTCATAGTCATTATTGCCACGAGTGTTCCGGATAGAAACATTGTTGTTTTCATGCTTGTCTCCTCATATCGCTGGAATTGAGTTTGAAATGTTGTACTGTCAAAAGTTGAGATCAGAATCCAAATCCGCCGAAGCCACCGCCTCCGAATCCGCCCATGCCTCCGGCACCACCAAAGCCACCCATGCCGCCAGCTCCTCCTCCGAAACCGCCCATGCCTCCAGCGCCACCAAATCCCCCCATGCCACCGCCGAAGTCCATGCCTCCTCCAAATCCGCCCATACCTCCGCCGAAATCCATGCCGCCGCCAAAACCGCCCATGCCTCCGCCGAAGTCCATGCCGCCGCCGAAACCACCCATGCCGAAGCCCATATCTCCAAAGCCGCCCATGCCGAAGCCGCCCATGCCGAAGCCGCCCATGCCGAGTGCTCCATTGGCCGAATTCCCGGATGTGCCTTGCATCGTGAGCTCGATTCGTTCCTGATTGCGGGTGAGCGTGGCGGTCGAGGGCGTCACAGCTGCGAGCGTGTAACCGTTCGGGAGTGTTTCGCCTATGCGGAAATACTGCTTATTGGAATTGGAAGCGGTCGCTGCCGTGATGCCGTCTATGGGAAGCCCGTCACGTCCTAAAACACGCTGCTGATTCTGATTCTGAAGGAGCGCGATCTGCTCGTTGGCACGGTTCAAACGCTGACGAAGCAATTCGGTCTGCTGAGGCGTGACGCCGGGGCTCATTTGCAGGGTTTGAAGCAGGGAAGACAGCTCAGCGCGATTCTCCAGCGCTTCCTGCATCTGCTGTTCCTGAGCAGCCGCAAGTTCTTCGGCATTGGGCATATTGTTATTGTTCCGGTTGCTGTTATTATTTCGTCCGGGCTGCTGCCACATGTTCATCATCTGCATGCCGCGCTGGAGGATGATCGCCCCCACGACTTTTCCGATGGTGAACGTGCCGACGAGCGTCATGTCGCCTCGATTGACCAGCATGGCCATTGTTCTGGTATTATTTGTTGTTGGCTTCGGCGCACGTTCGGGATCGAAGATGTTCAGCGCCACGGTGGTCGCGACCTGATTCTCCGTAGACATGGGCGCGCTGACAAATCCCCAGGGCTGCTGCCACGGCTGTTGCGTCTGCGCGACAGGGGTTGGTTGCGGAGTTGCTGCGCGGCGTTCCCTTTTTGCTGTCGTGGCGACTTCCGCTTCGACCGAAGGTTCGCTCAACCATTCGTATGTGTTGAAGCACACGAAGGCAGCAAGGATCAAGTTGGCAAAAATCAGGACATGTCTCATTCCCGTTCTCCTTATAAAATGGGCTTTGGGCCGCACGCTCCGTTTTCGTCGGGGGTGAGGCAGATGCGGAAACAGCTGCGGGGTGCTGATCGCCGCGTTCTGCCGGGAGAAGGAGATTGCTGCCGGGATGTTTGATAAAAATAGTAATATTTTCTAAATCATTTAACGTTTATCGCATAGCATTTATTTTGCATGTTTGTGAAAAATGAAAGACTTTTTGTTCGTTTTAAACAATATTCGGCATTAAAAAGCTAAAAGAATGAAAAGAAATCTCAGCTCGTTTTATGGCTTGAGAGGATAGACATGTATCGGTCTTGCCCGATCCGGCAGGATTCTTTACAGAGTCATGCTACGCCCGACGGGAAGCGTGGCGACCTCGCAGGCTAGGCGGGAACGGAGATATTCCACCGCGTTCTCCCCGGTGCAGTGCATCAGAATGAGGCGTTCGAGGCCCAGCGAGGCAAGATAGGCCGCAGTGCGTCCAAGTCGCTCTTCACTCGCATGTCGCAGATGAAGTCCGCCGATGATGGTACGTATGGCGATGTCCGGACGTGCTTTCCGGTAGGCTTCGACCGTGTTGATGATCCCGGCGTGACAACAACCTGTAATCAGCACGCCGGAGTTCAGCAGGAGTGCCTGTTCCTCCGGGATGAGATTCGGCGTCGTGCATGCTTCGTCAGAGAAGAAATGCCCACCGCAGTCTTCGCCGGATTCGCGGGGGATCGGTCCGGTCAGGAAGATTCCAGGATAAATCCCGGTGAAAGCATCGATTTCGTGAACTTGGCATTTCGCCAGGACACTCTGAGATTCGGGCGGCATCGTGATCCTGTGTTTCGTGCCGTCGTCGTGCAGACTCCAGCACGGTTCCATTATTCCTCGCCCGACATAGACCGGAGTTCGTGGCGGCTGGTCGAGTTCCACAAGTCCGCCCGTGTGATCGTAATGCCCGTGCGACAGCACGATATCCGTGGCCGAATTGAGATCAAGTCCCATTCGGGCGGCGTTCGGGATCAAAGTATCGCCCGCACCCGTGTCGAACAGGATCCGGCGGCCGTTCGTTTCGAGGAACAGCGACAGCCCGAATTCGGACATATATCCCGCTTCGGCAAGGGTATCGACAATGCAATGAATCGTGGCTGACATCGTTCAAGTTTAAAGGAATAATGGCCAAAAAGGCGGTTTTCTTGTTTCCCCGTCTCAATGAGCCTGAATCCCTGTTTTGAGGGTAAAATAAAGCGGTATTGTGGATTTTTGTCTCAATGAGGCAGTCCAAAATACCGCTACAAGATCACGCTTTACAAACCAGCGACCTTAGAGCCATTCCGGCTTCCTTCCTTTCAGTTTTGAGGTGAACCGTCAATGCTGATGAGTTTCACCGAGAGGGGGATGTTTTTTCCGGCAAGCTCAAGCGCTTTCTGCACGATGGCGGTTGTTCCGCCACAGCATGGAACCTCCATACGGGCAACCGTGACGGATTTGATCTCGTGGCGGCTGAATATCTGCTTGAGCTTCTCGACGTAGAGATCGAAATCCTGATCGAGTTTCGGACAGAAGATGATCAGAACGCGCCCGCTCAGCAGGTCGCGGTGGAACATGCCGTTGGCATACGCTACACAGTCCGCCGAGACAAGCAGATCCGCGCCCTCGAAATATTCCGCTCCCGGATTGACGAGTTTGAGCTGAATCGGCCACTGACGCAGGGCTGATGCGCCGCCTGCGACGGCTTCCGGTTTCGGAGCGGCAGCGAATCTCTTCATGGCAAGCCCGGGACAACCCGCATGGGGAAGCTCCGGCACGGGGATGCCATGCTGTTTCAGATAATCGACCGCGATGTCGAACAATTTGAATTCACCGTGGGATTTGAGGTGCTTCAAGTGTGCGGCAATGGTATTCGCGCCCTGCTTGACGATGGTCTCCATCACGCGTGTTTCGTCGTATGGTTCCGCCTCGCGTTCCACCACATGGATAGCGCCTGTCGGACATTCGCCGACACATGCGCCCAGCCCGTCGCAGAAGAGGTCGCTGATCAGCCGGGCTTTTCCATCTATGACCTGCAACGCCCCCTCAGGGCAGTTCGGAATACAAGCTCCGCAGCCGTTGCATTTCGATTCGTCGATCTCGATGATCTTGCGTTTCATTGTTCGTCCCTTTCCTCGCTCTTACGCCTCATCTGCACCGAAAAACAGCTTCAGATCGTCATCTGCCGTGGTGATTCCGGCAATCCCGAAGCTTTCCACCAGAACCTTTGCGACGTTGGGCGAGAGGAACGCGGGAAGAGTCGGGCCGAGATGAATGTTCTTCACGCCGAGATAAAGCAGCGCCAGAAGAACAATGACCGCCTTCTGCTCATACCATGCGATATTGAAGCAGAGCGGCAAATCGTTAATGTCAGCGAGACCGAAGACCTCCTTCAATTTCAGGGCAATCAGCGCCAGCGAATACGAATCGTTGCATTGTCCGGCATCAAGAACGCGGGGGATGCCGTTGATGTCGCCGAGCGGGAGTTTATTATACTTGTATTTCGCACATCCGGCAGTCAGGATGACAATATCTTTCGGAAGTTTTTCCGCGAACTCCGTGTAATATTCGCGGCTTTTCATCCGCCCGTCGCAACCGGCCATCACGACGAATTTACGGATGGCTCCGGATTTTACCGCTTCGACCACCTTGTCCGCAAGAGCGAATACCTGTTCGTGCGCGAATCCGCCGACAATTTTCCCCGTTTCAAGTTCCTCGGGCGGGAGGCACGTCTTCGCCTGTGCGATGATTCCTGAAAAGTCCTTGATCTCTCCATACTTTCCAGGAATATGGCGGCAGCTGGGAACGCCGACCGTGCCGGTGGTCCACAGGCGATCCTTGTAAGAATCCTGAGGCGGAACGACGCAGTTGGTCGTCATGAGGATCGGGCCATGGAATTTTTCAAATTCCTCTTTTTGCTTCCACCAGGCGCTGCCGTAATTTCCCGCGAAGTGCGGATACTTCTTGAAGGCGGGGTAATAGTGCGCCGGGAGCATTTCGGAATGGGTGTAGATGTCAATCCCCTGTTCCGCGCTCTGTTCAAGGAGCATTTCCAAATCCCGGAGATCATGTCCCGAAATGAGAATGCCGGGATTGTTCCGCACTCCGAGATCGACTTCGGTAATCTCCGGATTGCCGTAAGCGGAAGTGTTGGCTTTATCCAGCAGGGACATTCCATCCACTCCGTATTTGCCGGTTTCCATAGTCAGTGAAATCAGGTCATTTATACCGAGCGAATCGTCCAACGTTGCAGCCAATGCCCGCTGAATGAAGGCATCGATGTCCTCATTGTCCTGAAGGAGTGCGTTTGCGTGTTTGAGATAAGCGGCAAGTCCCTTGAGCCCGTAGGTGATGAGTTCGCGCAGACTCCGGATATCTTCGTCCTTCGTTGCCTGCACGCCCACGGTAGCTGCCTTGACATCGAATTCGTTTCGGCATCCCGACCACAGGGCTGCATCGGGCAGATTGGATGTATCCCCAAGTTGTGCGATCAGTTCAGCTTTCATCGCCAGCGTCTCTTCGATCGCCCGGATAATCGCTTCCCGGTCAAAGTTGGCATTTGTGATCGTGACGAACAGATTCTGCGTGATCCGATGGTTGACATCTGAGGAGACATTCTTTCCCTCCGCCCGAAGCCGAGTTGCAACAGCCCCGATTCCTTTGGTAACATAGACCAGCAGATCCTGCATGGCCGCTATTTCCGGTTTTTTACCGCAAACTCCACAGATGGTGCATCCTTTGTTGCCCGCTGTTTCCTGGCACTGATAGCAGAACATTTTGTTTTCCATGATTGAGCTCCTCGTTGTTAAGGTTTGTTCAAGATAATGTCGCAGGTTTATTTATTCTTTGACAGCACCGTTTTCAGGCTCGTCAACAGTTTTCCTCGTTCCAGTCGCAAATCGAATCCTCCGCCGGACATACCCCATTGCTTGATGAGAAGCCGTATCGGGCCTATCACCATCCGGAAAAGGGTATCGGGCGGGATGTCCGGAGAGATTTCCCCGGCTTCCCTCGCCTCGGAGAAGTACCGGAGCATGATTTCGCGGTGGCGTTTCATCATGCCATACAACAGTTTCTCGACCTCGGGTTCGCCTTGAAATACTTCCTCCGCGAAGAGCACACGCGCCAGATCGGGGGATGCCAGCACCAGTTCGGTGCGCCGCACAAGCGCGGCTTCCACCGCCGCCCAGCCGTGCAAATCCTCTCCAATGGAATCGACTTCACCTTCGAAACGCGAGACCAGAGCCTGAATGATCTCCAGTTTGTCGTGAAAATGATAGTACAATGCTGCATCGGTTACGTTCAATCTCCGGCTCAGATGCCGGATGGTCAGATTGCCCATGCCGTTTTCCGCGATCAAATGCAGAGCGGCATCCACGATCTCATTCTGCCGTTTGGTCAGTTTTTTCTCCATTCGCTTCTCCATTCTGGCGGGTTATACTTAGTGAACGCTTATTTAATATACTCCCGTTTTATTCCTTGTCAAGAGATAGCTATAAAAAAAATGAAAAAAAGAGACCCTTGGGGGAAGATTAGCTCCCGTTCCTCTCCCACTTCGCGATGTCCTCAAGAAACCTCGGCACGACGGCATGGAGCTTCACGGGGCCGATGCCGGAAAAGATGCAGTCGCCAACGCGGATGGCCGCCAATTCAGATGCATCAACCTCACTTCAGTCACTCAACCGGAAAATCGAAAAAATATCTGGGTACGGCTCGTTGGCAAGCGTGAAATGCCACCATTCCTCCACTACGGGCTTGAATCCATGCGTCACCATGACGAAGCGAAGTAGCATGCGATTTCGAGAAAGCCGCAGAGTTCTTTATTGTGCCCTGTTTTCTTGCGCTGTCTGTTTCAGCATGTTATTTCCTCATTCCCCTGATTTTCTCCATCCTCACCATGTCCGGCACAGCCTTGCCATGCTCCAAGGCATCTTAGGAGAAAATTTTTGTTTTTATTGCGAAGTGAGTTTGCATTTTTCACAGGATATGCTATAATATATAATCAAGTTCGAAGTGAACTGATGATTCGAGGCTCCTTTATGGACAATTATCTCTATTCAAGCATATCCGGCATCGTGCTGGTCGTTCATTTAATCATCAATTGGCGGCAAATGTTCCAACGGCCGCAAGTCAAGTCTGATGCAACAACCATAGAATTCAAACGCTTTCTCATTTGTCTGTTATTATTCTTCGTATTGGATATTCTCTGGGGGATATTCGCGGCATTGAAATGGCCTCATATTCTCTATGTCAACACGATCCTTTTCTTCCTGATGATGGCGCTGTCCGTTTTCGCCTGGACACGTTGCGTTATTGCCTATCTGGGAGTGGGTGGCTGGTTGCGCAGATATATGCTGTGGACCGGTCTCGGGGTATTTATGTTTTTCATCGTCGCGCTGATTGTGAACTTTTTCACCGGAAGTTTTTTCCAAATTAGCGCCCAAACCATCTATAAGGAAGGTCCATTGCGTAACATTGCGCTCCTGTTGCTGGCCGCGTTCAATGGAATCCGAGCCGGACTGACACTGTTTCGAAGTCTGCGCACGGAAGGAGCGCTCCGCCGACGCAACATGATGGTCTTCGCATTCGGTATTACGATGCTTGTGGCGATTTTGGTCCAGTTCTTCGATCCTTTCCTCCCGATCTATTCGATCGGATGCCTTTTCGGCTGCTGTCTCCTTCATGTTTTCGTGATTGAGGACGAGCGGGATGAAATGTATCGGAAGGAATTGCTCGCGCGCGACTACGAAATCCAGCTTGAGGCCGAGCGCGCGGCAGGACAGGCAAAGGCGCTCTTTTTCTCGACCGTGTCGCATGATATCCGCACCCCGCTCAACGCCATTATCGGGTATGCGGAGTTGATGGAACACGGCATCGAGGATGAGGAGGAGCGGAAACATGCTTTCGGAGCCATTGTTTCAAACGGGCATGTCCTGCTTGATCTGGTCAACGATGTGCTTGACCTTTCCAAGCTTGACGCAGGCAAAACCGTGCTGGTGCCGGAATTGACCGACTTCGAACAGCTTGCGTCCGACGTGCTTCATACTTTTGACGTCGCTGTTTCCGGGAAAGATGTTGACCTTGAAGAGGACTTCTCCTCGATTCCGCCGCTGATGATAGACCGGCATCGGATTCGACAGATCCTGTTTAACCTCATCGGCAATGCCGTCAAATTCACGGAACGCGGGGAAATCATCCTGTCCGCTCAATTCGAAAAGAATCCGGACGAGGACGCCAAGACAGGGACTCTGACGTTTTCCATATCCGATACCGGGTGCGGCATTCCTCCTGATGATCTGGAGCACATTCTGGAGCCCTTTGTCCAGGCAAAGAACTCCGGGGCAGCCAAAGGGACCGGACTCGGACTTTCGATCTGCCAGCAGCTGACGAAGCTCATGAACGGGAAAATGACCGTGAAATCCACCCTGGGCAAAGGAACGACGTTTACCGTCGCTCTGCCGGACATCCCATTCTCGGTTGCCAATACGGATGCCCTGCCCTCATCGAACCGGATCACCCCGGTTTCGCAATTCGCGGTGGACAAT
This sequence comes from uncultured bacterium, assembly GCA_902778895.1. Classification (GTDB taxonomy): domain Bacteria; phylum Verrucomicrobiota; class Lentisphaeria; order Victivallales; family UBA1829; genus UBA1732. Next base: position 57,827 of record CACYZF010000015.1, read on the forward strand.
CTTCGGGTCCTGCTTGTGGATGATGTCCCTGTGAACATCCGGGTCCTTCAGGCCATGCTGCGCCGTTTGGGCGTGACCAATATCGTGACAGCGGGGAACGGGGCGGAAGCGCTTGACGCGCTGGCGAAAGACGCATCTTTCAACCTGGTCCTGACCGATATGTGGATGCCGGTGCTGGACGGAGAGGGCCTGATCCGCGAAATCCGGAATCACGAGCAATGGAAAGACCTCGCCGTCTATGTCGTAACCGCGGACGTCGAAGCGCAGAAAACATATAGGGAATCAGGTTTTTCGGGCATTCTGCTAAAGCCGATCACGCTCGAAAAACTTCGTGGCGTCATCGGTTGATTGCTTTTGAAAGACCGTATTTGTCAACCTGAAAAAAGTATCCTATTTCTCCTGCCAAGCATATATTCGGCAACTTGGCAAGATTTCATTCGGCAACTTGGCGCGATTTCATTCGGCAACTTGACAGGATTCAATCCCCGTTCCTCTCCCACTTCGCGATGGCCTCAAGGAACCTCGGCACGACGGCATGGAGCTTCACGGGACCGATGCCGGGGATGCCTTCCGCCTCTGCCAAGGATTTCGGCCGGATTGATGCAAGCCCGCGAAGAGTCCTGTCGGTCATGACGTGGATTTTCCTGCTGTTGGCGTGACAGACGCGCTATCCGCTGCTGTCACGGTTCGCATTCCCGCAGCCGGGAGAGAAACAGTTCGGCGGCGGAGGAGAAAACCTGATATTTCTTCCAGACAACATCCAGTCCGGATTCCAGACGCGGTTCGAGCGGACGGAACACCAGGTCGCTGTGGGCCGTCACGTTCAGAAGCTTGTCCAGCGTGATCGCCACGCCGAGACCGCTTTTGACCAGAAGCGCCGCATTGTAGATCAGATTGTAGGTGGCGACGATATTCAGTTTTTTGTAGTTGCCCGCGAACCAGTCGATGCACGGATTCCTCACCGGGCTGCTCTGCGCCACCTGACGGGAAAAGATGAGCGGATAGTCCAGCAGATCGTCCTTCGTAATCCGTTTTTTCCTCGCGAGCGGACAATCCCGCCTCATCGCGACCCCCCAGACATCCTTTTCCGGCAGGTTCAGAGCATTATATTTCGCGATATCCACAGGCTGGATCAGGATGCCGAAATCGAGCATTCCTTTGTCGAGGCGGTCCATGACATCCTCGGCATTGCCGCTGTAAATGTGAAAATGCACGTCGGGATAATCCCTGCCGATCTCACGGATGACCGCGGCAATCCGGTTCATGGCATCGGTCTCTCCGCTCCCGATGTAAACGTCTCCGGCGATGTTTTCACCCATGGAGCTGAATTCCGATTCGGTCTTGCCGACAAGGTCAAGAATCTCGCTTGCGCGTTTGCGCAGAAGGATTCCTTCCGGCGTCAGGGATACATGATGGGATCCACGCACAAAAAGCTTCTGCCCGAGCTCGTCCTCCAGATCCATCAGCTGGCGCGACAGGGTCGGCTGGGTCACATGCAGGGATTGGGCTGCGGCTGTAATGGATCCTTCGCGCGCAACAGCCAGAAAATAACGCAGGACTCGTGTTTCCAACATAATCAGTTCACTCCTTCCGTGTTTCGAGTAATATAGCACACGTTCTATGCTTTTCAAGCATGGAGTGATATAAAATATAAGTATTTGCTATTCTTCTAGGCGGCATGTATATTATTTGCAGGCCACAACGGAGAACCTGAAAATGGACGAAACAAACAAAGATTTCCTGATGCGCCGGAATCTGACGGATGCCGGTTTCCCCGAGTCGGAGATAGCGAGAATCATTTCCCTGCTCGAAGAAGGACGGGAAACCGCGGTACATCGGATTCTGGCACAACAGCGCACCGTTTTATTGAACACGGTTCATGAGAATCAGAAACGGATCGACTGTCTGGATTATCTGGTTTACGACATGAACAACAACTCAAAGCCGGTTCATTCGGCGAAAGGAAAACTCAATATGAAGAAAATCATCCCGACCGCCCTCGCCATGCTCTGCCTGCTCGGAACGGCATGCACCACAACAACAACTGAAATGGAGAAAACAAACATGAACGGCATCTCGCAGGATACCCGCGTCTTCGCAATCAATCCCGACATCGAAGCCCACGACGTCCAGTTCAAAAACCGGTTCGGCATCACGCTCGCCGGGCATCTTTACCTGCCGAAGGATTTCAATTCTTCCGGGAAATATCCGGCGATTGCGGTCAGCGGACCATTCGGCGCGGTGAAGGAACAGTCCTCCGGGCTTTATGCTCAGGAACTCGCCGCCCGCGGATTCGTGACCGTGGCGTTCGATCCGTCGTTTACGGGCGAAAGCAGCGGAGAGCCCCGCAATGTCGCCTCCCCCGATCTTAATACCGAAGACTTCAGCGCCGCGGTCGATTATCTCGTCACGCGCGATTTCGTCGACCCGGAACGCGTCGGCATCCTCGGCATCTGCGGCTGGGGCGGACTGGCGATCAACGCGGCTTCGGCCGATCCGCGCATCAAGGCGACAGTGGCGTCCACAATGTACGATATGACCCGTGTGATCGCCAACGGCTACGACGATAAGGAAGACAGCGCCGAAAAGCGGGATGAGAAACGTGCCTCTCTCGCAGCTCAGAGGACAAAGGATTTCAAGCAGGGCTTCTACGACCATGCGCCGTTCAACCTCAAACCGGAAGAACTGACCGATGACACGCCTCAGTTCCTCAAGGATTACACGATGTACTACATGACGGAACGCGGATTCCATCCCCGTTCGATCAACTCGGCGATCGGCTGGAATATGACATCGGCGATTCCTTTCCTGAACACGAAACTGCTTGCCTATGCCGGTGAAATCAAGACCCCGGTTCTGCTGATTCACGGTGAAAAAGCGCACAGCCGGTATTTCAGCGAAGGAGCATTCCGGAAACTCAAAGGCGACAACAAGGAACTGCTGATCGTCCCCGGTGCGAACCACTGCGATCTCTATGACCGGATCGATGTCATCCCGTTCGACAAAATCGCCGAATTCTATCAAAAGAACCTGAAATAATCCGAAAAGGAGTTTTGCTCAACATGAAGAAAGTTCTTATCATCTCCGCTTCCCCCCGCAAGGAAGGCAACTCCGACAGCCTCTGTGACGAATTCGCCCGTGGCGCAAAGGAAGCCGGACACGATGTGGAGAAAATCCGCCTGGCGGAAAAGAACGTCGGTTACTGTCAGGGATGTTACGCCTGCCAGAAGCTGAAAAAATGCGTCAAAAACGACGATGCCAACGAACTCGTGGAGAAAATGCTCTCCGCGGACGTGATCGTGCTGGCGACCCCCGTCTACTTTTATTCGATGGACGCCCAGCTCAAAGCGCTGATTGACCGGTCCGTGTCCCGCTGGGATGACTTCGGCCAGTTCTCCGGCACCGAGTTCTGGCTGGTCGCCACGATGGCCGACACGAACCGGGACATGATGTCGGCGACGCTGGAAGGGATTCGCGGATTCATGCGCGACTGCATGGAAGGCTCCGTCGAACGCGGCGTCCTGCTGGGATGCGGCGCATACGAGAAGGGCGAAGTCCGCAATCTCCCGGTGTTCCGGGAAGCGTATGAAGCCGGATTATCCTGCTGAACAGTTCAAACACAACTTGAAAGGAAACCCATTATGCGCAAAATCTCACTGACCGGAGCCGCCGCCGGACTCATCCTCGCTTTTGCCGGATGCTCCGCGGAATCCTCCTCCGCTTCCGCCGATGCGACTGCCATACCCGAAGGCAAAGCCATCGTCGTCTATTTCTCTCATACTGGCGAAAACTATTCGGTCGGCGTGATAACGGAGGGAAACACCGCCAAGGTCGCAAAAGTCATCGCCGCGAAGACCGGAGCGGACATTTATGAGATCAAGGAGGCGAAACCGTATCCGCATTCCTACGACGAGTGCATCGACGTCGCGAAAAAGGAACTACGCGACAAGGCACGTCCCGAAATCGCCGGAACTCTGCCGGACCTCGCCGGATACCAGGTCGTCTACCTCGGTTATCCCAACTGGTGGGGCGACTGCCCGATGATCGTGTATTCCTTCCTCGAAAAGTCGTCCATTGAAGGGAAAACGATCCTGCCGTTCTGCACGCACGAAGGCTCCGGCCTCGGTTCCACGGCAAAGAATCTCCAGAAGGCATTTCCCGGCGCGAAGGTCGAACAGAACGGCCTGAGTCTGCGCGGCACGACCGCCCAGAAAGATGCGACGGCAACGGAACAGGCCGTTGACAAATGG
>CACYZF010000016.1 GCA_902778895.1 uncultured bacterium
TCCAGCAGCATGGCTTCGCCGTCCTTCAGTTCGGCGGCCCAGTACTGGTTCACGGCCACGGTGGCCGCGCCGTCGGTGGCGAAGCTGATCTCGGTGTAGCGTTCCGGGTTCTCCATGCCGGACCCGACGCAGCACCACCAGGAGTTGAACTCGGTGGAGAAGACTTTGTAGTGCGGGGAGCCGAGGGAGAGGAAGTAGCCGTATTCGCCGGGCTCCTTGCCGATGTTGGCGGCGATGTGGTTCAGCGTCACCTTCTCGGCGAAATCCATCGGCTTCGTGTTCTGGTTCCACTCGAAGACGTGCATGGCGATCTTGACCATGTTGAAGGAGTTGCAGGTCTCGGCGGTATTCGGCTTCAGCGTGCGCGCCACATCGTTCATGTCGTAGAAATGCTCGCTTTCGCTGTGGCCGCCGTTCGCGTAGGAGCGCTTCGTGGAGACTTCCGTGAAGAAGTATTCGGCGCCGGTGCGAGCCTTTTCGTCGCCCTCGACCTCATACAGGCGGGCGAGGCCGGCGATCTTCGGGATCTGCGTGTTCGCGTGGATGCCGTTGAAGATGTCGCGCTGGTCCTCCATCGCGCCGAGGATGCGGTTGTCGAAGAAGAAACGGCGTCCGGCCTCGGAATATTTCTTGTCGCCGGTGTCCGTGGTGAGGTCGACCATGACCTCGAGCATGCCGCCGTGCTCGGCGCGGAGCATGTTCTGCACCTGCTCGGGACTGAGGTTGCTCAGGGCGGCGATCACGCGGTCCGCGAGCTTCTTTTCAACGTCGAGCGCCTTCTTGTTTCCGGTCAGGCGGTACGCGTCGCGGAGGCCGGCGAAGACTTTGTGGATGGAGTAAAACGGCACCCAGACGCCGTTCAGGTTGAACGGCTGCGGACGCACCGTGCCGCGTTCGAGGTCGTTCAGCCAGCGTTCGTCTTCAGCGTGGACGTACCCGGTGCCGAGCTTGTCCTGGCACTTCGCGAGCTCGTCGACGATATAGTCGGAGCGTTCCTTCGCCTTCTTGTTGCCGCCGTGCGCGTACGCCATGCCGAGCGCGGAGAGGTAGTGGCCCAGAGAATGGCCCGCGATGTCGCGCGCTTCCCAGCCGCCGTACGGACGCGCCTTCGCCTCAAGTCCCGCCACGGTCAGGAATTTCGACAGCAGGGCGTCGGGGTTCAGCGTTTCGGTCAGAAAGACTTCGTTGACTTTCTTGCGGTCGGCCATCGGGCCGTCCTCAAGGTCCGTCGCGGCGGACGGATAGAACGTCAGTTTTCCGGGGACGGGCGCGGGCTCTTCGTCGGCGGAGGCGCAGCTCGCGACGGCTGCGGTTGCCGCGCAGATCGCGGCGGCGGCAAAGACTGCTGCATGTTTCATGTTTGATTCTCCTGATTCATGCGTGGTTGGGTTGGTATGGAAAGTAGCTGGTTACGTTCAAATCGGGCCCGGGACGGTGCGCCGTGCGAACACGCGGACATCCTTCCCGTTCAAACATAATATACTATAAAACCTGAATTATGCTATTCCCTTTTCAAAGAAAAGCATACACTTTTTGATCAATCATCCTCCCCGTTCCTTTTCGTAACGTTAAATAATCCCCGCCTCTAGTTGTGGGGGAGCAGACATTGAGACCTTCCCCAATAATCATGCCGTCCGCGAGCCTGTAGAGAGGTGAATCTGTCTCAATTTTCAAAAAAACTCTGCCGTTCGCGTCCCGCGGTCAAATAATCTGTCGAACTCGTGCAAACGAGTTCACCGAGGCCCGCGTATGCGGGCCCCCAGCGAAGCGGTTCTTATTTCAGGGGAATCCCTTTCCCATCTTTTTTTATTGCAAAAATCTCTACGATTGCCCAAATATAACTTATGATCATAGCTCCTGGGCAGGACTCTCCCGTAACTGCTGAGGCTATTCCTGACAAAAAACTAAGTCCAAGATGAATAAAACCCAAAAGATGTAATTCCGCATAAAAATCATGAAATCCTAAATGTCCGAGAAAAATAGCCCAAGCTATATAGGCACCTCTGCTTTTCGGCGTAGAATATGCAACAGGAGGTTGTTGTGGTTGCAGCACATATATGGTTTGCGGCATTGCGACAAAAGTTTTATTACAGACGGCACAACGAACATTCTGACCGATAATAATTGATTCAACATCGTAAGTTTGAATGCAAACAGGGCAGCGAATCGTCGGCATAATACACTCCAAACTTCAAACGTTTTTATGATTGCCAGATACAAGAAGATACGATTTGACTAATCTGCGTTTTTTATTCCATTGGGTTTCCTTTTCCATCATCCTTGATCGTGATGACCTCTGTTATAGCCCAGATGCAGTTGACAATAAAAGCAATAAAAAATATCCAAAAAGCATAGGAAACATCTATCAAATCCTCCGCTCTTGAAATTTTAACAAGAAAACCAATAAAAAACCACAGCCCAAGACCGAGATGTGCGACACCTCGGGCAATATGTCCCGCATAGAAATTGTGAACTCCGAAAACTCCAAAAAACACCCCAAGCATCACATAAACACCTCTGTTCTTTGCCCTGAAGGGAGCCTGAACATAAACAACTTGCTGCTGAGGGTAACCAGGATTCTGTGGCATTCCATAAGCAAATTGGGTTTGTCCTTGTGGAGGCGGTATATTTCCTGCATGATCGAAACCGGACACATTATTGACATAATAGGGTGGGGGTTGCTGATTATTTTGAGGTGCCTTTGTAAAGCAGAACTGTTGTGGTCTAGATGATTGTTGTTCAATTTTTGGGATAAAAGTGTTCTGTTGTTTTGAATTATTCCGATGAGCAATAAATGATTCATTGCAGATAGCGCATTGAACTTTTTTTCCAATTACATTAGGCTCGACATCGTAGGATTGTTTGCAGTATGGACAGAAAATTGTCGATGTCATAAGGTCAGAATGCATTTGCCCTTGTGGAGGAGACATATTGCCCGCATGTTCAACATGGGGGGCGTTATTGACGTAATAGATCGGGGTCGAGCGCTTTTTAGGGGCCTGTTGTGCTTGTTTAGAATATGTTTCTGTTTGTTCGGCATTCCAGCTGATAACATTTTTCCCTCCGAGCTTAAACTTGTTTCCGCAAAAGGAACACTCTACGTCTTTTGCGATGAACGACACATCGACAGAATATTGTTGATTGCACGAGGGACATTCGATTTTGATGATTCCCATAGCCTGACCTCATCATTTGTGTTTTTTTGCATTGTACGAGGTAGCGGCAACTCAAATGGCACAGAAGAGGTCAAATTCAAAAACATGACGTCTGAGCACAAAAAAGCCGGACGCTTCCCCATGCGTGGCGTGAAGGTCCAGCCAAGAACCTGCTACTAGGACGCAGAGAAACGCCCAGCAAAACACGAAGATACAATCTTCCTGTGCTGGTATTTCACTCCTAGTAGCAAAAGTATTGTTTGAACTTGGCTGGTTTTCACGCGCTTTTGCTGAAATAACCGATGTAATGAACTCGAAACCGGATTCCTGAAGGATGGAAAAGCAGTTCCAAAACACAATTTACACTCATTCAAGGAAAAATCAAATACTTTTTCTACTTTTTTTAGTATTTTCCGCTTTTGAGGGGGGGAAAGGACGCATTGCGTCCACGCTTCGCTGGGGGCGGCTACGCCGCCTCGGTAAGCTCGCTCACGCTCGACAATCTGTTATTACCGCGAGACGCGTAGGCAAAGGACAAATCAGTTCAGATTGAGTTCAGAACAGGTCGGGGTGGTCAGAGGAGGAGGAGGCTTTTTTCCGGGCGGAGAGGGGAGACGTGAGGAAGGATTTCTGCGTGCCGGGCGTGACGGTATCGCCGGGCTTGAGGTGTCCGAGCAGGAGCGGGGACTTCGGATCGTGGTATCTGAAGTTCTCGAACGCCTTGCGCGGGTTCTGGTTGGCGTAGCAGTATTTGCAGCCGTTGAGGCAGGTGTCGTACGCGCCGATGTCGTGCGTTTCGATGCAGCGGCAGCCCGCGCGGATGCCCTTGTGCTTGAGCTTGCGGAAGGTCACGCCGTTGGCGCGGCCGAGGATGTCGAGCGTCATGCAGCCGGAGGAGGCGATGCCGAAACGAGAGAAATCGACGTCCGTGCCGCAGGTCTGGATCGGGAATCCGAACCGCGCGGCGGTCGCACCGAGGGACTCCGCGAGCTCGTTCCGGTAGGCGTCGTTCAGCGGGACCAGCTCCGGCATGTTCGATTCGACCTTCTTGTACATCTCCACGAAACTGAAGACGCAGCGGTCGATGTGCGGCGCGAGGCGGGCGGCCATGCGTGCGAACATCTCCTTGTGGCGTTCGATGGTGTAGGTCTTCGTGAGCAGGACGGGATCATAGCGCCACGCGACGCGCCCGCGCCCGACGATCGAGGCGAGTTCGGCGAGCGTCTCCATGCTTTCGTCGATGGACGGCACACCCGGCTCCACGTCGCGGCCGTACGCCGTGATCGTGTAGAAACAATATGTGCGGAAGCGGTCCGTGATCTCGCGGATGCGCGGCAGGATCGGGCGGTAGTTCTTCGAACAGAACACCACGCAGTCGACGACCTCGGGATCCAGTTCCCAGCGCGTGACCTTGTCCGGGAAAAGCGGATTCCGGGACAGCGCGTACCCTTCCGCGAACCGGTTCAGCAGCCAGTCCGTGAAATACTGGACCGTGTCGGTCCTGCCTCCGGTGTTGATGATCATTCTCCGCCCCCTCCAAAAGCTGCGGATTTCAGTTCACTGGTTGTCTTCGAGCTTCTTGTATTCGGCGTACTTCTTCGCGGCGAGCTTTCTGCCGGTCTCGAAGAGCGTGGCGGCGTTCTCGGGGAAGGTGCGTTCGAGCGCGGCGAAGCGGACTTCGCCCTTCAGGAAGTCGCGGTAATCCTTGGTCGGGGCCGGCGAATCGAGCGTGAACGGCTTCTCCTTCGACGGATTGTAGCGGTAGAGGAACCAGTACCCGGCGTCGACGGCGGCCTTCATCTCCTGCTGGACGTTGCACATGCCGCACTTCAGGCCGTGGGTCATGCAGGGGGCGTAGGCGATCACGACGGACGGACCGGGGAACGCCTCGGCTTCCTGGAGCGCCTTCATGAGCTGGTTCGGGTCCGCGCCCATCGCGACGGACGCGACGTAGACGTTGCCGTAGGTCATGAAGATGCGTCCGAGGTCCTTCTTCGGGCTGCGCTTGCCGGAGCTGGCGAACTGCGCCACGGCGCCGATCTGCGTGGCCTTGGAGGACTGGCCGCCGGTGTTCGAGTAGACCTCGGTGTCCACGATCAGTGCGTTGATGTTCTCGCCGCTCGCGATCACGTGGTCGAGGCCGCCGAACCCGATGTCGTACGCCCAGCCGTCGCCGCCGTACATCCAGAACGTCTTCTTGGCGAGCTGGTCGCGATGCAGAAGGATGGCGTCGACAAGTTCGGAAATCTCATTGTCGGACGCGAGGTCGGCGCGGGCGGATTCGAGCGCGTCGCAGAGGGCGTCGGTCGCGGTGCGCGAGGCATCGAAATCGTCGAACGCATCAAGCCACGCCTGAAGCGCGTTTTTCACGGATTCGGGCACGGACTTTTCGAGCAGAGCTTTCACGCGGATGACCTGCATCTCGCGCTGTTTCTTCGAGGAGAGCAGCATGCCGAGCGCGAACTCGGCGTTGTTCTCGAACAGCGAATTGGTCCACGCCGGGCCGAATCCGCGCTGGTTGACCGTGTACGGGATGCCGGGCATGGGCGAGCCCCACGCCTGCGAACACCCGGTGGCGTTCGCCCAGTACACGCGGTCGCCGAAGAGCTGGGTCAGCAGCTTGGCGTAGGGCGTTTCGCCGCAGCCGGCGCAGGCGGCGGAGAACTCGAGGAGCGGACGGCGGAACTGGCTGCCCTTGACCGTGTAGGGGTTGAAGACGTCGGACTTGGCGGGGAGCGACAGCAGATAATTCCAGTTCGCCAGGTCGTGGTCGGTCTCGGCGTTCGGGGTCATGGCAAGCGCCTTTTCCTTCGCCGGGCAGACGGACGCGCACACGCCGCATCCGGTGCAGTCGGCGGCGCTGATCTGGAGCGTGAAGACGTAGCCGGGCTTGCCGCCCTTCGCAGGCTCCGTGAGGAGCGGGACGGGCGCTGCGGCGGCCTCCGCCTCGGTCAGCAGATACGGACGCACCACGGCGTGCGGGCAGGCGAACGCGCATTTGTTGCACTGGATGCACTTGGCGGGATCCCAAACGGGCACGTGGACCGCGATGTCGCGTTTCTCGTAGGCGGTCAGGCCCATGTCGATCACGCCGTCCTCGTAGCCCTTGAACGCGCTCACGGGCAGGTCGTCGCCCTTCTGGGCATTGATCGGCTCGAGCAAGTTCGTGACGACGGCGGGGAGGCCGGGACGCGCGGCGGGCGCGGGATCGGCGGCGTTCAGCCAGGATTCCGGCACGGGCGCTTCCACGAGGCTCTTCACGCCCTCGTCGATGGCGGCGAGGTTGCGGTTCACCACGTCGTCGCCCTTGGCGAAATAGGTCTTCTTCGCGGCTGCCTTCATGAACGCGACCGCGTCGTCCACGGGGATGACGTTCGCGAGGCGGAAGAACGCGGCCTGCAGGACCATGTTGATGTGGCTGCCGAGGCCGAGGCGCTCCGCGATGGCGACCGCGTCGATCAGGTAGAGCTTCGCATGGCGTTCAGCGAGCGTGCGCTTCACGTGCGCCGGAAGCTTTTCGTCGAGCTCGGCAGGCGTCCACGGGCAGTTCAGCAGGAGCGTGCCGTTCGGCTTGAGCTCGCCCGCGACGTCGTATTTGGAAATGTAGGTGGCGTTGTGGCAGCCGATGAAGTCGGCGGCCTTCACGTAGTAGGAGGAACGGATCGGCTTGTCGCCGAACCGGAGATGCGACTTGGTCACGCCGAACGACTTCTTCGCATCGTACTCGAAATACGCCTGGGCGTACTTCGACGTGTGGGCGTTGATGATGTTGACCGTGTTCTTGTTCGCGCCGACCGTGCCGTCGGAGCCGAGGCCCCAGAACTTGCAGCAGACGATGTGCTCGTCGTCGGGATAGAGGGGAGCTTCGACCGGGAGCGAACGGTGCGTCACGTCGTCCATGATGCCAATGGTGAAACTGTTCATCGGTTTTTCGGCGGCGAGGTTGCGGAAGACGGCCCCGATCTGCGCCGGGTCAGTGTCCTTCGAGGAGAGGCCGTAGCGGCCGCCGTACACGGAGAGCGCGGCGGGGTGCTTCGCCTCTGCCAACACGGAACGGACGTCCAGGTACAGCGGATCGCCGGCCGCGCCCATTTCCTTGCAGCGGTCGAGCACGGCGATGCGTTTGACCGAGGCGGGCAGCGCGGCGAGGAAGTGCTTCGCGGAGAACGGGCGGTACAGGTGGACCTGCAGGAACCCGGTCTTGCCGCCGCGGGCGTTCAGCCAGTCGACGGTCTCGCGAATGGTGCCGGAGACGGAGCCCATGGCGACGACGACGTATTCGGCCTGCGGGTCGCCGTAGTAGTCGAAGAGGTGATACTGACGGCCGGTCACGGAAGCGATCTTGTCCATGCAGGACTGCACGATGCCGGGCAGCGCGTCGTAGAACGCGTTGTTCGCCTCGCGCACCTGGAAGAAGATGTCCGGGTTCTGCACGGTCGCGCGGAGCATCGGGTGTTCCGGGTTCAATGCGTGCGCACGGAATGCCTCAAGCGCCTTCATGTCGACGAGCGGCTTCAGGTCGGCGTAGTCGATCGGCTCGACCTTGCTGAGTTCGTGCGAGGTGCGGAAACCGTCGAAGAAATGCAGGAACGGGATCAGCCCCTCGATCGCGGCGAGGTGCGCCACGGGCGCGAGGTCCATCACTTCCTGCGCGTTCGCGCTGGAGAGCATCGCGAATCCGGTCTGGCGGCAGTTCATCACGTCCGAATGGTCGCCGAAGATCGAGAGCGCGTGCGTGCCGACCGTGCGGGACGCTACATGCAGGACGCCGGGGAGGCGTTCGCCGGAGATGCGGTGCATGACCGGGATCATGAGCATGAGCCCCTGCGACGAGGTGAAGGACGTGGAGAGCGCGCCGGCTTCGAGCGAACCGTGGATCGCGCCGACCGCGCCGGCTTCGGACTGCATTTCCACCAGCGTCACGGTCTGGCCGAACACGTTCTTACGACCTTTCGCCGCCCATTCGTCGGTCTTTCCGGCCATCGGGGAGGACGGGGTGATCGGGTAGATGGCGGCAACTTCGGAAAACGCGTATGCGGCGTAGGCGCACGCCTCGTTGCCGTCCATCGTGACAAACTGTTTCGCGGAACTCATCGGATCGGGTCTCCTTGTTCGGTATCAGTTCAAATTCAAATCTTTTTCAGGTCGCCGCGCGGATGCGGAAAACCGGCGGAAGCGCTTTGTCCTCCGCCGGGAAACGCCGTCGTACGCGGCGGAAAGGGTCACTCGGCGACGATGCCGTCGACCTTCTTGATCTTGAGGCGGTTCACGGCGTCCTCGCGCATCTTGTACTTGAGGATCTTTCCGGCGGCGTTCATGGGGAACTCCTTCACGAAGTCGACGTAGCGCGGGACTTTGTACTTCGCCATGTGCGAACGCACGAAGTCCTTCATCTCCTCCTCGGTCATGGTCTCGCCTTCTTTCAGGATCACACAGGCCACGATCTCCTCGCCGTACTGCTCGTCCGGGATGCCGATCACCTGTACGTCGGAGACTTTCGGGTGCGTGTAGATGAACTCCTCGATCTCCTTCGGGTAGATGTTCTCGCCGCCGCGGATGATCATGTCCTTCAGGCGGCCGGTGATGCGGTAGTTGCCCTCGGGCGTACGGAGCGCGAGGTCGCCGGTGTGAAGCCAGCCGTCGGCATCGATGGCGGCGGCTGTCTCGAGCGGCATCTTGTAGTAGCCCTTCATGATGTTGTAACCGCGGGCAAGGAATTCGCCAGGGACGTTGTCCGGGAGGTCTTTTCCGGTCGCGGGGTCCACGATGCGGCATTCGATCTCCGGCATGGCGCAGCCGACGGTCTCCACGCGGACTTCCAGCGGGTCGTCGGTGCGGCTCATAGTGCAGCCGGGGGACGCCTCGGTCTGGCCGTACACGATCACGATCTCGGTCATGTTCATCTTGTTCACGACGTCCTGCATGACGGACACCGGGCACGGCGAACCGGCCATGATGCCGGTGCGCATGTAGGAGAAATCCGTCTTCGGGAAGTCGGCGTGTTCGAGCATGGCGATGAACATGGTGGGCACGCCGTGGAACGCGGTGATCTTCTCCTGATTGATGCACGCGAGGGCGGATTTCGGGGAGAAATAGGGTAGCGGGCACAGCGTGGTGCCGTGCGTCATGGACGCGGTCATCGCCAGCACCATGCCGAAGCAGTGGAACATCGGCACCTGGACCATCATGCGGTCCGCGGTGGAGAGGTCCATGCTGTCGCCGATGCACTTGCCGTTATTCACCACGTTGTAGTGCGTGAGCATCACGCCCTTCGGGAATCCGGTGGTGCCGGAGGTGTACTGCATGTTGCACACGTCGTGGATGTCCACGGCGTCGGCGCGACGGCGGAGCTCCTCCATCGGCACCTTGTGGGCGTATTCCACGGCTTCTTCCCAGGTCAGGCTGCCGGGCTGACGGAATCCGACCGAGATAATGTTGCGGAGGAACGGCAGGCGTTTCGCGTGGAGCGGTTCACCGGCCTTCGTCTGCGCGAGTTCGGGGCAAAGTTCGTTCATGATGCCCGCGTAGTCGGAGTCGCGGTAGCCCTCGATCATCACCAGCGTGTGGGTGTCCGACTGGCGCAACAGGTATTCGGCTTCCTGGATCTTGTACGCGGTGTTCACCGTGACAAGCGCGGCGCCGATCTTCGTGGTCGCCCAGAACGTAATGTACCACTGGGGCACGTTCGTGGCCCAGATCGCGACTTTTGCGCCGGGCTTCACGCCGAGGGCGATCAGAGCGCGGGCGAAGGTGTCCACGTCGTCGCGAAACTCGGAATAGGTGCGCGTGTAGTCGAGCGTGGTGTATTTGAAGGCGTACTGGTCGGGGAATTCGCGGACCATGGCGTCGAGCACCTGGGAGAACGTCTTTTCGATCAGGATGTCCTTCTTCCAGATGAACTTCCCCGTGTGACGGTTGTTCTCATAGAGGGTGGCCTTGGCGCGCGCCAGCTCGAAACGGCTCATGTAGCTCACGAACTGCGCGAAGATCACGTCGGGCGAGCTGATCTCGGCTTCCCACTTCGGGTCCCATTCGATGGAGATGAATCCGTCGTAGTTCACCGAGCGGAGGGCGTTCATCACGCGGTCGAGCGGGAGCGAACCTTCGCCGACGATCGCGTGGACTTCGGCGCTTTCGGAGTCCTTCAGGTGGACGTGCTTGATGTACGCGCCCAGGTTTTTGACCGTGGCTTCGGGCGTTTCGCCACAGACGCGGTAGGGATAATGCAGGTCCCACAGCGCGGCGAGATTGTCCGTCATGAAGCTCGCGAGCAGATCGCCGAGCTTCAGTGTATCGGCGTAATACCCGACCGTCTCCACGAGCAGGACCACGCGGGACTGTTCGGCGAGCGGAAGGGCGCGTCCGATGAACTCACGGGCGGCAGTATCGTCTCCGGGCGTGTTTCCGCCGACTTTCAGGCGGATGTAGGGCACGTGCAGACGGCGTGCGGTCTCCAGACAGCGTTTGAGCTCGTCGAACGCTTCCTCCGGCTTCGCGGCGATATCGTTCACGAGGTCGAGGCAGGAGATGCACAGATCGTGGTTGCGGAGTTTGTGCTGGACGCCCGCGAGGCGTTCCGGCCGGAAATCGTTCCGGAGCTTCGGCGTGTCGACATTGTGGACCTCGATCCCGTTGAACCTGTATTCCCGGGCGATCCGGACAAAATCGTCGAAGCTGTAGGATTCCCAACGATTGGTCGAGAACGACAGTTTCATTTGACACCTGCCTCGAAACAGATCTTGTTCACGGCGTCGATGTACGCACGGATGCCCGCGCCGATCACGTCGGTGGAGACGCCTTTGCCCGCGTACACCTTGTTCTCGTAGCGGAGCTTCACGATGGTCGTACCCATGGCGGACGCGCCGCCGGTCACGGACTGGATCTGGAAGTCGTCAAGTTCGAAGTGGTGGTCGAGGATCTCCTCGATGGCGAGGAATGCGGCGGCGATCGGGCCGTCGCCCGTGCCGTAGCCCTTCACCTCAGCGCCGTCGCGTTCGAGGATGACATGGGCGTAGGATGTGATCTCGTTGCCGGAGGTGATGACGAAGGACTTGAGCAGATAGGTGGGCGGAACCTGAAGGGAGACCGTGCCGATGATGGCTTCCAGCTCCTTCGGCCCGACGGCCGCTTCCGTCTTCTTCTGCACGATGCGCTGGACGGAATCGTAAACGGAATCCATCGCGAATTCGTCGAGGTCGTAACCCATCTGGCGGACGGCTTCGGCGACGGCCTCGCGGGAATCGGACTTGGAAAGGCTGAAATTGACCTCGCCGGAGGCGGGCAGTTCGATGCATTCGTCCTGTTCGGCGCGGCCGCTCAGGATCTGGCGGATCTGCTCGTAGGATTTCTCCAGCACGGTCATATTGAGGCCGCAGGACACGCCGATGGCGTCTCCCTTCGCACGGAATACGTGCGCGATGCTGCGGAGGCTGGGTTCGTTCATGCCCGCGCAGGTGGTCTTGACCTGAGCGAATCCGGTATTCACGCTGGCGAAAATGCACGCCGCGGCCATGTGCAGAGCATTGGAATACGCAAAGGACAGCGTCACATTCTTGAGCTCGGGCACGGCTTCGTTCAGCGTGGTGATGAACTGATTGAATTCGTTGGGCAGCATGACGCCCGCCGTGTCGCACACAGTGATGACGCCCGCGCCGGATTCGATGCCGGCACGGATGGCCTGCGCCAGGAAATCAAGCTCGGCGCGCGTGGCGTCCTGCAGGGAGAGCTCGACGTCTTCGCAGAGTTCGCGACAGGCCTTGACCTGCGCGCGGATCATGTCCAGCACGACCGGCGGTTTCTTGTGGAACTGGTACTCCATCTGCACTGTCGAAACCGGCGCGACCACGTTCAGGCGCGGGTGTTTCGCGGCGCGAAGTGCCTCCCAGGTATCCGGAAGAAGATCCGGATCAAGCCCCACCGGGCAGGCAAGAATGCAGCGAGTCATAAGGGGTGCAAGCGTGTGAAGGAAAACGATGTCGTTTTTCCCGTTCACGATCGGAGCCGTTTCAATGGCATCCACGTTCAGCTTGTCAAGCTGACGCGCCACCTCGATCTTTTCCTTAAAACTCAAGGAACTGCCATTGCACGCGGCTTGTTCGCGCAACGACACATCGACGATTTGTATCTTTCTCATGGGGCGTCTCCTTACGACGTTCGCCATCCCTGCCCGGCACCGTGCCGGACCATCGCGGCAGAAAAGATTATAAACGTTTAATATACCACAGCTATAGCAAAATATCAAGAAGAAAACACAACTTTACGCCTCATGTTTGCGTTTTTTTCTCCGCTTTTCGTTCTTTTACTTGATTTTTTCCTTTCCAGCTGTTATTTTTTATTGATTTTTGTTTCGTTTTTCCATTGATTGCAAACGCTGTTTCCCAACATTATTCATCCCATGTCATTCCCTCCGCTTTCCGACTTCCGGTCGGTCCACATCATCGGCTGCTGCGGCGCAGGCTGCGCTCCCCTCGCCCGGATCCTCCTCGAAAAAGGATTCCGTGTCTCCGGGTCCGACCTGCTCGACAACGCCGCCGCGGCGACGCTCCGCAGGCACGGCGCACACATCGCGCCCGCGGGGCATCGGGTCGAAAACCTGCCGACTGAAAACGACGGGCTTCTGGTCGTGCGGACTTCGGCGGCGGGGCCGGAGAATCCGGAAATCGCGGAAGCCATGCGGCGCGACCTGCCCGTTTTGAGGCGGGGCGAAGCGCTCGCGGTCGTGGCGGATTCGTACAAGCGGCCGGTGGCGGTCAGCGGTTCGCACGGAAAAACGAGCGTGAGCGCAATGCTGGCGTGGCTGCTCCGCGAACTTGGCGCGAATCCCGGCTATATGATCGGCGGAGCCGTAACGGACTGGGAAAGCGCGGGCGCGGCGGGCGACGGCGACATGTTCGTCACCGAGGCGGATGAGAGCGACGGCACGCACGCGCTGCTGCGTCCACACCTCGGGATCGTCACGAATGTGGAGGACGACCATGCGTGGAGTCTCGGAGGATTCAAGGCACTGGAACATAATTTCAAGTCATTTGCCGAACAATCGGAAACGCTGCTGTACTGCGCCTCGGAGGAGACCGACCGTCTGTTCAGGGGCCATCCGCAAGCGGTCCGGCTCGACCTCGCGGACATGCCGGATGACTTCCTGCCCGGATTCGGGCATTTTCAGCGGCTGGACGGCATGATCACGGTGAAGGCGGCGGAATTGCTTGGATTTGACGCAACGAAAACGGAAAAAAAGCTTCGCGGATTCCCCGGCGTCGAACGCCGTCTTTCCGTCCGGTTCAACGGCGCGGCCACGGTCATCGAGGACTACGCACACCATCCGACCGAACTGCGCGAAAGCATCCGGTCCCTGCGCGAACTCTACCCGGGACACCGCCTCGTCGTGATCTTCCAGCCGCACCGCTACGCGCGCCTCGAACGCTATTTCGACGAGTTCACCGCCGAACTAAAAAAGGCGGATCGCGTGTTCGTCACCCCGGTCTTCGCCGCCTGGACGGGAAGCGGGAAATATACCTCGGACGACCTTGCGACGGCAGTCGGCGGGATCGCGCTCGCAGGGAACTGGGACGACATGGGCACACGCGCCGGACTTGAGCTGAAAAAAGGCGACGTCGCGGCTATTATCGGAGCCGGAGACCTGCCGAAGATCCTGCCGACGCTGATCGCGGCGGCAAAAGCTGTCTCCTGAGCTCGTACTAAAGAGGAATCAATACTCGCGGACGGCGCGCGCAAGCAGACGCGCCAACTCTGCGGCCTCGTCCGGCGTATTGTGGTCGAAGAACGACACCCGAACGGCTGAATACGCCTCGTCGCGGCTCAATCCCATCGCGGTCAGCACACGCGAAGGCGTCCCGGTCTCGGCATCGCATGCGCTGCCGGACGCAATCGACGCCCCGAATTTCGCCATGATGCGCGTGAGGATCGCGCCCTGATACGTCTGCGCGCCGCCGGAGAACAGCAGATGAACGATATATGGCGAGGCGTTCGAGGCGGGGACCGTCTCGCGCCAGCAGCCATCGGGCAGGGCCTCCTTCATTTCGGCGAGGAACCGTTCCTTCAGCTCGCGGATATAGTCCAGGTCGCCGCTCATCGTCGCCAGGCGTCCGCCGAGCGTTTCCGCCAGCAGCAGGCAGAACGGCGGCGGCACGCGACCGATTGCGTGGCGTTCCGAGCGGATCTTCTTCACTGCGGGCCGGAACTCGTCGCTGTACAGCACGGCAGCGCCGCCCGGCAGGCCGAATTTCTGCCCGGAAATAAGGAAGAATTCGGGCTGGACCGCCTCGAAATCGAACGGGAGCTTGCCTGCGCCCTGAATGGCGTCGACGAGCAGGCTCGCCTGCGGTGCAATGGACTTCACCATGGAGCGCACGGCGGCAAGGTCCTGCATCACGCCGGTCTCGCTCTGCACCCAGTGGAACACCACGAGACGCGTGCGTTCGCTGAGTTTCTGGGAGAGGTCGGTGAGGTCGATACGGCCGTCGCGCAGGAGTTTCACGCGGTTGCGCGGACAGGACGCCGGGAGCATGTCGAGCGCGGGCGGGATGCTCGCATGTTCACCGTCGGTGAACAGCACTGCGCCGTGCTTCTCCGTGGTCAGCAGGAACGCCGTGACGGCGGCGCGGACGGCGTCGGTGCCGGTGTTCGTCCACAGCACGGATCGCCCTTGAGCTTTCGAGCCGCAGATGGCGTTCAGCAGGCGGTGTTCCGCGGTCGAAAGCGCCGTCCTCACGGCCTCGGCGGCCGCGCCGGACGCCTCCTGATTGGCGGAATAATCCTGCGCGAGCGCGGCGAGACGCGCCATCGTGACCGGGCGGACGGGGACCGCGGCGGCGTTGTCGAAGTAGAGCTTCATTCGGCGCGCACGGCCTCTTTTTTACGGGCGAGCGATTCCTCGATGGAACGGATCTCGTTCACGAGCCCTTCCTTCAGCTGATTGATCTCGTCCGGATCGGTCATGGTCGCGAGCTTGTGTTCGGCGGTGATCTTCGCTGCGGCGATCTTCGCCTGCGCGGCGCGTTCGAGTTCGGCGATCTTCTCTTTCTTCTCGGGGGAGAGTTCCTGCAGGGCTCCGCCGCTGCGTTCGAGTGCGAGTTCCCAGGCGCTTTTCATAGTTGTGGTTCCTTTCGAATAAAGGCCGCGCGACAGATGTCGAGATCGGGCCGGTCAAGTTCGGGGTTTTTCGGGGCGAGACGCCGCGCGGTTTCGAGGTCGCGCTGTTCCTCCGGGGTCACGGATACGATGTCCAGATGCATACGGCTGCCCAAAGCCATACCGCGCAGCAGGAGAAGATCCTTTGCGAAGTTGAACCGGGCGCGCTTGACATAATGCGACGATTGAAGCGGATCAAGCTCGACGACACGATCAATGCAGAACACTGCTTCGTCCATCCGCCCGGTCATGTACATGTAGTCCGCAGCGGCATTCCAGTGGAACGGCGACCACGAAGCTTCATTGTTCGCCGCATGAAGCAGGGCTCTCACGCGGTCGTACGACGGCACATAGAGCGGATCGTCCTGATGTTCGAACGAATATTCGGGATTGAGCTCGGCAAGCAGTTCCGAGTAAGTCTTCTCCGCATGGAAAACACGTTCTGAAAACGCAAAAAAGGATCCGACAAGGCCTACGAACAGGAAAAAGACGACCAGACAAAGGCGCGGACGGCAATGATCGACCAGCGGTTCCGCATCCGCGGACGCATCCCGGTTCAACGTGAGCAGGGAGAACGCGATCAGGACACCGGCGTACGCGGTCGTCTCGAACCCGATGTCGAGCAGGGTTCCTGCGGAAAGAACGAGGCAGGAAAACGCAGGGACAAGCGCGAAAACGTCCTTGAGTTCGCGCCAGTTCGTCCGGCGAATCTGACGGCACGCGGCGACGACCGGGTACGCGAGCACGGCAAGCGCTGCGAGGAAGCCCGCGATGCCGCACTGCGAGCCGAACAGCATCACCATGTTGTGCGGAGAGTGCGGCGCCTCCTTGTCGCGCCACAGGCGAAGGATCGAGTAATCGTGCAGGAAGTCGCCCCAGCCGGTGCCCGTCAGCGGGTGCTCGAACATCATCCGCGCCGCCGCTTGGACATAATCGAATCGCACATACATCGACAGCGCGCCGCGTCCGAGCCAGATCATGGCGGCAAGTCCGGCGACGCCAAGCGCCAGAACCCCAGCACCCGCGATTTTCCATTTGCGCGGCAGACGGGAGAAGAAGAACACGGCCGCGCCCGCGGCGAGGAGGGAGAAGAATGCGCCGCGGCTGTCCGTCTTCACGAGCAGGAAGAGCGTCACGGCGAACGCGAGTCCGCCGAACAGACGCCGCGAGAGCTTCGGCGGCGAGACGCGTTCGTTGCCGAACCGCCAGAAGAGGACCGTGAGGAACGGCAGGAGCGCGGCGAGGTACGCGCCGTAGACATTACACGAGTTGAAGTCCGCCTGAACGCGGCCTTCCCCGATGCGGACCGCCATCCCGTCGGCGATTTCGCGTCCGCCCGCCGCCGTGCGCGCCTGAACGTGTTCGCGCAACGCCTCGAATCCGTACCAGTACTGGTACATGCCGGAGCAGAGCGACAGCACGCCGCCGAGGACCAGCGATCCGGTCAGCATCCGCGCGAACCGATCGTTCCCGGCCAGCAGGACCGACAGCGACATCGCATAAGCCGCCAGCGACAGCGTGTGGGCGATCATCTGCGGCGGATACCCCATGCATGAGGCGTCCGCCAGCCCGAGAATGCTCACGCCGCCAAGGATCAGCCAAAGCGCGCCGTATTTCAGCAGCGGCAGACGGAACGTCATTTCCTTGCGAAACAGCGCGGCAAGCACGGTCAGTCCGAGCAGAACGGGAGAAGCCATCATGAAGACGGGCAGCGGCCACGCGATGAAGACCAGGGAAAGCGGATCGCTCCAGTACAGCGCTCCGCCTTCGGGCGCGCTCACGAACGACGCGAACTTGATCGGCAGGAGCACGGTCAGCAGGCAGGCGAAGAGTTCCGCAGTACGCCACAGAAAACTGTAAAAAACGAAATCGCTCCGGTCAAGCTCGAATTTCCAGGCAGACCCCTTTTCACGGACCCGGAACGTCCCTATGGGAAGTGAAACGGAATCAGGCGTGGGGATGTGCTTTTTCATAGATCCTCTTCATGTGTTCGGTGCTGACGTGCGTGTAGATCTGCGTGGTGCTGAGGTTCTCATGGCCGAGCAGCGCCTGAACGCTCCTCAGGTCCGCGCCGGCGTCCAGCAGATGTGTGGCGAACGAATGGCGGAGCTTGTGCGGGGTCAGGTCGGGCGGGAGTCCCGCCTGCGCGAGGTAGAGCTTGAAAAACCGCTGGAACGACCTCGCGGTGAGGCGTCCGCCGAGCTGGTTCAGGAAGATGGCGGCGCGCGGCGACTGGTCGGAGGAGAGCGTGCGGCGGTGTTTGAGGTAGGCGCGGAGCGCGCGCTGAGCGGGTCCGCCGAGGGCGCAGAGGCGTTCCTTCTTGCCTTTGCCGCGTATCTTCATCACGCCGGAAAACGCGTCGACGTCGCCGAAGTTCAGCCCGAGCGCCTCACTGATACGGAGTCCGCCGGAATAGATCACCTCGAGCACGGCGGCGTCGCGGGCGGCGGCGAACGCGGCGGCTTCGGGCGTTTTCGCGAGGCCGAGCTCGGCATGGTCGGCCCAGACCGCCGCGGGCGCGGCGAGCAGGCGTCCGACCTCATCCACGGTCATGTATTTCGGGAGGAGCTTCGGGCGGCGCGGGGATGCCTGGCCGATGAACGGGTTCGAGGTCGCGCGGTTCTCGCGGATCAGGTAACGGTAGAACGACCGCATGGCGGAGAGTTTGCGCATGATCGAGCTGCGCGCCAGTTCGTCCGTGCTCAGCGACGCCACGAAATCCCGCGCGTCGTACACGCTCAGCGCCGCCCAGTCGGCCGTCCCCTCGAACGGGTCGGCCTTCAGGCAGATCTGCGCGCATTGCCGGATGTCCAGCGCATAGGACGAGCAGGTGTGTTCGGACGCGTTGCGTTCCGCCGCCAGGTAGGACAGGAAGCCGCGCAGTCCGTCATCGTGAATCGTTTCGGTCATGATTCCGCCTTGTTAGAAATAATTCGAAAGATAATTTACCCGCATTCAGGCGAATATGCAAGCGCAAAAGATGAAAAAGTAATTGTATTCCGCCCGCCCGAATGCTATATTATTTGGACGACTTTTTCCGAACCACACACCACGGGGGACCCCGCCATGAAACAGGCTATCGTAGTTCTCGCCGAAGGCTTCGAGGAAATCGAAGCGCTCGGCACCGCCGACATCCTCAACCGCTGCGGCATCATGACCATGCTCGCCGGCATCTCCGGCTCCATCGTCTCCGGCGCACACGACATCCGGGTCGCCCCGGACATGTTCCTGGAGCACACGCCCGGCTCCGACGCGGACGCCATCATCCTGCCCGGCGGCCTGCCCGGTGCGACCAACCTGATGAACTGCGAAGCGCTCGGCGTGATGGTACGCGAGGCCGTCGCGAAGGGAAAGATCGCCGCCGCCATCTGCGCCGCCCCGATCGCGCTCCATGCGTTCGGCGTGCTGGACGGCAAGACCGTGACCGGCTACCCCGGAACCGAAAAACTCAGCACGCGCCCCGGCCTCACGTACACCGGCGAACTGGTCGAGCACGACGGCAACATCATCACCGGCAAGGCCCCCGGCGCAACGCCGTTCTTTGCTGCCGAGATCGCCCGCGCGCTCGGCGTGAATCCGGCGACCGTACAGGGCGTGCTGAACGGGATGTTCATCCGCCCATGAGCCGCAACTGCTTTACTGTCGAACGCCGTTCCGAGGCGTCGCACGCCCGCCTCGGCGTGCTGGAGACCGTCCACGGCACGATCCACACCCCGGTCTTCATGCCGGTCGGCACGCGCGCCACGGTGAAGGCGATGGCCCCGCGCGAGCTGGAGGAGCTGAACGTCCAGATCATTCTCGGGAACACGTACCACTTGATGCTCCGGCCGGGTTCCGGGCTGATCCGGCGCGCCGGCGGCCTGCACAAATTCGAGGACTGGAACCACCCCATCCTGACCGACTGCGGCGGATTCCAGGTCTTCAGCCTCGCCCCGCTCCGCAAGATCAAACCGGACGGCGTCGAGTTCACCTCGCATGTCGACGGTTCGCGGCATTTCCTCGGCCCGGTCGAATCCATGCGTATCCAGCGCGACCTCGGCTCCGACATCGTGATGGCGTTCGACGAATGCACGCCCTACCCCTGCACCCGCGACGCCGCTGAAAAGTCGCTCGCCATGACCAAACGCTGGGAGGAGATCTCCCGCGAACAGCCGCTGGACGACCATCAGCTGAGATTCGGCATCGTACAGGGCAGCGTATACCACGATCTCCGCGCCGAGTCCGCCGCGCACGTCGCCTCGCTCGATTTCGACGGCTGCGCCATCGGCGGCGTGTCCGTCGGCGAATCCCAGGAGGAGATGTTCGACGTGACCTCGTTCGTCGCGCCGCTGCTCCCCGAGGACAAGCCGCGCTATCTGATGGGCGTCGGCACGCCGAAACAGATTTTGGAGAGCGTGAAGTTCGGCGTCGACATGTTCGACTGCGTGATGCCGACCCGCCTGGCGCGTCATGCGGCGGCGTTCATGCGCGGCGGCGGTACGCTCCCCGCCAAGGCCGGACGTTTCGCCGAGGATTTCTCCCCGCTCGATCCGCGCTGCGACTGCTACACCTGCACGCACTTCACGCGCGCCTACATCCGGCACCTGCTGAACGTAAACGAAATCCTCGGAGCGCGCCTGCTCACGATCCACAACATCCACTACTTCATCGCGCTCATGGAACGCATCCGCGCCGCCATCGCCGACGGCACGCTCGAAAGCCAGGGCGATTCCATCCTCTGAGCGGACGACAGCCCAAGCCAAACTCGGAAACGCCATGCCGGACACGCCCGCCACAGACTGGACCCGATATTACGAAAAACCGTTCATCACGGCGCACGTCACGCGGCGCATCACGGCGCACCGGATCAAAAAAATGGTCCTCGCCGCGGGCGGATTGCCGGACTGCCCCCACATCATTGAGCTCGGCGGCGGCAACAGCTCATTCTGCGACCGATTACTCGACCCAAACTCTGAGTGGCGCCAGTTTTACACCGTTGTGGACAGCAATCCGCGCGGCACGCTGCTGTTCTGGATGAAACACCCCTGCTCGCAGATATACAAGGCTGTCTGCGCCGACATCCTCACGCTGGACACCGCCTCGATCGAGCCCGCTGACCTCGTCTTCAGCGTCGGGCTCGTGGAGCATTTCCCCGAGGAACAGACGATGATCGCGATCCGGCGGCATTTCGAGCTTGCGAAACCCGGCGGGCTGGTCCTCATCACGTTCCCCGCGCCCACGTTCAGCTACCGCCTCATCCGCCGCGCCGCCGAAAAGCTCGGCATCTGGCGGTTCCCCGACGAACGTCCGATCCGGCTGGAAAACGCGGTCGCTCTCTGCTCCGAACACGGCGAAATCATTGATGCACGTTTGAACTGCGCGATCCTGCTGACGCAGGGGATCGTGCTGGCGCGGAAGCCTCTCTGAAACCATCCGGTTCGACTTCTTTTTCGCTCAAAAACTTGACGAACAGGCGTTTCCGTGCTACATTATTCTGTTATTGTTTTCCTCGAACAACCTACGAAAGGCCGGCCGCCATGCTGAATGCCGTCATCCTCGGAGCAGGAGCCATGGGCTGTCTCTATGCCTCCTACCTCTGCAAAAACCCGAACATCAGCCTCACTCTGCTTGACCACAGGGCCGCGAAAGTCGACGAGATCAACAAAAACGGCCTCCTGATGGTCGAAAACGATGAGGAGATCCCGTTCAACGTCCCCGCGAAAATCAGCGGACACGGACGCCAGGAGCCGGTCGACATCCTGCTGATCTTCGTGAAGGCGCACCAGACGTATGCCGCGCTGAAGGCGAACCGGTCGCTTATCGGATCGAAGACGGTCGTAGTCTCGCTCCAGAACGGCATGGGGAACTACCTCGAGATCGTGAAGTTCGTGCCGCTCGACCGCATCGTGATCGGCACCTCGAACCACAACAGCACACTCCTCGGCAGCGGGCATTTCCTGCATGCCGCCGACGGCAAAACCATCATCGGCGCGTTCAGCAAGGATTCGCCTCACGTGGAGCTCATCCGCTCGATCTTCGCCGAAAGCGGCCTCGACATCTCCGTTTCGAACGACGTCCGCGTGCTCATCTGGCGCAAGCTGCTCGTGAACATGTCCATCAACCCGCTCACCATGCTGCTCGAGGTCAAAAACGGCTTCATCCAGTCCAACCGGCCGAGCTGGGACATCGTGCGCCAGATCGTCGACGAGGGACTGACGGTGGCAAAGGCCGACGGCATCGACTTCGACCGCGAGGAGATCCTTGAGCTTGTTCACAAGATCTGCGTCCTCACGCGCACCGGGTGCTCTTCCATGTTCCAGGACCGCATCCACAAACGCCGCACCGAAATCGACTTCATCAACGGTTCGGTCGTTTCGCTCGCGCGCAAACACGGCATCCAGGTGCCCGTAAACGCCCTGCTCGTCCAGCTCGTTCACGCGGTCGAGGACTCATGTTCCGGCGAATAAAAAAGGCATAAGCAGTACATTTCATCGTGCGCCGTCTCCCTCCCTGCACCGGACCCTTTCCGGATTCCGCTCATTCCCCATGAAGCGGGATCCGGCCCCTCAACTTCGGTCCGGATGCCAACGGCACACAAATTCGAAATGTACAACGGCGTTTGACCGCCGCCGGCGGAGGAAGCCCCCTCGTTTCTGAACCACCGTCCGCTGTGCTTATGCCAGGGCCGGGACCGGCGATGCGATTGCGTCCGCCGGAATCCTGTCCCGGGAATCAATATAACTCCGTTCCACACCTGCTTCAATGTAAAAAAACGTGTAAATAGTCACTTTTTCCGGCAATTACGCGTTTTTTCCCGACATGTACAAGTTTGCTGTACAAGTTTTGGTGGAAAATCACATAATGGAGATAACAACAACATGCCTTTTTCGGAAAAAAAGCGGGACCGACCTTGATTTTTCTCAATTCCGTGGTATATTAATTGATACGCTTTTTGTGGGGCAGTAGCTCAGTTGGCTAGAGCGATACGTTCGCATCGTATAGGTCGTGGGTTCAACTCCCATCTGCTCCACCATTCTTTCGATAATCGGCGCCATGTGACCTACAGATGGCGCTTTTTTGTTTTCCGCTAATTCCCCCTCAATTCGAGGGTTGTGCGAAGAATGATCCCGCAGGGGATTCTCCCCGGAGAGCTTTTCTCCGCGTCCTTCGCGGCGTCTCCGGGTCCAGTTTCCGCCGGAATTCTCCGTTTCGTATAGGCGGCGACCTATTGGTTTCAGCGAACTCAAATCACGTTTTAGGGCCGTTATGCGCTGTTTTCGACACATAAACCGCGTTTTCGAAATCGGCGCGGTTCGGAATCTTGGGGACCATTCTAGATTCTACCCTCAAAATTCGCATAGTTCCCGCGCTGAATTTCGATTTATGGTATCAAAAACGCCGTTCACGCGACCTACACTTTGATTTTTTCCCGATTTTTTGGTTTTCCGGGGTATCTCGAATAATGATAAATGAGCTTCCACAAACAGACACTATAAGTATCGCCGGAACCGACTGCAACAGAATTTTAATCCGGACGCCCCCAATAAAGTTTGGGTGAGCGACATCACGTATGCTCGAGTGAAGGAGGACATTTATGCCATTTGTGTCGTCATTGACCTGTATGCCCGGAAAGCTCTTTCCCACGCCATTTCTCCAAACAGTGACACCGCCTTGGTGAAAAAGATTTTTCAAAAGGCCTATGAACAGCGTTGTCCGTCCGAAGGTCTGATATTCCATGGCGATCAGGGATCGGTGTATACGGCGTACTCCTTCCGGAAAAAGTTACGAGATTTGAAGGTCGTCCAATCGTTCTCCAACCCTGGGACGCCATACGACAATGCCGTGGCAGAATCGTTCTTCAGTATGATGAAGCGGGAAGAGCTGTCTCACAAATGGCACGACTCTCTGGACGAACTCGAAAAGACCGTTGCCGACTACATTTCTTACTTCAATAGCTACTGGCTATTGCAGAAACTTGGCAATCTTACTCCGGATCAGTATGAATCCTTGTATTGGGCAAAGCACAAATAATTGATAGATAAGGAGATGAGAAAAACGAGATTTTGGGTTGTCCGCGAAAGACTGTCCAAAATCTCATACCGAGTACAATCAATTTATAGAACCGCCTTTAAGGAAATCTTGAAGAAAGATTTTCTTTTCAAACCCATATAAAAATGTTCCATTAAACCAATTTGAATAATTTGGAAGAAGGGGAATACTCTTTTCTAGAAAGCTCTTAAAACAACTAACATTTCTTTGACAAGAATTTTCCATATAAAAGGATCTAATCGCAGATGCGGCCTTAATTGAGGCATTATGTAAGATATAATAAAACAAATATGTATCTTCTTCTGAGATATCCCATGGAACAAATCCGGAGTGCACGCTATTATTCCTAAATATACGAATCTTTTCAATGTTATCTGCAAACAAACGATGATATTCTCGATATTTTTCGTTCGTGCGCAAACTAGCCCATGCTGCAGAAGATTGTTTTGTCGCACAAAAACCAATCAGCATGCTAACATAAGGTGCAATATTGTCTTTTTCATTTTCCTTTAGAAGAGCTTCAATGGAAAACCACAAGAATAAAATCCTTAACTGATTGTCTTCTTCTGTTGTTGATTTCCGTAACCAGTGACAAAAGCGCTTAACCCTAATGGCAAATTCATCTTTGTTGTTATATGCGGATAATGCTTGAGAAAGTGTTAATGGAAAAAACACGGTTTGATGAAGACAGACACTATTCAATAATTGTTTTTCCCTAACAAACGGTTGTATTTTATTGGTCGACATATCCACAAGGAAAGCGACATCCACTAGTCGTACACTTCCGACGACAACACTATCAAAAACGCTCCATAAATCTATTGCCTCAGAAAAAACCTGTCGAGCGATATAAAAAGACTCTTTTTCGTTTTGTGCAGATACAACCATTGACAGGCGCATAGAAGAGTCAAGATTAACGAATTCATTATTTTTTTGAGCCGACTCTCTTAGAGCTATACGTTCATTTTTTGTATCACAGGAGGCACTATGCAATTCTGCCCCACCTATGATTTTTGAATCAATATTGTAGACGATATCACCAAGAACAACATTTGTTATTAAAAACTTTGACATTTTTTTCTCATTACCTCTATCATTAATTTATAGATTGTTTTGCGACAGAGTTCTAATTGGGGTACAACGGAAAGATTAGAACATGAAAGTGCATTTAGCAATCCAAACAAGTGAGTCTTAGTTCTTATTAGTTGTTTTGTCTTCATATATATGAATGAAATTGCGATTATGCTGCATTCCGAATTGCGCAGTCTCCATAAATTATCCTTTTGTTTCTCTGCGTCAAAATTAATAAAGTAATAAAGAAAAATTAGTTCATCTATCTCAAATGTTTGGAGGTCGTTTGTCAACAGAAGTTTAAACAAATCGAGCTCAGATATAAATCCCATTTTTATCATTAGAAACAGTTTAAGCTTAAATACATTTTTTCTATAGCCGAATGTATCAAGAAAGATATCACAGTAATGATAAGCCTCAAGAAATCTACCAGCGGCAACACAAGACAATGCAAGCAAATAGTAATCAGACTTTTTTCTATAGTGGTCTATTCTATCCAATAAATCTTCCTTGTTTTTTACTGTGCATAAAGAAATAAAATTCAAAAGGATCGGCTTGCAAGAAAAATCTTTTATGCATAAATCTATTGCCTTTTCATGTTCCATAGGTCTTTTTGCCATGTCGCAAATAATCTTTGGACGCTCTTTGATTATAGAAAAGATGTGTTGAATGATGGGAGGAAATATCAATTCAGATTGAATTTCAGCATTAGAATACTCTTTTTTTGTCAGAGATACTCTCAATTTAGGAGTCCCCGCATATAAAACTATTTTTATTTTATTAACATGGATATTCTTCGTAGTATCATTTATATTAGGGAAAAGATCATTCTTTCGTTTGATTAAATCTGTAATGGTATTTGCAACGATTATTCCATATGGTGAATCTAATCTCAGCTTTTCAAACAAAGAATACAAAACCTCCTTATATGATGATAGATTCCATGCAATTTTGCCAAGGTACCACAAAAACAAGCGCCCTTGAGTATCTATTTCCTGAGAATCGTCAACAAAAATCGCTTCTAAAGGGGAACATATATCCATTATTGCATTGGCAATTCGCTCGTTATTTGATTGCTCCCGCTGAAGAAGAATATCTTTCCGAAACTTCAATTTAGTTTTCCG
The DNA here is from genome assembly GCA_902778895.1 of uncultured bacterium. Lineage (GTDB taxonomy): Bacteria > Verrucomicrobiota > Lentisphaeria > Victivallales > UBA1829 > UBA1732. Next base: position 25,526 of record CACYZF010000016.1, read on the forward strand.
TTTGTTTTTTTGCATACATTCTAGTTCTATCTGTTTCGTGATGTTATATATTGTGTGTTTTCCCGCACACCCTCTTTCTCTAGGCATAGCCTGTTTGGGAAGACGAGATACTTGCTACTCCTGTTTTATGGAGTTGACAGAGTTCCATAATTTTCTGCCAAATGGGGTGGCCGTATAAAACCTATTCAACCACTGCTCCCGCCAATTATCTGAAGATGCCATTGTCCAAATTCCGCGATTCCCATGTCCAGTCTGAGTAATAAGTCCGCGGCTTTCAAGTTTGCTGAGAATTGGAATGAGTTCATCCAACGATATATGGAATTCTTTCACTTGGACAGAAGACGATATCGACAGTGGTTCAAGAATGTTAAGATCTTCCAAAGTTAATTCGCTAAAGCGTTCAAGGATGGACATTTTGAGCTGAATTGGATCGTTAGAAATCAGGTTTTGGATAAGCAATTGAGCATGCTTTTTGATTTTATCCTGTTGCCACTCTTTGACAACTTTGTCCAAGGTAACTTCAAGAATTGCAATTCGTTCTTCGAACTTTGATGTATCCTTGTTTATTGCGTCAAGTTCTCTACTATGGCAAGCGACTAATGCGTTCAATGTGTCTATAAGGACCTGAAGCCTCTTTGCATTTTTTGTGGAGTTAAACTCACTCCACCATGCAGCCAGCGGAGCAAGTGCAGGAATTGCAGACATTGCCGCGCGAAGAAGCATTCCACTATCATTGTTTTGCTTTTCATCATTCATAAGCGTTCTCCATTTATGTTGTTCAAGAAAAAAAAATGTTTATACAAAAAACAAGTAATACCATTATTATTGAGTAGACTGAGGGAGGCAAACTTTTCGTTGACGGCGGAATGACGGAGAGGGATTTGGAACAGGTGCGAGGATGCCATTGGCGAGGGGATCAATGTTTTTCGCCAAGTGGGGTATTCGGTTTGTGCGTTCCGTACCATCATTTTGAGTTCAATATCTCGCTGAAAATTTGTTTCCGGTTACAAAATAGTGCCCTGTCCCCTTGGGACTGGACTGTTTTGATTGACGTGATAGGTGTAAATGCTAATGGATACTATAGCAGGCATTGACCGGATGTCAAGCCTGTTTCCGAAAAAATAATGATTTTTAAGAGGCTCTGTCCGGGACGCACCTCCCTTCGTAGACGGAATCGGGAGTGAGATACCCAAGAGCCGAGTGAAGCCGTCTGCCGTTATAGAAGTTCACGTAGCTCTGCACGCCTCTGCGGAGTTGAGGCAGGGAAACGTAGTCATTGAGCTTGATATCCTCGTATTTCAGCGCCCACCAGAAGCGTTCCATTTTGGCGTTGTCACGGCACCGGCCGCGTCCGTCCATGCTGATGGCGATTCCGAGCTTCTTCAGCTCGTCCGTGAACTCGCGGCTGGTGAACTGGCTTCCCTGATCCGAATTGAATATCTCCGGGACTCCGTATTTGCTCACCGCGAGCTGGAGCGTTTCGACGCAGTGGAACGTGTCCATCGTGTTCACGACGTTGTACGCCATGTTCTTGCGGCTGTACAAGTCCACGATGGCAATCACGAAGGCCCGATGCCCGGCCACCGCCAAATAGTGATGCTCCCCACCCTGCACCTGACATTGTCATAAAACCGCCAACAAAGAAAATACCAATGCCAAGAAATATACCAACACCATA
>CACYZF010000017.1 GCA_902778895.1 uncultured bacterium
TCCAAATCGAACCGATATCATATAAAATACACCCGAAATCCTAACTTGTCAAGCCAAAATCAAAAGAAATCCTGAAAAAAGTCTGAAACTCCACCCCTCGCGCTCGCGTATACGTGTTGAGATATGAATTGTGCATAAAAATACGCCGCGAAGTTCCAGGCGGACCCTTCGCGACGTTTTCTGTTCAAACAACCGGAGTCTAAGCTCAACGATAGACCGCGCCGAAGTTTTTGCAGGCACGGTAGTCCGCGCCTTCCATGCCGAAAGCGTTCCATGCGGCCGGACGGAATATCTTTTCCTCGGGGACGTTGTGGAGCGAAACGGGGATGCGGAGCATGGAAGCCAGCGTAATGAGGTCGGCGCCGATATGGCCGTAGCTAAACGCACCGTGATTGGCGCCCCAGTTCGCCATGACGCTGTAAACGTCTTTGAACGTACCATGTCCGGTGAGACGCGGCACGAACCACGTGGTTGGCCAGGTCGGATCGGTACGCCGGTCAAGGACGGCATGGACTTCAGGCGGAAGCTCGGCCGAGTAGCCTTCAGCGATCTGGAGGACCGGGCCGAGGCCGTGAATCAGATTGACACGGCTCAGGGTAATGGGCATGCCGCCTCGGGAGAGGAAACAGCTGGAGAACCCGCCGCCCCGGAAATAACCGTGGCTGGCGGCGCGCCAGGTAGTTGCCTTCAGGCAGGCGTCGACATCAGCGGCCGTGAGCTCCCAGAAGGGCTTCATCGCGGGTTTTCCGGCGTATTCGGCCTGACCCGTGGCGTCGAGCGTGGTCGCGCCGGAATTGAGGAGATGAATGAGGCCGGGATACTCCATGTCGTACCCGGTCACGCGCTTCACGGATTCCGGACTCCAGAACGTGCGGACATCGGAGAACCCCTGCGCCGTGCCGGTGAGCAGGTGCCCGAACAGCATCGCAGTACCGTTCAGGCAGTCGTTTTCGGTCGCCACCACGAACGCCTCGCGGAGGCCGTTCCAGTCGAACGACGAGCAGAGGATGGACTCCATGAAGTCGCCGTTCGGCATGTGATCTGTCCACTGGCGCTGCCCCTGGAATCCGGCGGCGATGGCGTTGTGGCCCTCGGCCTCTTCGCGGAACCCGAGCTCGGCAAGACGCGGATTGCCGATCATCAGGTCGCGGGCTATGATCATCATTTTTACGACATACGCCCAGATCAGGTCCTTCTGTTCCTGTGTGCGCTGCACTTCGGCGGGGTTGTTGTCCTGCCCCTCGATACAGTTCGCGCGAACCCAGGCATAGGCCTTTTCGAACTCGACCGGGTCGTAGATGCCCTCGTCCACGCGGCGGATGATTTCGCTCATGTCGACCGATTCGCAGCGCATACCGAGGTAGCTTTCGAAGAAATCCTGATTCACGATGGATCCGGCGATGCCCATGGCCATACCCCCGATGGACAGATAGGATTTGCCTCGCATGAGCCCGACTGCCACGGCCGAACGCGCAAACGCCAGTATCTTTTCGCGCACGTCGTCCGGGATCTCCGTGTCGGCAGCATCCTTCACCTCGCGACCGTAGATACCGAACGCCGGAAGGCCTTTTTGCGCGTAGGCAGCCAGAACGGCGGCCAGATAAACCGCGCCGGGGCGTTCCGTGCCATTAAAGCCCCACACGGCTTTCTTTCTGCGCGAGCGGATCCATGTCCATCGTCTCGGAACCGTAGCACCAGCACGGGGTGACGGTCAGCGTAGCGGTCACGTTCATGCCGGCGAACTTCTTCGCGCAGGCCGCCGCTTCGTTCACTCCGCCGATCGTGGTGTCGGCGATCACGCACTCGACGGGTTTGCCGTTCGGATAGCGCAATGTGCCGGAAATCAGCGCGGCCGCCGATTTCGCCATGTTCATGGTCTGGCCTTCAAGTGATTCGCGGACGCCTCTGCGACGGCCGTCGATCACGGGGCGGATACCGATGCGGGGAAGAGATTCAATCATGTTCAACTCCTGCTCTAGTAAGTGTTCAGACAAATACTTGTCGAGATACAATATCTCTCTTTCGGGGAAAAAAAAATCGTTTTCCAAAGCACCGTCACGTTAATTTTCCGTTAATTCAGAGCATTCTGAGCCAAAAGGTGTTTTGTCAATTCTGTTGTCCCTGGCAGATGAGATGCTTCACGTGGGGAATACCGAGTGATATCATCGTTTAAGGTCAATGCCCCCGTTTTATCATGAAAAACAAGGGAGTTTTTTTCTAAGACAGTCCGGCATCGGGCATGTTTTCCTGTACGCCTTGCAATCTTTCCTGCCAGAGAGTATATTATATGAATATTGTTTTCCGGAACGCCATGAACCAGGAGAAGGAACCATGATCCGCTTTTTCAACACGCTCGGACGCCGCATGACCGAATTCACCCCGATCCGCGAGGGATATGCCGGGATGTACACCTGCGGCCCGACTGTCTACAACTACGCTCATATCGGCAATTTCCGCGCCTATCTCTTCGAAGACCTTCTCCGCCGTACGCTCGAATACCACGGGATCAAGGTCACGCAGGTCATGAACCTGACCGACGTCGACGACAAGACCATCCGCGATTCGCGTGCCGCCGGGCTCCCGCTCCAGACCTTCACGCGCAAGTACAAGGAAGCGTTCTTCGAGGACCTCCACACGCTCCGGGTCGAACCCGCGGAGCACTACCCCGAGGCCACGGCGCACATCCCGGAAATGCTCAACATGATCCAGCAGCTGATGGACAAGGGCTACGCTTACCAGTCCGACGACGGCTCCATCTATTTCTCCATCGAGAAATGCAAGAACTACGGCCAGCTCGTCAAGCTTGATTTCGAAAACCAGCGCATCGGCGACCGCGTCCGCAGCGACGAGTACGCCAAGGACTCCGTGGCCGACTTCGCGCTGTGGAAAGCGTGGGACGAAAACGATGGCGACGTGAAGTGGGACAGCCCGTGGGGGCCCGGCCGGCCCGGATGGCACCTGGAATGCTCCGCCATGAGCCGCAAATACCTCGGCCTCACGTTCGACATCCACACAGGCGGCGTCGACAACATGTTCCCGCACCACGAGGACGAGATCGCGCAGAGCGAATCCGCCAACGGCTGCAAGTTCGTGAACTACTGGCTCCACTGCGAGCACCTCACGATCAAAGGACAGAAGATGTCGAAGTCGCTCGGCAATTTCTACACGCTGCGCGACCTCACGGCGAAAGGCTGGTCCGGCGCGGAGATCCGTTATCTCCTGCTCGGCACGCATTACCGCTCCAAGCTCAATTTCGACCCGGATGCGCTCGGACAGGCCAGGACCGCCCTGAAGAAGTTCCATACGCTCTTTGCACGCCTGAACGCCGCTCCCGCCGGAGACGCGCTTCTCGCCGAGGCGAAAGCCGCCGCGGAAGCAGCACGCGCGAAGTTCGCAGACGGACTCGCCGACGACCTGAACATCGCGGAAGCGCTCGCCACCGTCCACAAGTTCACGCGCGAGGTCAACGGCCTGCTCGCGAAGGGCGCGGGCCATGACGCCGCCGCCGTCCTGCTCGACCAGTACCGCGATTTCGACCGCGTGCTGGCGTTCCTCGACGTCGACTCCGCGCTGGAGGCCGCCGATGCCCCGAAACAGGATGTCCCAGTGGAAATCCTCGAGCTCGCGCAGAAACGCGCCGAGGCGAAGAAGGCGAAGGATTTCGCCGCCGCCGACGCGATCCGCGCACAGATCAACGCCGCAGGCTGGGCCGTGAAGGATACGCCCGCAGGTCCGGAATTCTCCAAGTTATGACCCCGGACCGCGCCGCACAACTTCAGGCGATCGCCGCGACGCTCGCGCCGGAACTCGATCCGGCACGCGACTATCCCGCGCTCGCCGCGCAGGCTCAGCGCTGGCGCGAAACGCGTCCGTTGGACAGGTTTCGCGTTCTCTGCGGCACGCCGCTCTTCCTGAACACGCTGGCGCAATATGCCGCGCTGCTCGAAGGCGGCGCCGATATTACGGTCGTGTATTCCGACGAACTCGGATATGATCCGGCGATTCCGGATTTCCTCGCAGGAATCGGCATCAAACTCTGCCACGGCGCGGAAGAAGCAGCCGCAAGCGGACCGTTCGACGCGGTCCTCGACTGCAGCGCGCTGAACCGCGGCGTTTCCTCCCGGTTCGGCTACTGCGAGCTCACACGTTCCGGCGTCCACGTCTACGAATCCGATCCGCCGGACAAACCCGTTTTCGCGGCGGACTCCGGGCGCATCAAATCCATCGAGACCGTGCTCGGCACCGGCGACGGCTGCCTGCGCGGACTTCGGCACATCGGCATCGATCCCGCCGGGAAGACCGCCCTGCTCTTCGGGCACGGGCGCGTTGGACGCGGCATCGAATACTCTCTGACGCACGCCGGCGCGACTGTCCGCATCGTCGATCCGGCGCAGGGACGTGTCTTCACGCCCGCGCTGCTGAACGGCACCGACATCGTTGTTTCCGCCACGGGCATCCGCGACGCGCTCGCGCCGTTCGCGCAACTCCTGCTCGACAGCGGTGCGCTGCTGGTGAACATGGGCGCGGACGACGAATTCGGCCCCGGCGTCCCGCCGGACCGCGCCGTCAACGGCAAGCGCCCGGTCAACTTCATGCTTCCCGAACCCACGTCCACGCGTTATATCGACCCGACGCTTGCGCTCCACAACGCCGGGATCCTTGAGCTTTTCCTCTGCTCCGGTCGGCCCGGCATCCTGGTCCCGCCAGAATCACTCGAGGAATCCATCCTCGCCGATGTCCGCGCCGCGGGCGTCATCAACGCCGAAATCGACGCCCTCGGACTCTGAACAGAATCAAGCTCAAATATTGAAATAACCAACCCGAAAAACAGGTCACAGATCATGTCAAGCATCCTCCTCCGCAACGTCGTCCTCAACGGTTCCACGGTCAACGTCCGAATCGAAGGAAACCGGTTTCAGAGCATCTCCCAGGCCGTCCCCGCCGAATCCGCCGACGAAACGCTCGACGCGCACGGCGCGATGGCCATCCTCCCCGCGTTCTACAACGCCCACACCCACGCCGCCATGTCGCTCCTGCGCGGATTCGCCGACGACCTCGACCTCTTCGACTGGCTCAGCAATCACATCTGGCCCGTCGAAGCGCGTCTCACCAACGAGGACGTCTATGCCGGGACCCGCCTCGCCATCCTCGAGATGATCAAGTCCGGCACCGTGTTCTTCAACGACATGTACTGGCGCGGCCGCCAGGTCGTGAAGGCCGCCGAGGACATGGGCATGCGTGCCTGCGTCGGCATCCTGCGCCAGACCATGGGCAATCCGGCGTTCCTCCCCATGCTGGACAATGACTGGCTGCTGGAGAACCGCGGGAACGTCTCCGGGCGCATCCAGATCTCCGTCGCGCCGCACGCGATCTACACGACCACCGAGGAGATCCTGCGGGACGTGGCGGACACGGCGAAGAAGTACGGCCTCGTGATCCATACCCACCTCGCCGAAACGAAGAAGGAGTTCGACGACTGCATGGAGCAGCACGGCATGTCCCCGACCGCCTACGTCGACAGCTGCGGCATCCTCACCGACAAGACCATCCTCGCGCACTCCGTGTCGCTCACCGACGCGGACATCGAACTCCTCGCCGAGCGCCGGTCCGTGCTCGTCCACATGCCCGTCTCGAACATGAAGCTCGTCTCCGGCCATTTCCGCTACGACAGCGCCGCGCTCTTCGCGAAATGCCGCTGGGCGATCGGCACCGACGGCGCATCCTCCAACAACTCCCTCTCCATGCTCGGCGAGATGAAGACCGCCGCGCTCCGCGGGAAGGACCTCACCGGCGACCCGAAGGCGATGAAGGCCGCGGACGTCTTCCGCGCCGCCACGCGCTCCGGAGCCGAGGCGTTCGGCATCGACGCGGGCGCGATCGAGGAAGGCCGCCTGGCCGACTGCATCCTCGTGGACCTGAACAACCACAACCTCGTGCCCGGGTTCAACCTGATCTCCGACATGGTGTACGCCGCGGACAGCTCCTGCATCGACACGGTCGTCTGCGACGGCCGCATCCTGATGCGCGGCGGACACGTCGACGGCGAGGAGGAGATCATCGCCGAGGCGCGCGAGGCCGCGAAACGCCTGACTTCGAAGTAAGCCAGCCCCGTTTTCAGTTCAGCAACAGGCGAATGAGGCCATAACAGCTTCATTCGCCTTTTTTATTTCAACACACATTGTGTGCCCCAGCGATGCGTGACGCAACGCGCCCAACGTGCTTGAGCGGAGCCAAGCACGACCAAAGTGGAGGGCTTGCCCTCCCGCGCCCCGCGGTAAACAAAAGATGATGCCGAGCGAGAGCGAGGCCACCACGGCGGCGCAATGTGCGCGAGCGGAGCCGCGCACTATTTCAACACACATTGTGTGCCCCAGCGAAGCGTGACGCAACGCGTCCTTTTTTTCTCCTCAAAAACGGCAAATATCTCAAAAAAGAAGGAAATCGGCTTGAATCGCCCGCAACAAAGTGTAAATTGTTGTCTGGAATTACTTTTTGTTTGATAGACGTCTGTTTTTTCTTTCCCAAGCTAAAAATGAAATAACATATCACAAAAGGAGACCTCAAAATGGCATACATCATCTCCAGCGGCGAAGTCAGCAGCGGCATTAATCTAAGCTATGATTCCATGACAGTACTGAATGGTGGCATCGTGTATGACACAGAAGTCAACTACCTTGGTAGGCTCTTTATTTCCAGCGGCGGTACAGCAAACAGCACTACTACGGTCTATTTGAGCAGTTTTATTTTCATTTCCAATAGCGGTACAGCGAACAGTACAACTGTCAATTCCGGTGGTCATGTTACTATTTCCGGCGGTATTGCGAATAACACTACTATCAATTCCCGTGGCTGGCTAAGCATTTCCAGTGGCGGCACCGCGAATCAAACCACGGTCAACGCTGGCGGCTCTATTTTCATCCTCAGCGGAGGCACGGCAACAGATATTGTTTGGACTCCATGCGAAGGACATGTCTATGTTTCAGAAGGAGGATATGCAACCTTTGTCAGCGAATACTCCGGTGTTTATTACGGATCGGGCAACCAGCTACTTTCCAATGTCGCAGTCTTGAATGACAAGACAATTGATTCCTTATGTGAAATGTACGTAATGAATGGCGGCACGGCGACCAGTACCACAGTCATTTTCAACGGCTACCTCTATGTCACCGACGGCGGTACCGCGGACAGTACCATGATCAACGAGTACAGTAGTATGTTTGTCTCTTCCGGTGGTACTGCGAACAGTACCACAATCAACAACAATGGAGTCATGTCGGTCTCTAGTTGCGGCACAGCAAACAATACCATCATTCCTGATGGTAGAATGAATATCTTCAATGGAGGTATGGCAAACAATACCACGGTCAATTCTGGAGGGGGAATTTCTGTCTCTAACGGAGGCATTGCGAATCAAGTTACGCTCAACTCCGGTGGATATATCTATATCTCCAGCGACGGTATAGCAAATGGTGTAACCATCAACAGTCTTTGCCAAACAATTGTTAGAGGTACGGCAAACAAAACAGCCGTTAATTCCGGAGGGTACATGACCATTTCTTCAGGAGGAATAGCGAAAGATGTTTTAGAGAATGGAGGTTATGTCAATGTTGCGAAAGAGGCAGATGTAACTTTTGTTTCAAACACTTTGTCCTGTCTTGATATAAGAAATGACTCTGCTACGATTCATTCCGGCACAACAGCAAACAGCACGACTATCAACTCTCGCGGTTATATGAGTATTTTCTCCTCTGGCATCGCTAGTAATACAACGATTTATGGAAGTGGAGTGCTTTCTATTTCTTCCGGGGGAATTACAAAAGATGTCAAAACATATGCTGGAGGAACTCTTAAAATTGCAAATGGAGGAAATATTACGGGAAAAATGTCTTTTTTGGCAGGGGCCGTTGTTTCTGTTGAAGATGGAGCTATTATTGATTTTGATCTATCTCAGACCATGACAAATGACAAGGCCTTGTTGAGCGACTGGTCATTAATTCAGGGAACACCGGATTATACTCTTACAGTCAACGAAAAACAAGATACGGGTATCTATACGCTCGCGGATGCAGCTGATGATTTTGATGGAACAATCACCGTCCAGAACACGGTCGGCGAATCGCTCGGCACTCTCGTGCTGGGGCAAACGACCAAAATCGGCGATGCCGATTATACATTGACTGTTGCAGACAGCAGCCTGACAGTTACAATTGGAACGATCGAGCCAGTAATCCCGAGCTCGCCAACTGGTCTCAGAGCATTTATAGACGGACAGGATGTCGCGCTGGTGTGGAATGCAAGCACGGATGACACTTCCGGGATCAAAGAATATGTCGTGACGTATTCACTCGACGGTCAAGATTTCACGGTCAGGACGATTAACACGAATTATGTACTGAAGGACACCGATTTCGGCTCATACAGTTGGACGGTGCAGGCGGTTGACTTCGCGGGCAACGAATCGGCCGTGACCGCCGGAGAAGCGTTCACCATGTCCGGGTTCAAGCCGTACACCGTGGAATACAGCGCGGACAATTTCGAACATATCATCACATTTGCGGTCACGACGCCTTCGCTCGACGCCTTCCGCATGCCGGGCGGGACCTATCAGATGCGCGTCAAGCAGGAAGACAGCGGCGAATGGCTGACCGGCGATCCCATCGTGTCCGAGGAAACGGGCGATGCGCCGCAGCTCGTCAAATCCGACGCGGACGGCAACGCGGACGTGTTTTTCGCGAACGCCGTCGGCACCTGGGAATCCGGGTATGTGGCGCAGCATGTCGGATCCATCAACGATTGGGGCGGGACCAATGAATACGCCGGGCTCTACGGCAAAAACAAACTCGCGGACATCATCGAAGGTTCGGACGACGCGAACATCCTGCTGATGAGCGACGATGAGAACGGCGACTCGCTCTTCGTGGACGACATCTATACCGACCTGCCGGGTTCGATCGCGGAACAGCAGGCGCGCATCGCTCGAATCAATGAAATCCGGGCAGGCGCGGGCGATGACATCGTGGATATGACCAGCCAGCGGTTCGAGTATATCGGCGACGGGCTCACGATTCACGGCGGCGCGGGCAACGATGTCATCTGGGCGAACAAAGGCGACAACTTCCTGTTCGGCGACGCCGGAAACGACCGCATCGTCGGCGCATCCGGCAACGACGTGATCGCGGGCGGCATCGGGAACGACCGGTTGCACGGCGGCGGTGGCGAGGATGTATTCACGTTCTGCGACAACTGGGGCGTGGACAACGTGGAACAGCTCGCGGGCGCTTCAGTCACGCTGTGGTTCGTGTCCGGCAGCGAAGACAAATGGAACGCTTCCACGCTGACCTACACGGACGGCGACAACAGCGTTACAGTGAAAGGCGTCACACCCGAACAGATCACGCTGAAATTCGGCGACGACGGCACAGACCAGTTCGCCATGCTGTCAGGCATGGGCGCGTTCTTCGACGCCACCACGGAGCGAATCTTCGAAGAATCCGGCAAAGGCATCCTCGCGAGTCTTTGAAAAAGGACGCTATGCGTCCGCGCTTCGCTGGGGGCGGCTATGCCGCCTCGGTGGCCTCGCTTACGCTCGGCATTATTCTACTTGACCGCGAGCCGCGTACGGCAGAGCATGTAAAAGTCCGTGCTTGAGCGAATCCAAGCACAACCCAAGTGGAGGGCCTGTCCTCCCCGCGCGACGCGAAATGCAAAGTTCACGTTTCCGGACAAAAGCGGACGGTCCGTCGGCATCCTATCCCCATCTTTCTCCACGCGCGAGGAGCAATCCGATATTTTTTTATCGAATTTCCCGTCCGCTACTTGTAAATTTCTAAAAGCGTGCTATATTTATAGCATTTGAATTTTCGGAAAACCCATTCCTAGCCTTAACAACAAACTCCAAGGAGAAAAAACAATGGCTATCAAAGTCGGTATCAACGGATTCGGAAGAATTGGCCGCATGGTGTTCCGTGCCGCCATCGAAAACTTCGCGAAGGACATCGAAATCGTCGGCATCAACGACCTGCTCGACCCGGACTACCTCGCGTACATGCTGAAGTATGACTCCGTCCACGGCATCTTCAAGCACGACATCGCGGTCGACGGCAGCTTCCTCGTCGTCGACGGCAAGAAGATCCGCCTCACCGCCGAGAAGGATCCGGCCGCTCTGAAGTGGAACGAAGTCGGCGCCGAAATCGTCGTCGAATCCACCGGTCTCTTCCTCACCGATGAAAAGGCCCGCGCTCACATCACCGCCGGCGCCAAGAAAGTCATCATGTCCGCTCCGTCCAAGGACGCCACCCCGATGTTCGTCTTCGGCGTCAACGACAAGACCTATGCCGGCCAGGACATCATCTCCAACGCCTCCTGCACCACGAACTGCCTCGCTCCGCTGAGCAAGGTCATCCACGAGAAGTTCGGCATCAAGCGCGGCCTCATGACCACCGTCCACGCCGCCACCGCCACCCAGAAGACCGTCGACGGCCCGTCCAAGAAGGATTGGCGCGGCGGCCGCGGCATCCTCGAGAACATCATCCCGTCCTCCACCGGCGCCGCCAAGGCCGTCGGCAAGGTTCTCCCGGACCTCAACGGCAAGCTCACCGGTATCTCCATGCGCGTCCCGACCTCCGACGTCTCCATCGTCGACCTCACGGCCGAACTTGAGAAGCCCGCCACGATCGAAGAGATCAAGGCCGCCGTCAAGGAAGCTGCCAACGGCGAACTCAAGGGCATCCTCGGCTACACCGAAGACGCCGTCGTCTCCACCGACTTCCGCGGCGATGCCCGCACCTCCATCTTCGATGCGGACAAGTCCATGGTCCTCGATCCGACCTTCGTGAAGCTGCTCTCCTGGTACGACAACGAGTGGGGCTACTCCAACAAGGTCCTCGAAATGGCCCGCGTCATCGCGAAGTAAGCTGTTTTCAAGGTAAACTTGCTTGAAAATCCCGCGGGGCGGGCGGCATTCCGCCCGTCCCGCTTTGCTTTCCATCCAAACCGAACTTATTTCTCTTCACTTTCAACAAACGGAGTTTTTCCATGAATAAGAAAACCCTTCGCGACGTCGATCTCAAAGGCAAACGCGTCGTCATGCGCGTCGACTTCAACGTACCCATCAAGGAAGGCGTCATCAAAGACGACACCCGCATCAAGGGCGCCCTGCCCTCCATCCAGTACGTCCTCGAACAGGGCGGCAGCCTGGTCCTCATGAGCCACCTCGGCCGTCCCGCCGAAAAGGGCTACGAGGCCGACTTCAGCCTGAAGCCCGTCGCCGAATACCTCGCCAAGATGCTCGGCAAGCCCGTCACCTTCGCCCCCGACTGCGCCAACGCCGACGACATCGTCAAGGCCATGAAGCCCGGCGACGTCGTGATGCTCGAGAACACCCGCTTCTACAAGGAAGAGCAGGGCAAGCTCAAACAGAAGGAAGGCCAGAGCGACGAAGAGTTCAAGGCGAAGAAGGCCGAGCTCAAGGAGAAGCAGAAAGTCCTCGCCCAGAAGCTCGCTTCCTACGGCGACATCTACTGCAACGACGCGTTCGGCACCGCCCACCGCGCCCACGCCTCCACCGCCGTCATCACCAAGTACATCGGCACCTCCGTCGCCGGCTTCCTCATGGAAAAGGAAATCGCGTTCCTCGGCAACGCCGTGAACAACCCGGTCCGTCCGTTCGTCGCCATCCTCGGCGGCGCGAAGGTCTCCGACAAGCTCGCGGTCGTGAACAACCTGCTCACGAAGGTCAACACGCTCATCATCGGCGGCGGCATGGCCTACACGTTCCTGAAGGCCCAGGGCCACAACATCGGCAAGTCCCTCTGCGAGGACGACCAGCTCCAGTACGCCCGCGACATGATCGCCAAGGCGAAAGAGCTCAACGTCCAGTTCCTCCTCCCGGTCGACAACATCGCCGCGGATGCCTTCTCCAACGACGCCAACATCCAGACCGTCTCCGACGACATCCCGGAAGGCTGGATGGCCCTCGACATCGGCCCCAAGACGATCGAACTCTACTCCAACGCCATCAAGGGCGCGAAGACCGTCGTCTGGAACGGCCCGATGGGCTGCTTTGAAATGCCCAACTTCGCCAACGGCACCATGGGCGTCTGCCAGGCCGTCGCCGACTCCGGCGCCACCACCATCATCGGCGGCGGCGACTCCGTCGCGGCTGTCAACAAGAGCGGTCTCGCCTCCAAGATGACCCACATCTCCACCGGCGGCGGCGCTTCCCTCGAGTTCCTCGAAGGCAAGGATCTCCCCGGCGTGGTCGCCCTCACCGACAAATAAACACACCTCACTTTCAGCGGACGCGTCCGGCGGTTCTCCTCGATATTCGCCGGACGCCCGCACATTCCACTACAGGAAACCATTTATCATGGCACGCAAAATCTTTATCGCGGGCAACTGGAAGATGAACAAGACCGCGGCGGAAACCGCCGAGCTCGCTTCCGCCCTGAAAGCCTCCCTCGCCCAGTTCGCCGGCAAGTGCGAAATCGCCGTCTGCCCCACCTTCACCAGCCTCGCCACCGCCGTTGAGATCCTCAAGGGATCCAACGTCAAGGTCGGCGCCCAGAACATCCACTGGGCCGACAACGGCGCGTACACCGGCGAAATCTCCGGCGCGATGCTGAAGGAAATCGGCGTCGAATACGTCATCATCGGCCACAGCGAACGCCGCCAGTATTTCGGCGAGACCGACGAGACCGTGAACCAGCGGATCAAGGCCGCCCTCAAGTACGGCCTGAAGCCCATCGTCTGCATCGGCGAAACCCTCGCCGAGCGTGAAGGCGGCGTCACCAACACCGTCCTCGAAAAGCAGATCCGCGGCGCTTTCGCCGACATCTCCGCCGCCGACATGGACGTGATCACCGTCGCCTACGAGCCAGTCTGGGCCATCGGCACCGGCAAGACTGCCACGCCCGACGTCGCGCAGGAGACCCACGCCTTCATCCGCTCCGTCCTGACCGCCCTCTACGGCAGCAAGGCCCAGGACATCGTCGTCCAGTACGGCGGCAGCATGAAGGCAGAAAACTCCGGCGCTCTCGTCTCCAAGCAGGACATCGACGGCGGCCTCATCGGCGGCGCGGCCCTCAAGGCCGACTCCTTCACCGCGCTCATCCAGAACGCCCTGAACGCCTGATCGAAGCTCAAGTTCGCCCGTTTCGAAGCGGGCTGAACTCAAGCTATCTGTTTAGTCTTTTGCCCCGGCAGCCCGTCACAAGGCCGCCGGGGTTTTTCTTTTTTCGCCGGAATACGTTCTTCCGCTTGACTTTTCCTTTTTTCGCAGTATATTGTTTTTTCAGAATACGTTCAGGAGGTGCAGAATGGACATTGCAAAAGTTGAAACACGCGGACATTCTCAGGTCGTGCGAATCCCCCGGAAATTCCGCGTTAATGCTTCGCAGGTTACGATTTCGAGGAAAGGCGATCAGATCATCCTCACCCCTGTTTCCCGGGAAGACAAGCTCAAAGCCTTTCTGGCGGTTCCGCCGTGCCCGGATTTCACCATTGAACGGGATTCCGCTCAAACCGTGCAGAAAAGAGAGCTTTTCTGATGCCGCGCTACATGCTTGATACGGATGTTTCCTCCTACCTGATTCGAGGGGATCATCCGGAAGTTCTGGAACAGCTTCGCAAGCATCTGGATGAAGTCTGCATTTCCTGTATCACGGAAGCGGAGCTTCAATACGGGGCGATGAAGCGGAACAGCCGTCGCCTGTCACAAAAGGTGAATCTTTTCTGCGACCTCATTCCCTGTATCGACTGGACGCAAAGCACGGCAAAGGTTTATGCCGGACTTAGAACGGAACTTGAAGCGCAAGGTACACCGATCGGTTCCATGGACATGATGATAGCCGCATCCGCACTGGCGGAGAATGCCACGCTCGTGACAAACAATGTGGTACACTTTTCAAAAGTCAGGGGATTGAAACTTGAAAACTGGATTCTGAACGCCTGATCCCGGCAGTTTTCACAAAACTGTGTTGTCTTTTGCCCCGGCAGCCCGTCACAAGGCCGCCGGGGTTTTTCTTTTATCGCTTTTCCTGCTCCGTTCTTTTCATTCAGCAGGACATTTCAGGCAATTCCTTTAGATTCTTTCGTTTATTCATTTTACGAAACGATTGTTGCATTTTTTTGTTTCAGCCGCTTGATTTTTTGTTTTCAGAGGTGTATTATATACTAACGGATTGTCGGAAGAGGCCGATCCGCCGTTCTACGAGCCGCATATAACTTATTCATCTGTTTTCTTTTCCAACCAGGAGCCGCACTATGAAACATGAGACGACATCCCGCTTCGCCCGAGCACGCAAGGAACATGAATTCACTCTGATCGAACTCCTGATCGTGGTGGCCATCATCGGCATCCTCGCCGCCATGCTTCTCCCCGCGCTTCAGTCCGCACGCAAATCCGCGCTCGCCGCGGGCTGCACGAACAGCGCCAAGCAGCTCGGCACGCTCGCCATGATGTACTCGAACGACACGCAGTATTTTATGCCCGCCACGGGCAAAGCCTCGTACAAATACGACTACTCCGGCGGAGTGTCCTGCGATTCCCTGTGGGACCGCGTGCTCATCCAGTATCTCCCCGGCATGAACGAGGTCGTGGAAAAGATGGGCTTCAACGGCACGCCGGAATCCTCCATCCGGAAAAAAGGCAGCGCGTTCCAGAGCATCAAGATCTTCGCCTGCCCCGGCGACAACATCCCCCGTTACGGCAACGTCAAGGATGAATTCCCGAACCGTTCCTTCGGCATGAGCCATGCGGCCGGCGACGACGGCAGAACCCTTGCATGGATCAACAATCCGTTCAAGGCCACCAGAAAGACCATGATCCCCGTGCCGACCCGCACCATCCTCCTCGCCGAGTGGGCTCCCATGACCCGCGGCGACCTCGGATTCGTCACCGCCACCTACGCCGCCATGTCCGCCGCCTGCACACAGACGCTCGGCATCTATGCGAAATGGGGCGAAGACCAGGGCGGCAAGAACTTCCGTACTGCGTCCGAGAACAAGATCCCGAAGTCCGACTACATGTCTCCCCGTTCCCTGCACAACCACAGCTGGAACTACCTCTTCTGCGACGGTCACGTCTCCATGATGCACCCCGGCGCGACGATCCGCCAGGGACACGAAACGATCTACGATGCTCCCGACCACAACATGTGGACGATCGACCCCACCGACGACAACTGATCCGGCATGCGGCGCGCGCCGCATCCCACGCCTGAAACATATTCAGCCGCCTCAATTTGAGGCGGCTTTTTTCTTATGCGCGAGCCGTACAATCGCGGCAGCCCATTGAAAAGCTGTTTCATGAATATGCCAGGAAAAAGTAAGGATTTCAGGGATTATGTTCCAGAAAAAAGGTAGGATTTCAGGGATTATGATCCACAAAAAAGGCAGGATTTCAGGGATTACAAATCCACGGGAACCAATATTGAGGGGGGGGGCAATCTCTCAAAAGAAAGGCGGCCGGAAACAACCGGTCGCCGGATGCGTTCTTTTCAAATTCGCCTGTCCGTACGTTTGGGGAACAGGGTAAGACGCTTACTTTTTCTCGTCCATCTTGGTCGGGTCTTCGTCCCTGCGGATCTCGCTGATCCTCTTGCTGACCTCAAACGCGTTCAGGCCGTCGAGCGAACGAATATTTGTCATATTCCGGTTGTTCCACGGAGTGAACCCGTACTTCGTCATCTGCGAAAGCAATCCCTGGCGCGCGCCCTCGTTGGGAACACTCTTCAGAACATCGGCAAGGGATGTGCTGAAACGCTCCTTGCGGGACGCGTCGATTCTGGGCTTCGTATCGCGGAGATCCTGAATCATATCGAATATCTCTTCGGCGGTCTTCCCGTTCAGCCCGGAGACGACTTCATACGCATCGGTGGAATAGAACAGGATCATGTCCAGGCCGTTGGCGAACTCCATCTGCCGGTCTTCGCCCGAGATCGTCTTCATGACTTCGCCGGAGGAGAGATAGTATTTCTCCATGGAGGAGCCGTCGATCTTCTTGGTGCAGGCGGAGGTGAGGCAGAGCGCCATGACGCAGAGCGCGGCGAGCGTGGATCGGCGGAGATTCATCATCGGATTCCTTTCTGAATACAGACGAAGCGGGACGGAGAAATACATTTTCGCAGATATTATACTCCGCGGCAAACCCTTTTTCAAATAAAAAGCGAAAAAAAGTCCAAAAAAGACTTTAAAAAAGGAAATCTTCCCTGAAGCGAAAAGGTCGAAATGAACTCACCCGGGGGGAGTGGGGCAGCCCGGCATTGTCCGGACTGCACAATTTCCGTCCCTGCCCCGGGTGAGTGTCTTTTTCAACCTACGTTTTGCTTATCAGCGGTCGGAATCCAGGAGGAACTGATGATATCCCCAGGTGTTCCAGCCGCCCGCGCCTTCGAGGTCGGATTCGATCTTCTTCGCCGTCTCGGACGCGGATTCGGGCATGGCCTCTTCCGGACGGACGGGGACGACTTCGGCGACCACGAGGAGCTCCGAGCGCTTGGTGGATTCGCTCTCGGTGGAGAAGACCCAGCCGATGATCGGGAGATCCTTCAGGATGGGCACGCCGCCGGACACGCTGACCACATCGCGCTTTTCGATGCCGCCGATGAGGAGCTGCGTGCCCTCGTTGTCGATCATGAACTCGGAGGAAAGCTCCGCGCCCTGCTGGATGCGGGGATTGCCCTCGGAGGTGTAGCCGATGAGGGAGCTGTTCGAGACGTTCACGTTCAGGATGGTGGCCTTGTCGGAGATGGAGGGCGTGAGCGTGAGCTTGAATCCGAACTCGTCGGAGGGCTCGGTCGTCACGATGTTGCCCTTGTCGGCCGGGACGTTGTTGCTCGTGTATTCGATCTCGTCGCCCGCGTCGTCAAGGACCTCGGCGTACTTCGCGCTGGCCTTGCGGCCGGAGGGGACGCCGTCGACCAGGAATTCGCCGTCTTTCAGGCGCATGTCGTAGCGTTCGCCGATGGTGTTGGTCGGGCTGGAGAGGTGCACGATGTCGAGCGTAACTGCGCCGGGCGCGGAGATTTCGATGGGAACCCCGTGCTTGTTGACGGCGGTGAGCGTGAAATCAACGCCGGGCGTCGCGTCTTCGAGGTGAATGTACTCCTCGACGTATTCCGGAGCTTCGATGGGCTCCTGATGCGCGAGGAAGACCTGGCTGGTGCGTTCGATCTCGGCGGTCACGCCGTTGCGGACCGCGAGCTCGCAGGAGTGCAGGACCTTCGCCTTGCCCTTGCTGGTCAGGAAGTCGATGTACTTGGTGTTCCACTTCGGATTGAAGTTGAAGTACTGGGTGTCGGACCAGCCGCCGCGGCGGACCAGGGCGGACCCGTCGGACGCGAAGTTCTTCATGAAGCGGCCGCCAGTGCTGAAGAGGTCGACGCCGTCGTTGTTCTTCCACGCCTGGAAGTCGATGCCGAGCTTGGCGTCGTTTTCGGCGTAGAGCTCGTAGACGGTGATCTTCGCGCGGACTTCGGGATACGGACGGTCGTACTCCTTCAGCACGGTGTCGATGTTCTTGCGGGAGAACTGCGTGGTATTGAAGACGAGCAGGTTCATGCCCTCGTCGCAGCGGATGAGGTCGCTGCCGCCGACGTTCTCGGTCACGTCGTCCGCCACGTTGGCGCCCGCCGCGATGAGCATCTTGCGGAGTTCCTTCGCGGAACGGTACTTGGGCTGGTAGACGTAGACGGCGGTGCCGGGAACGGAGGCGACGCCCGGCTTGTCGAGCATCTCGATGATGCTGTCGATGCCCTGTCCGTTTTCGGCGTCCTCGAAGCGGTAGTCTTCGGCGGAGACCATGATGATCCCGGTGCCGTCGTTGTACTTGATCGCCTGGATGCCGGTGTCGCTTTCGTCGACTCTGCGCGTCTGCACGATCTCGCGCAGATAGCTGCGGATCTCATAGGGATCGGCATGCTTCAGCACATAAGTCTTCGTGACCACATCGGGGTCGGCGTTGTCTTTGATGATATGGACGACATCGGTGTCTTCCTTGACGTTGACCCGGAACTCGGCGCGGACGGCGGTCTCGCCGTAATCGGCGGTGGGATCGGCCGCCTGAAGCGCATTGATGGCGGAAACGGCGCAGACAGCCGCCGCCGTGAACTTGGTGATCGTTTTCATGGTATTGGGTATCCTTTTGTCAGCGGTTGTCATTTCTTCTTCGCGGCGAGTTCGTCGAATTCGGCCATGACGCCGGGCTCGACCGATTCATTGTACCTGACCGGCACGGCGCGGGCGGTCACAAGGTAGTGTACCACATCGGCGTTCGAGGTCGTGGTGCCGAAGATGTACTTCAGGACCGGCAGTTCGCAGAGGAACGGGATGCCGATGGTCTGTTCGACGTCGGTCTTGCGTTCCCAGCAGGCGAGGAGCTTTTCCTGGCCGAACGGGAGCGAGATGGAACCGGCGAAGCTCGTGCCTTCGGAGATCTCGGCGCCCATGTTGTTGCGCTCGACCACGTTCGATCCGGAAAGCTCGTAGGCGAACGTGACGCCGCCGTTCTCGCGGGTCCCGGCGATGGTGGCCTCGGAAATGTTCATTTCAAGCGAGGCGTCGCCGCCGACGTCCACGCTGGTGCGGTGGTCGTCGTCCTTCAGGATGTTCTGGTACTCGGGCGAGAAGCTCGCCTTGAACTCGGCTTCCGGATTGTTGGAGACCGTGACGCCGGCGGTGCTGTTGATGGTCGCCCGTCCGTTCTGCTGAAGCAGGCGGATGAAGCTGAAATCGAACGCGGGGGCGGTGTAGAAGCCGCCGAATCCGTAGGTGAACGTGCCGAAGAGATCGGCTCCGGTCTGCGTGAGGCCGGTCAGGATCGTTTCCGCGGCCTTGATGCTCAGCACATCGTACGCGGCATCGAAAAGGTTGAGGCCGGGGCCGTTCTTCCACGCCAGGTAGTCCACGCCGACGTCCAGCAGATCGCTGTTGCGCACTTCATAGACTTTCAGTTCGATTTTCGTCTGCGGGATCTCCTTGTCGAGCCATTCGAGCTTCGCCTTGATGTCGGCGACGCGGGTCGGCGTGTCCTTGAAGTAGAACATGCCGGTCGCCTTGTCGAGCTTGACCACGGAATCCAGCGGGCCGCTGGAAATGCCGGTCTGCTTGATGACCTTGAGCATGCTCTTGGCGGAACGGTACTGCGGCTTGTAGGTGCCGTAGGCGATGCCGGTGCCGGAGATGATCGTGTCGTAGTCGTTCATCTTGCCGGGACGGTCGAGCACTTCGACCATCTCGTCGATGTAAGGCATCATGGGGACCGTGGTCGACACGATCAGCAGCTGGCGGCTGTTCGCCTTGTCTTCCATGCAGGTCACGCTGGAATTGCCGTCGAACCGGATGGCGGCGCTCTTCACGAACGGAGCCAGATCGGCCGCTTTCGCGTGTTTCAGCAAAAACGTTTTGCTGACCATGTCCTTCTGTGCATCGTCCTGCAGGATCGTGACAGTCTGCACTTTCTCTTCGGCTTCGATTTCCGCGGTGGTCTCGTCGTCAGGATTCGGAGCCTGGGCGAACGAGGGGATCAGGAGGCCGGCCGCGAACAAAGCGGCGAGGCCGGTTTTTACCTTGGGATTCATTTGGGGGGATCTCCTTTGGTTTGGTTGGTTGTTACGGTTTGGTGGGTTATGGTTTCGTTGTTCTTGTTAGGCTGGATTAACAAACTTTTTTTGTCTGCCGCTGCGGCGAAAGCGGAAAGGACGGACGGCGGAGAGATCGGATTCCTGTCCGGACGCGTTCACGGCGAAACACAGCCGCCCGGCATAAGCAAATCCCGTGCCAACGGTGTTTTTGAGGAAGAACGGAGAGATACATGCGACCGGAAAGCGTAAAACATGCGAACGTATTTTCCATACAGTGAAAACATGAGGAAGCTTGTGTGCGCGAGCGTATGCCGCGCACTGTCCGGCACACTCTGTGTGTGTGCGCAAGCGTATGCCGCGCACTGTCCGGCACACTCTGTGTGTGTGCGCAAGCGAAGCTGAGCGCACTGCTCGGCACACTCTGTGTGTGCGCAAGCGAAGCTGAGCGCACTGCTCGACACACGCTGTGTGTGCGCAAGCGAAGCTGAGCGCACTGCTCGGCACACGCTGTGTGTGCGCAAGCGAAGCTGAGTGCACTGCTCGGCACACTCTGTGTGTGGAGGATTCGCCTCCCCATCCCTTTCTGTCCATCATTGTTCTCCCGCACGGCTTCATGCCGCGCCCGTCCGTTTTTTTCCCGGTGCGTTCCGGGATTCCCCGTACGGCTTCATGCCGTACCGCGTGGTATCGGGGTTGGCAGTTAGTTTACCCTAACTGCATTGTTCAGCGGACAAACGGTCGAATGGTTTCTGTTGGAAACCGGGCCGCATGCGCCGATAATGCCATTTACTATAGCACATCTTTCCGGTTTGTCAATAAGCCTTGCCTAACTTTGTTCCGATTTTATCGCAAAAACGTCGAAAAAACAAGATAAAATCGTGTTTTTTTTCGTTGCGGCTTGATTATTTCCGGTTTATGTGCTAAGATTTTGGAGAATATCACGTCTAATCCTATGAACACGTTCGAAAGACATATTCACATTCAGGAAAGGAATCCAATATGAAATACTCCGTTCTTCTGGCCGCCGCCGCACTGTTCGGCGCGGTCCGTCTCGCCGCCGCCGATCCCGGGGAACTCAAGCCGAACCTGCCGGATCCGGAGAAGCCTGTGGAAATCCGCGTGACCACCGGCGACGCGAACAAGGAGATCAAGGCGAAAGTCGGCGAGATCATTGTGGTCGAACTGGAGAGCTACGCCGCGGACAATTATTACTCCTGGACCGAACTGCCCGGCCGCTCGGAATCCGTGCTGGAGGCCGAGGGACGCGATGCCAAGATGAGGGAATACGCGATCGGCATGGTCAGGGCCGGCGACAAGACGACGTTCCGCTACCTCGTGAAAGCGCCCGGCAAGACCGAGCTGACATTCGGCTGCGGCCGTCCGTGGGAACAGGACAAACCTCCCGTCAGCAGCTTCAGCGTGAAGATCAGCGCCGAAGCCGCCGATGCGAAAGACGCGCCCGCGGCCGATGCGAAGGCCGACGCGAAAGCCGCGTCCAAAACCTACGAAATGACGAAAGACGACGACGGCAAGACGCTCAAAGTCAAGGTCGGCGACGTGATCCGCGTCAAGCTTAAATCCAACCGCACTACGGGGTATTCCTGGGTGCTGACCGGCAAGACCGACGCGAAGCTCCTCAAATCCGGCGAAGTCGAATACAAGGTCGACGAGCATCCGGCGGGAATGGTCGGCGTCGGCGGCAATGACTTCTGCACGTTCACGGCGCTCGCGCCGGGAAAGACCGACATCTCGCTCGGCTATGCGCGCCCGTGGGAAAAGGACAAGGAGCCCGCGCAGGTGTTCAAGCTGACCGTCGAGGTCGAAGCAGACGCCAAGGCCGCGCCCGCAGCCGATACAAAGGCCGCCGCGCCCGCCGCCGCGAAGGAAGTCCGCCTCAACGACGGGGACAACGGCAAGAGCGTCAAGGTCGCCGTCGACGGGCATATCGTCCTCACGCTCGAAGCCAACGCCACCACCGGATTCAGCTGGACCGGGACCGACAAGGTCGACAAGGACATCCTCAAGCTCGAAAAGAACGACTACGTGGAGAACTCGAATCCGAACGGCATGCTCGGCGTCGGCGGCAGGAACACGATCGTCTACCGCGCGCTGAAGAAGGGCAAGACGAAAATCGACCTCACCTACATGCAGCCGTGGGAACCCGATTCCAAGTTCAACACGAAATACAGCATCACGGTCGAAGTCGAATAAACAATACCACAAACTTTGAACTCAGGAGGCGTTATGCCCTACATCGCGATCAAGGCTTTCCCGAAAGACGAGGCCATCAAGCGCCGCGTCGCCGAACGCATCAAACAGGTCTTCCTGGAGGAATGGGGCTGTTCCGCACAGGCGATCTCCATCTCCATGAAGGAAGTCGCCCCGGACGACTGGGACAAGCAGGTCCGGCACGGCGAGATCGAACAGGACCGCGACTACATGCTGATCCTCGACGGGGAGGCAAAGCCTCTGCAGAAATAGCATTTAGTCGCACACATAAGATCAAGCTCAAAATCGGGGGCGGTTCATGCCGTCCCTTTTTTTGTGCAAGGGGTCGTTATCGCTGAAAAAAGCGGAATCGATTCGTATTTTTCAGAATACGGTGTATATTAATATACTTCAACTCTTTTCTGGAGACGACCGAAATCATGACATTGGAACTTCTCAAAGGCAAAATACACCGTGCGCGTCTGACCGCGTGTGACCTCAATTACGAGGGGAGTCTCGCCATCGACCCGGATTATCTGGACCTGGCGAACATCCTGCCCTACGAACGCATCCTCGTCGTGAACGCCACCAACGGGAACCGCCTGGAGACCTACGCGATCCCCGGCGAACGCGGCAGCGGCGTCTTCTGCCTCAACGGAGCGGCGGCGCACCTCGGTCGCGTCGGCGACGTCGTGACGATCATGTGTTTCGGCTACTACACGCCGGAAGAGGCCGCGAACCACGCGCCGAAGATCATCGTCCTCGGCGAACACAACGAAGTCCTCGTGCAGCGTCTCGGCAAGAAGGTCATCGAATCGTAATCCCCCTTTTCCCCTCGGCTTCCGTTTATCAAAAGGCCCCATGCGATGTTCCGCACGGGGCTTCCGTTTTTCAGGGGATCATGTGGTGGAGACGCTTCAATGCGTAACGACTTCCATGCTGCGGAAGCGCAGAGTCGAGCCTTCCTCCGGTTCCAGCACGATGCGGACCGGCCAAGCCGCCGCCGCGCGGTACATGTAACCGTGCGGGCCCGGACGGGGGTCGGGAACCAGTTTGGTCGGATTGAAGACTGCCGAGATCAAGTAGGATTTCATCTTCTCGGAATCGACCTGGATGGAACCGATCTCCACTTCCTCCCCGTTCTCGCCGGCGAACTCGCCTGTCAGCCCGCGCCGCAGGGGGATCTCTTTCATCGGCAGCGAACCCGGCGGCAGAGCCTGTGGCGCCTCGCATTCGCCGGACAGGTCCGACGTTCCGGGCGTGCAGGAGAGGTAGCCGTTGCGGAGCTCGACATAGCCGCCGACTTTACCCCGACAGGCGCGCAGGACGATCCGGCCTTTGCCGGATGCCCGAATGGTGAAACCCGCGCCGTTACTGGCCTGAAATGGCACCTCTCTGAAGAGGAGCCAGCGGCGTTCCTTCGCCTCGAACGCCTCCGTCCACGAGGCCGCGTCGTGGATGCCGGTCCCGATGCGGGAGGTGTTCGGCCACTTCAGGTAGAGGTTCGGCGGCGCGTCAGGGTCGGACACCCACACGAACGCGGGCTTCGACATATCCTGATAGGCATCGCAGAATTGGGCGTGATAAGTGATCCCGTCGTTTGCACCTCGATAGTCGTACAATTTCTGCTCCGTTTTGAACTCGTCGAAATCCGCGTGCCCGCCGGTTTCCTTCCGCGAATAGCAGAAGAGGCAGTAGCGGATCGCCAGCCAGTCGGAGAAGAACTCGCACGGCATACCGAGCGAGTCGCCCAGATCGCGGAAGCTCCTTCCCTCGTCGACGCTGTAGGAATACCGCACGGCGTACTGGAGGAACGGGATGTCCGCACGAATCACGACCCGCTCATTTCCGTCCGTTTCGAGGTCGACGGACTGAAGTTCCTCCGTGGTGTATTTACCGTCTTTGAACATCTGGCGCATCACGGCGAGACGCGTTTTGCCGTTTTCGCGGACGGCGGCGACGAACGTGCAGTGCTGGGAGAAGAGACCGAGCCCGGCGACGTCGCCGTCCTTCAGCCCCGAATAATCCAGCGTGACCTGTGCGGAATCACCCGGTCCGAAGATCTGCTGGACGAGCACGTTCTGTGTCTCACGGATCGCGTTTGACGTGCGTTGAGGCTTCAGCCGAAGCCAGCCGGGACGTTCCGTGAGCGACCAGCCGTCCGCCGCGGGGTGGTGGTTCCACTGCCACTGGAGGCCGAGCTTGCCCGAACCGAACTCGTCGCTGCGCCACCGGTCAGGACCGTTCTCCCGGTTTCTACGGACGGCGGAAGCCCTCCCCGAACGGTCCATGCTGATCCCGCGGGCGGCGGGAGTGTCGAGGCTGACGGAGCTTGCCCCGGACACTGCGGGCTTTTTGTACGTGAGGACGGGTTTCACCTCGGGCCAGCCGTCCTTCCACTCCACGGGCAGCAGGAACGGGATGCGCCCGAGCTTGCCGTGGTCCTGGAAGATGATCGCCCACCAGTCGCCGTTTTTGAGCTGCACGAGGCAGCCCTGATGCAGGCCGGACCCCTCGTAGGTCAGTTGGGAATCGCACACGACCTTGTGTTCGTACGGGCCGTAGACGCTGTCCGAGCGGAAACAGTGCTGCTTGCCGCCGCCGGGGTTGAAGAGGTAGTATTTGCCGTCGATCCGGTATGCGTGCGTGCCCTCGCAGATCGTCCCCCGGATGATCGTCTTCTCGGGCGTGACGACCTTCGTCAGGTCGGCGTCCAGCTCGGTCACCTTCAGGTCGTTCTGACCGTGGAACACGTACACGCGGCCGTCGTCGTCGAAGAACAGCCCCGGGTCGTACATCCTCGCATGGATCGCGTTCATCTTCCACGGCCCCGCCACGTTTTCCGCGCGCGACACCAGGAACACGCCGTCCACGCCGGTCTTGTTTTCCGGCCGGTTGTCCCAAACGTAGCACACGGAGTAGAACATCCCGTCGTGGTAACGCAGCGAGGGCGCCCAGCTGCCGATGCCGTAGGCGTCCCCGTGCTCGCCGTCAAGGTCGTAGCGCGGGTCGTCGAGGATTTTGTAGTCGGGGATGGAGAATCCCGCCGGTTCCCAGTTCACCAGGTCGCGCGATCGCATGACCGGATTGCCGGGAACGAGGTGGAACGAGGACGACTGGTAGTAGAAGTCGTCGCCCACGCGGATGACCTCCGAGTCGGGGTAGTCGGCGAACAGGATCGGATTGGTGTACGTCCCGTCCCCGTTGTCCGCCCCGAACGACATCGAGGCGGAAACGGCGGTCCAGACCGCCAGCGCGGCGGCGGTGAACTTCCTTATGGCGGAGTTCAAAAAAAGTCCCCCTCCTGTGGGCTTACTTGTCCAGCGGCAGATACGCGGAGTAGTGCTCGTGGTAGATGTTGAAGAGCGGCATCAGCGTGAATTCGCCGTTCTTGCCCTGCGCGATGAACTCGCCGAAGTTCTTGCCCGGCTTGAACGCTTTGATCGCGGTCTCGGCGTCGGCGGCCGCCACGGTCGGGATCGGCTCATGCGTTTCGGGGCCCCACTGGTCGCGGTAACGGCGCAGCGCGGGATCGTCGCCGGCCTTCGGCGGGATCACGGCGGCGAGGAGCAGCGGGCCGTAGAAGAACGCGACGTGCTTGCCGTCGGGGAGGGATTCGCTGTAGAGCGGGAAGTCGAATTCGACTTCGACCTTGTCATCGTCCTTCCAGGTGCGGCAGATCGCGATATAGCCGCGTTCGTCGGCGTCGGCGGAGACCGACTTGCCGTTGACCTTCACGGTCATCTGCTTCGCCCAGGCGGGCTTGCGGAGGTCGAGCGCGAACTTTTCGTCGTTCGTGATGTTGAACCGGGCCGTGTCGATCTTCGGGAAGATGTAGAACGCAGCCTTGGGCTTGACTGCGGAGATGCCTGGAATGTCGTTTAGCGCCTTCCAGATGAACTCGCGCTGCTCGTAAATACGGCCGCCCGGAACGGTGTACGTTTTGACGCTCTGGTAGCCGCCGAGCGCAGTCTGAACGACCG
>CACYZF010000018.1 GCA_902778895.1 uncultured bacterium
TTTCATCCGAACGGTCGAGACGCGTCAGGGGCTCCAGATCGCCTGTCTGCAGGAGATCGCCTACGAAAACGGCTGGATGACGAAAGACGACATCCGCGACAGCGTGCAGGATATGCTCAAAACCGAATACGGTCAATATCTGCTGAGGCTGATTGAGGAGTAAAAGACACTACCCGACTGGATCAAGGGCGGAAAGTTCGTCATCCGGTGCTTCTCCGCCCGCGCGTTCACGCCCCCCTCGGATTGGCCGGCAACTCCCGTGCTGAAAGAGTAACAGTTCAAACGTTCTCACATCAAGTTCAAATTCGCCCTCGGAGCCGAACAGGTTCCGGGGGCTTTTTCTTTCCAAAAGAAAAACGCAGAGGCAGCAGAGTGTCCGCGAATCACCGAGGAACTGCCTGAGGATCTATCCTCATCGTCCGCAGGATGACCCGGTTGACAAGCCGGACATCAAATTTCTGTTCCGCGATTTGACGGCTGGCTTTCCCCATTTGTTCGCAGAGGCCGGGGTTCCGGAAAAGGAACAGCATTTTCTCCGCAATGGCTTTATCATCTTTCACGGGGACGAGGAAACCATTTTCCCCCTCAAGGACGGTTTCCCGGCATCCCGGGGCATCCGTTGTAATGATCGCTTTGCCGCAGGCCATCGCCTCCAGCACAGATTTCGGAGTACCTTCCCGATAGGAGGGCAAGACAAATACATTGCATTGAGCCAGATATGGCCGGACATCCGTCTGCTCTCCGAAGAACTCAACGCTTCCATCGTCGATATATGGCTGCAGTTCGCATGGTTTGAGCGCAGAGGGATTCGAGTCAAACGGGCCAACGAGAAGACACCTGAGATCAGGATATTGCTTTTTGACCAGCCGGCAGGCGGATAAATACTCCAGCACCCCTTTATCGCGTATGATCCGGCTGACACAGAGGAAACCGAATGTCCCGGGAAATGGTTGTTTGGCAAAATGATTCAGATTGACTCCCGACCCGTTTAGAAATACGATTCTGTCGGAAGAAACGATTTTATTGTCAATGAAGAAAGATGCATCATCCTGATTCTGAAAAAAGACGGAAGGCGATCTTCGCAAAGAAAGACGGTATCCGCTTATCAGGATATTCTTGAGAAGACGCCCTTTCAACCCACTGGAAAGAAAAACAGATCCCAAACCTGCGATCAGCGGGTAGACATTACGGATTCCAAGGCAATACGCGGCAAGTCCTCCATACAAAACCATTTTTGCCTGCGAAGTGAAAATCCTGTCCGGCTTTTCTTTTTTCAAAAGGCGAATCAGTTGAACAAAAGAGAAGAAATCCAAAACAGGATTCAGGCCGTTTCTTTGCATCCTGATAGAACGATATTCAATCCCATACGGCTGAAGAATCCTGCTCCATTTGCCATCGGATTCATTGCCGACCGCAACAACCTGATGACCGAGACGGATCATCTCCAGCATCAAATCCAGCCGGAAATTAATCAGAGTCGGATTATAACAAACAAGGACTGCTATTTTCATTTTGGAATCAGGAGACGGTTGTTACAGGATATTACTACTATAGCGCTTTTTTTCTTCTTTTCAACTTCAAACGATGTTTTATTTCCAAAAAGCCGAATGGCGTTTTGAGCATTCATGCGGCAAAAAACAGCAGACAACGCCGGATTCTCCGCGGGACTTCACTTTCCATGCCCCCACCCCCTCGGAGGCTTTCCTGCCTCAAAATACTCCGTTTTGAGCTGGTCGCGCATCATTCGCTTTTTACTCTGATTTCCCGATGAGTTCAGGAAGAGAATGACTCGATGCCCTGCCAGGCCGGGTTCCCCCGCTCCGACAACGGGACACACTCACGGCCGGAGCCCCCTCCGGTAATGCACCCACCGCGGCGGCTCACCTGGGAACCTGAACATGCAGACACGAAATAAAGAGTTTATGCAAAACATTAAGATTGCCCTTGAATCCGCTGATCTTGGTGGGGGTTTTCCCTTCTGCCGGATAAACCCTGCTGACAGGTATCTCCGAACAGAGGAAGCCCTGTCTGGCGGCTTCTACGGCAAGATAATAGTGAAGCTCATATCCGGAAAAGCAATCGCGGAATATCTCGAGTTTCTCCGAGGAAAGCAATCTAGCACTGTACGCACGGAATCCGTTTGTCGTATCGGTGTAATGGAACCCGCTGGCCAACCGGATCAAAGGCGCATGCAACAGCTTTAACCCCCACAAACGCGATTTCGGGGTGTTTTCGTGATAGCCGCCTTTGATGAACCGGGATCCCTGGACATGATCCACGCCTTTCTTCAATTCATCCGCGAAGCGAGGTATGGCATCCATGCCGTCCTTTCCATTTCCGTCGACAACGACAACCCCTTCGTATCCACGCTTCAGCGCCCAGTCAAACGCCATACGCATCTGGCTGCCGAGTTTTCCCGGTCCGGTCTTGACAAGAAGGGTATTCACCCCGAGAGTCTTTAAACGTTCATGCCCGGTCGAACCGTCTGTACTTCCGCCGTCCGCGATGACAACATCGACGGAATCCCTGCAGAAATCCTTCATCTTTTCAAGCTGGTTCAACAGCTTGTCGCCCTCGTTTATGACAAAAACGCAGATACAGTATTTCTGTGTTTTCGGGCAGAATTCATTTGTTTCATATGAGGGGACTTCGTGATACCTGAGCATCTTTATCTATCCCGTCCGGTTTGAGTTAAATTGATTTCGGAGGACACGCTGTCTTCGCGAATGTTCAGTTCGTCATAATTCAGCATGACCGAGCTGTGTTTCTCGCTCAGCACATGGTACGGCGCCGCCTGGTTCGTATCGAAAATGATGCGCACCAGATACTCGCCCATAAACGCCAGGATCAGGAAGAGAAAAAAGAACAGGAATGAAAGGACCAGCATCATAGTCGGCCATCCCTCGACGACATGATGTTTTATCAGCTTTACGACGACGGTATAGACCGCGACCAGAAAGGAGATGACGCAGACCAGCAGCGCACTCAGGTTCATGACCCTCAACGGCGTTGTCGAGTTGAAAATGATCAGAGAAATCGCTCTTGAAAAAGAATCCAGGAAATGAGGTTTGCGCAATTGCTCGTCGGACGACAGTTTGAGATCGATATATCCTTTCTTTTCGCAAACATTGGAAAGGCGCAAAAAAACAAATCTGTGAAAGTGTCTGGTGCCGATGGCGGCATTCAACGCACGACGGGAAACGCAGCGGAAGAACGCATCATCCGGATGAAGGTTGTAAGACAGGATTTGAGAAAAGAGTTTGCGGAACAGACTGCTTCCGAAACGATACCAGAACGGCTTTTTCGTGTGGAAAACCCCGCTGACAACATCATTTCCTTCACAACACAGATTGACGGATTCGATCACATTCTTTTCCGTAAGGAATTCCTGATAGGAACAGACGATGATGTCTCCGATCGCATTCTCTATCCCGGCGGCAAAGAGAACATCGTCCGTCGTATCGCGGAAAAGCTTAATGGCCCGGATATGCTTGATCTTCTGCAGGATATCGTCGATATCCAGATCAGGAGCGGATTCCCCCAGTTCGGTCGTCATCAGGAGGATTTCGTAATGAGCATAATGGGAAGCAAGAATATCTGACAAATGCGTCAGGAAATCAAGTATGTTGTTTCTGTCCGGCCGTATCACGACAGCCGAAACAAAAATATCTTTGATCTTGTTCATAGGAAAACTTCCTTATTTTGATCAATCGTTGTTATGATGTCATACACGTTGTCGATCTTGCCCCCCATGACGCAATGATAACCGTTCAATTCGTAGTTCATTTTGAACAGGATCGGCCTGGAGTCATCCGTTTCGCTTGACGGCAGCAACGTCTTGACCTCCCACAGAGAATCGCGATACCGGCATTTTCTGATAAGAGGCAGATAACGTGCGGAATCGAACTGCATTTCATGAAAGGCGGTTTCCTTTTTGTCCAGATCGCAGACCGTTAACGGGCTGATGTATTTGTCCCGGTCGTCATACCACTCGTAATGAGGAGTATACCGTACATGGCTGAGAGAATAGAGATCTCTGGAAGGGAATGGCATAAGCGAAAAGAAGGGGCCGCACATAATCGTAAACGCCTTGTCCTTCAATTCATCGGGGACTTCCACCAGCGCCATTTCCGTCATTTCGTATTTCAGGGGGATCAGTTTGATCCCGGAGCTTTGATTGACGCTGTTGATGTTGGAATAAGTGCAGTTGAAAACATGTTTCGCCGAGATGACATATTTGCCATCTTCCGTTACGATTTCGACTTTCAATCCTCCGTTGTGCTCCAGAACCTTTTCGACCGAAGTCGAGCAAGAGAGTTCCACGTTCGCTTCCCGGATCCGTTTCATCATGATTTCGCAAAGCTTTTTCGAATCGAACGCGTATTCACGGACGCGGAATATCTTTTCGATGTAGTGAGAATCGAAAAGTTTCATGACAGACGGGGAGGCTTCTTCACATTCCGCCCCGATCCGGTTGCAAAACTCCTCAAACTGCCGGGCATTGACTTTGCTTAAAATCTTCCCGATGCCGTAATACTTGGAAAAGTCATTCACGACACATTCCGGAAACTCTTTGACAAACCGGGGAAACGAAATCCTGGAACGCATCGCGGTCAAAACGCTTCTGGGATAATGATACCCGTTATGAATTCTGGCCTGATTGGTATAGGAGGCACGGGTCATACACGCTTCGTATTTTTCGCAAAGCAGGACTTTTTTTCCCCGTCTGGCAAAATACTCCGCAATGTTCATGCCGAAAAAACCGGCGCCGATCACCACGATATCATAGCAATCAGAAATCGGCATCTTTCATGGCTCCCGTAATGCTGGCAAGCGCTTTTTCCAAATTCCGACAGTCCGGTTCCTGCGACTTCATTTCAATGGAAACAGCGCCGGCATATCCGATTCGTTTCAGCGCCTCGAATGCTTTGATATGTTCGACCCGGCTTTCCTCTCCCGGATTTGCAAGCATGGGTTCGCTGATATGGTAGTGTTGCGGCATGACGGTCAATCCGGTCAGAACCGTTTCTATTTTCTCATGCGTCATGGCCGTTGCTCCGGAATCGATATGAAGTACGACACCGCTCGAACCGACAGCATTGACAAACCGTTCCACATCCGCCGTATTGGTCAGGAAGTCGCACTGATATTCCACAGGATTCGCTTCCATTCCGATCGCACAGCCGTACGCCTTGACGATTTCCCCGGCCTGATGAAAAAACTCCGCGGCATACTGAAACGCTTCCGTGAATTCGCGACCGTTTCTCTTCCGGTTTTTCGGTGCGCCGAAGACCAGGATCCCTGCCCCCAGCCATGAAGCCAGCCTTGCGATAAGCTCCAGGCGGGCCAGCAGGGCTTTGTGAGAGACGGGGTTGAAGACCTGAAGATCCGGGCAACCGTAAAGAATCGCCTGAAATGCCGGAATGACGAAGCCGTGATCCGCCAGGAAAGCACGATAATCCTTCGCGTCCTGTTCCGTCACGGCCCCCAAATCCGGCCACACCTTTGATGGCGCCACCTCGATTCCCGTGACATGATAGCGGGAAAGCAGATCAAGAACGGCCGGATCGTCATGACGGTTCCAGCCGATATTGGAAACAGCAAAAACATTCTTCATGCCCGGTACCCTTTGATAAATTCATCCATTTGATCCAGGACTTCTTCCCGGGTATAGAGATAAGGGCCGGTTTTCTGCCGGAGACAGGCGTATTTCGTATGCATGTCATAATTTGCCAGAGGAGAGGGATTCGCACCTACCGCCTTATCCGGGAAGAACCGGTCAAGAATCTCTCTTGTTTTGACCGGCCCGGTAAAGAGATTGATGAGCTTAATCCCGGCTTTTTCCGCTCTTTCGAGGTCGTCGCTCAGGTTTTTCAGGTAGTAATACTGGAACGACGATTCCGGATTGATCATTTCGAGGCAATTGTCATTCAGAAGATCGAATATGACATTCTTCTTGATGCCTTTTCCGAACAGCCCGGGAAGACGGACGATCAGAAGGTTGCCGAAATGCTCCCGGCAGAAATCCTCGAAATAAAGCCTGTGCCGTCCGTAAGCATGATGGGCGGGATTGTGGCAGTCGCAGTCTTCGTCGACATCCTTGTTGACGGAATAAACGTCAATCGTGGAGATCAGCGTAAAACGTTTGGCTTTCACCGTTTTCAGGACATCGACAAGCTCATTGATATGCGCCAGATCAGCCTCGGGCTCCTTATTCGCCTTCCATTTGACGGCGGGAACTCCGGCACAAACGACATAATCATAGGTCTTCCCCTCCATCGAATGGAAGTTTTTGGAGTTGATCAGAACATCATAGTTCCGCTGGGAGGCAAGATTCCCTCCAACAAATCCGGTATAGCCAATTAAACAGTTCATGAAAAGAGTTCCTTATGGGAACCTCTGTCAATTCTTTTTTGAGAGAGTGTTCGATTATCGGATAAGGACCGCCGGATGCGATCCATCCCTTAACATAAAATAAGCCGTTCTGTTGTTTCTGTCAAGGCGTAATGACGAGAAAAACAGGTTTTTCTTTATTTTTTGATACGTTGACGGGATTTCGAACAGCTTGATTGAGGCAGAACTATTTTGTCGCACAGAGTCTGTCGGAACCATTCATTCACGACATGCGATCGTGAAACGATTCGGCGGTTCAACCGGCCGGATGCGCACGGCCGGCCGACTGCAAAATGAAGGCAAAACGGTTCTTCGCCCGAAACGGGAAAAATGTAACGAAAACAGAGCGCGCAACCTTGATTTCGCGCGCATGCGGGTGTATATTTTTCAGCGATTTCTTTGTTTTTTCCAGGAAATCCCCGTCTTTTTTCTTTCACCCCGGCCATCCGGCCGATCAGACATTTTTTCACACAAAGACTCACGCAGAATTGTCCAGACCATTTGGCACAACGCATCACAGGATCCTATATGACAAACCGATTCGATGAAATACTGAAACGGGGCAGTTCGTTTGCCCGGCGGATTTGGGACCGTTGCAGCTGGAAATCAGTGGCGATAAGCCTTTTCTTTTCCATTTTCCTGTCTCTGCTCATTCTGGATCTTCTGATCAAGAAGAACATGGTCCTCTCCACGCCGTCGCAAATGCTGGGCTGCCTGACCTACATGTGGGACATTCCCGTAGCCAACCGGCTGTGTTCGATCGCCTGTACCATGACGGCGGCCCCGCTGATCTTCCTGGGGATCATGAGCGGTTTCTCCCTGATGGAGAACGACCGGCAGGAGAGCATGGCCAAGTTCGGGTTGCTTTCCATTCTTCCCGTGGTCTATTTCCTGACGCTGGGACGATACGATTTCAACAAGCCCATCGATTATTCCTGGATCATCGTTTCCTGCCTGATGTTCTCCGGCATCTTCTGGCTTCATCTGTGGAGGAAGAAATGCGCAAGCGATATGGATTTCGTGCTGCTCTTCTGCTCTTTCTTTATTCCGTACGGATTCTGCAGTCTTGCCCGCGCCATCTGTTACTGCTGGTTGCCGGAGGACTATATCGCCTTTTTCGATTGGGGACGCAAAAACCTCACGAGTCTTCCGTACTGGTCTTTCGGGCTGACTCTGATCCTGCTCTCCTTCCCGAAGAACGGATCGGAGCGCTACCGCAGGATCCTGCACACGGCTTTGCAGCTGTTGATGCTGCCGCTCTTCACCTGGCTTCTGCCGGAGGTCTATCTCCGGGACGATCAGCTGGTCTTGCTGCATCCTTTCGGCAAGACCTTCTGGTGCATCGTCTTCCCCCTGCTTCTGATCGCCGCGACCGACATCCTGCTCCGGGCGTGGAAACCCGGCTTGCTGAAGCGTGCCATTTCTCCTTTCCCGCTGATGGCCATTCTGGCGTTCGACAAATTCGTCCACTTTTCCGTGGTGGGACTCACGAACTTCTTTGAATTCGGAGACCGGATTTCGGACTATTACGCCGTCCGGAGCGGGGCGATGACCATTTTCAAAGACACGACTCCCTGCTACGGCTTATGGGATTATCTGTCTCTGCGTCTGACCGATTTCTTTTCCGATGCCTTCACCATGGCGGACACCTACGGGGAATCCCTCATGGCGCTTTTCACGCTGTTCATTTCGTTTTATGTTTTCTTCCATTTCCTGCCGCTCTGGATCGCCTTCCTGACCTCGTTTGTTCTGGGAGGATGCTTTACTGGGATACCGACCGCTCTCATGATGATCTGGATCCATCCGGACCTTTTGAAACGGCGAGGGCTCTGGTGCGTGTTATGGAGCATAACGGTCTCCTTTATTGTCTTCTTCCGCATTCCGCAGGGAACGATGCTTGCGGCCTCATTCCTGCCGCTCTTCCTCTACCAGTTTTTCCGCGTTTTCAAAGATGATAGGAGCGCTGGCTTTAAGCTCCTCGGTTTTGAGGTGTTCTGGGCCGCCCTCTTTTTCGTCTGGCCGTTCTCGCGGTATTTCTACGGATTGATACGGATTTTCTGGGAAACAGCCCCCGTCAACAGCGCTTGGGCGGCGTTGACATGGGATAACGATTCCGGATATCTCCCGTTCCTGTCCGCCAATGCGATCCTGTTTTTGCCTGTCATAACGGTTTTTCTTTCCGGTATGGTGCTCGTTTCGGACATGCCGACGATGACCTCCGACAACAAGAAAACGTTTGTGTGGGGGATCCTTTCCGCATCCCTGTGCTACACGTTCATCTCCATCAATTATTCGTTTTCCAGGACGGACGCTCTGTTCTCCCGCCAGTACCAGACCTTCATCCTCCTGCTTCCGTTCCTGATGGTCCCGCTCTTTCTGCTCCCCGGCAAACTCAAAAGGGTCAAGATCCTGCTGACCGTGCTGTTTTTCGTTCCGGGGACCGTTGTGCTTTTCCGCGATTCGAAAATACCCGAATCCCCCCTGAATGCGATCCCGAGGATCCTTTCCACGATTTCCGACGGGACCATGGTCCGCGGGGAGGACTTCGACCTGCCGAATGCCGGATACGGCTTTGTTTCCGACGGGTGCCGGGAGGAGCTTCAGGCGGAACGCGAATTGAAGGCTGTTCTGGATCAGGTCCTTGCACCCGGCGAAACGTTCCTGAACCTGTCCCTTTACGGCGGATTGTATTTCCTGTTCGACCGGGAGCTGCCCGTACGGCATTCCAACTATTACACGGTCACGGGCGATCCGACGCAGTTCCACATGCTGAAACAGCTCAGAGGAAAAGACGTGGTCGTTTCGGTTTTCGGCCGCGAATACTGCGATTTCTCCTATCCGATGATCCGGGCTTTCTATCTCTACCGTTATGCGATCAAGGACGCCTTCCCGCTCAAAGTCAACGAAAAGTATTTCATCCTGATGCCGAAAGCGTATTTCCGGAAGATCGGCCGGACCGTGCCGTCCATGGAAGAATCCCTGGCGGTATGGGAGAATTTCTTCAACCCCGGCGAAAGTGTTTTCCAGTTCGACAATCTGGTCTATTCCGCCTCTGTGTGGGGTCGAAACAGCAAAAAGTTGCTGCGCGACGCGTCCGAGGCAACAATGGAGCTCCCGCTTCCGCAGGGTAACGATCCTCTTCAGAAGCAGGTACGGTTCGCGCAGCCGCTGTCCGGCGATCAGTGGGGGATACTGGAGATCGATTCCGACCAGGAATGCTGGGCCGGCGTCACGTGGACCAACGAATTCCAGAAGCCGTACAAGATCAGTTTCAAACTGGCTCCCGGAAAGAATCTCGTCCCGCTGGATATCTATCCGCACTGGCTCCTGGCGAAAGAGAACCGGGAATTCTCGTTCTTCTCTCAGGACCGCGAGCTGGAAATCACCGGCATCACGCTTCATCGGCGGAAAATACCTCAGGAAATCCAGCAGAAAAAGACGGTGGATTGACGCCGTATCGTGATCGTGACGTTTGTCCGCCCCGGCGAGCCTGACCTGAAGGGAAAGAGACGCAACGTCAGCACCGTGCTGATCTCCGTCAGCCGCCGAATCCGGCGTCGAACCAAGCTCGGATTTAAAATAAAAATGGCATCCCCAATGGGATTCGAACCCATGTTACCAGGATGAGAACCTGATGTCCTAGGCCTCTAGACGATGGGGACGCATCGAAAGAAGTATTGATTACTATACACCCGGCACGGGAAAAATACAAGCTGGCGACTTGTTTTTTTCGCGAAAAAACGCCCGGATGAACAGGATCACAACCGGTGATCGATTACTTCTCATCCTCCACTCCGGACAGCGTGATGCGCGGCAGACAGCCGTGCGTTTCCAGGTACAGGAGCCTCGGGCCTTCGGCGGTCGGGTCGAGCCACACGGCTTTCTTCGCGAATTCGGCGGCGGATTCCTTTCGTCCGAGCGCGAGTTCGTTTCTGCCGAACGCGCCGATACGGGCCGCTTCGCGTTTGCCCTCTGGCGTAATCACCTTGAAGACCGTATAGACTCGGTTGATGCTCTCAAGTCCGCGCGGGACGTCGAGGCGGTAGAACCAGTGGAGACTGTCCGGATCGGAGATCATGAGGTTGACGATGGAGTCGGGCCTGATCTCGTTCGCGCCGGCGATGTACCGGTTCGAGTAGATCGAATAGGAGAAGCACGCGCCCTTGTTGTAGATCACGTAGTCCGCGCCGTATTCGCCGCAGTAACGCGCCAGATCGAGTTCGGATCCGTGGAACATCGCATTCAGGTATTTCTCCGTGGCGTCGCGGATGCGCTTCATGCCGAACTGGGGATTCATGACCAGTCCGGTCCCCGCGTATGCCTTCAGCATCGGCCCGACGGTGAAGTTCGCCGCCACGCCCTTGCCCGCCACGGCGTCCTTGTGCTGACGGAACCACAGGATCAGCATGGCGGTCTCCCGGAATGCGACGTCGCCCGTGTAGCGGCGGGGCGTTCCGATGGATACGATCGTTTCCCAGAAGAGGATGAACGAGAAAACGCCGATGAGCGTCCAGCGCAGGAATCTGAGTATGCGCGGACGGTCGAAGATGACGGTGCAGGCCTCGGCGGGATCGACTTTCCAGGGCGCGTGCCGGAACGCGCGCAGATACGTGCAGACGAGCATCGGCAGGGAGACGCTGAGGAAGAGGATCACGAACTCGTGGTAGCGCACGATGTAGATGAACCCGACGATGAATCCGACCGTGTAAATGTTCGGCAGGAATGTCCGCGACAGTGTCTTCATGAACTCCTCCCGCGGGATGCGGAACAATGTCAACCCCAGCAACAGCACGGCGTACAGCGCCAGCGTGACCGGAAGCAGA
The DNA here is from genome assembly GCA_902778895.1 of uncultured bacterium. Classification (GTDB taxonomy): domain Bacteria; phylum Verrucomicrobiota; class Lentisphaeria; order Victivallales; family UBA1829; genus UBA1732. The sequence continues at coordinate 11,217 of CACYZF010000018.1, forward strand.
CCGAACAGGAACCGGAAAAGGCCGAACTGGAGCAGGCGTCCGAAAAGGAGGCTCGGGAAGAACGACGACGCGATCTCCCATGTAGCGGAGTGCATGGAGGGCGTCCACATGATGCGGGCGTCGTAGTTCAGCAGCAGGGCGTTCGCGGGCTTCACGTTGTTGAACTTGATCTTAGCCTTCATCGCCTCGGAGAAATGGCTGTAATTCGAGGCGTATTCCGGGGTATTGCCGAACTGCGCCCAGTTCACGTACAATGCCGCGGCCAGCAGGGGCACGGCCAGACGCAATGCGAGCTTGCGCACGCCGCGCAGGTTCAGACGGCGGGACACGCTCTGAAGCGCATAACAGCAGAACAGCGACGGAATGGCCACCCACAGGATCGGCGCATGGATCAGGCCGTAGGTGATGTTGAACGGTACGATGAGGGCGTTCAGCAGCACGGCGGCGGCGATGGCGATCCAGGAATACAGCAGGCCGCGTTTCATCCGGTATCCGCAGACCGCCCGCAGGACCTCGATCAACGCCCACGCGGAGAAGATCATCTGGCACAGGTCCCACGCGATGAACGCCAGGAACACCACGGCGAAAATGGCCGGCATCTTCCACCAGCGCGGCCGTGCGCCGCACCACGCCGCCAGCACGAACGTCATCGTGATCAGCGGGATGCAGAATTCGCCGCGCACCAGATCCTGCCCCGTGGAACGCGCGATCGCCGACAGCGCCACGGCGTGAAGGAACCCGCCGCAGAACGCCAGTTTGCGCGGACATTTCAGCAGCAGAAGCCACAGGAAGATCAGCGCGGATGTGAGCGACGCCCACAACCGTATCTGCGCGCTCATCCACTGCGCCATGTACGGATGGTCCTGGAACAGCTTTTCGCGCGGGGATCCTTCCGGATCGGGCGCGATCATCTGTTTCAGCCGCCAGCCCCAGCCGAGGAACCACTCCAGCGCCATATTCATCTGCGCGTAGGGCGGTATGTCCTCCATGTGCTTCAGCGTCTCGTCGCGTTCCGGCACGCCCTTCCCCTCGGCGATGTCCTGCGAATAGGAAAACATCATGGCGCTCTCGATGGTGAACGGCGAGAAGTTGTTGTGGCGGAGCGGCAGAAACAGCTCCAGGAACGAACGGTGAACGCGTTCATTCTGCGGCACTTCGCGGATGACGTCGTTCAGCAGCAGCACGGAGGTGTTGTAGTGGTACGTCCGCATGGCGAACGCCGTGAGGAGGATGAAGAGGAAGAGGAATGTGTTCCAGAGGCGTCTGTGCCCGGATATGAACGAAGATAGTTTATTTTTCACGTGTACTGTTTCCTTCCCTGCGAAGAGGGGATGCCGAGTTCCTCGCGGTATTTCGCCACGGTGCGGCGGGCCACGTCGAGCCCCTTCTTTTTGAGGTCCTCCGCGATCTTCTGGTCGGAGAGCGGGTGGGCGGGATTCTCGTTTTCGACGGCCTCGCGGATGTACTCCTTGACCGCCGAACTGGACACGTCCTCGCCTTCGGTGTTCTGGTAGCCGCCGGTGAAGAAATCGCGGAACCGGAACGTGCCGGCGGGCGTGGCCATGTATTTGTTCGCGATGGCGCGGCTGACGGTGGTCTCATGGACGCCGAGACGGTCCGCCACGTCGCGCATGGTCATGGGGCGGAGGTATTCCGGCCCCTTGTCGAAGAAGTCGAACTGCTGGTCCGCGATGACGCGTGCGATGCGGACGATGGTGCTCTCACGGTCGGCGAGCGCCTTGCGTATCTCCATGAGGCTCTTCAGGTTCTTCAGGATGTAGTCGCGGGTCTCCTGGTCGGTCAGCGGGTCGTCGAGCATCTTCATGTACCGGTTCGGGATCAGGAACTTCGGCTGGTATTCGCGGTTCGGACGCACGGTGTATTCGTCGCCGGAACGTTCGATCGTGACCTCGACGGGGCAGTATTCGGTGCGTGATTGCGCGAGGGAGGCGGCGGGCCGCGGGTCGCAGGTACGGCGGAGCTCTTCGGCCATGTCCTTCACATCCTGCACGGTCACGCCCATGTCCTTCGCGATCTTCGGGAGACGGTTGTGCTCCAGGTCGTCCAGGTGCCGGATCACGAACTCGGTCATCCGGTCCGTTTTCTTTCCCGCGCGTTCGAGCTGGATCAGCAGGCATTCCGGCAGGGTGCTCGCACCGATGCCGGGCGGATCGAACGTCTGCACGAGCCGGAGCGCGGCTTCGGCAGTCTCGAGCGGACACGGCACGGATTGCGCGATCTCGGCAGGGACGCTGCGGAAAAAGCCGTCGTCGTCGATGTTGCCGATGACCTCCTCCGCAGCACGGCGCACTTCGGGCGTGCAATCCTCGGTATTGAGCTGTTCCATGAGGGCGTCCTGCAGCGAGACTTCCTGCGCCACGGAGTTGAACATGTATTCGCGGCGTTTCTCCGCCTCGCTGTCGGGCATGTTCTCGCCGTCCTCCTGACGCAGAGACGCCCAGTCGTCGTCCCCCTCCAGGATGCGCGCCAGCTCTTCGTCGTAGTCCAGACGGTTTTCGTCAAGATTCTCGACCGGGGCGTCGTCCTGAACCGGAACATCGTCCGTTTTCAGGTCCACTTCGTCCTCGTAGTCGGAATCATCGTCCGCGGTCGTAATCAAGGGATTCTCCGCCAGAACGTCGGCAAACGAGCCGGAGAGTTCCATGGCAGGCGCCTGCAACGCCTTCAGCGCCTGAAGATGCTGAGGCGAAAGGATATGGGTCTGTTCCAGACTCTGACTGGCGCTCTGGGCGAAATTCTGATCCATTGTTTTTTCCCGGATTAAATTACTATAACTTCATACTATACCCCCGAAACTCCTTTTTTTCAAAAAAAAGACACCGCTTTTCGCATTATTTTATAGGAAAATGTCTGAAACCGTGCTATATTATGTTTTGACTTTTATTTTCGAATCAACGATACTACTCAGGAGACCGTCATCATGCCGGAAATGCCGAAAGCATATCTGCCCGCTGAAATCGAAGAGAAATGGTACGCCGAGTGGGAGACCAACAAGCGCTTCCACGGCGAGCCGAATCCCGACAAAAAGCCCTATTCCATCGTCATCCCGCCGCCGAACGTGACCGGCATTCTCACCATGGGCCACGTCCTGAACAACACGCTTCAGGACATCCTCATCCGCTGGCACCGCATGATGGGCGAGGAAGTCTGCTGGTTCCCCGGCACCGACCACGCCGGCATCGCCACGGAAAGCAAGGTCGACAAGGTCCTGCGCGAGAAGGAAGGCATCGACCGCCGCACACTCGGACGCGAGAAGTTCATCGAACGCGTCTGGGAATGGAAGAAGCTCTACGGCGGCACCATCATCAAGCAGCTCCGCAAGCTCGGCACCTCCTGCGACTGGGACCGCGAACGCTTCACCATGGACGAAGGCCTCAGCGCTGCCGTCCGCAAGGTATTCGTGCAGCTCTACGAGAAGGGCTACATCTATCGTGGCAAACGCATGGTGAACTGGTGCCCGGCCGCCCAGAGCGCGCTTTCCGACGAGGAAGTCATCTATAAGGAAGTCAAGGGCAAGTTCTGGCATTTCCGCTATCCGCTCACCGACGGCTCCGGCTACCTCGTCGTCGCCACCACGCGTCCCGAGACCATGTTCGGCGACACCGCCGTGGCCGTCCCGCCCGGCGATCCGCGCTACAAGCACCTCGTCGGCAAGACCGTGAACCTCCCGCTCACCGACCGCAAGATCCCGATCATCGAGGACGAGCACGCCGACCCGGAAAAGGGGACCGGCTGCGTGAAAATCACGCCCGCCCACGACCCGAACGACTATCAGGTCGGCAAGCGCCACAACCTCGAATTCATCAACGTCATGAACCGCGACGGCTCCATGAACGCCCAGTGCGGCAAGTACGCCGGCCTCGACCGCTACGAATGCCGCAAGCAGTGCGTCGCGGACATGGAAAGCCTCGGCCTCCTCGAAAAGATCGAGGACATCGTCCATAACGTCGGCTTCTCCGAGCGAGGCGGCGTGGAGATCGAAACGCTCCTCAGCGACCAGTGGTTCGTCCGCATGGACGAGCTTGCCAAGCCCGCCATCGAGGCCGTCCGCTCCGGCGCGATCAAGTTCTATCCCGACCGCTGGGCCAAGACCTATTTCCACTGGATGGAGAACATCCAGGACTGGTGCATCAGCCGCCAGATCTGGTGGGGACACCGCATCCCGGCCTGGTACCGCGGCGACGTGAACGACGAGAACCGCGAAGTCTACGTGGGCGTGAACCCGCCCGAAGGCGACGGCTGGTACCAGGAAGAGGACGTGCTCGACACCTGGTTCAGCTCCTGGCTCTGGCCCTTCTCCATCATGGGCTGGCCGGAAGACACCGCCGAGCTCAAGTATTTCTACCCGACCAACGACCTCGTGACCGGCCCGGACATCATCTTCTTCTGGGTCGCGCGCATGATCATGGCGGGATACGAGTTCAAGGGCGATCTGCCGTTCCGCAACGTCTACTTCACCAGCATCATCCGCGACGAACTCGGCCGCAAGCTCAGCAAGTCCCTCGGCAATTCGCCCGACCCGCTGAAGGTCATCGAGACCTACGGCGCCGACGCCCTCCGCTTCTCCATCGTCTACATCGCCCCCGTCGGCATGGACATCCGCTACTCCAACGAAAAGTGCGAGCTCGGCCGCAACTTCGCGAACAAGCTTTGGAACGCCTGCCGGTTCCGCACCATGCAGGGTCCCGTCTCCGCCTCGTTCGACAAGCTCGCGATCCCGGTCGACAAGCTCACGCAGGACGAGATCCACATGCTCAACACGCTGGAAAAGGCGTGCGCCGACGTGAACACCTCGCTCCGCGAGTTCCGTTTCCACTCCGCCGCGCATGACATCTACGAGCTGGTCTGGAACAACTTCTGCGACTGGTTCATCGAGGCGTGCAAGCCGCGCTTCAACGCCGACGAAGAGGCCAAGAAACAGGCGCTCGCCGTGCTGGACTATGCGCTCTGGAAGCTCCTCCGCCTCCTGCATCCCTTCATGCCGTTCATCACCGAGGAACTCGCCCATCGCATGGGATTCCTCGCCGACGGCCAGTCCATCATGACCGCGGCCTTCCCCGAGGCCGACCTCAAACTCCCCGCGGACGCCGACAAGATCTCCGAGATGACCGCCGACAAGTACGCCCTCATCTCCGCCGGACGCAACCTGCGCCTCTCGAACAACATCGCCCCCGGCAAGCGCATCGAATACCACATCCGCGCCGCCTCACAGGAGATCCTGGATTCCCTCTGCGAGCAGATGGATTCCCTCACCGCCATGCTCAACGCATCCCTCATCAGCGTCTCGCTTGAGAACTACGCCAGCGAAGACGGCACCCCCGCGCCGTCCATCGTCTGCGACGCAGGCGCGATCTTCCTGCCGCTGAAGGGCCTTGTGGACCCCGCCGCCGAACGCGAGAAGCTCACGAAGCAGAAAGCCGAGCTCACCGGCTGGATCAAGGCCGCCGAGGCGAAACTCAACAACGAGAAGTTCGTCAGCCGCGCCCCGGCGAAAGTCGTCGAGGATGTGAAGACGCAGCTCGCCGACCTGAAGGACAAGCTCGCGCGCGTCGAAGAATCCCTCGCCGCCTTCAAGGGCTGATCCTTATCTCGGTCCAAGTATAAAAAAATCAGGCTCCCTCCGTTCGCGCGGCGGGAGCCTTTTTCAACAGCCGAAATACAGACAGAAAAAAGGCGGCCCGCATCGTGGATGAGGACCGCCGGTTTGTTTGTTCAGGCTGAATGTCCGGGATCACTTGAAAAGCAGCGGCGCGAATTCGCGGAGGCTGCGGCGCCAGGTGAGCCATTCGTGATCGGTCTTCGGGGATTCGTAGAACACCATGTTCTTGATGCCGTGGTCCTTCAGGATGCGGTAGGTCTCGCGGACCGGGTTGGTCTTTTCCGCCTCGCCGACGCTGATGAAGACGAGCTTCATCTGGGAGTTGAACTTGTCCGCGTCCTTGTAGACGCCGCCGAAGATGGTGTTCACGTCGCCGCCGCCCGCTGCCGCGCCGGGGCCGGAGAAGTTGCCCGCGCCGGAGAAGCCGCCCATGTAGGCGAACTTGTCCATGTTGTTCGGGAAGATCGTGTTCCAGGTGTTCACGCCGCCCATGGAGAGGCCGGCCATCGCGGTGTTGTCGCGGTCGGTCTTCGTGCGGAAGGTGGCGTCGACCCACGGCTTGAGCTCCTTCACGAAGATGTCGGTCACGCGGACGCCGCGCGGACGCACCGCGCCGTAGTTGCGGACGTTGCCGCTGTCCATGACGACGATCATCGGGACGGCCTTGCCGGAGGCGATCAGGTTGTCCATGATGTCCGCCATACGGCCCTGTTCCTCCCAGCCGGATTCATCCTCGCCGCCGCCATGGAGCAGGTACAGCACGGGGAAGCGCTTTTCGGGATTCGTCTCGTATTCGGCGGGCGTATACACGCGGCAATGACGGTCCAGGCCGTTCATCTCGGACCAGTAGCGGCAATGGCGCACCTGGCCGTGCTTGATGTCCTTATTGAAGTGATAGTAGGCGGCCTCGGCTTCATCCTCGGGAATCTCGATGCCGGACATCTCGGTGCTGCATCCGTAGAACGCCTCGCTGCCGTAGTCGAACGCCTTGTTGCCGTCCACGGTGTAGCTGAAATAATGAAAGCCCTCCACCAGCGGGTCCGTGGCGACGGACCACCAGCCGCTCTGGTCCTTCTTCAGCTCGTAGGTCTTGCCTTCCTGCGTGATGGTGACCTTCTGCGCGCCGGGGGCCTGCATGCGGAAGAACGCCTGCTTGGTCTTCGGGTTGACGGCCGGGAATTCGGAGTTGTAGATGTTGGTCTCCGCCGGAACGAATCCCTCGGGGAGCGCGAAGCGTGCCGGACCGCCGAAACCGCCGAAGCCGCCGCCGAACTGAGCGAAAGCGCCGAGGGTCAGCAGGGACGCGCCTGCCGCGATACAGACTTTTGTCTTCATGTTCATAATGGAAATCCTTTGCTGTTAAGTTTGGTGAGCTCGAAATGGAAAAGTTTTTCCAGTAAAGTACAATGAAAACGCTTTTTTGTCAATCCCCCGAACATGGTTTTTACGAAAAAACACATGCTTTTCACGTTTTGTGCATGAGCCGCGTTTTTCTCGAAAAACACTCGAAAAAGATTTGCATGACCGCCCGGAGGCATGTATATTCTTTTTGAAGATTTAACCCCCACACGCCGGACAACGGTACCCCAATGGAGAACCTGCTTATGAACGCGACGGAACGCGGCTTTTTTACGCTGCCGGGCGAATCCGGCTATGAAGACCTGACGCTGAAACTGGCGGAAAAGTGGGGCGCGGACGTGATCCGGGACAGCGACGGCACGAAGCTCTCGCAGGAGATCCTGGACGCCGGATACGGCATCTACGCCACGATCTGCATCATCCGCGATCACAACGAATGGGCGAAGGCGAACCGCGACAAACTGCAGGAAACGTTCCTGATGACCTCGCCCGTGCCCGCGATGGGCGGCGAACCGCTCGCGATCCCGCTGATGAAGGAGTTTTTCGCCGGACAGTTCGAACTCGACGAACGCCCCGAATCGCGCAAATACTGGCAGGTGTACGACCGTACGGCGGGCACGCTTCTGCCCGTTTCGGAGTGGAGTTACAGCGAAGGCGCCGTCACGATCCCCTCGCCCGTGCCGTACCATACCTATTCCGTGAGCTTCATGGCATTCCGCGTCTGGGAGGAGATCTCCATGTACAACCACACTACGAACCACTGGACCACGGAACACCTGATGCAGATCGACCCGCGACACGAGGAGACGCGCGCGTATCTGCGCGACTGGATGGTGCGCTGGTGCGAATCGCATCCGGCGGCCACGGTCGTGCGGTTCACGTCCATGTTCTACAATTTCGTGTGGATCTGGGGCAGCAGCGAACGCTGCCGGCATCTGTACTCCGACTGGGCGTCCTACGATTTCACGGTCAGCCCGAAGGCGCTGGACGAGTTCGCGGAGCGGTACGGCTACAGCCTCACGGCGGAGGATTTCGTGAACCGGGGCAAGCTGCACGTAACGCACATGCCGGGCACGAAGCGCAAGGCCGACTGGATGGGATTCGTCAACGACTTTGTGATCTCGTTCGGGCGCGAGCTGATCGACATCGTGCATCGGTACGGCAAGAAAGCGTACGTCTTCTACGACGACAGCTGGGTCGGGATCGAGCCGTACAACGGGCGGTTCCATGAATTCGGGTTCGACGGCCTCATCAAATGCGTGTTCTCCGGCTACGAGGCGCGCCTCTGCTCCGGCGTCGACGTCCCGGTCCACGAACTCCGCCTGCATCCCTATCTCTTCCCGGTCGGACTGGGCGGCGCGCCGACGTTCATGGAGGGCGGCGATCCGGCGCTGGACGCCCGCAAATACTGGGTGTCCGTGCGGCGCGCCCTGCTCCGCGCCCCCATTGACCGCATCGGGCTGGGCGGCTATCTGCACCTCACGGAGGGGTTCCCGGATTTCGTGGACTGCATCGCGGAGATCGCCGGTGAATTCCGGCAGATCCGTGCGTTGCACGCGTCCGGCCGGCCCGAGACCGCCGCGGTCCGTATCGCGGTCGTCCATTTCTGGGGCAAACTGCGTTCGTGGAGCCTGTCCGGGCATTTCCACGAGACATACATGCACGACCTGATCCATGTGAACGAAGCGCTTTCCGGGCTTCCGTTCGAGGTCGGATTTCTGTCGTTCGAGGACGTGAAACGCGGCGCGCTGAAGGATTACGACGTCACGGTCAACGCCGGACGCGCGGGAACCGCCTGGAGCGGCGGCGACGCCTGGCGGGATCCCGAGCTCGTGACGGAGTTCATGCGCTGGACTGCGAACGGCGGCGTGTTCCTGGGCGTGAACGAACCGTCGGCTACACAAGGTTTTGATACCTTCTTCCGGCTGGCGCCCGTGCTGGGCGTCGACGAAGACACAGGCAGCCGCGTGTGCCACGGACGCTGGCAATTCGAGGTGGAATCCGTGCCGGGCCTGATCCCGGACGGCGCTTCGCTGCATGCCCGCGACGGCGTGTATCTCACGGACGGGACCGCGCACGTGCTGATGGCGGAGGGCAATTTGCCCGCCCTGACGGTACATTCCTTCGGCAAAGGCTGCGGCGTTTATTTATCCGAGTTCAAGATCTCGCCGGAGAACACGCTCCTGCTCCGCAATCTCATCCTTCATTACGCCGCACGGTCGGCAAAGCCGGAAATCTATCTCTCCGATGATCCGTTCGTGGAGTGCGCCTGCTGGCCGGAAAGCCGTACGCTTGCCGTCGTCAACAATTCCGGCATCGCCCGCACCGCCGAGCTCAAACGAGGCGACGGACCGTCTGTCCATACCGAACTGAAACCGTTCGGGATGACGCTGCTGAACGTTTAATCCAGGCTGTCCAGTACGGTCTGAGCACCGTTCCTGACGCTTTCGATCAGCTCCGGGGGTGCGAGCGGGACCGCCTGGCCTTTCTGCGACAGGATCCACGGCACGATGACCTCGCCCGGCACCTCGGGAATATGGAACAGCCAGCCGTCGGCGGTCTTTCTGATCTTCTGCCCGGAATGCATGCGGTTTGCCTTCGCGAATTTCACCGCGTCGCCCGTCAGCCGGATCCTCACGTCGTGGAGCTTCTCGTAGCTCACGATGCTGTCGAGCGTCACGGAATTGATGATGGTGCGGTCCGGCGTGAATGTCTCTTTCCGCAGGGTCGCGTTCCGGATGCGGTTGATCACGAACGTACGGGGCGCGTTCCGCAGGCGGCAGAACGCCTTGATGCGCCATTCGTGCTGGTACAGGAACAGCACGTGCGGTTCGACCTCGCGTTCCATCACGCCGCCGTGCTGGTCGTCGTACAGGATGCGGAGGCGGCGGTGCGTCTGCCACGCCTCGAATACGGTCGAAAAGACGGATGCATTTTCCGCCACGCCGCCCTCGGCGAACACCTTCAGCGACCCGATGAGCGTCTTCTCCAGGAATTCCGGGCTGTTCCCCTTCAGCAGCTCGTCCACGGATTTCGTGATCCGCGCCCGAACCGGATTCGGAAACACCTCTTCGGCGATGCGGCCGCCGAGGATGAGCGCGAGCATCACGGATTCCGACAGATTCGCGGGACAGTTGAACTCCCACTGGGGATCTTCAAGGTAATAGATCTTCTGTCTCCGGTCGAACCGGACAGGACAGCCGAAATCGCTGCGAAGCAGGTCGATGTCGCGGTACACGGTGCGCAGGCTGTATTTTGCCCGGATGGTCTTCCCCTCGGAAAGCTCGATCTCGCGGTATTCGTTCAGAAGATTCTGTGCAGTCGGGCAGCTGTTTTTCTTCAGAAGCGACGCAATGCGCGCCAGACGGATGATCTGCGCACGCGGCGGCATCTTGCGGCCATTCATCTTCGACGGCATCCCCTTCCGGGAACACGGAACACTGCTTTGAGGCGTTTTTTTATTCATGGGGCATACTCTCCGGCATTTTAACTGACACTCCTTAACAGTATCACATATTACCGGAAAGTCAACCCGAAATACAGGTTTCCTTACTTTGTTTTCCGCATTGAGAACAGGAAAAATGGCCGGAAACGGCATTTCGGGCAGAACGGATGCATTTTTCCCGGAAAAAAAGATCCCCGACTTGATTTTTCCGGGAAAAGATGTATAGTAATGGTTGCAGTTTTACTTGATGGTCGCTTAGTTCAGTTGGTTAGAACGCATCCTTCACACGGATGAGGTCGAGAGTTCGAGTCTCCCAGCGACCACCATTTTTTTGCCTCTTCGACGGTTTCTGACAAAAAGTCATAGTGCTTTCTCGCAGTTGATTTGGGGGAGCTGGTAGATTTTGAGCTTGAGGTATTCGATGTCCCGGAAGCCGTACGCCTGACGGATAAGCCATCGGATTTTGTTGTTGAAGCCCTCCGTGCTTGCATTGCTGACGTGTCCGAACGTCCAGTAACTGACGATTCCGTCCAGCCTATCCCGAATGGTCTCTTCCGCCATTACATACCACCTGTGAAGCGCGATATTGGCCTGATAGGCATTTTGAACGACACGATAAATGGTTCTCAATGCCTCCTTGAACATATAGGCCTCGCCAATCTCCTGGAACTTTCCCTTCAGATTGTGCAGAATGTTCTGATTGTCTTCCGGGATATCTTCTTTGTTTTTAAGGAAAACGAACCGCAGCCCTTTGAGATGTTTGCGTTCCATGGAATCCAGTTTGGCTGTTACCCGTCGTCGGACATGATCAAGCCGATCATTCATGAGCTTGATGACATGGAAATGATCGAACACGATTTGAGAGCGTGGAAAGTGTTCGGCAAACCAGGTGGAGTACGCATTTGCCATATCCATTACAACAACTTGCAACTTACTTGCATTCAGCTTGCTCAAAGCCCCTTCCAAAGCGGAAACGCTTTTGCCGTTGCCGACATGGATGACCGCGCCGCTCTCCAAATCCCGTACAATCGTGAGGAAGGCCCTGTTCGCCTGACCATGTCCGATATGGATTTCGTCGACGCCGA
>CACYZF010000019.1 GCA_902778895.1 uncultured bacterium
CCGCCAGATTTCGACCGGCATGCTCGGCTACTACACCTGCGGCAACATGGAACAGTGGAACGTGCTCGGCTACGGCGTCGACATGAACTGGACCGTCATTGCATAAAAAAAGAATAAATAACCTTAGCGCCGTAGCAGACCAATCTGTTGCGGCGTTTTTCTTGGTCGGTGCTGTTCTTGATGTCCCCACAGGGCGCATCTTTGAGGAATCCGGGAAAAGCATCCTTGCGAGCCTGTAAGCACAACCGCATAACACAATCCGCGCCTCATCTCCCGGACATGGGCGGTGAAGCGAGGCTTTCCGGGTTTTCGCCGATTTGTTCCGAAAACGGCTTGCTTTTTCGCGGGCGTATGATATATTTGTGAAGACGAAACAAAAAAAACACAAACCATTGAGGGGAAGCGAAGATGGCAGAGTACACCATTAAGAATTCTTCCGGAGACATCCTGCTCGCCAACACCATGCCGGAAGCCGAATATATGTACGGATGCACGCCGACCGCGGTCGGCATGATCCTGGGCTATTATGATCTCTACGGATACCGGGGGACGGATTTGTCCAACCTCATAGACGGTGTCGTGGACCTGAAATCGCGCGGGACGAACGGCAATGCCTACGACATGGACGCGTTCGACACTGTGCTGGGACGCGCAATCGCCTCGGAGGATTATGTATACAGGTTTTATTCCAGAGGCGACCTCGACGTCATAACCGGGAAAAAAGCCGGGACCTACTGGACGACCTCCGTGGAGGAGGAGCTGGAATACTCGTTCGTGAACGGCGGCGAAGGCCCGGACATGCGGACCGATATCTGGAACTGCATTGCCGATTACCTCGGGACCGGACAGATTTGGCGCGGGAACGACAATCTGTCCACCTCGATCAGCCAGTCCACTCTGGAGGACATCCTGAACTACGAAATGAATATCAACTACAACATCAACGGCATTCAGCGTCTCGTGGACTGGCGGTTCACCTCCATGCTGTACGGCCTGAACCTGTATGTCGAAGACAAGGGATATTCGCTGGACCGGAAAATCACGGGGACATACGTGGTGGATGTAGCAGGGGGCGAGTTCACGTTCGAGGACTACAAGGCGGAAATCGACGCGGGACGCCCGGTCCTGATCTCGATCGAGGGACACTCCATGGTCGGGTACGGCTACAACCCGGAGACGGACGAGATCATATTCGACGACTGTTATCAGGCGGACCAGCGCATGGACTGGGGCGGGGTCTACCATTATTCCGACGCGGATCTTCCGCTTCAGAGCATCACGGTCATTGGGCTGATGGCGAACAGCGATGTGGACCTGGCCGTGGAGCCGGTCACGGATGAAGCCGGCTCGTATTGTTTCGTTGCGGACACGGTTCCCTTCTCCTCGGGGGATTATTGTTATGTCGGCAGTTCGGTCTGCCTGAATTTTACGGTCTCCAACCTCGGAACGGCCGCCGCCGGAGCATTCGAGGTCTCGGTCTATGTCGACGGCGCATTGACGAAATCGGTCTCCGTTTTGTCGCTGGACGGCAATTCGTCCGAAGAACACAGGGACATTCCGCTCGGCGATCTCGCGGTCGGACTGCACACTGTCCGCATGGTTGCCGATGAAGACAATGTTATTGCGGAACAGTCCGGCGCGAACAATACTCTGGAACAGAAGCTGATGGTCCTGAAAGAAGGGACCAATGTCGTTTACGGACTCAAGCAGGTCGGTTCCGGAGAAGTGTCCGCGGACGATTATGTCGCGTCCGGCTGGCAGATGCAAGTGTTGAACGGCGGGGCAGCGTCCGGGACGCTTATTCGCGGTATCGTCACGAACGTGGCACCGAACGGCGTGATCTCTTATCTGCCCGGGACGGCGGTGGTTTCGCAGGGCGGGCTGATCCGGGATGCCGCGGTCTATGAATACGGAACGCTTCAGGTCGGCGGCTCCGCCGCAAACATCCATGTGTACGAGAACGGCAGTGCGGAGGTTTCCAATGGCGGCGTGCTGACCGGACGGATCCGGATGGAGAAAGGCGCTCAGGTTTCATTCGAGGAGGGCGCTGTCCTGGATTTCGACCTGACGCAGGCGGAAGCGGGCGGTGACGCGCTGGTGGGCAATTGGTCTTTTATTCAGGGAACACCTCTCTACACGCTCACGGTCTCCGGTAAAGAGGCGGGCGGCATTTACACGCTCGCGGAGGGTGCGGCGGGGTTCGAAAGCACAATCACGGTGAAGAACACCTATGGCGACGAGCTCGGCACGCTCAAACTCGGAGAAAAAGTCTACATCGGCAAGAACGATTACACGCTGACGCTGACGGACGATGTGCTGAGCGTCGCGATCAATGCGCCGACCGTCACGCATGCCAACGGCGACGTCCTGCTCGATGGCACCATGCCGATGGCCCGATACATGTACGGATGCGTCAACACGTCGATCGCCATGATCCTCGGTTATTACGACCTGTACGGCTACCGCGGCAAGGTTTTATCCGACGTGATCGAGGGCGACGTGGAACTGGACGCGCGCGGGTGGGGCCCCGAGATCTTCAATATGGACGATTTCGACTCCAACCTCGGCAAAGCCAATGCGTCCAGGGACTATGTGGAACGATTCTTCTCCAAAGATTCCATCGAATCCATCAATGCCAGGACCGAAACGGAGACCACTCCGGCGGAGGAGCTGCCCTATTCGTTCGTGGATGACGGCGCAGGGACGGAGCTCCGTACCGACGTGTGGAATTGCCTGGCGGATTATCTCGGCACGGGGCAGTTCTGGCGGGGCAACGCGAACCTGCACGCTACTTCAGATTTAAAAATGCTGGAAGTAATCATGAATGACAACGAGCCGTTTACCGTCACGGATGAAGCGACCGGGATCCAGCGGACAATCGAGCACAAATATACATCCTGTCTTTACGGGCTGTACCTCTATCTTCGGGACAAGGGGTACGATCTGGACCGGAAGACCACCAAGATCTGTCAGGTCGACGTCGCGGGAGGCCAGTTCACATTCGAAGACTATAGGAAGGAAATCGACGCGGGTCGTCCGGTCATGATCCTGATCAAGGGCCACGCCATGGCCGGGTACGGATACAATGCCGAAACCAGGGAAATCATTTTCGACAATTGCCTGATACCCAACGAGCGGATGTGCTGGGACGGCACATACAATTACGGGACAGACCGCCCTCTGGAAGCCATTTGTACCTTCGGATTCATGACGTCGGACGCCGACGTCGACCTGGCCGTGTCGCCCTTCGACGAAGAGTCCGGGGCCGCCGGGAAACTGATTGTGACCACGGCGGAGGGGCAATCCGCGGACTACTGCTTCGCGGGAAGCCCGCTGTATCTGAGCTTTGCGGTGTCGAACCTGGGCACGAGCGCCAGCGGCGCGTTCGACGTCTCGATCTACTGCGACGGCGCGGAGATAGAAAACATTCCGTCGCTTTCTCTGGAGCCCGGGGCGATCAAGCGCATGTCCGATATCCCGCTGGCGGCAGATTTCGGCGTCGGCCTGCATTCGATCAGCGTCAGGGTCGATCCCGATAATGAAATACAGGAGTTGTACGCCCTGAACAATTCCGACGAACGCTCCGTAATGGTGCTGAAGGAAGGGACGAACGTCGTCGAGGGAACCAAAACGGTCGTTTCAGGCGAGGTCTCCAAGGACGATTATGTCATGAACGGCGCGGGGATTCAGGTGCTGGAGGGCGGGACTGCCGAGGCGACGTTGATCCAGGGCAAGGTCACGTCGCGGTCTCTTGACGGCAGTAAGGTCGAGTTTGCGCCCGGATTCGTGAACGTTTCCATGGGCGGCCTGATCCGAAACGCCGACGTCTATGAGTATGGGCAGCTTGAGCTGTCTGGCACGGCGGAGGACCTTGTTATCCGAGAACACGGAAATGCTGTCGTATCCTCCGGGGGAATCGTTTCCGGCGCATCTGTGGACAAGAACGGGACCCTCGATGTGGAATCCGGCGGCATGCTGACTGGGTGGATTGACGTGGAGTCCGGTGCGAACATCGTTTTCGAGGAAGGCGGTATCCTGAATTTCGACCTGACCGGAACGACCGCAGGGGCAGAGGCGTCGGTGAACGATCTGTCGATCATCGAGGGGACGCCGACCTATACGCTTACGGTCTCTGACACGCAGGCTGGCGGCATTTATACGCTCGCGGAGGGTGCGGCGGGTTTTACCGGGACGATCACGGTTCAGAACACGCTCGGCGAATCGCTCGGCACGCTCACTGCCGGGAATGCGCTCACCATTGACAAGACCGACTACCTGCTGACAAACGAAAACTGTGTTCTCTCTGTCACCGTCTCGGACGGCGGCACGCCCGCCAAGCCGAAGTGGACGTATATGGTGTATATGGCTGCAGACAGCAACATAGGCACCAGCGCCCTTTATGACATCATCGGCATGCAGCAGGCCGAAGTGGATTCGGAGATTGACATCTACGTCCTGGCGGACAGATGTGCGGTTGACGCCGGGTATCCGGACGAAATCGTAACGGTCAACGGCACATACAAATGGGATTCGCTCTGGCCGGACACCCGCGTCGGCAAGATCACCTACAGTCCTGGCCTGACCGTGACGGTCGACTGGGAATCCTGGGGGGAACTCGACACCGCATCCAGTGAGACGTTGAAACGCTTTGTGGATTGGGTTCAGGAAGAGTCTCCTGCCGATAACTATGGTCTGATCCTGTGGGACCACGGCGAAGAGGATGGCGAGCTCTGCTGGGACCTCACGACTGATCCGAACTGGAACGCATGTTTCAAGGTTTCGGAAGTTTCCGATCTTCTGAAAGAAAAGGGCAATATCCCGATTGTGATCTTCAACAATTGTCTTCTTGCTTCCGAAATCGTAGCGACGCAAATGGCAGGAAGCACGGAAGTCATCGTTGCCTCGGAACCCGTTTCCATGGGAGAATCGACGTATAACTACCATGCATTCTTCAACACGATCACCGCGGGCATGACGCCGCAGGAAATGGCGGAGATCATGGTTCGGAACGTGATATCGCCCGGAATGCTGACCATGCTCTCCTCTATTGACGTCAGGGATTCCAGGCTCGGCGATGCGCTGGAAGCCCTCGCCGATGCGGTCGCCGAGGCAGACAATGACGCGGACAAGACCGTCCTCACGAATGCGATGCTCAAGGCGTACCAGGACGGATTCTGCTATACCGGAAGCCTCGTTCAGCAGTCCGACCTGGGCTACATGATTCAACAGGCCATGGCGGATGGAAGTTTTGACAATACGTCGGAAGGATTCAAAAAGGCTCTTGCCGATGTAAAAACAGTGTTGGAGGAAGTCGTGCTCGCAGTCAGGAGCGTTCCGGTCAAACGGGGAACCGGCATCGCATATTGCAACACGATCGCCACGCTCCTTCAGTGTGCAGTCACCGGGCGAACTCCGGAAAAAATGGATTCGCTCATCAAATCGCACATCATCTCCAGTTACAAGTCCAACCCTCTCTGGGGCGGACTGCTGTACGATCTGGGCTTGACCTTTTTGAACCGGAATGCAGACCAGCTCTTCCGCCCGGCTTCGTTCAATGTCATCGACGTCGAAGGCCTCGTGGAAGGCAGAACTGTCGCCGCCATGGATCTCGGCTGCTTCTCCGGCATGGGTGAACAGAACTACGGCATTGCCCTGATCGGAGATGCTTTCTGCCGTATCGTCATCACGGATGAAGACAAATCCACCGGAATCATCAGTGTCAATAACGAAAGCGGCAAGGAGATCAAGGTCTCCCTGCTGGCTTCCGATGGTTCGATTGTCGTCGAGGAAAATA
The DNA here is from genome assembly GCA_902778895.1 of uncultured bacterium. Classification (GTDB taxonomy): domain Bacteria; phylum Verrucomicrobiota; class Lentisphaeria; order Victivallales; family UBA1829; genus UBA1732. The sequence continues at coordinate 5,795 of CACYZF010000019.1, forward strand.
CCCAAGGCATCAACTTCGAGGATCTTGCCCCGGGAGATTATTACATCCGGCTTCAGAGCGAAACGAATTGCGATGTAACTGTTACGTTCGATGCGAACTGGATGACTGGGGTGGACCGTTTCGATTATGCCGGGAGCGGGCAGAATCTGACGGGAGTCAACGGAAATGGCTCGATCGACACGGCGACCATTCTGGACGCGGGGTATTACACCGGGCTGCTGACCTGCAAGGGCGACACGGATTATTACCGGGTCGGAAATATCCATACGGAGCAATACACGGTCATAATCAATGGCAGAGAGGACTGGACAGTTGCGGAATACGACGAAAACGGAACCCTTGTCCGGGAAGGCCAATACTCGGAATTGGACAACTACATCACATTGACGATGGACTCCATGAACTATCTTCTCGTGGAGGGCACGGCTGACCCGTCGAAACAGGAAGTCAACCGTTATTTCCTCAACATCTTCAAGAATAAAAACGGTTCAGGCGGTGTCGTTCAGCTGGACGACTTGACGGGATCGAAGGATGAAGTGTCGTGGGAATCGTCGACGATCTCGGAATATGTCCTGGAATGCTCCACGGACGGCTTCGAACATGTGCTCCAATATACCACAAACGGCACGGCGGTCGACCTGCTGAATCTTCCTGCCGGAACATACCAGTGGCGCGTGAAGGCGAATATGGATAGCGCCGAATGGAATGACGGAAATGAAATTGTTTCCGACAACACCAGCACAGCCCCGAAAGTCTTCCGGTCAAAAGCCGATGCCAGCGATGATATCTTCTTTGCCACGCCGGTCGGTACGTGGGACAACATCTATTATGCCCAAAACGTCGGCTCGGTCAACGACTGGACTGGCACGAACGAGATCGTTTCCGCAAACGGCAAAGGCCGCATTCAGGACCTCTTCTTCGGTTCGGCCGATCCAAGTACGTTGTGCCTGACCGACTCGGAAAACGGAGATGCCCTCTTCCTGGACGATATGTACACCGGATTGCCGGAAGACATCGAGGATAATACCGGCAGACTGTTCAGATTACAGTCGATCATGGCTGGTGCGGGCGACGATATCATCGACATGACCAGCCAGAGATTCGAGTATTCGGACGGTAATCTCTCCATCTTTGGCGGCGATGGCGACGACATCATCTGGGCAAGCAAGGGCAAGAACTTGCTCTATGGCGATGCCGGAAATGACCGTATCGTGGGAGCTTCAAGCAATGACGTGATCGTCGGCGGCATCGGTAACGACCGTATACACGGTGGCGGCGGAAACGATATCTTCACCTTCTGCGAGAACTGGGGTGTGGATAATGTCGAACAGCTCGCTACTGGTTCGGTTACGCTGTGGTTCGCATCCGGCGACGAATCGAACTGGAATGCCGAAACGCTGACATACACGGATGACGACAACAGTGTCAAGGTCTCCGGCGTCACTGCGGACAAGATTACGCTGAAATTCGGTGATGATGGATCCGACCAGTTCGCTACGCTGTCCAGTATGGGTGCATTCTTCGACGCCACCACGGAGCGCATCTTCGAAGAATCCGGTAAGGGCATCCTCGCGAGCCTGTAAGCAAAGTCTCATAATCCCGAAGAAGAGCGCAGACATTATTGAACCCCCGGAGGCCCCCAATGAGCAGACAATTCTGCGATCCGTATTTCAACGGCAGACGAGCGAAACGAATTCTCGTCACCGTATTTTTGCTACACCTGGCCATCATCGTTTTTCCGCTCATTTTTGCCTCGCTTACCGAGCATTTCGAGCCACGGATCATCGTGATGAATGTCGGCATGGCTGATCTCCCGGCCGGAGACAGTCTCGATTCAGGTGAAACAGCCTCATCGGAACCTTTGACTCCGCTAAATGAACCTGAACTGCCACCGGTCGACAGCTTCGATGATCCGACACCTCCACCTGAGCTCCCGCCAGAAGTGAAGCAGCCGGAACCTGTCCCGACCACGCAGCCCAAGACACAGCCACCAAAAGATTCGCCCAAAACGCAATCGAAGCCTGATCCGCAGCCGAAGACGCAAACTCCCAAAGACACGCCGAAGACCGCAAAGTACCTCTCGGCGGAGGAGATTAACGTCAACAGAAACACTACTAGGACGCAAGCGCAGATCGACGCGGCGCGTAAGGCTCGCGAGACAGCCGAGGCAAAAGCAAGGGCTGATGCGAAGGAACGCGAGGCGCTTATCGCTGCCCTTCGCAATGCAGCCAGTCAAGGGGTGCCCGGAACACAGACCCCCGGTCATGACGGCATCCTCGGCACGAAGGAAATGCGAGATTACTATGAACAGCTGAACGCGTTCATCAAGCCCCAGTGGAAAGTTGTGTCGCCGTCCAGTATCGAGCTCGGAGGCAAGGTCTCCACATGGCCCGTTGTTGACCTCACCATCGCGAAGGACGGCAAGGTGTCCAAAGCCGTCATCGTCAGTAAATCCGGCAACAAGGCCGTTGACGATGCCGTTTCATCTCTTCTCTCGAAGCTGAAAGTCGTTCCGGTCCCCCCGCAGGCCTGCACCATTCGCGTCACGCTCGAAATCCGCTAACTCTGTTTTCCCGTCCATACAGGAGTATGCACCGTTTTCTTTCCGTTCATGCAAAAATTGGCTTGCAAACCTGTCTGGCATGGGGTATATTATGAACCGGAGGCGTTGCCTGACGCCTGTACAGAACATCGCCATGTGAGACTTGAACCCCAAAGGAATTCCCGGATGCTGACAAAAGACGAGCTAATCCACCTGATGACCGATTTGGAATCGGAGACGGTGGAACGCACCCGCGCCTTCGATAAGGCCGACAAGATGGGACAGGCGATTTGCGCTTTTGCCAACGACCTCTCCGGTCGGAACAAACCCGGCTATCTCCTGCTCGGAGTCAACAACGATGGCACTCTGTCCGGGAAGAGAATCGACGACCAGCATCTGACCGCCCTCGGCGGCTTAAAGACGGAAGGCAACCTGCTCCCGCCCCCGGCCATGTCGATAGAGCCTTTCCATTTCGAGGACGGGGATGTCGTGGTGATAGAAGTGTTTCCCTCTGCATACCCGCCCATCCGCTACCAAGGGCAGATTTTGGTGCGCTTCGGACCGAGGAAAGCGTTGGCGTCGGAGGAGGACATCCACAGGCTCGAAGAGAAACGCTTGCAGTTCGGCAAACGCTTTGAGGAAATGCCATGCTGTCCCGCCCGACTGAACGACCTGGATTTGTCCCTCTTCAAGAATATCTATCTCCCGCGTGCTTTCCAGGCGCAGGTGATTGAGGACGATGACCGCCCTGTACAGGAACAGATGGCCGCGTTGAGGTTCTATGACCTGAAAACAGACGCGCCGACCAACCTTGGGATGCTGCTGTTCGGAAAGCATCCCGAAATGTTCATACCGTCCGCTTATCTGCAATATGTCAAGTTCGGTGGTCCGGACAACAGCTGCGACATCCTTGCCGAGAATGCCTATAAAGGGCCGTTCATCCGCATGATTGACGAACTCAATGCCTTTGTCAAAGTCGGGATCGCGTCTCCTCACTCTGTACGCATCTCCGCTTTGCAGGAAGAAACCCGTTACCGCTATCCCGACTGGTCGATTCGCGAGCTCCTGTTGAACTCGATCATTCATCGTGACTATCAGATCGGCAACGCTCCGATCAAATTCTACGACTACGATGGTGCTCGGATCGAAATCTCCAATCCAGGAGGGCTCTACGGGCAGGCTACTCCTGAGAACTTCCCCCACGTCAGCGACTACCGGAATCCGCTTCTGGCCGAAGCCATGAAGGTCATGGGGTTCGTAAACAAATTCAATCGTGGAATCGCGAAAGTCAAGTCAGAGATGGCCGCGAACGGGAATCCCGCCCCGATCTTCGACGTGAACAAGAGGACCGAGTTCCGGGTAACGTTGCGCCCTACGGATTCTGCTGTTGAGAAGCGAAATGAGAAACGAAATGAACTTGAATCGTCCGCTGAGAAGCGAAATGAGAAGCGAAATGCGGAACGAAATGCGGAGCGAAAAATCCTTGAGGTCATTTCCCAATATCCGGGCATTCAGAGGAAGGAACTGTCCCAAAGAACAGGGCTTTCGCGCGGGACATTGGACCGGAAGTTGAAAGAGCTGAAAACTGGAAACAACCCGCAAATTGAGCATCGCGGCCCTGACAAGACAGGCGGCTGGTTCATCAAGTCATAAAATGCTCTGGCTATCCGGTTCGAAGAGGCAAAAAAACACGAGCCTTCGAGTACAGTTTCTTTTTGCTTTCTTCCTGCTTGTTTTTCGTTGCTTGCGATACCTCGAAACTTGATGGGGATGCTGACCTGCAGATTCCCGTTTTCAAGGAGTTTCTTCTTCACGGGTCTTCGCGACCAATCATGCGGATTCCTGTTCACTGTATGCCTCCTTTACGGATTTGATTTCGCTGGTTTTGAACTCGATGTCGACGCCGTCATCATTGATGGCGACGCGTTCGACGAGGAGATGCATGAGCCTTTGTTTCTCTGCAGGTGTGAGCTCTGCCCAGAACCGTTCCTTGAACGTGTCATGGATTGTCTTCGTGCTCAGTCCGGTTAGCTTCGTAACTCCTGCGATCACCTCAGGAGCCTGAACCACGGATTTCATCTGCCGTAACACGATAGCCTCGATTTCGCCTGCAGGCACGGCCTTGATCGGACAGTCCGTGTCGGCTTTCATGCTTCGCAGGCAACGGTAATAAGGGTAGACCCGACCACGGCGTGTTGACTTGACCGGAACCATTGCGCTGTGGCAGTGTTCGCACCGGACAAGCCCGGCAAGGGCGGCCTCGCTCGTGCTGTCCCGCGATCTGTCCGGCCGCGGGTTGTTCTCCTGGAGGAACCTCTGAGCTGTGTCCCATGTCGCCTGGTCCACGATTGCCTCGTGTTCGCCATCGTACACCTCGCCATCGTAATGCACCTTGCCAATGTAAACATAGTTGTGGAGGATGCGGAGGATGTACGTCTTGTCCAACGGCAACCCGGAGGAGCCGACAATCCTCTGTTAATCGACAGGTCGTGTCCTGTCGATTTTTTGAGCTTAATCGCAGAATTGTGCGTAAATGTCGAAATATCCAAAATATCCGAAAATCAGCACATCCCGCCTAAGAGCGACCTGTTAGTGAATTCCAGGCCCATTTTTGGCCATTTTTGAGCATGCACTTCATAGTGCGCCTGTGCGGATATGTGTGTGGACGGATACCATATTTCGGGAAGTGCGAAATCTTCTCTGCCATATTCCAGGAGCTCCGATGCCTCCAAAAAGAACATTTGGGAAATCTTCGCATAACCAATGCCCGGTTATGCTTGACTCGGAAAGAAAATGCCGGATATCTTTGCATAAAGCGCGGGCATAGGTCGAGAACTCGGCAAATATGGAATTGATTTCGAGCATACTGGATGTTGTCGAGGATTCTTTTTAGGGATTATTTTGTAATAAACAAGGCTATACCCCGTAAACATCAGCCCCCCGAGGCCATCAATGGCTACGGAGGCTGAATGTTTAAGCTCTTTTTCCTTACGAATCAAGCAGTTCTTTCATCTTCTCAAAGATCTTTTCGGCGGTGGCTTGTTCGATGACCATGCCGTTGAGCTTGACGTACGGCGCGCCTTTGAGTTCTTTTTTGTAACAAAGTCCCAGACAGGGCGAAGCCTTGATCTCCGCCTTGCCCCGGAGCTCGATCGGCATCTCGTTCTCAATGTTCAGAAGCCGGTTGGCTCCCATGGTATAACAGGCCGTGCCGCAGCAGATTTCGAGGGTCATTTTTTTCATTGGGGTTGTTTCTCCTTGATTGTTTTTTTGAACAAGCATACGACTCCTGTCTCATGTCCGGGCCGTGCCGGACATGAGACGGAGATCGTTTTTTTATTTCCCGTAGTACGCCGCCAGGTAGAGCTCCCTGATCTCGGAGATCAGCGGATAACGCGGATTGGTCCCGGTGCACTGGTCGTCGAATGCCTTCAGGCTGAGATCGTCCAGCTGCTTGAGGAACGTCTTTTCGGGGATGCCTTTCGCATCGAACCACATTTTCATGTTTTTCGGGATGTCCAGTTCGGCCTTCAGTTCCTCGATCTTCGCGATCAGCCTCGCCACCAGTTCATCGTCGTCCCTGCCGTCCAGTCCGATATAGCGCGCCACGGCGGCATAATCCGCTTTCGCGTTGGGATAGTGATACTGCGGGAATGCCGCCTGCTTGGTCATGCAGTCCACAGCGTTGTATTTGATGATGTGGCTGATGAGGAACGCATTCGCCAGTCCGTGCGGGACATGATACATGCCGCCGAGTTTGTGCGCCATGGAGTGGCAGAGACCGAGGAACGCGTTGGCGAACGCCATACCCGCCATAGCCGAGGCATTGAACATGCGTTCGCGGGCGATCTCGTTCATCGTACCGTTTTTGTAGCACTCGGGCAGATACTTGAAGATCAGCCTGGCCGCCTCGTTTGCCAGCGCGTTGCAATAGTCGCTCTGCATGCAGGAGACACGCGCCTCCAGGGCATGGGTCAGGGCGTCCAGGCCGGAGATCGCCGTAAGCCCTTTCGGCAGTTTCATCACCAGCTCGGTATCGATGATCGCCATGCTCGGCGTGAGCGCATAGTCCGCCAGCGGGAATTTCTGGTGCGTTTCCTCATCCGTGATGACGGCGAACGGCGTCACTTCCGAACCGGTGCCGCTGGTGGTGGGAACGGCGACCATCATCGCCTTTTTACCCAGCTCCGGCAGTTTCACGATGCGTTTGCGGATATCCATGAAGCGCATGGCGATATCCTCGAACTTGACGTCCGGCAGCTCGTACATAAGCCACATGATCTTGGCCGCGTCGATCGGGGACCCGCCGCCGACCGCTATGATCACATCGGCCTCGAAGCTTCTGAGCTGTTCGAGTCCGCGTTGTGCCGTCTGGATCGTCGGATCCGGCTCGATATCGCTGAAAACGCGCGGCGAAATGCCCATGTCGACCAGCTGCTGAAGCATGGGATTCAGAAGCCCCGTGCTGTAAAGGAATCTGTCGGTGACGATGAAGGCGCGTTTCTTGCCCGCAAGATCGCCCAGCGCCGTGCAGAGACAGCCGTATTTGAAGTAAACTCTCTGCGGGATACGGAACCACAGCATGTTTTCTCTCCGTTTCGCAATGGATTTGATGTTCAGAAGGTTTTTCGGTCCGACGTTTTCGCTGACATAGTTGCCGCCCCAGCTGCCGCACCCGAGCGTCAGGGAGGGCGTCAGCGCAAAGTTGTAGAGGTCGCCGATACCTCCTTGCGAGCTCGGCGTATTGATCAGGACGCGGCTTGCCAGCATGACGTGGCCGAATTCGCGGATGCGATCTTCGTTCTGCGTGTTGGTGTAGAGGACCGCGGTATGTCCGAGCCCGCCGTAATTGAGCAGCGCTTTTGCGTTCTCTATGGCGTCTTCATACGTGTCCGCCTTGTAAAGCGCCAGCGTCGGAGAAAGCTTTTCGCACGAGAACGGGACATCCGGACCGACGCCTTTGACTTCGGCGATCAGGACCTTGGTCTCGGGCGGGACCTTGATCCCCGCGAGTTTGGCAATCGTGACCGCGGTCTGGCCGACGATCTTCGCATTGAGCTTGCCGTCAATCTGAATGACTTTGCCGACCGCCGCCGTTTCTTTTTTGTTCAGGATATAACCGCCGCGTTTGAGGAACTCGGCTTTGACTTTGTCGTAAATGGGCGCAAGTGCCGTGACGGACTGTTCCGAGGCGCAGATCATGCCGTTGTCGAAGGTCTTGGAGAGAAGGACCGAGTTCACAGCCATTTCCACGTCGCAGGTGTCATCCATGATCACCGGCACATTGCCCGCGCCGACGCCGATCGCGGGGGTGCCGCTGGAATAAGCGGCCTTTACCATGCCGGGACCGCCGGTGGCGAGGATCAGAGCGATGTCCTTATGGCTCATCAGATAGCTGCTCATGGAGACGGTCGGCTCGTCGATCCAGGCGATGATGTCTTTCGGTGCGCCAGCCTTGACCGCGGCGTCCAGGACGATCTTCGCGGCATAGCAGGTGCATTTCCTGGCGCGCGGATGCGGGCTGAACACGATGCCGTTGCGGGTCTTCAGCGAGATCAGCGCCTTGAAGATCGCCGTGGAGGTCGGATTCGTCGTCGGAATGATCCCGGCGATCACGCCGCGGGGTTCCGCGACTTTGATCATGCCGAACGCATCGTCCGTCTCAATGATCCCGCAAGTCTTCATCGGCAGAAATTTGTTGCAGATGTACTCGGAGGCGTAATGATTCTTGATGACCTTGTCTTCCACCACGCCCATGCCGGTTTCCTCGACGGCCATCTGTGCCAGCGGAATCCTCATGTTGTTGGCGGCCAGAGCTGCCGCCTGGAAGATTTTGTCGACCTGTTCCTGTGTGTAGTTTGCGAAGACTTCCTGTGCGGCTTTGACTTTGGCGACGATTGCGTCGATCAAAGCCTTTTCCTGGGCGATCTTTTCTTCCGGAGGGATTTCCGGGAGGATCTTTTTTTTCTTATCCATCACTGCTCTCCTTGTTTGGATGGTGGTTTTCATGGAGAATGGTTGTCGTGTAATGATATTTTTTTATCATCACGAATTAATATACACCGCGTTTTGTGAAAATACAAGCGATAACATGATATTTTTTTATCTTCTCGCTCAAAAAAAGTTTTGCCGCCTGAAATCAGATGGGGATGCCCGGTCAATCCGTCTCGGTCACGGTTTCCCCGGCCTCAGCCCGGCGCATTTTTGCGAAGAGGACAGCAAGCCCGCCCGCGATGACCTCCCGCTGGACGATCACGCCTTCCGGGACTTTGAGGCAGACGTTGGCGAAATTCCAGATATACCTGATCCCGAGCGAAACGAGGACGTCTGCGACACCTTGAGCTCCGACCGAGGAAACGCAGATGATTCCGACTTTGGGACACGCCAACTTCAGGCGTTCACGGATTTCGGCGATGTCATAGACCTCGAATCCGTGGACCTCGCGCCCTATTTTGTCGGGGTCGGAATCAAATACCGACTCGATCCGGAAATTATATGCCTGAAAGTCCGTGAATCCGAGCAGCGCGGACCCCAGGGAACCTACGCCGACCAGCGTGGCCGAAGTCGTATGATCCCATCCGACAAACTTCAGGATCGCATCGATGAGGTCATTGACCTTGAACCCGAACCGTTTGTTGCCAGGAAGCCCGGTCATGGCAATATCCTTTCTGACCATGATGTGAGGGATGCCCATATACTCGGCAAGTTCGGCGCAGGAAACCCATTCCTGTCCGGCGAGCCGGAGCTTGAAAAGCCGGTGCAGATAGGTCGGCATTCGCCGCATGGTCGGAGTGTTTTGTATTTTCATCGGCATCCTCTTTCGGGTGATTACATGTTCTTAATATATCATCAGGCGTGCAATTTTCAATCCCGTCTTCTTTTTTTTGCGGAAAGATCTTGTTTCGACTTCCCGTGAACATAACAATCGGGATAAAGGCCGTTGAGGTGAAGCTGAGGTTGCGGACCCCTCGCATACAACATGGACAGATACCGCATTCTGATGTTACAAACCGCATAAATTTTCATCGAGAAAAAGCAATTTTTCCCAGTCTTTAAGCCTTGACAAATCGATAAAGAAGGCATATTTTACTGTATCGAAGAATCGCATCCGACGATTCTTGTTCATCTGCAATTGAACACTCTCTCAAAAACGAATTGATAGAGGTTCCCTATATTATTCACAGACTCATTCCTGAGGAGCAGATCATGAAAAAGATCGACTGCGAATTTCATTACTACCTGCCGGAAATGATGGACCTTCTGGCGAAGCAGATCAGCGTGCCGAGATATGACCCGGCAACCAAAATCATGGAAATGCGCCGGAACGTTCTGGCGAATTTCTCCGGTGTCACCAACGCCTATCCCATCATCGATGAACTGACGGACTTCGGCGAACGGCGCGTCGCCATACTGGACCGCCACGGAATCGACACCGCCGTCATGGCGGCGTCTCCGCTTTCGGAGGAACTTCCGGAAAAGGAATCCGTCTATTTCGCGAAAAAGTCAAACGACGCCGTGGCGGAACTCATCCGCAAGTATCCCGGGCGTTTTCTCGGAGCCGCGATACTGCCGACGCAGTATGTGGATGAGGCGGTCAAGGAACTGGAACGCTGCATAAAGGAGCTTGGATTCTCTTACTGGCACACCCATTCCAACTATCTGCACAGCCATCTTTACGAAGAAAAATATCTGCCGCTTCTGGCCAAAGCGGAAGAACTCGGCTGCGCGTTTTATCTGCATCCGCAGGCCTCTGACGACGCCGACATGCGGGACTTCGGATATGTGTATTCCTCGCCCGGACTCGGATTCGGCCTCGACACCATGAAAACGTCGCTCCGCATCATCCTCAACGGCACATTCGACAAGTTCCCGAAACTGCGGATGATCCTCGGCCATCTCGGCGAGTATTTCCCCTTCATCCTCGACCGCGTGGACAACCGTTTTATGTGGATCAAAGAGCCGGAAATCAAGGCGGAGCACGAAGTCTCGTACTATTTCAGAAACAAGAACGTTCTGGTGACCACCAGCGGAAACATGTCGAAACTCGCCTTCGAATGCACCCGGAAAGCCATCGGGATAGACAGCATCATCTTCGCTTCCGATTACCCGTACGAAAATGTGGCTGACATGATGAAATACATGGATTCCCTGGACCTTTCGCCGGAAGATCAGGAAAAGGTGTTCCACCTGAATGCCGAAAAATATCTGCTTTGAGCGGAAAAATGCAAAATACAGGGAATCGTTCCTGCTGAAAGAAGTTTTGTTCAAGTCACGTTCAGCCCCCGAAGCCAGTGATGGTTCCGGGGGCTGATTGCGTTGCCAGTGCAGGAAACAATTGGGCTCAATCGGCCACCTCACTGCTCACCATCCCCGGCACCTGTTCCCGCCAGAGCTCCGGCACACCATGCCGGAGCTGTTTCAGGCTCACGTCCTTGCACCCGCCACTGAGGATGTCGTGGATCACGCCGGGAGCCAGCCACCGCAGGCGCAGGGTCGCGCCGACGACCGATTCGTCGAGCCCGACTGCCTTGGCCAGCTGCCGGATGTTCTTGAATCTGCCATCATCGATGAACTTCTGCCAGCGGAAGGCACGGGCAAGCGCGACGATGACCGGGGCTTCGTTCACCTCGCCGGGATACACGATCTTGTGGCGCGACCCGATGCCTCGAAACTTGATAGGGATGCTGACCTGCAGATTCCCGTTTTCAAGGAGTTTCTTCTTCACGGGTCTTCGCGACCAATCATGCAGCGTCGAGTACGAGGTGCTGGCGCCGCAGAACGAGCCGGTCTGGCGTTGGAGCGGGACGATACACCAGGTAAGAAGAATTCACACCAAGGAGATCGGAAAGATATGAACGAAAACAAAGACAATGTGCCGGACACCCGCGATCTCTGGCACGAAGTGAACCAGGCGAGACTGGATGTCGCGGAACTCCGCGGAATGCTGAACATGCATTTCGGGAACGGACAGCACCACTATCCGCCCTGCAAGCCCGCAGCCGAACTTCAGAAAACGATGCTTTCCACGCTCGCGGCTGCCATCATCGCCCTCATCGCGGCAATGGGGAACATCTTCATGGAGCTGATGCGGAGATGATCGACAATATGGACTGTCTGGTTTTGAGCGAGGCGGTCGCCGCATCGCTCGACGATTGGCATGCGAAACCCGCACTGGCTCCGGAGTTCACGCTTCGCGAGATCGAAGAACTGAAGGTAGTTGTCGTCCCCGTCGAGTTGACCTACAAGAACATCACGAGAGCCCTCAAGGAACGCACGGTCAAGCTCCAAATCGGCTTCATGAAGAGGGCGAAGGACGAGGAGCTGGACGAGTTGCTGGCGACCGTCGAGAAGCTCGGAATGGGCTTCCTGAACAAAGAATTCTGCGGAGCCAAGTGCGTGGCGGTCGGATTCAACCCGATCTATTCCGCCGACGACCTCAGGGAACGACATCAGTTCACGAGCGTGATAGAGCTCGTGTTCAGGGATACTTGCAGGCGGCAGGAACCGTAGAAACGTTTTAGCGATAAATCTCTCGACGATGCCCGATTTTGAGTGCGAGGACAACGAGACGTTCGTCCTGAATAAGACAAATGACTCGATAATCCTCAATTCGATACCGCCAAAGACCAGCAAGATTCGAGGTCAAAGCTTTGCCGAAACGACGAGGGTCCAACTCCGTTTCGATTCGTTCCTTGAGGAAGACCAGGATTTTCCGTCTGATTTCCGGTGCGAGCTTACGAAGTTCTTTCGCAGCTCGTTCGTCAAATTCAACGTGCCACTTCGAGCTCATTCATCAACTCATCCAAAGATACAGTCTTCTCAAGGGTTTTGAATCGCTCTTCGGCAAGGTAAACATCTTCCATGTCTTCAAGATGCTCTTCAAGGGCCTGTCGGATATAGAAGGATTTCGTTCGTCCGGTTTTTTCCGAAAGAACGGTCAAGCGGTCTTCAATTTCCTGTGGCAAACGTACTGCAACCATAATGTCACCTCCGTGTTTGTTATACATGTATAACATAGCGCAGAAATGACGAAAAGTCAAGCAGAAAGCGGAGAAAAGTCAAAAAAAAGACGCCCTGGACGAATCCAGAGCGTCGAGCAACTCATATGGCGCTGAAGCGGGGATTACTTCTTGAAAGCATCCCAGTCAGCCTTTTTGACAAAAGCGGTCAGATTGCGGCCGTCCTTCGTGAGGGCCTTGAACGCATAACGGGTGGCCGTTCCCTTGCCGTATTTGACCTTGGCGGTGACTTCGGCTTGGACTTTCTTCTTGGCTTTGACGTCGTAGAAACTGTGTTTCATATTGAAACTCCTCTTGGGTTGAGGTTAAGGGTTACTACCAATATAACCTCGAATCCTCCTCGTGTCAAGCGGAAAAAGTTATTTTCTCGCAAAAATTCAAGGATTTACGCCAAAATGTCTGCAAAAATGCGCTTCGAGTTCGATTCGAGGCGGCTTCTGGGCGCGGTCAGCAAGGCAAATTACGCTTCCTTGCGGAGGGCTGGCGCGTATGTCCGAAAATCTGCTCGGAACGCCGTCCACAAATCGAAACGCGCCTCGGAAAAGGGAACACCTCCGCACACCAGACGCGGACTGCTGAAACGCTCGATTCTGTTCGGTGTTGACAAGAACCGGATGTCCGTGGTCATCGGTCCCGCCAAGAAGTTCATCGGCGTGTCCATGACAGCCCACGAATTCGGCGGGATGTACAGACGCCGCCGCTACCCGAAACGTCCCCTCATGGGACCCACTTTGAACAAAACCGCACCTCAGCTTCCGAAGCTGTGGGAGAACGCGGTCAAGAAACAATGAAAGGTACAAAATATGGCCATCAAACTTGGTCTTGATGCAAAACCGTTCCGCGGCACTGCCGGAACCCAGGGGACGATTGAGGTCACCAACGTGAAGGACGTTTCCCTCAGCCTGGAGTCCGGCGAAGCCGACGTCACCACCCGAAAGGCGAAGGGCTGGAAGCTGAGCGTCGCCACCCTCAAGGAAGCGTCAGTGCCCTCTCCCGGAACCTCCACGGCGAGATGCTGGAACCAGCAGCCGGGCGCGGCTCCGTGCTAGTGCTTGACTCCGGCGGGGATGTTTACCGTGTCGCCCTTGCGGATGCGCTGCGCGGGCTTGCCCCACTCCTGATAGTATCCTTCGCCTGCAGTGACGATGAGGATTTGGCCGCCGCCTTTCTCCGCATGGTGGATGTGCCAGTTGTTGCGGCAGCCGGGCTCGAACGTCACGGCGAAAACGCCGACCTGACTG
>CACYZF010000020.1 GCA_902778895.1 uncultured bacterium
TCTGACCGTCAAAGAACAGGTCATCGTCGACATCGGAGCCGCCGTCGCCCGCGGCGAACAGAAAACACTGGCTTCCGCGCTGAACCGCGGATTCGATGCTGGACTTACGCTCGCCGAGGCGAAGGAGTATGTCGGACAGCTTTATGCCTACTGCGGTTTTCCCCGCGCTCTGAACGCCGCGACTACTCTGCAAAACGTGGCAAACGAACGTGCCGCCTCGAATCGTCCTGTTCCCGAGGGGAAACAGCCGTCCGCGCTTCCCGCGGGGAAATCCATTGACTTCGGGACCGCCAATCAGACCAGGCTCTGCGGCGCTCCCGTCAAGGGCGGTCTTTTCGATTTCCATCCTCAGCTCGATGAATATCTGAAAGCCCATCTCTTCGGCGACATCTTCGCCCGCGACAACGTGGACTGGCGCACCCGCGAACTTCTAACAGTGGCGGCACTGGCGGCACGCCCCGAAACGGAACCGCAGATGAAGGCTCATCTCCAAATCGCAAAAAACAACGGCGTGACAGATGAACAGGGCGCGGCAATCGTCGCACGCGTGTGTCGTCCCGCTGAACCCGAACAGCTCCCCGCCGACTGGTCCGTCTTCCCTGTCGGCGAACCGAACACCGCCTACGCCCAATATTTCATCGGACGGAGTTTCCTTGCTCCGGTGTCCACCAGTCAGGTCGGCGTTTTCGCCGTGACGTTCGAGCCCGGCTGCCGCAACAACTGGCACATCCACCATGCGGAGAAAGGCGGCGGCCAAATCCTCATCGTGATACTATCAGGAATGGGGCAAGCCCGCGCAGCGCATCCGCAAGGGCGACACGGTAAACATCCCCGCCGGAGTCAAGCACTGGCACGGAGCCACGCCCGGCTGCTGGTTCCAGCATCTCGCCGTGGAGGTTCCGGGAGAGGGCACTCGCAACGAATGGCTGGAGCCCGTGGACGATGCGGCCTACCGTACTGCGACCGGGGTGAAGTGACATCATGAGCCGATTCGTTCTTTTCGTTCTTTCAAGCATGCTGCTGGCATGTGTTTCATGCGTCAGCAACCACTCACCCTCACAAAAAGGAGAAAGCAGGATGGAAGCCGAAGAACTCCTTGTCCGTATCGCTGAAATTGAAGTTTATCCCGAATGGCTGGATGCGTACCTTGATTCGGCACGCACGGTCGGCGCGGAATCCGTTGCGAAAGAAAACGGAGTCGTGTGCATTTTCCCGATGCAGGCGGCGGAAGATCCCTGCATCATCCGCATCGTGGAAATCTACCGGGGCGAGGAAGGCTACCGGTCGCATCTTGCCACGCCTCACTTCCGTACGTACAAGGAGGGGACGCCGCACATGATAAAGTCCCTGCGTCTGGTCACGATGAACCCGCTTGACCCGGCACACATGAACACCATTTTCAGAAAGATGGATTCAGGCGGAATTGAGGAGAAATGATCGTATGGACCGGAGACAATTCATCAAAGGCGCGCTGGTGACCACAGCGGCGCTGTCGCTTGGCGGCGTGCTGGGATCGTTCGCCGACGACTCCAAATCCGATAAAGGAGACAAAAACAAAATGAAGATTCTGGTTATCACGGGAAGTCCGCGCAAGGGCGGCAATTCCAGCACACTGGCCGATTCATTCACGAAAGGCGCCGGGGAAGCCGGACACGAGGTCGTCAGATTCGATGCGGCATTCAAGGACGTGCATCCGTGCACGGGATGCAATTCCTGCGGCATGAACGGACCATGCGTTTTCAAGGATGATTTCGAGTTCGTCCGCAAGCACATCGTGGACGCGGATATGGTCGTCTTCGCCACGCCGATGTACTATTTCGGCATCTCCGCCCAGATCAAGGCCGTCATCGACCGCTTCTACGCGATCAACGGAAAGATCCATGTCCCGAAGCAGACCGTCCTGCTCATGACCTATGCGAACACCGCCGAATCCGAAGCCGTACCGATCAAGTCGCATTACGAGGTCCTGCTGAAGTATCTCGGCTGGACGGATGCCGGACAGGTCATTGCCTCCGGCGTCTGGCCGGTCGGCGCGATCAGGAGCACGAAATACCCCGAACAGGCGTACCGGCTCGGCAAGTCCGTTAAAAAGAAAGCCTGACCGGTTTTGCCGGAATGAACCGCGCTTGATAAAAGGATTTTCTGTGCGGTCCAATGGTTCCGATTATACCGTCCTCGGGGGGAATCACTTGCCGGGGCCGGTTCCGAGTTGACGCCTCAACACCTTGAAGTGATAGCGTTTCTGACGATATATCATCTTTTGCGGGAAAATGCAAGAGAGGATGGCGAAATATCATAAAAAAGTCAGATCGTCAGGCTGCTGCGGTTTTGAGTTGTCGTTTTTTGTTGTAGACCGGCAATGAGATTCGAGGTCCGCGTCTTTCCGGATTGCAAAAAAAAGACCAAATCCGTGAGGAAATGGTCTTTGAATAACTGATTGCGTTTTGAGTTAGGGATTATTTCTTCGGCTTCAGATACTTGTCGAAAAATTCGATGATGTGTTTGCAATTCTTTTCTTCGAAGAAACGTTCGTTTTCGTGCGTCGCGCCTTCGAAGATTTCAAAACTGACCTTGTCCTTGCCGATGTATTTGGTCACGGTTTCCGCGAATTCTCTGGAGGATCCGAGCGGGACAGTGGTATCCACGGTTCCGTGCTGGATCAGGAAGCCAGGCGCCGTCTTGGGATCAAGCGTATGGGCATACATGCCGGGATCGGCGAGCTGAACCGGCGTGGGATCGGTTTCACGGGCCGTGCGGATCGTGACGCCGACAAAGGTGCTGTAGAAGCTTCCTTCTCCGTCGTATCCCATTTGCAGTCTGCCTGCTACCGGGGCTTCATCTTTGCCCTGCTGTTCCGCGGTGAGACCATTCATCGGGCCGAAGAGGTCGACAACCGCCTGAACGGAGGAGGAATACTCGGCGTTATCGGCGATGTCGCCCATCAGGAGTCCTTTCAGATTGCTGGTGGTGCCGAGCATGCCCGCCATGTGTCCGCCGGAAGAGTCGCCGATCGTGCCGATGTGGTCGGCATCAATGCCGTGTTCCTTCGCATGAGCGCGAATCCAGCGGACGGCGGCCTTGGCGTCGTTGATCTGACGCGGGAAGAGCGCCTCGTTGGTGAGACGATAGTTGAGGGCAAAGACGGCATAACCGGCTTTGACGAGCTGATCGACCAAAAAGGTGTTGTTGCCGCGGGCGCTGCCCATCCACCAGGCTCCGCCGTGGATAAAGAGAATGGCCGGGACCTTCTGGCCTTCCTTGATCTCGGGGAAATAAGCATCCATGTACTGGGCGTTGGAGGCGTCGGCCAGATATTTGATGTCGGCGATCTGCTTGGCTCCGATCGGCTTGCCGTTGTGCTGCATGACGCCGTTTCCTCCGCCCATGCCGAATATTCCGAACATGCTTCTTCCGCTGCCGTTCTTTTTCAGCGGTTCGATGTCTTTCCATTCCTTCTTGGCCGCATCCCAGAGGGAGCAGACCGGACATTTCTTGTCAGGAGTGCAGAGATCGACCTTGGCATAGGTCGGGCCGTCGGCGTTGTATCCCTTCGGGAGCTGGCTGCCCTTGTCCGGTTTGGCTTCCTGCTGCTGGCCGCCGGGAGCGCCGCCCATTCCGGGGAAGCCGCCGCCGAAACCGCCCATCATCGGGAAACCGCCCTGACCGCCGCCGAAACCGCTCTGCGGAGGCTGACCGCCGCCGAAGCCGCCGAAACCGCCCTGCGGAGGCTGACCTCCGCCAAAGCCGCCCATCGGGGGCATGCCGCCCTGACCGCCGCCGAAGCCGCCCATCGGGGGCATTCCGCCCTGACCGCCGCCAAAACCGGGGAACCCGCCTTCGGGCATCTGGAATCCTCCGGGAGGCATCTGGAACCCGCCTTCGGGCATCTGGAATCCTCCGGGAGGCATCTGGAACCCGCCGCCCATTGCAGGTGCGCCGCCCGGAGCCGCGCCGCCCGGAGCCTGGGCTGACAGCATCGTGGCGACAAGCATGGTTCCGGCGACAACCGAACCGACGGACAACATTCTGTTGAACATTTGTTTCATAAAAAACTCCTTCATGACTGTTTGGTTGGAATAGAACGAGTAATATGTTGAGGTTCGAGTCCTGTCTATTTCTTATTTTAACGATTTTACACCGGATATTATTGTATCGGTTCGGAATAATCTTCAGAAAAAGAACATAAGAAGGAGCAGGATGATCTCATTTCGAAGACTTCACCCTATCCGGCTTAACGGGTGCAAGATACTGCTGACGCATGATCCCCGGAGAAAGCACTCCCGCATCGAACCACTCGTAGAAGAACCGTTCCGCCGGGACGATCGCATAGCCGTCCTGAAGATGATCGGAAGTGTCGTAGGGATCCGCCATGATCAGCACATCGTCGTAAATGGCCGGAGTCCCCATATCGTCGTATCCGATAATAACAGTCCAGTGTCCGCCCCATGCGCTCCATTCCACCAGCAGCGGACAATCCGCTTCCAGCCGGCTTTTTACGAAATCCGCAAATCGTTCCGGCGTTTCGAAATCCTGCCGGGGAAGAACCGGGATCCCTCTTTTTTTCAGGGCGGTTTCTATCGCGGATGCGGAACAGCCGTAAGCGCCGTTCTTCGGATTGTCCTCTGGACGGATATCCAGTTCCTCCGCCAATGCGCGTTCCGTTTTGTCCGCCATGCCCCAGTGATTGAGCACCATCCGCAGGGAAGCGGCGCCGCAGGTGTATTCCGTGGTCTGCTGGCAGGTGCGGAACCTTTTTATCAGCTTCAGAGTGGGGGTTATTTCCCCGTTGTAGAAATCAAGCCGGGGATAGTACGGAGATGTCTCGAACGCGGTTTTCCCCTGTAGCGCGGCGGCGCCGGAAACAGGATGGGATTCCGGCCACCGCTGCGGATTCCCGTGGAAGGAACACCCTGCCGTCATGAACAGAGCCGTGATGAATAACAGAAGCCTTTTCATTCTCCGTGTCCTCGTTGGGACAGAAAACGCGCAGGTTATTTTTTCATCAGGGCCGCGCCCGCGTTCCATGCCTTGCCGACCTGTCCGCCCATCGCGTAATAGCCGTGGCGGAACTGGTCGAACGCAATGATGTCGAGTTTGGACGGATCGACTTTCCCCGCTTCATCCAGCGCCCGTTCTTCCGCGGCCGTGTTCACGATCCTGCCGACAATGCAGTAGAAACTGTCCGTGGACACGACTTCGGCGAGCTCGCATTCCATCACCACAGGGAATTCGTCGATGACGGGAGCATTCATGGCCGCCGATTTGACGGCATGATAGCCGGTGCGGGCGAATTTGTCCGGCATCTTGTTTCCGGAGGCGATCCCGAGGAAATCGGCAACGTCCATGTGCGCCTTGTCCGCCAGTGAGACCGTGAAGCATTTGGTCTTCAGCAGCGCCTGCGTGGTCGCATGTTCTTCATCGATGAACAGCGCAATACGGTCGGAGTTGCAGATCTGTCCCCAGGCCGCATTCATCGCCTGAACGGTGCCATGCTCGTCGTAGGCTGCAACGATCAGCACGGGCATGGGAAACACTGCCTGGATAATACCGAGATTTTTCTTCATTTCTGTTCTCCTTGCGGTTGCGGCCCGTCAGCCGGGAAAAGGCTGTTGAGCCAGGTTATGACATCGTTTTCGGTATGGTGGGAGGTGACGCCGACGCCAAGGCGGCGTTCGATCTGGTTCGATCCGCGAATGACAAGCCCGTCAAGAATACGCGCTTCGGGGCATTCCTTCCTGAGGTCGGCGAAGAAATGTCCCGCGCCTCCGCCGCCGTGCGTGCAGAACGGCGCAACGACCTTGCCCGCGAGTTTGTCCGAATCAAGGAACGTTGCCACAGGCGGCGCATAGGTCCCGTACCAGATCGGGGAGCCGAGGAACACGATGTCGTAGCCGGACAGGTCCGGGACATCAACAAGAGCGGGATGTTTGCCCTCCGAAATATCCTTCGAGGCGGCTTTGAGCGTCTCGGAATACGGCTCCGGATAAGGCGTTTCCATTTCGAGGGAAAACATGTCGCCGCCTGTGTTCTTCCTGATCCACTCTGCGACCTCCGCCGTATTGCGCACTTTGGATTGAGAATAGACGACAATCGCGATTCTGCCCCGGAGGTTGGCGGTAAGCGGAATCGGAGGCGCTTCCTTCTTCCTGATCATCAGAGCTCCCGCCACCACGATGCAGACGAATATGACCGCGATAACGGCAAGAGCAATAAAAAACGGTTTCATAGGCAAAAACTTCCTTTTCATGCGTTGTGTATTCGGGAGTATTTCTCTTTTTTCAGCGGGGACGGTTGTTTCGCGCGGGACAAATCCGCCTTGTGTTTCGTTCCTCTGGTTTTCGATATGGGAAACGGCATTTCAATTCGCAGGCGGGAAAGCTCCGATGCCCTGCAGGATTCCCGCAATGCCGGTTGCGGCGACATCGTCGATGATTTTGCCGTCGGCGTCAAGCGTGTAGAAGTTCATGACCGTGGTCGAGAATTGTCTGCCGTTCGGCTGAAGTCCGGCAAACGGGGCGTCGCCGGAAAAGGTTCCGGTACACAACCACTGCACGGCAACCGTCGTTTCGTCGGAGACCATATTCACAAGTTTCCACTGAACATCGGGGAAACTTCTGCGCATGAATTCCACAACGCTCAGGTATCCTTTCGCCCCATGGAGCGGTTCAGGCGAGACCGGCGTTGTGAATGCCGCCGAAGAGGAGATCAGTTCTTCTCCCAGCGACAGGTCGTTTGTGTTGATGCAGGTTTCGAAACGGCGCATTGTACCGCGGTTGCGTTCGATGATTACGTCATTCATGGTTGGTGGTCTCCCTCAGTCTTCACTGCCGTCCCGCCAGGTCGAAAACTCCGCCACGGCGCAGGACGTTTCTTCGTCATCCAGCAAATCCACGACATGCCTGCTGTCCGCGGTATCATATCGCACCGGCTGGACGGCATGTCCCGATTTGATCTGTTTTTTGAATTCCATTCTCACCCGGTTGAAACGGCAGTCCGGCGGCAGCGCATCCCCTGCGATCGCGAAATACATCGCGCTGGTCAGATGACCGTTCGGATCAAGTGACGAAGGCGTTACCGGAAACGGGGACCCTTTTTCCCCGGATTCCGGGGGAATCGGAATCTTGCGTGGCAGACACTCCATCGGTTCCGCCTCATCGTATTGGATGCCGAATTCCGACGGGTCGATTTTCAAGGCTTTTCCCTGCCGGAGATCGAAAAAAGCGCCGGTCGCGTTGGCGATCATGCAAAGGGCGCCCCGCTCATCCCGCATGGTTAGCCGCCGCAGGCCGTAAATGGATTTGCATCCGTATATTTTGACCGCGGTCGTTACGTTTTCCCGGAATTCCGGCCAGCGCAGGATGTCGATCTGAATGGAAAAGAGAAAAATCGCGATTTCGTTCGTCCGCAGATAGTCGCAGAATTTCTTTTCCTGATACTCCTGAAACTGACAGCAGTCCATCATCATTCCGACCGCCTCGTGCAGCTTGAGCTTATTGTCCTTTCCCGCCCTGGTAAACGGGATCTCTGTTTTCATCATGTACATGGAAGGAGTTTCTCCTGTTAAATGTTCTGCCATTCGGCGCGTTTTTTGCCGTCATCGCAGCTGTTTGACAGAGTTCGCATTCCGCCGCAGGGGAACCCGGACCGGTACGCCCGGCGGTTATGATAACGGCGACCGGGATGGGTCATGCTCCCGCTTTTTCCGTCAGCCGCCGCCCGAGGTCATAGGCGTTTTGCAGATCAATTGCGAAATGTTCGTCGCGGTATTTGCGCTTATCCTCTTCGCGGAAGAGATTGAAGTCGTAGCGCGAATAGTCGTTGAACTGATACGTATTGCAGACGTAAAGCGTTTCGCTGTACCCGAATATGTCCGCCATGACCTTGGTATTTTCCTCCAGAATCGGCGGGTAGCCGATCTGTTTCATATAATTTTCCGGGCAGTTCATCGTGAAGATCATTGCCGTCGGGATGACCTTGTCCCGCAAGGTGACATGCCGTCCGTTCTCATAGAGGTAAGTGCCGACGGGGAACATGAGGCGCTCCATGAAAGAACGCATCACACCGGTGGGATAACTGTAATATACCGGCGTGCCGAGTATCAGCACATCCGCTTCCCGGGCACGTTCCAGTACCGGACGGAGTTCGTCGCGGATGGCGCACACCCCCCCGGTTTTGGAGTTTTTGATTTTGCAGGCGAAACAGCTCTTGCAACCGCAGAAACTGAGATCGTAAAGGTTCACGAGTTCCGTTTTCGCTCCGGCGGCCTCCGCGCCTTTCATGGCGCTCTGCAGAACTTTCGCAGTGTTCCAGTTTTTGCGTGGACTTCCATTGATTGCCATAACTCTCATGGCGGGATTCCTTTCCTGTTTTTTGAGCTCGACGGCGGGCAAATTGCCGAATTTCAGCAAAATATACACCCGGATGCGGCTGAAATCAAGCCGGGAATTACGGATTTCCATATTCGTTCCGTTTTTTCCGAACTCAAAAAAAGCTTGTCTCCTCGTGTCGATGGGGATGAAACGGCGTGTTCGGAATAGAAAAAAACAGATATCCTGCGTAATTTTGGGGAAAAGAATCCCGGAAACACCCCATGGCATCGTCCCTTCCCCCCCCACACACACATGAAAATGAAAAAAACGGTGCTTCAGCAATCCGGAATATCCGTGTCTCGGAATCTCCGATGAAGGCGAGCGTTTCCTTCGGGAGAAAGGTCCCCTGCGGCTTGCCCTGCCGGAACTCAAGGTACATGGAAGTTCAAAGGCAGCGAGAGCCAAGGCGCAGAAAGCCATGACCGATCAACCGCTCTACGAACATCTTCGCGACCTCAGGAACAAGCTTGCCAACAGGAACCATGTCGAACCGTATATGATCCTGACCGACCGGGCTCTTCGCGGTCTTGCCTCAATCCGGCCGAAATCCCCGACCGAGGCGGAAGGCATTCCCGGCATCGGCCCCGTGAAGCTCCATGCCGTCGTGCCGAGGTTCCTTGAGACCATCGCGAAGTGGGAGAACAACGAAGACTTTTAAGAAGTCGATACCGAGAATTGTCCTTTTCAAAATGCGTCGACAATTGAAGACCGTAAATGGAGAACAAATTAATGAATAACAAGACACCGACGATAGACGAGCGACAAGCCCGTACAGCAGAACTGAATGAAAACCGTTTTTGTGGTTGCTGCGGCATGGAGATGAAAATCCACGAGAACATAGCGGAACATGCATTTGTCTGCCCAGCCTGCGGATACACAGCTTATCCGAGGATTTCACCTGCCGTTATCGTTCTCGTCACAAAGGGCGACAAAGTTCTTCTCCAACGCAACTCACACTATAAGCATGTGTTGTGGTCGCTTGTCGCTGGGTTTGTGGATGTGGGGGAAAACCTTGAGGAGGCTGTCAGGCGCGAAATCCGCGAGGAAGCATCTATTGAGGTCAAGGATATTCGTTACTTCGGTTCGCAGACATGGCCCTATCCATCCAACATCATGATAGGCTTCCGGGCAGAACATGCTACAGGAGAACTTAAGCCAGACGGTGACGAGGTCATTGAATCAGGATGGTTCGACCGGGAACATCTGCCGCAAATCCCGCGTTCAGGATCGATTGCAAGGACGATGCTTGATGCATGGGTTGCAACCGGGAATTGATCTTTTCCAACCCGCGCATCGTGAAGAGCGATGTCAAGGGTAAGTTCAGAATCGCGGAGTGAGGCCGCAACCGGAGGAAATCCCCAAAAAAAAGCGCATCCTGCTTGCATTTTTGTTCGCGCGGGTGTATTCTTAAATAGGGGAAGCCGTCATAAGAACTGTATTGTTAGGTCGCTATATTCAACACATTCTCCGAATTTCGGGCTGATATTATGCAAGGTTACTCATATTCTGTTTTTTCTCTTACGGCGATAGCAATTCATCTGATCATCAACTTCAAATTGCTCATCGGACGTGGCGAGGCCAGCGAGCGCGGCAGGTGCTACCGCGGCTTTCTGCTTGGAATCCTTGCCTATTATGTCTTTGATGGAGCATGGGGCATCATTGCTGGGCTTGGCTGGACAGGTTTCCTGTATGTCGAGACCATATTCTTCTTTCTTTCGCTCGTCGCATTCTTTTTTATGTGGGGGCGTTTTGTCATCGCATATCTTGACTTCGGCAAGCGATTCGCTCGGATTATCTCATACGCTGGGTATGGGATTCTGTTATTCAACCTCGTGGCCCTTGTGACCAACCCGTTCAACAAGTGCTTCTTTTATTTTGATTCTCAGAGGGTGTATCAAACGGGTTACCTGCGCGATCCCGCTTTCTATCTTTTGATTGCATACAATCTCTTTATCGCGGCTTGCGTGTTCGTCAAAGGGCGTGGCGGCCAAGATAACATTCGCCGTCGGAGCATGATAGTTGTCCTGTTCGGCATTACAATGGCAGTAGCCCTTTTCCTTCAGATCGTCTGGCCGCTCTCTCCGTTTACCGCTCTCGGTTGTCTCGTCAGCAACTGTTTTCTTCATGTTTTTGTTGTCGCGGACGAACAGGCTACGAAACACATGAATGAATTGGAGAAGGCGCTTGAGCGTGCCTATGCAGCCGAGAAAGCGATGAAGGATTCCCTCCAGACCATTGAAAAACAGAGACTGGAGGAGGTTGAGCTTCGGAAACAACTCGAAGAGGCATTGCAGATGGCACAAGCCGCAAACAAGGCCAAGACGTCTTTCTTGAGCAACATGTCCCATGATATCCGCACCCCCATGAACGCGATCATCGGGTTCACCGGGCTGGCGTTGAGCCACACAGAAGACAAGGAACGGGTCCGGGATTATCTGACAACCATCATGCGGTCTTCGGAGCATCTCCTTTCGCTGATCAACGATGTCCTGGATATGAGCCGTATCGAGTCCGGCAAAATGATCCTGCACGAGAAGGTGGAGTCTTTGGCTGATATCCTTCATGTGCTTCAGGATATCGTTCAGGCGGACATTCAGGCAAAACAGCTACATTTCTTTGTTGATACATTGGACATTAGGAACGAACTTGTGTACTGCGATAAATTACGCCTCAACCAGGTCTTGCTTAATTTGCTTTCCAATGCCATCAAATACACGCAGCCGGGAGGAACGATCTCGCTGCGAATTGCGCAGAAGCCCACTGTAAAAGAGGGCATCGCTTCCTTCGAGTTCCAGTGCAGGGACAACGGCATCGGCATGAGCGAGGAGTTTGTCAAAACGATCTTCGATCCGTTTACGCGGGAGGAGAACTCCACTGTGTCGAGGATCCAGGGAACCGGACTCGGAATGGCGATCACCAGCAAGATCGTAAATATGATGGGAGGCGAGGTGTCCGTCAACTCAAAAAAGGGGGAAGGTTCCGAGTTTATTGTTTCGCTTGATTTCAAAATAGCCGAAAAGAAAGCCTTCGATCCCACGATCCCGGAACTGAAAGGAATGCGCAGTCTGGTCGTAGACGATGATATCAATGCATGTCAGAGTATCGCCGATATGCTTTGTGATGTCGGGTTGCATTGTGAGTGGTGCGTTTCGGGAAGGGAGGCAGTCGTCCGCACGGAGCAGTCACGTCGTCGTGGAGATTGCTTCAAACTCTTTGTCGTGGACTGTCAGATGCCGGATATGAACGGAATCGAAACGGTCCGCCGCATCCGCAAGGTCGTCGGGAAAGACCCGTTTGTTATCATGCTGACCGCATATGATTGGGCCGACGTCGAAAATGAAGCAAGAGAGGCGGGTGCTTCCGGAGTCATCACAAAACCGCTTTTCCCGTCCGATTTGCAGAGGGAGCTTCAGCGATGCTGCGGGAAAGAAGATCCGGACCAGGTCGGCAAGGATGAAGAGGTTGTTTCGCTGAAGGGCAAAAGGATTCTGATGGTCGATGACAACGAACTTAACCTCAAGATTGGAGTGTTGCAACTTCAACAGCGGGGTATGGCTGTTGATACCGCTCTGAATGGACGACTGGCAGTCGATATGATTCGGGCGAATGGTATTGATGCGTACGATTTCATCCTGATGGATGTTCAAATGCCGGTGATGAATGGGTATGAGGCCACAGCCATCATCCGCAAGCTCCCAGGTGGAGACAAGCTGAAAATCCTCGCATTCTCTGCCAACGCCTTTGAAGAAGACAGGGAAAAGTCGTTGAAGGCCGGCATGGACGGACACATCGCAAAACCACTGAAAATCAATGAACTGTTGGACGAGCTAAAACGCTTTTGTGTGTAAACTCAGAGTGAGGACATCACACCTCACTCCTTCCGCGTTTTCCTCCACGCGAATATCCCCCAGATGGCGAACGCGAGGTGAACGACGTCCAGCACTGCACGGTCGTACAACCGCGAGATCGCCACAAAGGAACACCCGCGCATCGTCAAGTACGAAGTCGAGGGCAAGTTTCGGATCGCGGGCTGAAGCCGCGCAAGTCGGAGGAAATCTCGAAATAGATTCTTTTCCAGTTGTTTGTTTGAATGGGTGCAACGTTTGCCGGAGACTTCCGTTTTTTTCTTTTATGACTTGAAAAAAACAAACTATCGGCTATATTATTGTTTGGAAAGAATCGCATCCTGCAAATTCCTTCTTTGCCAGCAGCCGATGGTAATGTGCCGTCAAAAACGCTTTTTTTTACGCCGTTATTTAGGATGCTAACAAACTGTTAATAGGAGACAACAACACATGACTGAATGGGACCTTGATTTTGTAGGAAGGTTTATTCTGCTCGGCAGATGTTTACAACATCTCGGATATTCGTTTTTTCAGTCAGCCGGTACGACATCGAGTCAATCCGGTGTATTGATGTATCTCGCCTTGAATGAATCAAAAGATGTATACAATAAAGATATTGAAAAGGCCTTTCAAATTCGTCCGTCATCCGTAACCGGATTGTTGGAAAGACTGGAACGGCAAGATTATATCTTCCGTGTCCCCTCTGTTGAAGACGCCCGATTGAAATCGATCAAATTGACAGAGAAAGGTCGGGCAATCATGCATGAAGTGTTGGAAGCCAGACAAAAGCTTCTAACCCAGCTGAAAGGAGATATTCCCGATGAAGACATCCGCAAGTTCATTGCCATTTGCGATGAAATGATCCACCATGCAAAGGGATAATTTTTATCCAGGTTGTTAGTCTCCTAAAAAAACGATGGCACTCTACGCCCATGTGCAACAGAACAGCGACGGCTATGCCGATTTTGACTGGTTTGAATACGGACAAACTATAAAAAATATGCAACCACTTTAAAACAAGGAGTTTTGTGATTATGAACAACAGGCACAAGGCGATACTTTTTGCTCTTGCCATTCCAGCATTTATCTCTAGTGCATCCGTTTTCGCGGCGGATGTCGTTCCGGATGTTTCGTTAAAATTCGAGAGTATGATTCAGCGGTCATCGAACAATGTCGGTTCTATGTTCCGTATCGCCGACGATGGTCAAACCTCGACGATCATTTTGAGTGGGGAAGAATATCCTCAGGTCATCCGCGCTGCGAAGGACCTGGGCGAGGACGTGAAGCGTGTTACGGGAACAGCATCACCTGTCGAAATGGACGGCAAAACGCGTTCTGGCGCGATTTTGATCGGCACGGTTGGAAAAAGCCCTCTCATTGACTCTTTGATCAAAGATAACAAACTCAATGTCGACGCGATCAAGGGAAAATGGGAATCGTATCTGATTCTGGTCAACAATGATGCACTGGTAATCGCGGGCAGCGACAAACGCGGCACGATCTACGGCATCTATGAACTTTCCAAACGTATTGGTGTTTCCCCGTGGTACTGGTGGGCGGATGTGCCGGTGACGCATTCGGATTCGTTATATGCGACACCCGGGGTATATGTGCAGGAACCGCCGAAAGTGAAATACCGCGGCATCTTCATCAACGATGAGGAACCGTCTTTCGGTAACTGGTCTCGAGCCAACTTTGGCGGCATCAACTCCAAGATGTACGCACACATGTTCGAACTGATTCTACGCCTGAAGGGCAATTATCTGTGGCCTGCAATGTGGGGCAAGGCTTTCAACGAGGACGACCCCATGAACCCAGTCGTTGCCGATGAATACGGCGTGATCATGGGAACCAGCCACCACGAGCCTCTGATGCGCAATCAGGAGGAATGGACAAAGCGCAGCCGTCAGCTTGGCGAATGGAATTACCGAAAAAACACCGATAACATGAAAAAGTTCTGGTTGGAGGGGCTGAAGCGCAACGCGAAGTACGACAACCTGCCGACCGTCGGCCTGCGCGGCGACGGCGACCTGCCACTTGACCCGAACTCGAATTTTGACAGCAACCGCGATCTGCTCTATCAGCTCTTCCACGATCAGCGTGAGCTGATCCGCGAAGCGTACGGGCGTGATCCCGCCACCGTGCCACAGATGTGGGTGGTATTCAACGAAATCTGGACGTTCTACAACCGTGGCGTCCGCCCGCCTGAGGACGTTATTCTCACGTTCAGCGACAGCAATTTCGGCTACTTGCTTCAGCTCCCCGATGAAGAGGAACGGAAACATCCTGAAACTCTGGGGCTGTATTACCATATTGACATGAACGGCGGTCCCTGGAATGATCGTTGGATCAGCACACGCCCAATCCCGCAGATTTGGCATCAGCTGTATTTAGCTTATCAATACGGCTTGCGCGGGATGTGGATCATAAACGTAGGCGATCTGAAGCCGAAGGAAGCGGAAATCGGTTTTATCATGGAATATGCATGGAATCCCGATTTGATTCCATTCACAAAAATTAATGACTGGACAGCATCCTGGTGTGAAGAAATCTTTCCGAAAGACCTTGCGAAAGAATGCGCTGATCTAATCTCCGAATACATCCGTCTGAACTATATCCGCAAGCCGGAACTTCAACAGACTCGCATCTGGAGCGCCGTGAACTATAATGAAGCCGACCGTTTTTCAGAAGCATGGCAGGAGATAGCGGATCGCGCGGAATCGTTGAAGAAACGAATGCCGTCCGATTATGCCGACGTGTTCTATCAGCTGGTCTATTACCCGGTCGTGGCGGGTGCTGGCACGGCTGAGATTTACACTGAGCTCGCCAAAGCCGACACTTTCGCGAAACAGGGACGAGCAAGTGCGTCTGTTTCGCTCCGGAAAGCTCAAGAGCTTTTCGAGAAGGACAAACAGCTTTCGGATTACTACAACAGCGCGGAAATGGCTGGCGGCAAGTGGAAAAACATGATGTCCGACAAACATATCGGCTACACGCAGTGGAGCATGCCTCAAAACAACTCCCTGCCGCGTATCTCGCGTATGCCGGAACCAACAGCAGAACCGATGCTCGGCATAGCTGTAGAAGGAAGTGAGAAGGCCGCGCCGCATCAAGTTCAGAGTCTGACACTCCCGACGTTTGATTCCATGAGCAATCAAAAATACCCGGTGACGTTATTCAATCGTTCCGACAAGGGAAAAATCGAATGCCGTCTGACAAGCACGACTCCCAGCGTGAAGCTGTCAAGGGAACATGTCGTAGTTGATGGAACGAAAGACGAGGTGGTCTATGTGTCGATTGACTGGGATCACGTACCCATCGGCGAGGCCGCAACCAGTTTTTCCATTTCATCATCTGGCATGGAACCGGTCAAGATCACAGTCAAGACTGTAAAGGCGGATGCATCGAAGCTTCCGGAAAAAGAATTCTACGGCAGTCTGTCGGATGCTTTTGTCATCCCGGCTTCCGGCTTTAACTCGAAACAGGACGTCAATGGAGTTGCCTGGCAAAAAGTTTCAGGACTGGGACGCTGGGGCTTCAATTCCAATGGAGCGATGGCTGTGTTCCCCCAACCAACACCATCTATTCTGCCCCCAAGTGCCGCTCCGACACTCGAATATTCCGTCTATATCCCGGAGCCAGGCAAAGTGACGATTGATGTTGAAATCATGCCGATCTTCCCGGATAATCCTACTGCGGGGACTCTGAACATCCGTGAGCTTAGGCTCGGCACGACATTCGATGACGAACCGGTAAAAATCACCGATACTCTTTCCCGTGAGTTCAAACGCTTGAACAACGAGGTCTATGAAAATGTCCGCAAGGTACGCGTGACGCACGAAGTGAAGGAAGCCGGCCTGCACACGTTCAAGGTCGTAATGGTTGATCCCGCTGTCGCGGTCGAACGCCTCGTGTTCTACCCCGAACGTGTCAGAAGGAGTTATCTTGGCGCACCTCTGAGCCCGTTGCTTCCCCGCGAGGCAAAGTAAACAAATCAATTTCGAGCCTAATGTTCGATGAAAGGTTTTCCAATATGAAACACCAAAGAAGACAACTTGAACGTCAGCCTCTGAAGCCAGCGATGGGCTCAGCACATGGCTGCACCTTCAATGGAATGGATTTTTTTGGAAAAGAGCGGATTTTTTTAGACGAGTATTTGTTTTTCTCCCACCAGCATGGTAGATTATGCCTTAACGCATCTGAAAACTGAAATCATGCCCGCTATACAAACCAACAAAATAAACAGCAAGGAGTTTTTTTCGTGAACCCGTTCATCAGACACACCCTCCTCGCGCTTTTCGCGCTTTCCGCTCCGTTCTTCTTTTCCTCCGTGCATGCTGCTGATGCGCAGTTCATGCATCCGGACGCCCAAGTTCAGAAGAACTTCCCCATCCTCTCGAAATTCAACGCAGGGCGCGCACCCTCCGAACGCATCTTGAAGCGCGGCGACCACGACATCTACGCCATTTTGCACTTCGGCCCGAACACGTTCTACGACAAGGAATGGGGCTACGGCGACGAGGACCCGCAGCGTTTCGCTCCGACGGAATTCGACGCCGAGCAGATCGTACAGGCCTGCAAAGACGGCGGCATCACGGGCATCATCATCGTCTGCAAGCACCACGACGGCCTGTGCCTGTGGCCGACCAAGACCACCGAGCACAACATCACGAAGACCAAATTCCGCGACGGCAAGGGCGACTACGTGAAGGAAATGGCGGACGCCTGCCGCAAGTACGGCCTCGACGTCGGATTCTACGTTTCCCCGTGGGACCGTAACAACGCCAAGTACGGTACGCCCGACTACCTGCCGGTCTTCCAGGAACAGCTCCGCGAGATTCTGACCAACTACGGCCCGGCTTTCGAGCTCTTCCTCGACGGCGCGAACGGCGGCGACGGCTACTACGGCGGCGCACGAGAACGCCGCAACATCGACCATCGCACGTACTACGACTGGATTCACACCTGGCAGATGGTGCGCGAACTCCAGCCCGGCGTGGCGATCTTCAGCGACGTCGGACCGGACGTGCGGTGGATGGGCAATGAACAGGGATTCGCCGCCGAGGAATCCTTCGGTTCCTGGACCCCGCGCGCTCCGTGGGGACAGCGCGGCGAACCCGCGCCCGGCTTCTGCGATTTCGCGGACAACCCGGTCGGAAAGAAGGACGGCGTGTTCTTCATGCCAGGCGACGCCGACGTGGCGTTCCGTCCGAACTGGTTCTACCACGCCTACGACGACAACAACCAGAAGAGCGTGCATCACCTCGTGCGCATCTATCTGCGCTCGGTCGGCTGCGGCGCGTACATGAACCTCGGCATGGCGCCGGATAAACGTGGCCTGATCCACGAGAACGACGTGAAGCGCCTGAAGGAGTTCAAGGCCGCCATCGATTCGCTCTATGCGAACAAGATCTTCGGCGATGAAGTCAAGATCGAAAACAACGTCGGCACGGTCGAATTCGGCGGCACGAAGAAGCTCAACTTCCTCAAAATGGCGGAATTCCTCTCCACCACGCAGGGCGAACTCGTCTCCGGTTATGAAGTCGATGTCCGCAAGGGCGGCAAATGGGAAACC